>CALFBH010000079.1 GCA_937951615.1 uncultured Saprospiraceae bacterium | reverse complement strand
TGGGTCTAAATGTAAAGTAGCACAGACATTCCTGTCTGTTCCTCAGCTTGCCCTCCCACCCGCTGTCGCGGTTCTCTTCACTAAAATGATTCACCGAATCATTTTTGCTACGCAACGTTCGTTCATCTTAGCTGGACATGGGTCTAAAAGGGCTGTTTTAGACTTAAAAAACTGAATGACAGCTTTTTAAGTCCAAAATTTTGTCGCAAATTTTGTTCCGATAGCTATCGGAAGCGTCGATTTCCTAAATTTGCAAAACAAAATCCCATAAAATCTAAAAAAATATGCCAAAATTGTGATATTACACGATGTCACAATATGAAGTCAAAGAACGTCATTTTAACACAAAAAAAATAATTTTCCGCAAAATTAAACCCTTTAGGGCATTGGCTTTCAACCTTTTTTTTGTGACAAAAACATCAAAATGCATCTTAACATTTAGCATTTCTTTCGACTACAAAATACAAAAAACACCTGAATTAAAAAAATTATATCCAATTTTCCAAAAAACTATTTCAACCAATTACTAATATACCAATCACCAACACCCCAATTACCAATCACTAATATACCAATCAACCAATCACCACGCCCCTACTTCCCCAAAGCCGAATACACGCCATTATTCTCACTCCATATCACCTTGTCTCCGCCATTTGTTCCACCATCCAAATTATAATCAGACAGCAAATAAGTTCCGAATGTGCCATTTTCACTCAGCCAGAGACTTTTATCTGCGCCATTGATTTCATAACCTGTCAGATTATCATCCTGCACCCCATCGCCTGCATACAGTCCCCACACGCCAGGTTCGATTTCCAGTTGCCCATAATTGCTACCAACCACCATAGAATTGGACGTGTAAAAATCATAAGATAGCGTATTACCGCTAAAACTCACCGCTCGCGATAATGCGCCCAGATGATTGCGGTGTTGCAGCTTGAGGTAGAATGTTGCGCCTTTCGGCAAATAGAAAGTTTCAGGAAAAACTATTTTACCATTTTCTAAAAGCAATGCTGCAGTTTTGTGGACTTCCTGTTCTCCAAAAATATCTTCTGAAAAAGTAATCAGCACCCAGTCCACGACCTGCATATTATTATTTTGCTGTGCAATACTTGCATAATCTGTATCCGTAAAATTGCTACCTTCTGTACCTTCATGATTCCAGGGCGGTATATTATAAGGTTGTCCAGGCGGTGTCGGTGCTGCGGGAAAAACCGGTATTTGTCCGGGCAGAATCCCCCACATCTTGAGCCGGGTATTCATGCGTCCAGTGTTGCTGTTATACGGACCTTCCAGCATCGCATAAATTTGTAAATCGGGTGCTGCGGCACAATTCATGGACAAAGTAATATTTCCTTCTTCAAAATCTCTACTGCTGACCAATACTCTATAAATTTGTCCAAGCGTAGTTGGCAAACTCAAAGTAGCAGCAGGAACACAGCCAGAATTATTTTCATTTTTATCCAATAAAGTCCAGCCACAATTCATTTCAAATACATGCAAACGGGTATCGGGCTGCGTCGTCGGGTGGCAAGTGGACAGGCTGATGGTGTCCCCAATTCCTTTGAAATAAAACCACTGACCACGCACAGTTTCTCCCAGTTCTGGTATATTTTCCAGACATTCAGATTGCGGTGTAAATGAAATGGTATCATTGCAAAATATCTGCATATCCGATACAGACAAAGTCCAGTTGGGCGGGTCGATATTCAGGATTTGGCAGCTTTGTATCGTGTCGCAGTCAAAATTAGCCCTCAGGCAAACCGTGTAATTTCCTGCTATTGCAAATTCTTTTTCAGGTTTGAAATAAGTATCCGTCGTTCCATCGCCAAAATCCCACTCTACTGGAATATTGTCGGGCAATGTGCTATAAAACTGATAACAAGTCGAGTCATTGACATAAGAGAAATTGAAGTTAGGCGGATTAGCCGGAAAAGCATCTATTTTCGTCGCATAAGCCCGTTCTCCAGCCTGTTTATTATTGAATAAAGCCCGCACACTGTACCAGTAAGTCGAAGTGTCTGTCTCCATCACCTGCATACTATGACACAAACTACACACTGTATCTATAGCCTGTATAAAAGTATCGACAGGTGCCAGTTGATACACCTGATAAGCTTCCGCTCCAGGAATAGCATCCCAGCAGACTTCGACAGTCTGGTTGCAAAATGCAGTGGCAGTCACGCTTGGTCTTTTGCTAATCGAAAAACGTTCACTAATCGTCGTATTATTACCCTGCGTCATCTTCATCCGCACCTGATCTGAAAATACAGTGGGCAGCGTCCAGCGCAAATAGCGGTCTGCACCTGCAATCGCGTCATTGATGAGCATCCAGTTTGCTCCATCATCCAGCGAATAAGACAGCGCAAAATCGTTTTGCACATCCAAAGAATTCCAATAGACATACATATACGCATTGGCGCGAAGCCCCTCCCCACCTATCGGATAGGAAAATTCTACACTGTCTTCTACAAAGAGATAATTGATGTGATAGATCTGCTTTCCGACTGGAATTTGACTGCCTTCTACTTTTAAAATATAGGTCCCTGCTGGCGGATTATCCAATGTGATTTGTTCCATGTTATTGAGGGTGTCTATGCCTTTTACAGCATCATTCAGGCAGCCTGTTGGCGAGGCATCCAAGACCCAGGGCAGGTGCATTGTTCCGTCCTGAGCGACTAGGCTTATATCCAGGTCATTGACCAGTGCTTTAGTCGCCATTGCACTGCCTGGCACATCTGCCCAGTAGAGCATAATACGGGCTTGTCGCAAACCAGGCGGAATGATAAAAACCTGTGTATTTTCTTCGCTTTGCGCTAATGAATCACTAAAAAACTGTTCATTTTCCAGTACTGAAATGGCTTTTTCAGCATTGATACGTCCATAGCCATACAAAAAATCAGGACCAGGATTGCCCACATCATCAGCTGTGTTGCAGGCAATAGATTTCATCAGCGCAGCAGGTGGATGGATGCCATTATACTGCTTTTTGTATTGCTCATACATCAAAGCCAGCACACCAACTACCGTAGGGACTGCAAAGCTAGTACCGTAACCTCCGCTATAACTATTCGCATTGCCATTCACAGAAGTTGCTCCATATACATTGAGGGCTTTCGCTACAATTTCGGGTTTTAATCGCCCATCCGTAGCCGGGCCACGACTGGAAGACAAATATTCTGTATTATCATATCGAATGCCGCCAACCGTCAGTACATTTTTACCTACATTTTGAAAAGAAGGCAGCGTCGCATATTTGGGCGGATAGCCATTGCAGCCATTCACATTGATTAAGGCATCATTGGCAGAAGAAAAGACATGCAACACATCTGGATAATCCAGTAATTGCTGATCCACTAGCCCGCTATAGACATTATAATTTCCAAACTCCGCACAATCAAATGTATTAAATTTATACGCATTATTTGTCAGCACCATCCCGTGATTGCTGTAGTAATTCGGCAGGCTGTCCAGTATCTCATTCGCAAAATCGGTAATAACCGTGCAGCCCGGCGCCATACCTTTGTAGGACTCGCGTATATTCCCCGCACCACTGATGACCCCCGCAATCATGGAGCCATGCCAGTAGTAGTCTGTTTCGTAATTGATAACTCGATTTTGTGCATCTGCATGTATCAGTTTGCCCTGGTCGCCTACACCAACTGTGACACCGCTTCCCGTCAGTCCATACACCTGTTGTGCATACTCTACATTATGCTGTCCACGTCCATTGAAAGCAGTGAGTTGAGGTTTGCCCAAAACGGGATGAATGCTTTCTATATAAGGCAATGCTGCCAATGTTTCCAAACTCGCAAAGGGAAGTGCCAGCCTCAATATTCGTTGTTTGGTATCTATATTTTCCACCTCCATATAAGGCAGGTCAAAAGCCTTCTCCAGCTTATCTTCAATTCCCTGAAAATAACGAGCAAGCACAAGAACAGCCCCATCGGCAGTACAAGTATGTGCTGGCAAAAGTGCTTCGGATTGTAAAGCAGGTGCCAATTTGCTTCGGGCTGGTATTGGCGCAACACTTTGCGCGTTCACTTCGTGCAAGTCCTTCATTGTCAATTGACCAGACAAGCGAACGATATAGCTACGATCAGCTACAAATTGTATAATAAAAATACCCTTTTCGGCTAGTTTTTTTTGTTGGATTAAACTTGGAATTTCTTCAAATTGGAGCATAAGATAGCTTTGTCTTTCGAAATCCGCTTGTGGGAATCGTGTGACTATCTTTTCTGTTGTTGGATAGATAAGCTGTGGGGCAACAGACGAATATCGCAAACCTATTTCCGATGTTTCCCCCTGTTTATTTGGCAATTGTGCCTTTGTTGATACCAGACAAACCATTCCCATTAGAACCATTAAAGCGCGTCTCATTTTCTTTCGGTTGTGGAAGATGAATAAAAAAGAATATCGGAACATGAATGTCACTAAAGATAATCATCTGACATTATTTTACTATTTGTTTAAAATGCGTTTTGTGACATGGTTGTTGCGGTGTTGATTTATTGGTGATTGGTTGATTCGTTCGTAATTCGTAATTTGCCAAATTAACTTATTAAATAATGTAAATTTGCAGCACTTATCCTGCTGTAAAATATTAAACCATTACAACGTGAGTAAACTATATTTTTTCCGCCATGCCCAAGCTTCTTATGGTGCAGTCAATTACGATCAACTTTCTGACCTCGGACAAAAACAGTCCGCCATACTAGGTGAATACCTAACTGAAAAGAACATTCAGTTTGACAAAATTTTCACCGGGCCGCTCGTGCGACAAAAACATACTTGCGAAATTGTTAGCCGTATTTATACCCAAAAAAAGCTCGACATTCCAAAGCCCGTTATACTTCAAAACTTAAAAGAACATTCCTGCTCAGAGGCTTTGAAAACAGCCTTTCCTGACTTGATACATAGCAATCCAAAAATCAAAAAATGGCATGAAGAAATCCAGTCAAATCCTGATCTAAAAAGAAAAAACAGCTTGCAAATTTTTGAACATTTCATGGAGCAATGGGTCGAAGACAACATTAAAGTCCCCACGGTAGAATCCTGGCAGGCTTTCCGAAAAGACACCAAAGATGCCTTAGCTAAGATCCTAGAACAGACCAAAAAAGGCGAAACAATTGGCATCTTTACTTCAGGCGGTACACTGAGTTCTATCACCGCAGAAATACTCGGCATGGAAGATCAAAAACGAATTGCCCGAACCAGCTCTTCTGTACGCAATACTTCTTTCAGCACTTTTTTATATTCAAGAGATAAGATTAACCTTTTGACTTTCAACGAGCTTCCGCACCTAGAAAAAAATATGGTAACTTTTGTATAAATAAAAAAGAAAAATACTTGTAGCTTTGTCGGCTAAAATATAAACCGATGATTAACTTCCAGCAACTCGCCCAGGAATACGACACACCACTTTACGTCTATGATGCCGAAAAAATCATGGAGAAATACCAAAGCTTTTATGATGCTTTTGATGTACATGATTTAAAGATACATTATGCGTGTAAAGCATTGAGCAATCTTTCTATTCTCAAGCTTTTTAAAAACATG
Organism: uncultured Saprospiraceae bacterium; assembly: GCA_937951615.1. Taxonomy (GTDB): domain Bacteria; phylum Bacteroidota; class Bacteroidia; order Chitinophagales; family Saprospiraceae; genus JAHDEO01. The sequence continues at coordinate 96,065 of CALFBH010000079.1, read as the reverse complement.
GGAGCGGGTTTAGATTGTGTGTCCATTCAGGAAGTTCGATTGGGCATGAAGGCAGGTTTTGCGGCTGAAGATATTATTTATACGCCCAATAATGTCAGCGAACAGGAGTTTGACAAAGCCATTGAATACGGTGTCAAAATCAATGTCGATAATATACAAATGCTGGAATATCTGGGCATCAATCATCCTGGTTTGCCGCTTTGTGTCCGCATCAATCCGCACCTGATGGCAGGTGGTCATTCGAAAATTTCTGTTGGACATATTGATTCCAAATTTGGCATTTCCATTCATCAAATGCCTTTGGTGAATCGGATTGTGCGCCGACTGAATATTCCTGTCGTGGGGCTGCATGTACATTCTGGCTCAGATATTCTGGATCCAGATGTCTTTATCAAAGCCGCAGATTTGATTTTCTCGGTTGCAGATAGTTTTGAAGACCTGACTTATATTGATTTTGGCAGTGGTTTTAAGGTCAAATACAAAGAAGGTGGCTTATACACGAATATTGAACAATTTGGTAAAATATTCAGCGAGCGTTTTAATGCTTTTTGCAAAGAAATTGGCAAAGACTTAACGCTGCGTTTTGAGCCGGGCAAATATATGGTCAGCGAAGCAGGTTATTTTCTCGCCAATGTAAATGTTGTCAAACAAACCACCGCCTGTACTTTTGTCGGCATTGATACGGGGTTCAATCACCTGATTCGCCCGATGTTTTACGATGCTCATCACGAAATCGAAAACATCAGCAATCCAAACGGCGACCAGAAGATCTACACGGTTGTCGGCTATATTTGCGAAACCGATACTTTTGGCGCAGACCGCATTATCAATGAAGTTCGCAAAAACGATATTCTGGTTTTCCGCAATGCGGGCGCCTATTGTTTCAGCATGGCTTCCAATTATAATTCCCGCTACCGCCCGGCAGAAGTCCTCGTGTATAAAGGTCAGGATTACCTGATTCGAGAACGGGAAACTTTTGAGGATTTGCTGAAAGGGCAAGTGGAAGTGGAGCTGGAGGCAATATCTCAACGCTCGAAAAAACCAATAAAAAGCGTACATTAATTCTAGTGATTATGTATATTTACGTTAAAATAATTAATTCTAAAAAAAATCAATATGGAACCTTTAGACAATATTTCGATGGGCGCAGATGGTCTGAGCAGTAGATGTATTCAGGCACTTCAACAAACTCGTCCCTGGATGATATTTCTGGGAGTGATGGGTTTTATTGTTGTCCTGATTGGCATCCTTAGTACTATCTATACTTTTAATACCTGGTCGCAAATTAGCGGAAAAACGCTAATGACTTTCTCGATTATTAGTACAATCATCAGTACAGCCATCAGTTTCACGACCTATCTTTTTCTCATTCAATCCGCTGGCAAGATTAAACAGTTTACCCAACACGAAAACCCTGTCGCATTGGAACAGGCACTTGGTAAATATAAAAATTACTGGTTATTGGTCTGTGTCTCTTTTGCATTTTCTATACTTTCCGGCATTATTATGGCAAGTATGGGCACTAGTCGATTCCTGGATTTATTTAATCTGCTTTAGCATCTATTTAAATTCCATTTCTAATCTATTAAAAACAAAAAATCATGGAAAACTACGATGACTTTCCCACTAATCCCAAAGAACACTTAACCGTAAAGGCAAAATCACACATTAAAAGTATAGGCAATCTAATGTTCATCGTGAGTATTATTGGAGGCTTGTTTATGTTATTAATGATGGGTATGCTTGTTTGGATGATAACACAAGCTCCTGGCGAAATAATAAGCATCATCATTGGTATGCTAATAGTTTTTGCCATTACTTTACCGCCTTTGAATTATTTATATCAGGCAGCAAATGCATTTCGCCAATATACAGCCACACACGATATGGCATATCTGGAAGAAGGTTTTATTAAAAATAAATCATTTTGGAAATACATTGGAATTTTAGTGGTTATATATCTTGTATTTTTAGCACTTGCTCTGGCATTTGGGGGCTTAGCAATGCTTTCAAGTTTTTAAATTTACCTAAATTATGACTTTACCAAGCTATTTATTTTGGGACATTGATCTCAATTCTCTGGATTATGCTAAAAATGCTCGTTTTATTATCCAAAGAGTCATTCAAAAAGGATCCGCGACTTGAATAGCCCTTCAAATGACAGCTTAACAAAGTGTCGTAGACACGATCTATCTGGTAGCCAATGGTTTTAACCATGGGCGAATGGGACGGCAAAACTGTGCATTTTTTTCGTACAATATCAGCTTCATGCTGGGGGCTGCTCTTATTTGTTATCACCTGCTTTCGGATTTAAAAGTCAAACATGATTTGATGATTTGTTTGAATCTTTGAAATTAGTCTTTTTGTATCTTTATAGCTATGACCTAATCCTTCAATGCATTCCATAATTCTTTCTACTTCGTAATCTTCTTTTACTATGATGTATGAAATATCATTAGGTTTAAAGGTTATTTTTTTTGATTCCATCAACTTGTTTTGCTTAGTCCGATAAGCAAAATCATCATATTGATCTTTTTTTAAATATATATTTTCCGCATCATGATCGTCTATCTTAGGTACATATCGCCATTCCTTTTCATTATAAAAATTATAGTTCTCAATTAAGTTTCCTGTTTTCCTATTAATATTTTGCCCTGTATAAGGTTTAGTATACCTTACAATATCATGATAAGCTGCTTTTAATTTTTTAAATTCTGGCTTGTTTTTAAATTCTGGCTTGAATATTTCATAACTCATGTCTACAATATGGTCGCTAAGATTAGAGTCTTTGTCTAAATAAATTAGAGGATTAAGACCTTTGCTTTGTCCCCATTGTTTTTTCAAACCAATGCCATAAGAGCCATAGAAGTTAATATGATCTTTAACTTGGCTTAGTGGAATATCACAAAAACAAACCATTGGTACTCCTTTATTAATTGTTTTTAATTTCCCATCATCCCTATTTTTCGATTCAATTGTTTCGAGTGAAAATCTTGGAAAAAAAGCTCCTGTCAAAATACTGGTTAAGTATTCATACTTGCTTGTAAAGTGAAATAGTGTTTCTGATGATAGTGGCATATTATTAAGTTTTGTTTTTTTAGTTCGTGACAACAAAAAGGCATTCCTACTCCATCCTTCACTAAACCCGCCGCCTTCTACCATCTTAAAGATGGCCTAAGGATGTCAGTTGAACCTAAGTTGTGCGGTGATTTTGCTATAGGGAAAAGTTTTTTTGCGTTATGAATAAGCAATCTATTTATACTGCTCCGTATGACTTAAACAACAGCATTTTCCACTAAAATACCCTTGCGCCACTGCTAAGATATATAAAAAATAGTTTTTTGACACAAAAAGACAAAAATTATCCGTTTCTTTGCGCGGTACTAGCGAAACAAAAATATTACCACCATTACTTTCAAACAATGACACAAGAAAAAATCATCGAAAAAGCCTACGAGTTGTTCACCAAATATGGTGTAAAAGTCGTGACAATTGATCGCATTGTATCTGAACTACACACGTCAAAACGAACCATCTATAAGTTCTTTAAAGACAAAGATGAGTTGCTGACGGCCTGCATTACGGTGTATCACCAAAAGGTCAAAAGCGAAAACGAGGCACTTATGCATAATGCCCCGAATGCCATTGCTGCCATGGCTTTTCTCCATCAAAAAATATTAGAGCGGTATCATACAATCAACTCCAATTTTTACGCAGACATCTATCGCTTTCATCCGAAACTAGAGCCTGTTATTGAGCAGGCTGGCAGCTATGCCCGCGAAGAAATGCTTTATCTCGCCAACTGGGGAATCGAAGATGGGCTTTTTGTTGATGACCTGGATATAGAGGTGGTCGGAACAACGGTGCTTCACCTGCTCCGGCTATTCAAAGACAATCAAAAATTCCCTGTAGATAAATTCTCAAAAGAACGATTGACCTTTTTTACGGTCGTCCCTTACCTAAAAGGACTTTGCACCCCTAAAGGCTTGAAACTATTAAAAAAACAAGAAGAACTTTTCAAGGTCTCGATTTAAAAAATTAAGCATGAATATAAATAGTTCATTGAGCAAAACTCCAATCGCTGTTGTCGGTTTATCTGCTTTTTTTGCTGATGCGAAAAATATAGAAGAATATTGGAATAATATTGTGGAGGCACGAGACAGCATTATAGACGTACCCAAAAGCCGCTGGGAATTGGATGATTATTATGATGCAGATCCATTTTCGCCTGACAAGACCTATTGCAAAGTCGGCGGTTTCTTACCCAATATAGATTTCAATCCCCTCGAATTTGGTTTGCCGCCAAATATTCTTGAAGTGACGGATGTCAGCCAGTTATTGTCTTTGGTCGCAGCGAGAGATGCCTTTGAAGACGCAGGTTATGGAAAAGATTCGCCGAAATTCACAAAAGAATTAAAAGAAAAAACGGGCGTCATTCTCGGCGTTGGCGGTGGACAGAAATTAATCACCCCACTTGTTGCCCGACTTCAATATCCTGTCTGGAAAAAAGCATTGCGCGCCAGCGGCATTGCAGAAGAAGACATTCCGAGAATCATAGAAAAGATGAGCAAGGCGTATATCGGCTGGAATGAGAATTCGTTTCCAGGCATGTTGGGCAATGTGATTTCAGGCAGAATCACCAACCGCTTCGATTTGGGCGGCATCAACTCCGTAGTCGATGCAGCTTGTGCCGCCTCTTTGTCTGCTGTAAAAATGGCATTGAGCGAATTGGTTGAAGGACGCTGCGACATGATGCTGACGGGCGGTGTAGATACCGACAATTCGATCTTCATGTATATGTCTTTCTCCAAGACACCAGCTTTCTCCAGGTCAGGAAAAATCAGCCCATTTAGTGAGACCGGCGACGGCATGTTGATTGGTGAAGGTATCGGTATGTTGGTCTTGAAAAGACTGGCTGACGCTGAAAGAGATGGCGATAAAATTTATTCGGTAATAAAAGGAATCGGAAGTTCATCTGATGGGCGTTTCAAATCTGTGTACGCGCCGCGCCCAAGCGGACAGGCACTGGCCATGGGACGCACCTACGAAGACGCAGCTTATCCGCCTTCGACGGTTGGTTTGATTGAAGCCCACGGCACAGGCACAGGCGCAGGCGACCCAACTGAGTTTACCTCGATGGGAATGGTTTTCGGAAAAGACAATGAGCGAAAACAGCATATCGCGCTAGGTTCTGTAAAATCGCAAATCGGACACACGAAAGCAGCGGCAGGCGCGGCAGGCATGATTCGCGCAGCATTGGCACTCCACCATAAAGTATTGCCACCCACCCTAAATGTCACTGCCCCAAATCCAAAATTCGACATCAAAAACACCCCAATTTATTTGAATACCCAAACCCGCCCCTGGTTCAAAGACAACTATCCACGCCGGGCAAGTTTGAGCGCATTTGGTTTTGGTGGAATCAATGTCCACATCGCGATGGAGGAATATAAGAGCGAAAAATCAGGTGACTATCGCATCCACGAACCTTATAAAACAGTTTTACTACAAGAAAATACACTGAATGAACTGGTCAAATTATGCGCCATCATTCCCAATATACTGAGTGACGAAAACGGAGATTTGGAATTTGCCAAACTCCTTCAAAACTCAAAAAACATACAACTGAATCCTGCTTCACCAAGACTAGGATTTGTGGTGACCAGCAAAGAAGAAGCCATTGAGTATTTCCAGATCGCATCACAGCAATTAGTCAATAATCAAATTGGCTGGGATCATCCGAAAGGCATTTATTTCCGCGCCAGCGGCAATGCCTATACTCAAAATGTGGTCGCGCTTTTCTCAGGACAAGGCGCACAATACGTGGGCATGGGAACAGAATTGGCCAATGCTTTCCCAGAAGTTTTTGACGCTTTCGCGAAAACGGAAGACCTGACTAAAACTATTTTCCCCATTCCTGTTTTTTCAAAAGAAGAAAAAGACGCCCAGCAAATCGAACTCACCAAAACCCAACATGCACAGCCCGCCATAGGTGCGATGAGCATGGGATTGTATAAACTTTTGAATCGTGCAGGCTTCAATCCTGCTTTTGCAGCTGGTCATAGTTTTGGCGAATTGACCGCACTTTGGGCAGCAGGTGTTTATGATGATAAAACTTTTTTGGCTTTAGCCAAAACACGTGGAAATGCGATGGCGCAGGTTCAAGAAGGAAAAGACCCCGGCACAATGGCTGCGGTAAAAGCCTCTTTCGAGGAAACGCAACAAGCGATTCAAAACATTCCAGGAATCAAGATTGCCAATGTCAATTCTGACAAGCAGATCATCATTGCAGGTGGAACGGAAGCGATACAAAATGCCCAACAGCTCTTATCTCAGCAAGGCATGACCGTGATTCCATTGCCTGTTTCCGCAGCATTTCATACCGAATATGTCCAGCATGCACAGAAACCATTTGCAAATTTTGTGCATACACTGAAATTCAATAAACCTACTTTTCCAGTTTATGCCAACAGCTCGGCGCAAGCCTATCCGTCCAATTTGAATGAAGTCAAAACTTTACTCAAAGGACAAATTTTGAATCCTGTCTTTTTCAAACAACAAATCGAAAACATCTATGCCGCAGGCGGCCGCGTATTTGTTGAATTTGGACCAAAAGGCATTTTGACCAATTTGGTAAAAAGCATTTTAAAAGGGAAAGATCATATTGCCATTGCCCTGAATCCAAATGCGAAAAAGAACAGTGATTTGCAATTCAGACAAGCAGTGGTGCAAATGCAGGTTCTTGGTCTGCCGCTTAAAAATGTTGATCCTTATAAAGCAAAACAAGCTCTTCCTGCACCGAAAAACAAGATGACGGTACAGTTGAGTGGCAATAATTATGTGTCTCCAAAAACTCAAAAAGCCTATCAGGATGTCCTGAATGATGGTTTCAAAATCAAAGGTGGTCAGCCACAAATTATCGAAAAAATAGTGGAAGTGCCTGTCGAGAAAATCGTTCAGGTGGAAAAAATAATTGAAGTACCAGTTACAAATAATTCTCTACAAAATACTGAAGATATGAATAAGGAAGCATTGCAGCTTTTACAGCAAACACTTGAATCATTTCAAGTCAATCAAAACAAGTCCCTAGAAATCTTCGAGCGATTCATCACGGAGCAAAATCGCCAGTCCCAACAATTAATTGGGCTATTATCCCAGCAGTTTGAAACTTCAAATCAGGTGCAGGCAGCAGTTGCCAGTACTCCTCCAATGCTCGCTCAACAAGCGATTCAACATGGTGGAAATGGTCATCATAATGGCAATGGATACAGCAATGGACATGCCGCAGTAGCCGTCGCTCCGCCTGTTGTTCAAGCTCAAACCAGTACGGTAATTCCAACTGCTCCACCAAGTACCGGCGGTGCTATGGATGCCTCCAAAATATCAGGCGTCCTGTTGGAAGTGGTTTCTGAGAAAACAGGTTATCCACCCGAAATGCTGGAATTGACGATGGATATGGAAGCTGACCTCGGCATTGATTCTATTAAAAGAGTTGAAATATTCGGCGCATTGACCGGCCAGTATCCAGAGATGTCGGGCATCAATCCAAACGACCTGACAGAGTTGAGAACATTGGGTGAAATTGTCAGCTATGTTTCTGCGCAGGCAGGCGGAACGGCTGCGACTTCAATTGCTCCTTCTACTCCACAAGTTGCTACAACTCCCGCAGCTGCTACAGCCGCGACAAGCAATGGGACTGCAACTGCCAGTATGGAAAAAGCATTGATGGAAGTGGTTTCTGAAAAAACAGGTTACCCACCCGAAATGCTGGAATTGAGCATGGATATGGAAGCTGACTTAGGCATTGATTCTATCAAAAGAGTTGAAATATTCGGCGCATTGACCAGCCAGTATCCAGAGATGTCAGGCATCAATCCAAATGAATTGACAGAGTTGAGAACCTTAGGTGAAATTGTAACTTACGTCAGTTCAAAAAAGGGCTAAGCGTAGCAATTGAGCATAAGATTGTTACGCCAATGGAGCTGTCCCCTTCGCCTATTATAGCGAACGGTATAGCTCAAATGCAGGAGATTAAAACTGAACAATCTAATCCTGTCCAGCAATTAAGCAGCATACGCACTGGAGATTTTCATGGTGTCACTCGGAGTGAAATCGGATTATCTTATTTGCCTGAACCGGATTTTTATGGCTTCAAAATTCCCTTGTCACATTGTATTTTACTTACAAATGATGGGTCAGAATTGACACAAAAAGTCTTTTTAAAATTGACTGCAAACGAACAGAAAGTTGCTGTTCTGAATTTACCGAACATACCGAATCCCATTAAAGTAAATGCAGTAAATCTTGAAGCAACAACAGATGCAGCAATTGCCGAAGCAGTGGAGAAAGTAAGAAAGACACATGGAGAAATAGGAAGTTTCATCCACCTACATCCGCATTTCGAGTTTCAAAACGGCAATTTCGTACAGCATTTCAAAGCAGAAAGAGCCGTTCTGAAAACAGTTTTCTTTTTAGCAAAACACCTCAAACAACCCCTCAATGATTTAGGCGAAACACAACGGGCAGGCTTCCTCACAGTTACCCGAATGGACGGCAAACTCGGCATGGGCAAAAGAGGCAACGTTTCTGTGATTGGAGGCGGAATTAAAGGTTTGGTCAAATGCCTGAATCTCGAATGGTCGCCTGTTTTTTGTCGGGCAGTAGATATTCAGCCTGAACTATCGAAAGAAGTAATCGCCAATCAGGTCATTGCAGAATTTCACGATGCCAATCTCAATCATACAGAGGTCGCTTTTTCGGAAGCAGGGCGGCAGACGACTTTCGTCGAAAAAAATGAACTCAGCAATCATCAGCAGATTCAAACCAAGGTTTCCAAAGACTCGGTTTTTCTAGTTAGTGGTGGTGCCAAAGGCGTTACCGCCAAATGTGTCATTGAAATGGCGAAATCTTTTCAATGCAAATTCATTTTGCTGGGTCGTTCAGACTTTAGTTATCAGATACCCGATTTTGCGAAAAGCACAGATCATGAAGGCGACTTGAAACGCCTGATTATGAATGACCTCAAAGCACAAAGCAAAAAACCAAGTCTGTCAGAAGTCAAACGAATCTTCAAAAATATTGTCGCCAAAAAAGAGATAGAAGCAAGCATTACTGCCATAAAAAATCATGGTGCGCAAGTCGAGTATATCAAAGGTGACGTCACTCAGCCACAAAGTTTTGCAGCAGAGTTGAAGGTGGCTGTCGCCAAATTTGGCAACATCACAGGTGTCATTCATGGCGCAGGTCGATTGGCTGACAAATATATTCAAGACAAGTCGGAAGCTGATTTTGAAAATGTACTTTCTGTTAAATTGGACGGCTTACTGTCTCTTTTTCAGTCGGTGGATATTCATCATTTGGATCACTTGATTCTGTTTTCTTCTGTAGCTGGTTTTTATGGAAATATTGGTCAGTCAGACTATGCCATTGCCAATGAAATTCTGAGCAGTGCAGCACAGCTTTTCAAAACAAATCATCCGAACACCCATGTCTCTGCCATCAACTGGGGTGCATGGGACAGCGGCATGGTCAGTGGCGAACTCAAAGCACAATTTGAAGCTTATGGGGTAGAATTGGTGGACAGCGAAGGCGGCGCAGCCTTATTGGTCAATGAATTGAATCAAGATTATTTCAATCAGCCCCAGTGCATCATTGGCGGCACATTGCCAGCCGGAGTTAGTCATATCGGCATACTCCAAAAGCACAACATTCGCCGTAAGGTAACACTGGCAGCCAATAATTTCCTGAATCATCACGTCATTCAGGGCAAACCCGTCCTGCCGGTCGTCAATGGAATCAGTTGGATTTCACAAAGCTGTCAGCGTTTATATCCCGATTTTAACATCCATAAAATCGAAAAATCGAAACTGTTCAAAGGTTTGGTTTTTGATGAAAGTCTGCCTGAAAACTTCCTAGTTCAATTGACCGAAACAGCTAAGTCTGAAAAAGAAATTGTATTCGATGGACTCGTGTCCAGTCAGGTGGAAGGAAAGAAATTACCGACTTTTCATTACGGCGCGAAGGTGACTTTAGTCCACAAAAACGAAGTGCCGCCTATGCCAAAATATCAGCATCAGCCACTTGGTGAGCAAGTGAATAAAGACGGAGCAAGCTTATATAAAGACGGTACTTTATTTCATGGCCCACATTTTCAGGGCATTGAAAAATTAGTGGAAGCTTCCGAAAAAGGAATCTTGATTCAATGCAATGCCCCCATTGTTCCGCTCGAAGATCAGGGGCAATTTCCAGCATTTTCAGTCAATACGTATTATAGCGACATCATTTTCCAGGGCTTAGTTATCTGGACACAGTTGTTTAAAGATGGCGCAAAGGGATTGCCTGTACAATCAGAAGAAGTGCTGATTTATAAAAAAGTGCCTTTCGGCAAACGGCTTTTTTCCAGTATTCAAATTAAAAAAGATGATGGCTTCAATGCAGTCGCCAATTGTCAGGTTTTTGACGAGGAAGGCAATGTTTATATGGTGACGAATGGCGCGACGCTGACCTTTTCTAAGGATTTGGAGTGGTGATGAAATAGGAAAACAAAATAACTATTTAGCCCAATTGGTCGATAGTCGATAGTCCATGGTCGATAGCTGCATCCAAGTATTCAGGTCATTTCAATGTTCATTTTGCTTTGCAAAATGCGTGTGAAATTTAATAAAATGGGAAGATTACTGAGAAGACAGCTATGGACTATCGACTATGGACCATCGACCACTAAGCACCTGAACATAAATTGGACTATGGACAAACAGTTACAAAACAAACATGAGTAAATTTGCAATCATAGGCATATCAGGATTATTTCCCGGCTCTTCGACTTCCGAGGAATTTTGGGACAATCTGATGGCAGGAAAAGACCTGCTGAGTCTCGCCAATGAAGAAGATTTTGGCGCGGATCCTGCGCTCTTTTTCCACCCAGACAAGGGAACAGTAGACAAGTGTTATTCCACCCGAGGCGGCTATATCCGCAATTTCAAATTTGATCCAAAAGGCTTCCAAACACCTGCTGAAAAACTAAAATATTTAGACAAATTATACCAATGGTCACTTTATGTGGCAAAAGAAGCATTACACGAAAGTGGCTATTTAAATAATAAAAAAGCGCTGAAAAAATGTGGCGTCATTTTAGGTAATCTGTCCTTCCCAACTGGACAGTCTCACAAAATGATGTCGGAAATTTATGCGCAAACGACACAGCAAGTTCTGAGTGATTTATTAGAAGATGATACGATAAATATTCCTTCAACAAATCACGACTTTCCAAATCATCAGGCTTTGGATGTCGCGCCTTCTAAAATTGTGCATGAGGCATTGGGGCTGGGTACAACGCATTACTCGCTGGACGCAGCTTGTGCGACTTCTTTATATGCCATCAAGTTGGCTTGCGATGAATTGAGCACTGGCAAATCAGATATGATGCTGGCTGGCGCAGTCTGTGCTTCCGACCAGTTGTTCATCCATATAGGCTTCTCGATTTTTCATGCTTATGCAGATGAAAAGTCCAAGTTTGTGCCATTGGACAAGGACTCTGGCGGGCTGGTCTCCTCAGAAGGCGCAGGCATGGTGGTCATCAAAAGACTGGCTGATGCCGAAAGAGATGCCGACAATATTTTAGCCGTGATTTGTGGCATTGGCTTATCAAATGACGGTCGAGGAAAATTCCTTTTAAGTCCAAATCCAGAAGGTCAAAAACTGGCTTTTGAACGAGCTTACCAACAGAATGGCATCTCTCCGACAGATACGTCTTACCTCGAATGTCACGCCACAGGAACACCACTTGGTGATGTGACCGAATTGAATTCCATCGCTGATTTTTTCAAACAACACCATTCAAAACCACTTCTCGGCTCCGTCAAATCAAACATGGGACATTTGCTCACCGCTGCTGCAATGTCGGGTCTACACAAAGTCGTTTTGTCCATGAAAGAAGCGGTCATACCGCCCAATATCAATTTACAAAAAGGACTGAATGCCGATAATAACTGGATTGGTGAACAAGAAATGATTACTCAAGCTACAAAATGGGAAGACGCTGTAAAACAAGCTGCCATCAACTCTTTCGGTTTTGGTGGAACGAATGCCCACATGGTGGTTCAAAATTATGTAAAAAATCAAGCAGCATCAGTTGTACATAAAAAAGTAGAATTAGCTCCAATGGGCATCATCGGCATGGATGCTCATTTTGGAAATTGCAGTAACCTCGATGATTTTTACTTAACGATTTACGACAAAAAACAGCATTTCAGGGAGCTACCAAAAGAGCGTTGGAAAGGACTCGACCAAAATAAAAAGCTCTTAAAGTCTTTTGGCTTTGAAAATGGTGTAGCTCCTAGAGGTGCCTATATCGAAGACTTTGAAATCGACCTACTCAGGTATAAAATCCAACCTGCAGAAGCGGCAACGCTCGAACCTCAGCAAGCCTTGATTTTGAAAGTAGCCGATCAAGCAATTATTGATGCAGGATTGAAAGAAGGGCAGAATGTAGCCGTTTTGATTGCCATGGAAAGTGAGCCGACCATTCATCATTACCTCGCACGCTGGGATTTGACCTGGCAACTGGATGCGCTACGTGGCAATTCTGATGAAGCTGATCAGGATGCTTTGAAAAACGACCTACTCGAACTCAGCAAAAACGCCATCTATCACCGCGAAGGCAAACAGACACCCAGTCAACATACCAGTTTTGTGGGCAATATTATGGCAAGTCGTATTGCTGCTTTATGGGATTTTTCAGGACCTGCATTCACCGTTTCGGCAGGTGAACATTCAGCTTTTAAAGCTTTGGAAATTGCCCAAAATCTCCTCTCGGCAGGAGAAGTAGACGCTGTAGTCGTTGGTGCTGTAGATTTTTCAGGCGGACTTGAACAAGTGTTGTTTAAAAACAAAAAACAGCCCGTCAATTCAAAGCAAAAACCAAGTTTTGGATTCAATAAAAATGAGGAAGGCTATCTGATTGGCGAAGGTGCAGGAGCTGTTGTGTTGAAACGTTCAACAGATATACAGGAAGATGATAAGCCTTATGCAATTATTGACAAAATTGGAGCGCATTTAGATTTGGAAGAGGTTGCGCTCCATGAATTAACAGATGGACGGATACCTTATGAGCTGCCCAATAATAAGTGCAGCTCCTATCCTGCTCTTGGCAGCATCGAAGCCAATATCGGTCATACCGCTGCAGCTTCGGGCATGGCGAGTTTGATAAAAACTGCGCTTTGTCTCCATCATAAATTCATCCCTGGCATTCCAAACTGGGAAGCCCCAAAAACAGTCCTTCTGGATGCAGCATGTTATTTTCCAAACGAATCAAGACCCTGGATTTTAAACGAAAAACAAAATAGCAGAAAAGCAGTCGTGCAAGGTTTGGAAGGCATTCAGGTAAAATTGTCCGAGCCAGTTGAACAAGCAAAAGCAAGTCGAAAGAACAGCTTTTTGCAAAAAAACATACCGAGCTTATTTGTCTTGAAAGGAGCTAATGAAGCTGCTTTACATCAAAAGTTAGAAGAACTGAAAATCGCTTTGACTTCCAAGAAACCTTTGCGTGAAATAGCTGCTGATTTTTATTCGGCGTCTAAGCATTCACAAGGCAATTTGATTCTCGTCTTAGTTGGGAAAACCAAAAAAGACCTGAACAGAGAAATCCGGTTTTTTAAAACAAAATTAGCCGATTCCATTTCCTCCAATTCGCCCATCAAAACACCAAAAGGCAGCTATTTCGCCCCCAATCCACTGGGCAAAAAAGGCAAATTGGCGCTGATGTATCCTGGCTCGGCAACAGCTTATGCAGGATTAGGAAAAGACCTCTTCCAATTATTCCCACAGCTACTGGAAGATTTTCGAGACATCGAGAAGGATTTTGAAAAATTCATGGCTGTTGACTATTTATATCCTAAAAAGAAAAGCAGGCAGGAAGCTGATCCGGATATTTATGAAAATGCCATTACGATGATGTCCGCAGGTGTCTTTTTCTCGAAGATGTGGACGCATATTTTGACCCACTATTTTGGGCTACAACCGGATATTGCAGCAGGCTATAGCATGGGTGAATGTAGCAGCATGTTTTACGCCAATCAGGTTTGGAATGCAGAACATGCACAAGTTTTTAGACATTCACCAATTTTCAAAAATCGCTTTACAGGAAATCTGGATTTGCTTGCCGAACATTGGAATATTTCCTCCGCAGCGACAAAAGATAAATGGGTCGGATTGGTGCTTTTGGCTTCAAGCGTCGAAGTAGAAAAACTAGTCGCTGCGCACTCAAATGTTTACCTCACTTTTATCAATACAAACAATGAAGTCGTCATTTCTGGCGATAGAACGATCTGTTATCAAATCGCAGCACAACTCAATTGCCAGACGATAGAAATTCCTTTTCAAAACATCATTCACCACGAATTTTGCAGGGCAGAATGGCAGGGATTAATTGAAATGCATAATTTTGAATTAAATCAACAACCTGATCTTGAGTTTTTCTCTTCGCTTTCGCAAAATACCTTAGACTATAATAATCAAAGCATTGCTCAAAACTCAGCCGAAGTCTGTTGCCAAACCGTTGATTTTCCCAAAACCGTAAAAACACTATATGAAAAAGGCGTAAAACTTTTCGTCGAAGTCGGAGCCGGCGCAACCTGCACGACTTGGATCAATTCTATTTTAGAACATCAAGAATTTCATGCCGTTTCCGCCGATCAAAAGGGTAAATCTGATGGTCGCACTTTAGTAGAATTACTGGCTCAACTAACAAGTCATGGACTTGATATAGACCTTTCTATTTTATTTCCCGAAAAGGAAAGCAGTCCTCAAAAACGCAGTTTTTATAAAAAAATAAGACCTGGTGGCAAGCGAATTTACGATACGATTCTAACAACTGAAAATCGCCAAAAATATGCTGCCCTTCGAAATCCTAAACACCTGACCGCTGAACTCGCATTCGAAATTTCAACGACAAGTTCAGCCTCAATATTTGCCAATTCTACCAATAAAAACACTGACCTTGCTGTTTTGGAATTGAAAAAACCAGCCCTTTTACCAACAAAAAAAGATAGCACAAAAATGAATTATACCGATACAAAAAGCCCGAAAAATCTAATGGACAAAAAGCCAGTCCGTCCACCTTCGCATCAAGAGCACTTGGCAGAAAATGGTCTTCCCATCAGCAATTTTGCCACAGGTGAACACCTTGTCGGCAAAAATGTCCTCTTCACACAGGAAGATTTAAGGGAGTTTGCTTATGGTTCTATTGCGAAAGTATTTGGGGAAAAATATTCCATCATTGACAGCTATCGTCGCCGGACGATGTTGCCCATGGAACCTTATCTGCTCGTGAGTCGCGTGACAGGTTTGAAAGGGGAACGTGGAAAATTCGAGCCATCGACAATGCAAACCGAATACGACATCCCGCATGATGCCTGGTTTACGACAGATCGACAGATTCCCTGGGCGGTTTCGGTGGAGTCTGGGCAATGTGATTTGCTGCTCATTTCTTACCTCGGCATTGACTTTCAGGCTAAGGGTGATTTGGTGTATCGCCTACTCGACTGCACCTTGACCTTTGTGGATGATTTGCCTTTTGAAGGGCAGACCTTGCGCTACGATATTTCCATCAATTCATTTGTCAGAAATGGCGACAATTTGCTCTTTTTCTTCAGTTATCGTTGCTATGTACATGATCGACTTGTGCTAAAAATGGATGGCGGATGTGCCGGATATTTCAAAGATGATGAGTTAGAAACAGGCAGTGGAGTCGTTTATAAAAAATCAGAAATTGAAGCGCGACAACATGCAGTTAAAAGGCATTTTGTTCCACTTTTAAATACAGAGAAAACAAGTTTTTCAAAAGAAGACCTGAAACATTTGATTCATGGAGCGCCTGAAAAATGCTTTGATGATATTTCCTACTTCGCTAATGGACGCAACCCGTCTTTATGCCTTCCACCTGAGAAAATATTAATGCTCGACCGCATTGTGTCGGTTGATTTGAAAGGCGGTGCCTATGGCTTGGGCTATATCGTGGCAGAGAAAGATTTATCTACTGAAGACTGGTTTTTCCCTTGTCATTTCAGAGACGACGAAGTCTTAGCAGGCTCGCTTCAAGCGGAAGGCGGTGGAAATTTACTGCGCTTTTTCATGCTGATGCTCGGCTTGCAACGACTGACCAAAGACGCTCGTTATCAACCCATTTTCGACCTGCCGCAAAAAGTACGTTGTCGCAAACAAGTCGTTCCCGGAAAGGATACAAAACTGATTTATAAATTAGAAATCAAAGAAATTGGCTTAACACCTAATCCCTATGTCATTGGTGATTTGGAAATTATTTCCAATGATATTATCACCGTTCATTTTGAAAATTTGGGGCTTCAATTGCGCGAAAAAGACAATCCAAGATACTTAGAAGTGGCTAAAGCCAACAACACGCCAAGCCAAAGAACAGATGTCCTACTCGATGAAAAAGCCATAGAAGAATTTGCCCTCGGCGATATGTCCAAAGCCTTCGGAAAAGACTTTGATATCTATGAAGGTCGAACGTCTTCCCGCCAACCCAACACAGACCTGCAAGTCATCTCCCGCATTCTGAGTATTGACGGAACACGGGGCGATTTTTCAAAACCAAGTACCTGCATAGCCGAATATGATGTGCCAGAAAAGGTCTGGTATTATGAGCAAAATTCGACACAGACCCTACCCTATTCCATCCTCATGGAAATTGCCTTACAGCCTTGCGGATTGATGGGCGCATACCTTGGCAGCACGTTACAATTTCCCGACAAGGATCTATATTTCAGGAATTTAGATGGCGATGGAGAAATGTTTGATTTGCCCGCAGAGACAGATTTCAGAGGCAAGACCATTCGCAATAAAGCCACCTTAAAATCATCCGTCGCGCTAGGTGGCACAGTCATTCAAAATTACACTTTTGAATGTTCTGTTGATGGTCATGTCTTTTATGCTGGAAAGTCTTCTTTCGGATTTTTCCCTGGTGAGGCATTGGCTTCACAAGTTGGACTGGACAATGGAAAAGACATTCCGAGTTGGTATGAAGCCCAAAATTTGCAGCCCAAAGATTATATGCAAATCAAGTTGGATTCCCTTTACGGGAAAATGAAATTATACAAAGCCCCCGCAGGCAAACCGCATTACCGACTGGCAGAAGATCAATTGAATTTAATTGATAATTTGCGCATTGTCAAAAATGGTGGGGAGCACGGAAAAGGCTATGTCCACGCGACTCGATTTATGCAGCCTTATGATTGGTTTTTCACCTGTCATTTTTATACCGATCCTGTGATGCCTGGTTCGTTAGGCGTGGAGGCGATGCTGCAAGCGCTACAGGTTTTTGCCTTACAGCAAGACTTAGGCAAGAACTTTGTTTCACCCAAATTTGTCCAATTGCCCAATCATCAAACCAAGTGGAAGTATCGAGGTCAAATTTTCCGACATGTAGAAAAAATGCACCTGGAAATTCATATTAAATCAATTGAAAAACGAGGCGATGTATTAGCCATTATCGGCGATGCTTTCTTATGGAATGAAGGGATGCGGATTTATCAGGTGACGGATTTGGCGCTTGGTATTGAGGAGGCTTGAATAGTAAAGTTCAACTCACCCCAACCCCTCTCTTGAGAAAAGAGGGGCTATTTTCAACAAGTTGAAAAACTATAAAACAACCGTACTGACAAGGTATTTCGCTTTGCGAAATACATCCCCTCTTGAGAGGGGAACGGAGGGGTGTGTTGGCTGGAACATTGACAAATAACATACTTTCAATTTGGCTTTCAGGGCTTTAACACACCCCTTTGATTCCCCTCTCAAGAGGGGACGTAATCTCTAACGAGATTACCTTCTATAGTACATGTACACAAAAAGAATAATCATGGAAAAAGTACTCAACATAAAAAACCAGACCGTGCAACAAACCAGCACCACACACAAAACAACCACCAAACTATTTTGGCAAGGCTCTCCCCGCGACATCGTTTTTGAAGCCCATGAGATTCAGGAAAAATTGAATCGGACAGATTTGCCCTGTTATGTCATGAAAGATTTCAGAGGACGGATTGGAGTAGCGAATGGAGGTGCATTGGTCGCGGAAGGACGAGGGCTAGAAGTCTTGGCCATGACGCCACCGATGGGGCCAGAACAATTGGGCGATGCCAGTTTCAAGGCAGATTATAATTTGAAATATTGCTATAAAACAGGCGCGATGGCCAACGGAATTGCTTCCGAAGAACTCGTCATTGCCATTGGGAAAGCTGGTTTTTTGGGGAGTTTTGGGGCAGCAGGGCTTGTACCGAAAAGAGTGGAACAAGCCATTGACACCATTCAAGCTAATTTGCCCACTCAAACTTATGCTTTCAATTTAATCCACAGCCCTAATGAACCTGCTTTGGAGTTTGGCGCGGTGGATTTATTTTTGAAAAAAGGCGTTCATGTGGTGGAAGCTTCTGCATTTTTGGCTTTGTCTGAAAATATTGTCTGGTATCGCGTAGCTGGCTTGAGTCAGGATGCTGAAGGCAATATTTTAACGAAAAATAAAGTCATCGCAAAAATTTCCCGAAGCGAAGTCGCCACGCCATTTTTGAAACCTGCACCAGATAATTTCCTGCAATCTCTCTTAGCCAAAGGCAGCATAACGCCACTTCAAGCCGAACTCGCCAAGCAAGTGCCGATGGCAGATGACATTACTTGTGAAGCAGATTCCGGCGGGCATACCGATAATCGGGCTTTGACGGCTTTGTTGCCCAGCATCATTCGTCTGCGCGATAAAATACAGGCTGAATATCAATTTAAAAAGCAAGTCCGAGTCGGTGCAGCAGGTGGCATTTCTACGCCAGAATCTGCGCTTGCCGCCTTTTCGATGGGTGCAGCTTATGTGGTGACTGGTTCGGTCAATCAAGCCTGCGTAGAAGCCGGCACTTCGGAGTCTGTTCGTCAATTATTGCAAACCGTAGCTTCCACAGATGTGATGATGGCGCCTGCTTCCGATATGTTTGAAATGGGCGTGGAGTTGCAGGTCTTGAAACGCGGAACGATGTTCGGTCCTCGTGCAAAGAAACTATATGATTATTACCTCCGATTCGATTCGATAGATGACATTCCAGCAGACGAGCGAGCTAAACTGGAAAAGCAAGTTTTCCGACAGTCGCTAGAAGCCGTCTGGCAAGGCTGTATTGAGTTTTTCCAGCAAAGAGATCCTGCCCAAATTGAGCATGCCAAAGGAAATCCAAAACGCAAAATGGCACTCATCTTCCGCTGGTACCTCGGGCTGTCCTCCAACTGGGCCAACGCAGGTACGGATGACCGAAAATTAGATTATCAAATCTGGTGCGGTCCTTCTATGGGTGCTTTTAATGACTGGGTACTCGGCACTGATTTAGAGGCTTATCAAAATAGAAAAGTGGCTGTTGTGGCGGAACGTATTATGCAGGATGCAGCGGTGCTTTGGCGGGTGAATGCGCTTGGGATGCAGGGGGTAGGGTTTTGAGCACTAGCTATCATTAAAGATTTTCGATTTCTTCTTCAGAAAGTCCTGTTGACTGAATAATTATTTCAGTAGAAACTTTATTCTTTTTAAGTTCTTTTGCTATTTCGATATTTCTTTTTTTCATTCCCCGCTCCATTCCTTCTTTAAGTCCTTCTTCTCTTGAAGTATCGACTACATTTTTAATGTCTCGATAATATTTTAAGCTTTCCTCATAAGCTTCTCTTTCTTTTGGAGTGAATTTAGCAATTTCGGCAGCTTCGAATAATTTAGTAAAAACTCTTTCCTGTAATTTTTTAGGGCGGTCCTGTAATTGCGAAAGGTGCGTAAAAACGTACATCCATTTATCAAAATGGGTTTCCAACTCTTCTTCTTTCTTTTTGAATTTCGGAAGTTCGAGATAAACAAATTTCAATTTATCATAGAATACCTCACATCTTTGATTTTTTAATTCTACTATGTGTAAAAATTCCTTTTCATTTTTGTGGTCGTCGAATATGAAATCTAAAATTCCTACAGAATATACAGGGTCTAATTTGTAATCCCATTTATTTTTTTTGCCTTGCTCCTGTATTGGAAAGGAAGCATAAAAAACACTTCTGTCTTTGAAATAATTTTGTTTTGCTTTCTGCATTTCGACAATAAATTTTTCTCCCTTATCACCGATACAATACAAATCAAAAATTGCTTTTCTATCTAATTCAGTTAAACCCTGCTTCTCTCCAGATGAATAGGATAAATCCTTTATTTTTCTGTCAGGAAGTATTTGATTCAGGAAATCTATTAACAGCATCTTGTTTGGCTCTGTTCCAAATAGCTTTTTGAAGCCAAAATCCGTTAATGGATTGATATATCGTTCTCTTTGTTTGTTCATTTTATGGCTATTTAGTTTTTTACAAAAATAGCTGCTTTTTCGATTCGTATCAAGCTTTATTAATTAGCAATTTCTTCATCGCCCAGTCAAACCGTATTAATTATTTTCCTTTTCATCTTCCAAAGATAGCAAAGTTTTTACTTTTAATTTCTAACTTATTTAAGTGTCTATCCGAAAATTAGATGATCAAATCTGGTGCGGTCCTTCTATGGGCGCTTTTAATGACTGGGTGCTCGGCACTGATTTAGAGGCTTATCAAAATAGAAAAGTGGCTGTTGTGGCGGAACGTATTATGCAGGATGCGGCAGTGCTTTGGCGGGTGAATGCCTTGCGGATGCAGGGGGGGCTTAGGTTTTGATTTACCCTAGCAAAATTTTCTTTACCAGTTGGTGGGTCAGCTTGTTATCAAAAATAGCTTTGATAGGGAGGCTAAAATTATTGAATACTATGGAGTTTATTTCTCCTGAACCTGATTTGAGTATTAATTCATATTTTTCTTTAACATTCCTGTATTGCTCCACTGTCTTTTTCTTCGGGTCTATTATCCAGTACTCGCTAACTCCATGTGCCTCGTAATCTTCAAATTTAATTCCTCTATCTCTTTTTTCTGTCCCCTTCGATAAAATTTCTATGATTAAATCCGGCACTGGAAATAAAGACTGGTCTTTTTTCAATTTTTGAGCTTTTTCTTTATTGAAATAACAGATGTCCGGTTCATAATCATTTCTTGTAAATTGAATTAACACCTTTTCAATCCCCACAAAACCTAAGTCATGTTCTACCACATAGGTATCTAGGATTTTATATAAATTACCGCTAATTTCATTATGGAATTTTTTCACAGGAGAATGAATTATAATTTCACCATTTATAAACTCCGCCTTCTCTTGCTCTGTTATATCGTTATAAAAATTAGCTCTCCTCTTTTTTTCTTCTTCTAGCTTTGATTGAATTTCTTCAAGCAAAATTGGGGCTCTAGGAGAATCTAAGATCCTGGCTATTAAATTTTTATCTATAGGTTTTGTCATTACGGTTCAACTTTCTTACAATTTAATCAATTTTGTAGATATAAACAGGTTTTGTGCTTTTCTTTTGTTTGTATTTTAATCATTAAAGCTAGATTATAAGCCTAATTCGTCGGCTTCGTGCTCGGCTCTACGAGCCGTATGAAGTCTTATTTATTAAACATAACTATTTTAGTCCTTTTATTAGAATGTCCAAATTCGCTATTTCTGGTAAAACATTATTATTTATGTTATTTCTTTCAGTTACTAAATCAATTTGAGTTTGCGCACTAACACCTAAGTGAGCAATTATACCTCGACGACCACCAAAGTTATCCATTATACTCATCCAAACTGGGTCAAGCTGAGATTCTTCAATTCCTATTGGCAAAAGAATGTTCTTTATGTTTTTTGATTTTATTCCATGATTTGAATTTAATTTATTAATGTAATGTTGCACAACTTTATTCACTCGAAAGTCAAATTTTTCCTTGTCTTCAACTTTAACCCTATCCCAATTAATTTCTTCAGTACAAAAAGACATAACAGCTAAAAGACAATGACTTTTACTTCTTGTTGTCCGCCATAGGTTAAGTGCATCTTGTACTTTACTCTTTGCTACTTCTTCAAAAAAAGACTCTATTTCTGCATGACACAGCAATAAATATCCTCTTATCATATCAGATTCCTTTTTTGTGTAATTACCTGTGAGTTTTACAGCTGGAAGGAGATTTGATTCAAGGAAAGCTATTCGTGATAACAGATTTTTATGTCTTCTTGTGTTAGCCATATTACACCATATTAATTTCAAATGATCCATCAACAATTGAAGGAACTGGAATCTCGGTGTCTAAAAGGTTAGCTAATGTATTCCCCCATGTTGAAAATCTCTTTTCAGTATTGACCATACTTTTTGTTGTATGTTCAAATGAAGTCAAAAAATCAGAATCATTTTCACATAGTTCTTTAAATGAGTTTATTAGGGTTTCTCCTAGATTTTTTTGAACAATCTCTTCCCGAATGTCTGTTATGCTAAAGTAATAAACCATTATATCAAAAATAGCCCTATTAAAGTTACCTTGAAATGCATCTCCATTCCACTTTGAAAAGGCAAGTTTCGCTGTTTCAAATAATTCAATAGTAAATGATATTGCATCTTCTAATTGACTTGCATGTTCCTTTATTTCATCCTTTTCTTCCTCCCATTTTAAATTCAAATTTTGAACTGTTTGGTCAAAATATTTTTTTAAATTTCCATCATAACTTTTTATGAAATATTTATTCGAAAAGTACCTGATAACAATCTCCACATCTCTCATACGATAATCGGGAATTTTCAAATTTAGCATTGTTTTTATTTGTTCACTCTTTACAGAAAATTCATCTGCAAAATCTATAAACGGCCCAGGATGTAAGGCCTGTCTAAGTTCTTGTGGGCTTAGTTTCTTTGAACCAGTATTAAGGCGTAAAAATACCGTATATAGAAAAGACTCATTCTTCCAGTTTTTAATAACAACAGTTCTAATACTTTGATTTTCTACTTGGTTAATGAAATCTGAATATGCAGCATCTTCATTAAGTTGCTTATATGTTTTTCCATTAAGGTCCGTCAGAACTTCTAACCCAGATAATTTTAAAGGTTTAAAATCTCCACCAGTTGAGAAAAAACGCCTTATTGTTAAAAGTCTTTGTTTACCATCAATAACTATGTATTTACCTCTCGCATTAACTTTTTCTGCTAAAATTATTTGAGGAATAGGAAGTCCAAGAATTATAGATTCAATAAATCTACTTTTGTCTCTATTTGACCAAGCATCCCTCCTTTGAAATTTGGGAAATAAATCTATATTTCCTCTCAACAACTGAGAATTTACAGTTTCTGATGTCCAGTCTGTACCCCAAATAACAGCTTGGTTAAAATGATCAAATTCCTGTCGTATATCTTCTTCATCTTCAGACCCAATTTCTTCCTCGTTTTCAAAGAATTCTTCCTTATACTCTTCTTCATTATGATTTTTCTTCATTTTCTTTATTTCTTAGTTTGATTGGTAAATCTAAATATTGTATTACTTTTTCCTACTGATTGTGTTCCTCCAATTAGAAATATATACATTATTTTCTTTTTTCTTAGAATTATATAATTCAGTTTGAAATTTAGCAAAAAAAGTATGCTTCAATTTCTGAACAATCAAAATTCACAGGCAATATTGAGACATATACTTTGTTACTAAAATTTTATCTAAAAGATTTTTACACCGCAAGCTCGCCATTGAAGTTAAAAAACAAAAATACATAAAATACCCAAACAAAAAAAACAATATCATTTCCAGTCAATAAAAACCAGACACCCCACCACACCCCATTTTGAGTTTGAATTTGCCATTTGAATTTGATTTTACCCGCGCAGCCGCTCCACCACAGCCCTTAAGCTCTCCACATCAAAAGCAGGTGCGAAGACATCAATATAAGGCATTGCTGTTTTCATGCCCAGCACTTCCGGTGTCCACTCCGCGCTGCCTGCCAGTGGATTGAGCCAGACGACCTGCGTGGCTTTGCGGTGGATGTGGCGCATACTGCGTTCTAGGACATCCGCCTCGCCCGTATCCCAGCCATCACTTAGGATGACGACGATGGTATTGCCGACCAGCATCTTATGCGCATAATGCGTGCAAAAAGTATCCAGCGAAGCACCAATGCGCGTCCCGCCCGACCAGTCCGGCACCGTATCCATCAGTCTTTGCAGGGCATCGTCTATCGACTTATCCAGCAGGTCTTTTTTTATCGCGTATAAGGAGGTACTAAAGACAAAGCTGTTGATTTTTTTATACGAATTTTGAAAAGCATATAAAAATCGAATCAGAAAACGGCTGTACAAATCCATCGACTTGCTCACATCACAAATCAAGACCACACTGACGTCCTGTTTTTTTCGTTTGCGATAAGCAGGATGTAAAATCTCCCCACCTCGACGCATATTCCGCCGCAGCGTGCTGCGCATATCAAATTGTGCTGCATGTTTTACGGAAGTATAACGACGACTTTTTCGATTGGCTAAGGCTTGCGCAATCAACTTCACAATGCGATAAATCTCCCGCAGTTCTTCTTCACTAAAAGCAGCCAATTCATGCTTGGACAACACAGAACCCGCACTGTAAGTAGCGACCTCAGTGGTCTCCTCCGTCTTATTGCCATACAACCAGTTTTTAAGTGCCTGAATACTAGGTGCTTTCTTTTTAGCAGACGAGGAAGACTTGGTAATTTCGGGTTCTTCTTTTATTTTTGAATTGATCGCTCGATCCAGTTCCCGCCAATATTGCTTATACAAATCATCAAATTGCAGCAAATCTCGTGGGGAGCGACACAGCACACTTTTCATGCATTGCTGCATCAGTTCGGGCGTGTCATAAGGGGCTAATTGTTCTATCGCCAGCAAGACATCGCTTTCTTCTCGTACACCAATTCCGTAATTTCGCTCCCGCAAAAAACGACAAAAGGCAACCAGGTTAGCAGAAAGTGTAGTTTGGCGTGTTATCATGGTGGAAAATGTGTTGATGTGTTGTGGTGTTGATGTGTTGTGGTGTTGATGTGTTGATGATGTGTTGTGGTGTTGTCGTGTTGTCGTGTTTTGCTTCGCATCAACACATGCGCACATCAACACATCAACACATTTTCATCAACACATGCGCACACCAACACCTCAACACAACTTTGATTAAGCCAATTTAGAAGTCACCCCAACCTGCTCAAACAAATCCGACAAAGCATTCTGTGTCTGCCGAATATCCTGCCAGTCTTTCAAGACGATGCCTAGTGTTTCTTCCACGATTTTTTTGTCCAGTTGATCAATATGGAGAGCAGAAAGTGCCATGGCCCAGTCCAGTGTCTCAGCAACGCCGGGCACTTTATCGAGTTTCATTTGGCGGACGGCAGCCATGAATTTGCAAATCTGCTCTCCTAGTTTTGCATCAATATCCGGCACTTTGGCACGGACAATCTGCAACTCTTTATCAAAAGTTGGATAATCTATCCATAAATAAAAACATCGACGGCGGAGGGCTTCCGATAGTTCGCGTACCCGATTACTTGTTATCACGACTTGCGGAATATGTGTAGCACTTATTGTCCCAATTTCAGGAATAGAAATCTGCCAGTCGGACAATACTTCCAGCAGAAAACTTTCAAATTCTTCATCCGCTCGATCCACTTCATCAATCAGCAAAACGGGAGATTTGTGGTGGGTAATGGCTTGGAGCAAAGGACGTTTCAATAAAAAACGGTCGCTGAATATCGTGGCTTCCTTATCGGAAAGAGAACCACTCCCCTGCTCATCCATTTTCAAGTATAATAACTGTCGCTGATAATTCCACTCGTATAATGCCTGTGATGCATCCAGTCCTTCATAACATTGCAAACGAATCAAATCCGTATCCAATGCCTTTGCCATGACTTTTGCAATCTCTGTCTTCCCCACTCCTGCCGGTCCTTCTACCAACAAAGGACGCGATAAGGTTTTTGCTAAATGTATGGACATCACAATGGATGGCTCAGAGATATATCCCTGAGCAGTCAGCATATTCTCGATTTCTTTTAAAGCTTTCCGCATAGGCTCTTTTTGTGTTGTCGTGTTGTCGTGTTGTCGTGTTGTCGTGTTGTCGTGTTGTCGTGTTGTCGTGTTGTCGTGTTGTCGTGTTTTGCTTCGCAAAACAAATTACATCAACACATGCGCACATCAACACCTCAACACATTTCCTACATCAACACCACAACACATCAACACTTCAACACATTTAAACCAATTTCATCAAAGCCCGTTTTGCATACACTTTCGCAATATGCCTACGGTATTTTTCACTGGCAAAATGATCGCTCATCACAGAGACTCCTTCAGCGGCTTTATTGGCTGCTGCTTCAATACTGGAAGCGGTCATATCTCCTGCAAGGGCTTCCTCTATGCCTGTATCGCGGAATGGCTTGGAAGAGACGCCTGCGAAAGCAACGCGGACATTACAATCGGGATCAGACATTGCGGCACAGCCGACTATCGCAAAACGCGAAGCAGGCTGGACAAATTTTTCGTAGGTAGATTTTGTGCCGGCAGGCGGCTTGGGAATATGAATTTGAGTCAGAATTTCTCCTTCATTCAAATCGGTCATGAATAAACCTTGGAAAAAATCGGCTGCGGCAACTTTGCGTTCGCCGCTTGTACTGGCGATGACAAAAGTCGCATCTGCTGCAATCATCACTGCGGGCCAGTCGGCTGCGGGATCGGCATGAGCGAGGCTGCCACCGATTGTCCCAAAATTCCGTACCTGAACATCCCCGATCATTCCAGCAGCTTCCGCCACCATGTTCAGGTGTTCTTTGATGGTATAAGAACTCGCAATTTCTCCATGCTTCGCGCCTGCCCAGATAACGATATGATCGCCTTCATCATCTATCCCTGTTAAGTCAGGAATGTTGGCAATATCAATCAATTGAGCGGGTGTACTAAGGCGAAGTTTCATGGCAGGAATCAGACTATGTCCTCCTGCTAATATTTTTGCATCTTCCCCAAATTTCTGTAGCAATTCCAAAGCTTCTGCTATAGTTTTGGGACGATGATATTCTACTTGTGTTGGTATCATTTTTAGTGATTCGTTATTGGTGATTGGTAACTGGTGATTCGTAACTGGTGATTCGTAATCAGTTACAATTCGTAATTAAATCATTCGTAATTCGTAATTAAACTATTAAACCACAGCGTCGCTGTTCTGCATAGCTGTCCACACCCGTTCTGGTGTCAATGGCATTTCTAAATCAAAAATTCCGTAAGGCGATAAAGCATCCATAACGGCATTCGCAACAGCAGGTGTGGAGCCAATGCAGCCCGCTTCTCCTGCGCCTTTTACGCCTAGTGGATTATGCGGACAAGGCGTCACGGTACGATCTACTTCAAACATCGGTAAATCATCAGCGCGTGGCATGGTGTAATCCATGTATGTTCCATTCACCAGTTGCCCGTCTTCATCATAAATAGCCCCTTCAAATAATGCCTGTCCAATGCCTTGTGCAACACCGCCGTGTATTTGTCCATCTACAATCATTGGATTGATGACATTTCCTACATCGTCCACTGCGACAAAGCGTTTCAAATCTACTTTGCCTGTTTCCTTATCTATTTCGACCACAGCAATATGTGCCCCGAAAGGATACGTAAAGTTAGCCGGATCGTAAAAGCTGGAAAAATCCAAGCCTGGCTCCAAGCCTTCCGGATAATTATGTGGCACATAAGCCGTTAGCGAGACATCGCCAAAACCTACTGACTTATCTGAACCTTTTACTGTCCATTTGCCTTCGGCAAACTCAATATCTGTTTCCGCAGCTTCTAGTAGATGTGCTGCTATTTTTGTTCCTTTTTCAATAACTTTTTCAATACTTTTTACAATAGCACTCCCGCCGACTGCCAGACTCCGAGAACCATAAGTCCCCATTCCGAAAGCCACCGAATCAGAATCACCATGTTCCAAAATCACATCTTCTAATGGTATCCCAAATTTATCGGCTACGATTTGTGCAAAAGTGGTTTCGTGTCCCTGACCATGCGAATGTGCGCCTGTATATACGCTCACCTTGCCCGTAGGTTGTACCCGCACATGCGCCGACTCAAACAAGCCAGCCCGCGCACCCAGTGCCCCAACGACCGCAGAAGGCGCAATACCGCAAGCCTCCACATAAGTTGAAAATCCAATGCCGAGCAAACGCCCGTCTTTGCGTGCCTGTTCCTGTTCTTTCCGGAAATCGGCATAACCGACCATTTCCAATGCTCTTTTCAAGACAGGCTCGTAATTTCCACTGTCGTATTGCAAAGCGACCTGTGTCGTATAGCCTTCCTGTTTCACTCCGTCAAAAGCAGGAATGAAATTTTTATAACGCAATTCTGCCGGATCCATTTTCATTTCCAGTGCAGCCGTATCAATCAGCCTTTCCAGCAGATAAGTCGCTTCTGGTCTGCCTGCACCTCGATAAGCATCTACAGCCGTTGTGTGCGTAAAGACCGCCGTTACATCTACATGTACCTTAGGTGTGGTGTATAAACCCTGCAATAAAGTACCATGCAGCCAAGTCGGCACACAAGGTGCAAAAGTGGACAAATAAGCACCCATATTGGCCAGTGTTTTGACCCGCAGCGCAGTCATTTTGCCATCGGCATCAAAACCCATTTCAGCTTTGGTGACGTGATCGCGACCATGTGCATCTGTCATAAAACTTTCTCGCCGTTCTGCCGTCCACTTAATCGGTCTTTTGATTTGATTGGACGCCCAGACGACTAGTGCTTCTTCTGTATAATGGAATATTTTGCTGCCAAAACCTCCACCTACATCCGGCGAAACCACTCGTACTCTATGTTCGGGCAAGCCCAATACAAAAGCACAAAGCAATAGACGAATCAGGTGCGGATTTTGCGAACTGGTATAAAGCGTATAACGGTCATTCGCAGTATCATAATGACCAATCGCACTACGCGGTTCAATTGCATTGGGTATTACCCGCTGATTGATAAATTCCAGTGTCGTGACATGATGTGAAGCAGCCATTGCGGCATCCACTTCAGCTTTATCGCTTCCCAATTCCCAGTCAAAACAGATGTTATTCGGTACATCATCATGCACAAGTGGTGCGCCAGGCTTGATGGCTTCCCGCATATTAATCGCCGCCTTCATTTCATCATAATCGACCACCACCATATCAGCAGCGTCTTTGGCAATGGCATAAGTTTCTGCAATGATCATTGCCACAGCATCGCCTACATGACGGGTTTTATCGGCCACCATCAGCTTGTGTGGCGGCTCTTTCATGGTGTCTCCATTTTTGAAATCGACCTGCCAACCACAAGGGACGCCATTCAATTCTGCAACGTCTTTTCCAGTAAAAATTTTAACTACGCCGGGCAATGCTTCGGCTTTTGAGGTATTTACATTCAATATCCGGGCATGGGCATGGGGACTCCTTATGATTACAGCATGAGTCATTCCGGGCAGCTTTATATCGTCGGTGTATCTGCCCTTCCCGGTAAGAAAGCGTTTGTCTTCGACACGCTTTACTGATTTTCCTATAAAAGTCATGATTGTTTTAAGTTTATCCCGATTTTATCGGGAAAGATTAAGTTGAACGATTTGTCCATAGTCCGCAGTCGATGGTCGATGGCTATGGAATAATTTCAGACAACTTTATCCAGTTTTTTACGTATTTTGCAAAGCAAAATGAAGTTCATTAATAGTATTTTCTATCGACCATGGACTATCGACTATCGACTATCGACCGAAATACTTTATATTAGCCGTTCATAGCATGAGCCGCGTGTTGAATCGATTCTACAATATTATGGTATCCGGTGCAGCGGCAGAAATTGCCTTCTAGCGCATGTCGAATTTCAGTTTCGGAAGGCTTGGGATTATTCGCCAATAAATCGGCGGCAGTCATGACCATACCAGGCGTGCAGAAACCGCATTGTAAGCCATGTTTTTCATGAAAACCTTGCTGTATCGGATGCAATTTGTCATCCTGTGCCATACCTTCAATTGTGGTCACTTCCCGACCATCAGCCTGAATGGCCAGCATGGTGCAGGACTTGAGTGCCTTGCCGTCCAATAAGACCGTACAGGCTCCACAACTACTCGTATCACAACCAACGTGGGTACCGGTCATTGCCAGGTTTTCTCTAAGGAAATGTACCAGTAATGTCCGGGGCTCCACTTCGGTTTCGTGTTTTTTTCCATTTACCGTAATGGTGACAGGAATTTTCATAGTATTTTATTTTAAATGGTGAAAAGGAATTTCGCAAACAAACGCTACGTAGATATATTCTATCAAAATAAAGCCTTAAATTAATATGATATTTTGATTTATTAAATCTTTTCGCAATAAAAAAATATTATTTCTACTTTTTTAATAGGAAGTAAAAGTTTTTCGGCATTTTTGCATCTTGTTTCTATAAAAGGTTTATAATTTGTACGAAAATAATTTCACACACAAATATTATATATGAAAGCTAAAGTAGACAAATCATTTGACGTCGATCATCCGATTGCTGTCGTTTGGGAATACTTAAAAGATCCTTCCAAAATTGTATCCTGTGTACCAGGTGCAGAATTGACAGAAAAGATAGATGATCAAAATTATAAAGGGAAGGTTAGTTTAAAATTCGGACCAGTAGCTGCAAAGTATAACGGACAGATTAACATTGAAAAAGAAGATGCCGATAATTATGAATTATTTCTCAAAGGCAAAGGCACAGACTCTCGTGGCAAAGGCGGCGCCAATATGGAGCTGACTGGCAAGCTTGAAGACAAAGCCGATGACAAGACCAGTGTTAATTTTAGCATGGTCATCAGTGTCACTGGGATGCTGGCGCAATTTGGTTCTCGCCTGATTGTCGATGTTACCGACCATCTGACCAATCAGTTTATTGAGAATTTCAAAGCAAAGCTCGATGAAGAAAATCCGCGTGCAGTAGAAGTTCCCGCAAGAGCAGTGGAAGTTCCCGCAAGACGGATTGACGGGGATGATGACCTGAGTGCAGTAGAAGTACCCGCAAGACGAAACATTGGCGATAGCGGCGATACAGGAGCAGTCGAAGTACCCGCTCGCAAAGCAAGTAATTCTGTAAATGCCTTTGGCTTGTTATGGTCGGTGATTATGAATGCTATTAAGCGATTGTTTAAGCGGAGTTAGTGGTTTCATGATGCTGTTCACCTGATTTTCTATGGAATGGTAAAAACTAATAAATAATTTGCCAGGTATGATCTGATAGCAATTTCACTGTGGCTAGAAAATTATTGAAAGGCTGTCCTTCTTTGCCCCACTCGTTCGGACCGACCATAGCGAGTACCAATGTCTCGTCTGCTTTGTCGTAGAGATGGTACGTATGTCCAATGAGGGGTTCAAAACCAATGTCCGCCATGTAAATTTTCTCTGAAATGTCGATGCGTTCCTTGATTTGCCGGGCTTGTTCTGCCAGCAATTCCATTTGTCTTTGTATCTGTGCGAGTTGGGTATTGGTCTGTTCGTGCATCGCCGATACCGCTCTTCCTTTGACCCGCCCTTTGTCTATAGGTTTTACCAGTGCGCTGCCTACATTATGTGCGTAGGTCAGTGTGCCAGGGGTTTCTGTGATATTATCTTTATCTATCGGATTTTCTTTCATCTTGTAAATATGCGTATTGTGAAATTATCTATTAGAAACCCCATTTTTCAGTAAATGTTTTACTAGACTTTGGACGCGAGAAGCCAGAGGCGGGAAGCGAGACGCTAAACAGTTCATAATCAGTGTTTTATTTTTTTCTTTAAAAAATTAACCAAAACTGCTTAAATACTGATTATCAACACTATACAGTCTCGCCTCCCGCTTCTCGCTTCTTTTTACTTAAAATTTATACTTCATCTGCACCTTCACTTCCGTGCGGGTATGTCCTTCAATTTCTTCCAGTCCACTTCCAAAAACATCGAAGTCCCGGAGGTAGGTTTGTGCAAAACGAGCTTCCAGTGTCATGTTGCGGATGCCTTTATAGCGCAAATTAAAATAAAACCGTGTTCCTTTATACGCATAAGCCGGCACAAAGGCTGACCCTAGCAGGTCATTTTCATAAGCATAAGTCCGCGAATCATAATCATCTGTCTCAAAAATAGCAAATCGTGTAGTAAAAGACCAGGGAGCCATGGGCTTAAAAATCACATCCTGGTAGACCATAAAACCTCTTGACACAGGTTCTATCTGATTATTAAAAAACATCAAATCCACTCGGTTTCGCAGTTCTAGAAATTTGCTGACTTTATTGGCAACATGCAGCCGAATATCTGAGCGACGCTGATCGATTAAATAATTGATAGCTGTTTCATTATTGGGTGCGTTTCTTTGTTTAGATTCATGCCGAAAACGCACATAAGCCTCCATTTTTCGCTTGACGCGATAATTAACTTTCAACAAATAATCATAGCCAGTGGAAGGTCCATCCGCCTGAAAACGCAACCAAGGATGTCGCCAAGTATCCATATAAGCACTGAAAGCCCAGTTGTAATTGGGCTTCACACTCAAGCCGATATACAAGCCATTTTCATTATTCCCCTGCGAGGTTTCGCCAAATGGGTTGCCATAAAAGGAGTTGTATTCTTTTTGATAAGAACGATGTAAAATCGCCAAATCAACCGTCTTGTCCAAACCAATCAACATGCCATTAAGCATAGCAAATCCAGTTCTGCCACCATTGACCAAACTGGTATCGCCACCAGACTGACTGATTGCAAATTCGCCGAAAAAATTGATATTGCGCAGCAATAAACCATAATCCATACTCGCATTGATAGACTGGTCACCGCTAAATTGAAACTGGCTATACACCTGCTTATTACGGTCAAACATTGCATCAAATTTGGTGTAAACCCCATTCAATCCCAACTGAAAACGACGGGTTTTATATTGCAGACTTCCGCCTCCATTGATTTGCGTGATGGCATTTTCATCTTCTATTTCATTCGCCCTGCGATGCAAACCACTTTCCTGTAAAGAAGAAAAAGTATTGACATCTTCTATGTCCAGCGTATCCATCAAAATAACATTGGCATCGCGATTTCGGTAAGAACCAAAAGCCGTTACAAACAGGTTGTTTCCCAGCCCAAATGTTCCCGCTGCACCTCGAAAATAAACCGCCTCATTGACGGAAGTATAAGGAATAATTTTCCGCCCGCCTCTCCGGATACTCGCAATATAAGAGCTTTTGCCAGATCCAAAACCACTCGACATCACCAGCCCCTGACCAAGATTGACATAATAGTCGCCCAAGGCAACGCTCTTGACTGTTTTGCTCAGATTCCGAAAATATAGATGCGCTGAATAGAAGTCGAACCCCTGTTTATTGGAGCCTGTAAAAAATTCTTCGCCAGGATCTTTTTCCATTGTGATACCCCAACTGTGTCGATTCTCATACTGATGTCGAAAACGGGCATAAATGCGTCCCGGATTGCCCAGATAACGACTCGTATCTTCTGCCGTCGGCGGACTCAGCCCACGCGACAATTCCAGTCTGCGCTGATAACGGATATAAAGTTCGTTACTGCCTTTGTATAACATCGCGCCCAAAGGAACATTGAAGGTTTCCCGGTCTTTTTTCACCCCAACATAAGGCAAAATACGACTGATGGTTTCTATATCAAAATTGGGAACAGATTGCAATTCTCGAATATCAATCAAATCTCCCAAGTCATTTCTATAATTCAAAAAAGAAGAAATCTGTATACTGGTCAACAATCGAAGTTCCGACAATTCCACATCAGTCACCTCATTCAAATCCATCGGTTTTTGGCGATAGGTTTGTAATAAAGTATAGACTTCATCGTAGTCAAATTCCTCGTCTGTATCTGCAACTACGTTTTCAATATATTCTCGGGTGGCTGTTGAAAGGTCATCTGTTTCCTGTGCGGTAGCGAAGCTTGAAAGTAATAGGATTAAAATCAGTAAGCCAATTTCTCTAAGTGTTCCAGCCAACACCCCCCTCTGTTCCCCTCTCAAGAGGGGACGTATTTCGCTTTGCGAAATACCTACGTGCTTACTTCGACATTCAATATTCTTCTGTTCGATATTCGATATTCTCCTGCTCTGCATAATCTATTCTTTTGCAGTTGAAGCATCCATTTTCTTAATCCCATAACTCACCGAAATACCAGGCGTAAAGCCCAGTTCGTAATGATACATGGTGGAGAAATCAATATCCAGATTCGGCAAATGAACACCAATACCAAAACTGTTTTGAATCGGCTCTGTACCAATGCCTGCACGAATAGACAATTGATCCACTACTTTATATTCTACACCACCTTTTAAAGAAGCTTTATAATCAATATCCTTTTCCACTTCAAGTGCAATCAGTACCTTATCCGAAGGTAAATACGAAAATCCTACATTGAGCTGCGTGGGAATCACATCGCGGTCGCTGTCTGTCAGTTGCACACGAACTGGGCTAAAAACATGTCCACCGACTATCAATTTATCCAATAAAGCTGCCTGCACGCCCAATTCAAAAGTAACACTGCTCGCCGTTCCATACTCAGGAATCCGTGTACCCAGATAGTCCACCTGCGCACCAATCCCTACCCCTTCAAATAATTTTCGGGCATAAGACAAACCGATTTTTTGTTCATTATAATTGGTATAGCCAAAATAATTTAAGGCAAGTCCAAAAGTACCAGAGTTGGTGGGATAAGCAGCAGCGGCGGAAAAAGAGTTGATTTCAGCCAACAAAAATCGACGTTCTGCAAAGACGGTAAAACTCAGCCCTTCCAAAAAAGCCAGTCCCGCCTGATTACTAAATGCACTATTGATGTCCTGAAAGGTAACAGAAGCATCGCCCATTCCTGCGCCTCGTGCTCCAGCTCTTTGCGGTGTCCCGTTTTGGGCATATCCCTGACTCATCAGTAAGCTAAGAAAAACAAAAATAAAAAATCTTTTCAGCATGAAAATCGTATTGAATGATGAACTATGAACTATGAATGATAAATATTTTCAAGCCTTAACTTGTGATTCATCGTTCACCATTTATCATTCATCGTTTATTCCATAAACTTAGGCATTTTTTAAATTTCCAGACTATTTTCTTTTGTAATTTTTGTATAAAATTTTCCAGCATCCGTAAGTGTGCGTTCCATGGTTTCAAAATCGACCCGCACCAGTCCGAAGCGGTAAGTTGGTCCAAGATTCCATTCAAAATTATCCATCGTTGTCCAGTGGATATAGCCACGCAAGTCTACGCCTTCCTGCATAGCTTCGTGGCAGGCAGACAAATAATCTTTCATGCTTTGTTGACGAAAATCATCGTCTTCCGTGCATACGCCATTTTCAGTAATGATAATCGGCTTATTATACTTCTTGTGAAAACGCAGCAAAATTTCTTTGAGCCCTTTCGGGTAATAGCCCCACATTTTATCATGTGGAATACCCATTTTTTTTAGTTTATCAGGCGTGTCAATAAAGGTAATCGGCATCGGTGTAAAAGGAATGTAGGCATAATAACTAATGCCCCAGAAATCATTTTTTTCAAAATGACTCGCTACTTTATCTATAAACCACCAATCGACAAACTTTGCCATTTTTTTGCCCAGCCAGTTGGTGCCGAAAAAATAACAGGTGTTTTTGGAAATACCGACCTGCTTATCTGGGTATTTTTCTTTTAAAATATCGTATAATTCATCATGGGCTTTGCCCATATTATCCAGTACTTTATTGCCTTTGAAATAGCTTTTATGTTGTGGTGGAAAATTGCCTGTGACAAAGCCATTCATCGCATACACACCCGGCTCATTAAAGGTATTCCAGATATAAGCATATTCGCCAAAATGCTCGATACATTTCTTTGCATAATCCATAAATGCTGGGATATTATCTGCATTCAGCCAAGTCCCATTTTTTTCAAACCAGGTCGGATTACAAAAATGATGCATCACAAACATGACTTTCATCCCAGCCTCATTCAGTTTCCTAAACCAGTCTTGGTATTCCGCCACAACATCCGCTTCAAAGTCTGCCATAGGCGCACGTTGCAGCCGCGACCAATCCACTCCACAACGATACACTGAACCAAATTGTCGGATATAACCGAGGTCTTCGTTTCTACGTTTTTCATGGTCGCTGGTGCGCAAAAAAGTATAGCCGTCGCGGGATTTAAAGCCGTTCCAGTTGTGGTCGAAGG
Organism: uncultured Saprospiraceae bacterium; assembly: GCA_937951615.1. Lineage (GTDB taxonomy): Bacteria > Bacteroidota > Bacteroidia > Chitinophagales > Saprospiraceae > JAHDEO01. Next base: position 59,993 of record CALFBH010000079.1, on the reverse strand, counting down.
CGGTTTCAATTTGGGCAGCAGCGGTGGAGGTTCCCCATAGGAAACCTTCAGGAAATTTGATGGTCATTGGATTGTGTTGTTGTGTTGTTGTGTTGTCGTGTTGTTGTGTTGTTGTGTTGTCGTGTTGTCGTGTTGTTGTACAAAATTAACTCAGTCGTAATTCGTAATTAAATAATTGTATAACGCCACTAAGTTCAATAAAAAGGTGGAGGATGAAAAATGCTTAGGGAATTTATTTATAAATAGTGTTTGAATTTCAAGTTGAATGTTCCTACATTTATATACAATATGACAGCACAATTTCAAATAGTCCTGAAGGGACTCCGTAAAATCTCAGAGATATTTCGCCCTTTCAGGGCTTTGCATAATGTGAGGCGTTTACCCGTAGGGTTTCACCCTACGTTTACATATTTCGCCCTTTCAGGGCTGGCTAAGTTTATCAAATTTTTTCAGCAATCCTCCCCCTTAGTCCCCCTCCGAAGGGGGAGATATGTTTGTCCCCCTTTGGAGGGGGCGCAGGGGGTGGACAACTGGAAAAAATGGTCAAATTTACTACTCTTCATTCTCCTATCCACCAATTTCATTACTGCACAAACAAATCCTCAAACCGCCATTGACGCCCTAGCGAAAGACGCTGACCTCAAACACGCCGGACTCGGGTTTTGTGTCATAGATGTCGAAGCCAATAAAGTCATCGCACAACATAATGCAGATCTCGGACTCATCACCGCTTCCTCGCTCAAAGCTGTAACAACTGCCACTGCACTCGGTATATTGGGCAGTGATTTTCGGTATGAAACCAAATTGGAATACGATGGCAAAATTACTGCGGATGGGACTTTGCAAGGCAATCTTTACTTTACTGGGCAGGGCGACCCGACACTTGGTTCGCAAGAAATGGAAGGTGTGACGGATTTTGACGATTTGATGCAGCAACTCAGCAAGGCTGTACGCAAAGCGGGCATTCAGTGTATTGATGGTTATGTGATTGGTGATGCGACTTATTTTGAAACGGCTGCGACTGGGCGTACCTGGATTTGGGAAGATATGGGCAATTATTATGCAGGTGGTACGCATGGGCTGAACATCCATGAGAATCTGTATTATATTGATTTTGGGCTTTCGCCAAATCTAAGTAAAGGACCAAGTGTAAAAGGTGTTCGCCCAGAAGTGCCAGGAATAGAATTTGCCAATGAGCTCAATTCTGCAGGCGCGAAATCGGGCGATAATGCTTATATTTTTGGTGCGCCTTATACGAATATGCGTTATATACGTGGTACCTTGCCTATTGGCAAAAATGATTATACGATTAAAGGTTCTCTGCCTGAGCCGGCTTTGTTTGCTGCTTTTCATTTGGCGAAAGCCCTAGAAAAAAACGGCATCAATAATGAAGGCAAAACAGCTACGCAACGCCAGCTACAGCTTACCAGAAATCCAAGTTCGAAACGGAAGACCATTTACACCATAAAATCACCGCCTTTAAAAGATATTGTACAGCGAGCCAACATGAAAAGCGTAAATCTATATTGCGAAAGTCTGCTCAAAAGCATCGGCAAAAAGCAATCGGGAGAAGGTACGACGGAAGCCGGACTTGAAGCGATCAAAGCTTATTGGACTACTCGCGGCGTGGATATGAGTGGTTTTGTGATGCGGGATGGTAGTGGCTTGTCTCCTAGAAATGCGATTTCTACTCGACATTTGGCAACGATCATGCGGAAGGTGGCAAAAGATAAAACAATCTTTAAAGACCTTTATGCTTCTTTACCTGTTGCGGCAGAAAGTGGGGCTTTGCAAAACATGTTTAAAGGCACAAAAGCAGCGGGTAATTTACGGGCAAAAAGTGGTTATATGGAAGGTGTACGAAGTTATACGGGTTTTGTGAAGAGCAAGTCGGGCAAGTTGCTGTCTTTTTCTATTATTGCTAATAATTATAAAGGCTCGCCGGCTGCTATGAAGAAAAAAATGGAGCGGGTGATGGCGGCTATTGCTTTGGTGGAGTGATTTGGTAACTGGTAACTGGTAACTGGTAACTGGTGATTGGTAACTGGTGATTGGTAACTGGTGATTGGTAACTGGTGATTGGTAACTGGTGATTGGTGATTGGTAACTGGTGATTGGTGATTGGTAACTGGTGATTGGTAACTGGTGATTGGTAACTGGTGATTGGTAACTGGTGATTGGTAACTGGTATATTGGTAACTGGTATATTGGTATATTGGTGGCGCATCGGGGCGTATTTTTGAACCATTGACCCCAATAGCCATTGGAAAAGGGTCACTAAGGTTTTTAGGGTTCTTTTTGAACAGATTTGCAGTATAGCTGTTTCCAGATAGGTGTACAGTAAATAACACACTATTCATTAATCAACCAATCACCAATCAATAGATTATGCAAGAACATATACCAGCAGACAGGGAACAATTATTTCAGGTACATCCGTACAAAATTTTGATGTATTTGTCGATGGGCAGTATGTCTGCGTTGTTTCTTGGGGTGACTTTTGCTTACCTGTATCAGATTATCAATCATGATATAGCGACGATTATTCCGCCTTATATTTTTGTGTTTAATACTGTTTTGCTCCTGCTGAGTAGTTGGCTGATTGTTCGGGCAAATCGGGCTTATCTGGCAGATGATACGGAGGCTTATACGCGTTCTTTGATGTATACCCTGGTGGTGACGCTGTTGTTTATGGTGGCTCAAATTGCGGCATGGATGTATATGTCTCGGGAAGGGATGTTGGCGAGTGATAATCCTTCTACGGGCTATTTGTATATCATTTCAGGTTTGCATTTTTTGCACGTTATTGGTGGTCTGCCCTTTTTGGTTTTGTTTATTCGGACTGCTCTCAAACGGATGAAGGAGCCGGTAAGTGTGATGGTTTATTTTTCTGACCCAGAGAAGCGGCTTAAACTTCGTTTATTGACGATGTATTGGCATTTTCTGGATGGGCTTTGGATTTATTTGGTGGTCTTCTTTTTGTTGATGAAAATGATTCGGGTAGTTTTGGGCTAGGCGAGTTGCGAGTTGGCGGGTTGCGGGTTGCGGGTTGCGGGTTGCGGGTTGCGAGTTGGCGAGTTGCGGGTTGCGGGTTGCGGGTTGCGAGTTGCGGGGTTGCGAGTTGCGAGTTACATCAACACTACAACACATCAACACTACAACACTACAACACATCAACACCACAACACAATCAAAACAATATGATAATAATTACTGGTGCTGCGGGCTTTATTGGAAGTTGTCTGGTTCGTCATTTGAATGAGCTGGGGCATAGCGACCTTGTTTTGGTGGATAATTTTGGTCGGGCAGATAAGAATTTGAATCTTGATAATAAATCATTTCGGGTACAGGTGGATAGGACTGTGTTTATTGAATCCTGGCTGGCGGAAAATGCTGAGGATATTCGTTTTGTTTTTCATCTTGGTGCTAGGACGGATACGACTGAGATGGATGTTCCTTTGTTTAATCGACTGAATTTGGATTATAGTAAAACGGTTTGGCAAATTTGCGTAAAGCATCAAATCCCACTCGTCTATGCTTCTAGTGCGGCTACTTATGGGGATGGTGCATTGGGCTATTCGGATGCGCATGACCTCCCTCCAAAGCTCCAGCCGCTTAACCCTTATGGACATTCCAAAAACGATTTCGACAAATGGGCTTTAGCCCAAAGCACTCCCCCACCTTTTTGGTCAGGACTGAAATTTTTCAATGTTTACGGGCCGAATGAATACCACAAAGGACGGATGGCTTCGGTGATTTATCATTGTTATCATCAGGTAAAAAAGACCGGGGAAATGAAGTTGTTTCGTTCTCATAAATCGGGCATCCAGGATGGACACCAGCAGCGTGATTTTATTTATGTGAAAGATGTGGTGAAGGTTTGTGCATTTTTGATGGCGCAGCAAAAACATAGTGGCATTTATAACCTCGGTACAGGAAAGGCACGTACTTTTCTGGATTTAGCCAGCCATACTTTTCTGGCAATGGGGCTTTCGCCCAATATCAGTTTTATAGATACGCCTGTGGATATTCGGGCTACTTATCAGTATTTTACGGAAGCGAAAATGGGGAAATTGATGGGTATTGGGTATGACAATCCATTTTCCTCTTTAGAAGATGGTATTGGGGAATATGTCAGTCAGTATTTGAATGACAATTCTTATTTCTAAGAATATTTTATCTTATTTTAATAATCCCACAATTGATCCGCTAAGCCTCAACTTTAACCTCCCGCAACACCAATTGTTGACGCTCTGGTCCCACAGACACCATAGTAATCGGTACTTTAAGAAACATTTCTAGCGTTTTAAGATAACTTTTGATGGGTTTAGGAAAATCATGAAAACTATTCACATGCTCTAAGGAAGTCATCCAGCCATTATGGGTTTCGTAAATAGGTTCAACCTTTGTGCTTCCCAAATCGTAGGGCAGATGTGCATGTTCTTTTCCATCATAACGATAACGGGTAGCTGCTTTAACTTCCTCAAAGTCATTCATCACATCTATCTTGGTGATGACCAGTTGAGTTACTCCATTCAGCATAATCGTATATTCCAAGGCTGGCAAATCAATCCAACCACAGCGGCGTGGCCGACCAGTCGTCGCACCAAATTCTTGTCCGACCCGACGCAATTCTTCGCCCATTCCATTGAGGAGTTCTGTCGGAAATGGTCCGCCTCCTACACGGGTGCAATAAGCTTTTGTAATACCAATAACCTCCCCTATTTTCTGTGGTGCAATACCTAAACCTGTACAAACTCCTGCTGTGATTGTATTCGACGAAGTGACATAAGGATAGGTGCCAAAATCTATATCCAGCATGGAGCCTTGGGCACCTTCTGCCAGTACCTTTTTACCACAATCCAATGCCTTATTGATATAATATTCTCCATTAACGGCAGGAAGTTCATGTAAGGTCTTAATGCTATCAAACCACTGTGCTTCAAGGCTTTCCAAATCATACTCAATCTCTGGATAAATCTTGAGTAATTGCAGGTGCTTATCGCGTAAAGCCTCGTATTTTTCACGGAAAGATGGCGTGAAGGTATCCCCTACCCGCAAACCGTTTCGCCCAGTCTTATCCATATAAGTCGGCCCGATACCTTTAAGTGTAGAACCAATTTTCTGTTGACCTTTAGCGACTTCGGATGCTTTGTCCAATAAACGATGTGTAGGTAATATCAGGTGAGCTTTTTTGGCAACGAGCAGGCATTTTTTATAATCAACACCTGCTACCGTCAGACCTTCCAGTTCTTTTTTGAGGATAACAGGGTCAATGACAACGCCATTGCCGATGAGGTTCATGATTCCTTCACGGAAGACTCCTGATGGAATGATATGCAAAACAAATTTTTTGCCGTCAAATTTGAGGGTATGTCCTGCATTGGGACCGCCCTGAAAACGAGCGACTATATCGTAATTACCTGCGAGGTAATCCACTATTTTGCCTTTTCCTTCGTCTCCCCATTGGAGTCCGAGAATCACATCTACTGCCATTATTTTTTATCCGAAATGTGTAAAAATACCAGCATGAAAATAGCCATGCTGTTTTAAAGCTTAAAATTACGGATAATGGCGGACTTCTATACCAACTTGGCAAACATTTCTTTTGCAGAAGCTACAGAAGTAGCTGTGGTAAATACCTGTTTGAGCTTAGTGATGACTAAAAGTCGGGATGCCTCTTCACTTACGTTGGCAATAATCGTGTCGCCGCCGGCATTTCGCGAGCGGGTCAGTACAGAGATAAGGAAGTTTAATCCTGCACTGTTTAGGAATTCTAATTTTTCCAAGTCGATGATAAAGCGATTTGCTCCATCTTCGATAAGTTCAATGACTTCTCGCAGAATTTCTCTGTTGTCAAACTCACTAATTAGGTTATCGACTTCGAGTACTTGAATTTCCTGCTGTTCTTGAATTGAATAGGTCATGGTATTGATGTTTCCTTTGTTTTAATAAGGTGTTATTGGTTTAGCCTCCAATTTCACCTGTTTAAATATTACTCATTGTGAATGTCAGTTATTTATCTTTTGTATTCCATTAGTATAGACGTCAAAAATTTGAAAAAGGTTGGTTTTCGGTATAAAATTTGTGGTTTGTCGCAAATTTTGCCAAATAAAAAAAGGGCAAGACCGCTGAAAACGATATTGCCCTTTCTCATTTCAATAGAAAAAATCTAATTAATATCGTCCAATAAGTCTTTTAGTTCCTGACTCTGAATTTCATTATCCATTCTCCGTCTATTTTTCCACCACACATAAGCCAGTCCCATAGCCACCGTATAAGGTGCCAGGAGTAAATACAGAATGCCTTTATTCAGTCCATCGCCTTCCCCGCCTGTTTCTACAGCTGCTCTACACATAGAGCATTGTGCATCCATACTCATATTAGATAATACGAGAATTAATAGCACTATGGCTGATATTTTACCCCACTTTAACAAATTACGAATCGTCATGATGTATTATTTTCAATGCAAATTTACGGCTTTCACTTATTAAAAACGGTTTTTGGAGGAGAAAGTTGAGTATAACTTAAAGGAAACTTAAAATAAATTATTGGTTTAAGCTTGTCTTTAAGTTCAATGTGATTTGTTTTAGCCATTCTCTTTCCATTAAAGGATTTGTGTTTTCGATATCTTCTATTAGACTATCGGTAGTATTTTGAGATATACTCCCAAATGCATTCGTTTTATAGCGAGACAAAATGCGCTTAAATATCTTGATGAAATTATTGTAAGACATTTTATTTTTTTGGGAAAGATTAGTATTTCTGCTTTCTATTAAGTGTAGCCGGATAGACTCGACTAAACCGTTCAATGGATGTGTATCTATATTATCCATACTTAGTTTATCCCGTTCATAATAAATTTTCAGGAGTAAAAATTTGGCATTTAAATAGTGAATGAAATCACTTTTGCTTCTAATGACCTAAAAAGCTGTGGCGGGAAATAACTTCCAATTTCCCACACTTTCAATTCTAGCCCTTTTCGGAGTAAAATATGTTTTTCATAAACAAATTCTTCAATATTGTTTTTAGTAAACAATGTGCAGTGATTAAGCATATAATTAATAAATCGTCTTTGATCGACATAATCGAATTGCTCTATATTTTCAAAAAAACTATTTTTCATCTCATAGTAATGTTCGGTATTGCCGTGTTCTTGTAAAAGAGAAAAATTATGATAATAGATTTTCAATACCGGAGGTAAATCCAAATCTTTTTGAGCAAAGCTCTGCTTGATGGTCGGCAGAAAGGGATATTTATATTTAATTTTAAGGGCAATTTCTCTACTAATGGCAGCAGAGTAATACCGACTCAAAATCATAAGTACATAGTAATGTATCTTATCTAAAAGTGATTGAGTATTGTTTTTGACAGATCGATTTCGCATTAATGTACTTAAGTAATATTCCATTTCTTCCAATAGATAAGAATGATAATAATATTTCTGATTTCTTAGTGGAGATGTCTCAAGTGATTTCTTAGTCTTATTCAAAATAGAAGGAATAAATTGATAACATTTTCGCTCCTTTATTCAAGACTCAGCTTTACGGCAATTCAAAGTTTTTTAAATTGTCAGCAGCAGTTGGGTTTAATTTCAATGTAGGTTTGAACTCAGAAATAACAGGTCCGAAATTTAGTACCAATTCTATCGGTTTAGCCAAGTTAGGCGCAGGATACGATTTACAATTACACAGTTCTTTTGGTCAGCACTTTAATTTTTTCGTTTCCTACCAAAATATGCCAAAACAGCAAACGCAGTATTTTGAAACTTTAATTTCTAACAAGTTTATTATATTCAAGACCAATCAATTAAGATTTGGAACATCTTTTTACTTTTAATTTCAATCAAAAAGCGTGGAAATTTCTCTCCACGCTTTTTTATTTTTCTAGCTTTTCGAAGCAATATAATCCCCGACCAAATCTTCCAAAACATCCAAAGGCAATGCCCCATTGGTCAATACCACTTCGTGAAAATCACGGATGTCAAATTTATCGCCTAATTTTTCCTTCGCCATTTCCCGCAGTTCCAGGATTTTAATCATACCGACCTTATACGCTGTGGCTTGTCCAGGCATCACGATGTGGCGTTCTACCATTTTTATCACATCTCCCATAGAGTTCGGCGTATTGCTTGAATAGTATTTGATACCCTCTTCGCGTGTCCATTTCTTAGAGTGGATTCCCGTATCGACGACCAGTCGACAGGCTCTCCACAACTCCATTGCTAATCGACCAAAATCCGAATAAGGATCTTCATAAAAACCAATTTCTTTTGGCAGATACTCGGTGTATAATGCCCAACCTTCCACATAAGCGGTATAGTGGCTTCCAAAGCGTCGGAACATCGGCAAGCCCTCTTTTTCCTGTGCAATCGACAACTGCATGTGGTGCCCAGGAATACCTTCGTGATAAGCCAGTGCTTCCATCTGATACTTGGGCATGTCCTCCATATTATAGGTGTTCGCATAGTATGTCCCCGGACGCGAACCATCTTCCGCAGGCGAATTATAAAAAGCTTTTCCAGCCGATTTTTCACGGTATTTTTCAACGGCTTTTACCACCATATCCGCTTTGGGCTTGGTGATGAACAATTCATCCAGGCGCGTCTTCATTTCATCAATGACTGCAGTGGCTTTTTTCATATAAGCAGCCTTGCCTTTTTCATCATTGGAATAATAAAACTGCTGATCTTCTCGCATGAATTTGAAGAAATCCTGCAAAGAACCTTTGAAGCCCGTCTTTTTCATAATCGTCTCCATTTCACCATGAATCCGCTTGACTTCATCGAGTCCGAGTTGGTGAATTTCATCAGAAGTCAGGTCGGTGGTGGTGATGCGATTTAGGCGCATTTTAAAATAGTCCGTTCCATTCTTAAATTTCCATACGCCATCGTCTTTGGTCGCTTTTTTCTGTAACCCGCTCAGGTAGCCAATCAAGCCTTTATAGGCTGGTTTGACTTGTTTTTCTAATGCAGTTGCACATTGTCCAATCAGGTCTTTTTTCACTTCATCGTCGATATCCTCCAGTGCCTTGATTTTCTTTTCAAAATCGGCATAAATGGCATTATTGGTTTCTGTTTTTTCCAATGGAAATCCGGAAATAATATTTTTACAATCATCCAGTACCCGCCCAAAAACAAACTTAGGTGGGATGACGCCATTATCCGCCCGCTTTCCAAGTCCGGTTTTGAGTTGCTCAAACATGGCAGGCACTCCATTGAGTCGAGCAAGGTAGGCTTTAGCATCTGCCTCTGTATCAATTTTATGAATACTAATCAGGAAAGAAGGCACTTCCGAATGCAAACCAAACATCTGATTAACCGGATAGTCATTATAACGGTATTGATAATCTTCCATCTCGTTTTCATAGCCTTTTTTGAAGAGCTTATAACTTAGTTTTGCTTCATCATTTAGCGCATTATAATCGACTTCTTTTTCCAGGCGATTCAGCACATCCTTATTGAATTCTTGTACTTTTTCAAAATGAGTTTCACTAAGGTCATCCCATTTATCACTGTCTTTTTTTCTACCAAGATAAGATTGTGCCATTGGAGAAAAATCAAGCGATTCTTCATAAATTTTATCGAAAAAAGCATTGGCTTTTGCCGTGGCTGCTTTGACTTCTTCGCTGTCATTGCCTGAGCTGCCAGGCATTGTGCGGTCTTTGCAGGCGGTGATGCTGATGCAGAACAAGAGTCCTGTTAAAAGTATGTGTTTCATAATTGGTTGGTGATTGGTTGATTGAGTAATTGATTGGTAACTAGTGGGACCACTACCTTTTCTTTCATAAAATTACAAAATATATCCACAATCTCACCGCTATATAGTTGATGTAATATTTTTCCCTATATTTGAGAATCCTTTAATGACGAATTATTCAATTACGAATCAACATAATTATTCAATACACTCAATCGTACCGACGACTTTAGCCGTCGCATGAAAATCACTTGACGGCTAAAGTCGTCAGTACAGTCTATCAACTTAATTACTCAATAATGCAATACATCTTAGCTTTAGACCAAGGTACCACCAGTTCACGCGCCATTATCTTCGATAAAAAAGGAAATATTCTCGCCACTGAACAACAAGAGTTCACACAAATTTACCCACAAAGTGCCTGGGTAGAACATGATGCAATGGAGATTTGGAACACCCAACTCACTGTAGCGCAAAATGTGTTGAAAAACAACAACATCTCCCCTACTGACATTGCTGCTGTCGGCATCACCAACCAAAGAGAAACCACCGTCGTCTGGGATAAAAACACAGGCGACCCTGTACATAATGCCATCGTGTGGCAGGATAGGCGCACAGCAGGAATTTGTGATGGACTAAAAGCGAAAGGACTGGAAGATTATGTCCGACAGAATACTGGACTCGTCATTGACGCTTACTTTTCTGGTACAAAGGTTCATTGGATGCTGGAAAATATTGACGGAGTAAAAGAGAAAGCAAAAAAAGGAGACTTGCTATTTGGCACAATTGATACCTGGCTGGTCTGGAAACTAACTGGCGGCAAGGTGCATATCACAGATTACAGCAACGCTTCGCGTACTTTATTATACAATATCAAATCGCTGCAATGGGATGAAAAAATGCTCGGCGAGCTGGACATTCCCAAGTCGATGCTGCCAGAAGTACGCCCATCCAGCGAGGTATATGGACACACAGAAACCAATTTATTGGGCGCAGCCATTCCAATCTCAGGGATTGCAGGCGACCAGCAAGCCGCTTTGTTTGGGCAGGCTTGTCATGAGCCAGGCATGGCAAAAAACACCTACGGCACAGGCTGTTTTATGTTGATGAATACGGGGACAACACCCGTCACCTCCAAAGCCGGACTACTCACCACCATTGCTTGGGGACTAGATGGCAAAGTGGAATACGCGCTAGAAGGCAGTGTCTTTATCGCAGGGGCTGCGATACAGTGGTTACGCGATGGCTTACGCCTGATTGATTCTTCTCCCGATTCTGAATTTTTTGCGATGAAGGTGGAAGATACGGATGGCGTATATGTCGTACCCGCCTTTGCCGGACTAGGTGCGCCTTACTGGGATATGTATGCAAGAGGAGCTATTTTCGGACTGACACGCGGCACAGGAAAAGCCCACCTCATACGAGCTACCCTCGAATCACTGGCTTACCAGACCCGCGATGTACTAGACGCAATGGAAACCGATTCTGGTATTTCGCTAAAATCATTGCGTGTGGACGGAGGAGCTTCCGCAAATGATTTGCTGATGAAATTTCAGGCGGATATGTTGGATGTACCAGTCGAGCGTCCGAAAATTATTGAAACGACTGCGCTCGGCGCAGCTTATCTTGCTGGATTAGCGGTTGGTTTTTGGCAAAAATCTGATATTAGCAAAAGCTGGCAACTAGATGAAACTTTTCCACCAGATATGAAAACAGAACGGCGGGAGCAATTATACAAAGGCTGGCAGAAAGCCGTGAAACGGGCCATGAAGTGGGAAGATGAGGATTGAATCTATTGGATAATGATGTAACCTGAATTCATGAATTTAGGTTATATCATTAACTTTTTTCACTCATTCCTTTCATTTTTCATAAAAGTTTGTACTTTTGCACCCGCAGGGCTTGTACGGTTAGCTCCCTCTTAATCCCCCAGGTACGAAAGTAAGCAAGGGCAGGAGGTTGTAGCAGCTGGTATGGGTCCTGCATTTTCTTTTTTAGCTCCTCATTTTCAACTACTTAAGACTTAATATTTACAAACTGTTCAGATATGAAATTTTTTATAGATACTGCAAACCTAGATGAAATCAAAGAAGCCAATGCACTTGGGATTCTTGATGGCGTGACCACAAATCCATCGCTGATGGCAAAAGATGGCGTCACCGGACAAAATAATATCCTGAAACGTTATGTTGATATTTGTGAAATTGTGGACGGCGATGTAAGTGCTGAAGTTATCTCAACTGATTTTGCAGGCATTGTAAAAGAAGGTGAACACCTGGCAGCTTTGCATGAAAATATTGTGGTGAAAGTTCCCATGATAAAAGACGGCGTAAAAGCCCTCAAGCATTTTTCTGATAATGGCATTCGTACCAATTGTACTTTGGTCTTTTCAGCAGGGCAGGCGATTCTTGCAGCTAAGGCAGGCGCGACTTATGTCTCTCCATTTATCGGTCGTATTGATGATATTACCTGGGATGGTGTAGGATTGATTGCGCAGATGGTAGAAATATACGCCAACTACGGTTATCAAACCGAAATTCTTGCCGCTTCTATCCGCAGTCCTTTACATATTGTAAGTTGTGCCGAACTGGGCGCAGATGTCGTAACTGCTCCACTCAAAGCTATTCTAGGCTTACTTAATCATCCATTGACAGACATTGGACTAGAAAAATTTCTAGCAGATTATAGAAAAGGAAATAGCTGATTTCAAATTCAAAAACAAACTCAAATTCAAAAAACAAACTCATATTTACCTATCGCTTGAGCATATACTCTGTTTGTGTTGTTTCGTATTTTCACTCAACACGACATTCGCTCAATACGAAACTTCTGAAATGAGTAATCAGATTATAGATAAACAGGTTACCGTCAATGCCTCGCTTAATCAAGTCTGGAATAAGGTATTGATCTGGCTTCAGGAAAGTTTTGAAAAATGACAATTCTCCACTCATCATTTAGCCCTTCGATATTCGAAATTCCTCTGTTCGATATTCGTTATTCTTACCCTCTTTCCATAAATCCACAAATCAAGTCCACAATTTTCTTAGGTTCTTCTTCCTGAATAAAATGCCCGGCATCCTCTAGTATATGCACATCTTCATCCGCAATTTTTAATGCTTTTTGCAATAAAGGAATCTGCTTATCGCCCAATAAAAACTTATCGTGCTTGCCCCAAATAACAGTAACGGGAATATCCAGTGTCTCAAACATTTGATGTGCCTGATTGAGTATTTCCTTTGTTTTATCATAGCTGCTGAAAAATTGAAAAATCGCTTTATTACAACCTTCCTGCATCGGCAGCCAGTAGCCTCGCTTATCTTCTTTTGAAAATTTGTGTTTATTTGTACCTGATTTTAAGGTACTGTTGATAATCATTTTTCCAATCAGTTTCCTATCGTATAAGCTAATAAGAAATTTACCGAATTTTCCTTTTCGTTTAAATTTCATCGGCGGCTTAAAGCCTTCTTCATAAGCAATCGTATCCAAAATGACGAGTCTTTTTACCCGACTAGACGCTTTTCTCATCATTTCCCAAGTCCACAATCCACCTGCATCGTGCATGACGTGTGTCCATTCTGCAATATCCAAATGATTCATCAAACTTATCAAGCGATCTGCCTGCTTATCTGCTGCATATTGATCGTAATCCTGCGGTTTGCTGCTTGCTCCATAGCCCAGCATATCAGGCGCAATAACCCGATATCCCCTCTTGAGCAAATCATCGATCATGTGTCGATACAACCAAGAGGAAGTCGGCAAGCCATGAAGCAGTAAAATCGGTTCTCCACTTCCCATGTCCAGGTAAGCTATATTGCCACCTTCTACAGTCAGCGTTTTTTGATGACTGCGATGTTCATCAACAGTGGCATAAGTGTAAGTATCGTTTGCATTCATAGATAATGAGCTAAACAAAAATAAAAAGAAGTATAAATTTACCTTCCAATTTAATGGATAAGTATTTCCAAAATTAGATAAAAAATTCATTTGTAATATGTTTTCAGATAAAGTCTTTTGACGTTAATCTACGTAAAAACGCAACAGTAGGACATAATTATTTCAAAATAATGAAAGATAATGTCTTACAGCATACAAATTCCGTACTGTTGAATTAATGCTATTCTCCTATCTTTTTTGTTTACTTTTGAAAATAATTTAAACTGCAACAGTTTAGGTCAAGCCTATTTCGTGACAAGACAGACATGGACTATCGACCATCGACTATCGACCAAACTGTTACTTTGAAATTAGCTTTTATCTTATCATCGCAAAATTTAAAAATATGGCATATTTGAAAAACATACTTCTTTCTACCCTTTTGATCTTTTGGTTTTCCAACAACATAACAGCTCAATGCCCTTACGGCAATGTCACTTTTGCTACGCAACAGGAAGTCGATAATTTCACCCTCAATTATCCCAACTGCACAGAACTTCCTGCAAAACTAACCATCGCTTCAAATCCATCTTCCAGCATCACAGACCTCAGCTCGCTGAGCCAACTTACTTCAATTGGCAATGGCTTGTCTATTCAAAATAATGCTGCCTTGGATAATTTGATGGGCTTAAATAATATAACTACAGTAGGTGCTGAACTGAGAATTTTCAATAATGCTACGCTGACTGATCTGGCAGGTTTGGCAAGCCTTAACTCTATTGCGGGTTATGTTAATATTTATTCAAATGATGTGCTAATCGTTCTGGCGGGCTTGGAGAATCTTGCTTCTGTTGGCGGCACATTGCATATTTGGGATAATGTATCCCTTGCCAATATATTCGCATTAGAGAGCCTGACTTCTGTTGGAGATGAATTCATCATTGAAGATAATCCTGCATTAACAAGTTTTTCCGGCTTAGAAAACCTCACTTTAGTTGAAAACGAATTGAGGATTGACAATAATGATGCACTCCTCGATCTATCTGCATTGGCAAATCTTACGACTACCGGCGGTTTACGCATCAATAGCAATAACCTCCTGACTAATTTAAATGGTTTGGAAAATCTGGATTCCATTGGAGGCAATATTTGGATTGAATATGGTTTCAACTTAACTAGTCTGGCTGGCTTAGACTTGAGTTCCATTCCAGAAAACCTCACTATTTCCGATAATCCCATACTGACCAATTTAAACGGACTGGAAAATCTTAGCTCAATAGGAAAAGGACTTTTTATAGAAGATAATGATGCTTTAATCAATTTAAATGGATTAGACAATCTTGCTTCAATTGGAAATTACTTTAGAATAACTGGTAATCAAGCTTTAGTCAATCTGACCGGACTGGAAAATCTTAGCTCTGCCGGCGGTGTAATATGGATTGAAAATAATGATGTCCTGACCAGCCTGACAGGTATTGACAATATTACCAACTTCATTTCATTCACCAATTTCCGGGTACGCAATAATCCAAGCCTTTCCATTTGTGAAGTAGAAAGCCTTTGCAATTATCTGGCAGATGGCAATACGGCACAAATCAATGATAATGCGCCCGGCTGCAACTCCAAGATAGAAGTAGAAGCTGCCTGTACTGTTCCAATCATAAACAGTGAAAATGAAAACCGTATTTTTTCCATCTTCCCCAATCCTGTAAAAAAAGAAATCCAAATACAATTCGAGTATGAAACAAACAACGTTGAAGTTCTTATTATAAATAGCATGGGTAAAATCATATATCGTCAAAAAAATATTTTTGCTGAAAATATATCCTTAGATATATCCAACTACTCCACAGGGGTATATTTTTTAAGTGTGAATGATGGTGAGAAAACTACGACTCAGCGATTTGTGAAACAATAAAAGTGACGCCAAGCAGCCATTTATATGAATTTTGATGTTTAAATGACGCAGACAATTCGATTCATATTTATTTTTAAACTAATTTTGAACCAACAAAAACATTCCCCGTTTAACTAGTCATACACTTCCCAAACAAAAATACATAAACATGAAAAAGCATTTATTCTCTACCTTACTGACACTCTTCGTTATCGTACTCGCTTCCTGGACCAGCAATAATGACTGGCAAACAAAAGTGGATGCCGAAATTTTAGCATCCGTTGAAGCTGGCAATACTATTGATTTTCTGATTTACATGACAGAACAGGCGGATTTGGCTGTAGCCAATACATTAGCGACTAAAGAAGAAAAAGGACAATATGTTTATAATACACTGAATCAACTTGCGCAGCGTTCGCAAAGTGGTGTATTGCAGGAATTGCAGTCCCGTCAAGCAGAACATCGTCCGTATTGGGTCGTCAATGCAATCTGGGCAAAAGGCGATGCCGATTTAGTAGAAACGATTGCCCGCCGCAGCGATGTACAATTGCTGATGCACAATCCAAGTATCCAATTAGAAGCACCAGAAAGAGCAAACGAAAGCAATCGAAATGCCATAGAATGGGGCTTGGAAATGATCAATGCAGATGATGTTTGGGCAATGGGGATCACCGGACAAGGCGTGACAATAGGCGGGCAAGATACAGGGTACGACTGGGAACATCCTGCTTTGAAAAATAAATATCGCGGCTGGAATGGACTCATGTCTGACCACAACTACAACTGGCACGATGCCATCCATGAAGATGATCTCAACACCAATCCAGGCAATCCATGTGGTTTTGATTCAACTATACCTTGCGACGATAATAATCATGGCACACACACCATGGGTACAATGACCGGCGATGATAATGCGGGTAATCAAATTGGCGTAGCACCAGGCGCGCGCTGGGTCGCTTGTCGCAATATGGAAGAAGGCTGGGGAACGCCTACTACTTATATTGAATGTTTTGAATGGTTTCTTGCGCCAACGGATATTAGCGGTAATAATCCCGACCCGACTCAGTCGCCCCACGTTTTTGCCAACTCCTGGGCATGCCCAGAAAGTGAAGGCTGCAACACCAGTAATTTTAATGTCATGGAAGCAGTCGTTGATAATATCAAAGCTGCGGGTATTGTGACTGTTGTTTCAGCAGGGAATAGTGGTTGGCAGGGTTGTGGTTCTATCAACACACCAGCAGCTATTTTTGAAGGTAGTTTTACGGTAGCCGCTACCGCGTCCAATGACACCATTGCAGGATACAGCAGTCATGGGCCTGTCACTATAGATAGCAGTAACCGCATGAAGCCTGAAATTTCTGCGCCTGGTTCAAGTGTTCGTTCCAGTATTATTGGTGGAGGTTATGCATCATTTAGCGGAACAAGTATGGCAGGACCCCATGTTGCTGGCGTTGTTGGATTGGTTATTTCTGCCAATCCTAGCCTTGCGGGTCAGGTGGATGCCATTCGGGATATTATTCAGCAATCTGCCGTTCCTAAAACGATAGATGAAACCTGTGGAGGTATTTCAGGTATGGAAGTTCCCAATCATACTTATGGCTATGGTAGAATTGATGCCCTTGCAGCCGTAAACGCTGCACTCGAATTGGTTGATGTAGAACCACTAACGATTTCCTACGAATCTTATGTTTTTCCCAATCCATTTTCCAATCAATTGAATATCGAATTTGGACAAGCAGAAAAAGGAGCTACCTTTGAGTTGTACAATGCTAGCGGACAATTAATCCTCCGCGAAAGCTGGGATGAAATACGATTTCATAATATTCAAACGGCAAATTTGCCTAGCGGGGTATATGTTTACCGAATTGAAAATGGAGCGCAGATTTCTACTGGAAAACTTGTTAAGAATTAATTTGTGTTGATCTAAAAAGTGTGTTGATGTCTTGAGGTGCGCGTGTGTTGATGTGGTTTGTTTTGCGAAGCAACAACACGACAACACGACAACACGACAACACATCAACACATCAACACGACAACACGACAACACAACAACACAACAACACACTTTATGCAACTAATAGACGGAAAAGCCCTGGCAGAAACCATCAAGCTCGAAATCGCAGAAGAAGTCGCGCAAATCAAAACAGAAGGTAAAAAAATTCCCCACCTCGCCGCTGTACTCATTGGCAATAATGCGGCAAGTGCCAGCTATGTCAGAAACAAAGTCCGTTCCTGCGAACAATGCGGCTTTCGCTCTACCTTGGTAGAAAGAGCAGCAGACATCAGCGAAGAAGAGTTATTTGGTATCATCAACGATTTGAATCAGGATGCAGACATTGACGGCTTTATCGTTCAGCTTCCACTCCCCAAGCACATCAACGAAGAAGACGTCACGCTAGCCATTAATCCCAAAAAAGACGTAGATGGTTTTCACCCCATCAACTTCGGACGCATGGCACAAGGCTTACCCGCTTATCTGCCAGCTACGCCTTATGGCATTTTGCAAATGCTGGATCGCTATAATATTGAAACCAGTGGCAAGCATTGTGTAGTCGTCGGACGAAGCAATATTGTCGGCACGCCGATGAGCATACTGCTTTCGCGCAAAGCTAAAGTCGGCAACTGCACCGTCACCCTCGCACATAGTCGCACAAAAGATTTGCCGGCAGAAACTCGTCGGGCAGACATCATTATTTCAGCTATTGGTCGAGCCAATTTTATCACCGCAGATATGGTCAAAGAAGGTGCAGTCGTCATAGATGTCGGCATCAATAGAGTAGATGATGCTTCTCGCAAACGCGGCTACCGACTGGTCGGTGATGTAGATTTTGAAAATGTCGCGCCAAAATGTAGTTTCATTACGCCTGTTCCGGGTGGCGTTGGACCTATGACGGTCTGTTCTTTGATGCTGAATACGCTGAAGGCAAGTCGGAAGGAAATTTATGGGTAGAAATTATTGCCTACGATTTTTTAATTCAGCAATATAGGTACATGCATCTTCCCTAATTTCTATCCTGTCTCTATTAGTAATTCTTAGCTTCCATTTCCATTTTTTGAAGTAAGAAATGACCATAGTTGCAACTATACTACCTAAAACGGCTACTATAGCTACTGTCCACGGATTATTTGGAATTGAACTAAAGAAAACTAAAAAAACAAATGATAAAAATACCACAAAAGGAAATAATAATAAATGTACCCAATTAAATACTACAGTCTTTCTCAATTTTTTAATCCTATTTTCTATTTCAGTATTCAGCAACTTTTCTTCAAGATTTTTACTTTCTTTCTCTTTCCTCTCTTTCTCTCGACTTAATTGGTCTTTTTCTGCTTTTAATCCTTCAACTTCAGCAGAAATATCAGATACACTTCCCTGAAACATACGTTGTATTTCAAGAACAATATCATCATCAGATGTTCCCTTTAGTCGAAGTCGATTAACTTTTTTTGCTACTTCAATAATCTTATCATTATCAAGCTCGGAAATTTGTATTCTTGTTTTATCTATAAAATATAAATCTTCCATCTCAAAAGTATCTCTCTCTGGCATAAGAGATGCTTTAACCAATCTACTAAACAAAGGTGCAAATTCAGTAGATGATAATTCCACACCTCCTGAGTTAATCGCCAACATTTGAATCAGTGAATCTAATCCAATTGCTATAGGATTATCATCTCTAAATGCTTTTTCAAATGCATACTCTCTAAGAGTTCCATCTCTTGTCAATATCCAACACTTCTTTGTTTTCTTTATAAAAGATGCACCAGCCAATAAACCAGCATCATGCTGTTTTGGTCTTTCCCTTTTATGTCGTCTTGTTCGTCCATTATATATTCTATTAATGTCTTTTTTAATCGTATCATTATTTTCTCCGGCTTCAATAGCATTATTTAGCTCTTTATAATCTTCACATATTAGAGGAAGTAATTCGCCAAATTTTTCAGGTGGAGTGCTTATCTCTTGAAAGAATCGCTTGAAATCATCAACTTCCACACACTGTCTTCTTATTGCTGTCCGTACAAATGCACAATCTGATTCTTTAATAATTTCAAAATCATATTTTTCCAAAGATGCTATTGTTGCATCTTGTTTTGGCCCGATAGCCCGCAAATACTCTTGTTTACTTATGTGAAAATACTTAGGCGTAATATTTAGTTTTTGGAATGAAGCTTCTATTGATTTTATAGCATAACTTAAATCAAAGCCTTCTAACTCTAAAATCATAAGTATATTTGTGTCCAAAATAAAATCCGAATTCTTAAATATTTCTAACCCAAAATCATCAGCATAATTTCTTGCAGTAAGGAGGGTAGAAGAAAACATTGATGAACCATATACCCAAAGTAAAGTACCATCTTCTTTTCTTTCACTTTCAATAAAACTAATAAATTGCTTTTTAAGCCATTCGTAATCTTCTTTTAAAATTGTCGTGCGTCTAAAGCTTGAATCAACAATTCTTTCAATATTAGGCATTTTCTTGCTGCCCAATCTTTTACTTGATTTTAAATCATTAATCCAGTCACGACTATACTCTTTAAAGAATTCTATCAATAAATTTTCAAACCAATCCCTTATCACATCTTTTCCTTTTTGCTCTGTATATGCCTTAGATTTACTGAACCAATACTCTAAAACATTACCATGTAATTCTTCACTTTCCTGTACAGCTCTATTAATTATTGACAGATGTGAATGCTTTATATAATGTCTTCCGTTCTTAATAGTGAGTTTTTTTTCATCTTTTAGCCTCGTAACAGCATCCATGATGTCACTTACGGTAAACTTCATCCCTGTAATACTATGAATTTTATCCCTCAAATTATTTGTTGAAAGCCCTTTTTTCCCATGTTGGAATACTACTTTCAAAATAATTTGCGCCAAAGCCCTCTTAGTCAATGACTTAAAAGCAGTATCATGCTTAATATATACGGAGTGTAATATATCCTTCATCAAAATAGATTGGTTGATTATCGTTTAATAAGTAGTGAAATTTTTGAGGCTATTTTGCCGAGTCCGAATTAACACAAACTTAACTAAAACATATAAACTCACAAAATATTACTAAATATTTTTTCAAATCATTTAACCTTAAGTGCAAACAAATTATCGGCTTTCACCAGTAGACTCCAAAGGCTTCACACTCGCCTGTATTCCACCCTGCGGCTTCAAAGTAATCAAAAATTCTGGCTTCACTTCACGGCTTTCACCCGTCAAAGACCAATCAAAACGCTGGAGGATCATAGCCAGAATGACTTGCAGTTCCATTATGGCAAAATTATTTCCAATACACATTCTTGGCCCGCCGCCAAAAGGAAAATACAGGTACTTTTTTGCTCCTTTCCCTTCAAAATGCTCAAAACGTTCTGGTTGATACTCCAGTGGATCCGACCAGTATTTCGGATGGCGATGGAGTGCATAGACATTCAGCACCAGATTCATACCTTTGGGTACATGATAATCACCCAGTGCTGTATCTTCCAGTGCTTCACGCGGAATAACGTATACAGGTGGACGTAAGCGCATCGATTCCCGAATAACATTATGCAAATAAGAAAGTCGGGGCAGGTCTTCAAAGCGCGGCATCCTCCCTTGAAGTACTTCACGCACTTCTGCACACGCTTTTGCTTTTATCTCAGGATGCTGATCCAGAAAATACAGCGTCCATGATAGTACATTAACTGTCGTTTCATGCCCAGCAAGAAAAATGGTCATCACTTCGTCCCGCAACTGGCGATCCGTCATGCCTTCTCCGGTTTCCTCGTCGCGGGCTTCCATCAACATCGCCAACAAATCATCGTGGTGTTGTTCAGAATCGCGGCGTTGCTCAATAATGCCCAAAACCACTTCATCTACCTTTTTTATTGATTTTTTCACCCGCCGGTTATAAGGTGTCGGCATCCATATAGGTAAGCTAAAAGGATTCCGAATACGATTAATCCCTGCTGCATTCAAAAAATTCATTTCCTCCCAGACCACACTGACCTGTTCCTGTACATCCGCGCCAAATAATGCTTTTGATACAATATCTATCGTCAAAGACGCCATTTCTCCCATCACATCAAAAACCTCATTTTTGGTCACCCAAGTGTCCAATATTTCCTTTGTAGACTCCGCAGCAATCTCTGCAATCAGTTCCAGACGCTTTTTATGGAAAGCAGGTTGTGCGAGCCGACGCTGACGTTTCCAAAACTCCCCTTCACTCGTCAACAAACCATTCCCCAATAAAACAGACAGTGTTGCAAATGCACGGCTCTTCCCAAAACTTCGATTATTATCTTGTAGTATCGTTTTGGCAAATTCTGGCTTTTGTATAAAATAAGCCTTTCGGTTCAATATCTTAAAATAAAAAATATCTGGATGAGCTTTAAGATGACCATAAAGCATGGTCTCAGGTTTTCGGAGGAAATCCAGAAAGTGTTCCTGGCGAACTTTAGGTGGATATTTTAATCGCACGTATTATTTTTTCAAAAAAGTAAACGATATATTTTCAACACAAAAAATACATTAGAATAATTGCAGAGACAAGGTATAAAATATATTTTAATCTTTTTAGACTGTCACTACATAAAAATCAGTTTCATTGTTATGTAAAATTCATTCATACTTATTTAAAACAAAATACAATCAACTTAAAACCTAGTTTACAATGTCACAACTTAAGTAAGGAAAATACATAAACATTTAAAAGACTATTGTGTGACTGACTTAATTGTCGCATCTTTGTAATGTTGAAACAAGAAACAGGATGGTTCTAAAACTGAACAGAAGTGTTAAAAAAATAAATAATCATCCTTTTTTTATGTATCTTGCAGACAACAAGGCAAAACCCAAAGTAACACACATAAACTGTTGCCACTATTCTAAATCCAACCTAAAGAGTATTCGGTCTTCCAAACTCAACATTTGGCTAGCTTTCTACGCTATTGCCTACCTTATTAATATTAAGACCTTGCTTTCTTTAGTCGCTTTTTGTTTTTCGGAATCGCCATTCATTGTTTTTTCACAATGAAAAGAGTTTTTTTGTATATTGATAGACAATCAATTACAAAAAAAATAAGCTTTTTTCATATAACAAGGATAAAAATAAATGACTTTTCCTTGGTGTTTTGTTAAAAAATATTTGTAGTTTTAACATGTCACTATGATAAACATGAGGCTATATGTACAAAAATTATCATAAAATTCGGCAAATGGACGACACCCAACCATACAATGTAGAAGTCAAAGACTAAGGTCTGTCCGTAGTACAAGCAATCCTACCAACAGCCAATCTTTTTTCTTCAACTATGTGTTTTTAGGCTTCTTTTGTATGCATGCATACGAGAGGAGGGTAATCTTTATTTATCTAAAGCGAACCTGTTTTTCCGTGTTTAAAAAAGCAGGTTTTTAAAAAGTCCTTAACCATGAGAATTAAGTATCTACTCAAGCAGCTGCTAATGTTGGTTAGCACACTCTGCATAGCAATTTCTGCTTATGCGAATCCCAACAATGACGATTGTAGTCTGGCGATTCCACTTGATCCGGTACTCCCTACGGGGCAAGCCCAGTACTTTAATAATGCAAATGCCACAGACTCACCACAAACAGAACCTAGTTGTGAATACTACGATGGTGGAGATGTGTGGTTTAGACTCACTATGCCTATGAGCGGTCACTTAGCTGTAGAAGTAATGAGTGGCACCAATCTAAATCCATGCCTGACTGTGTATAGAGGTCCTGATTGTAATCAGTTGGTAGAATACGATTGCCGTTACGATGGTAGTGATACCAATAATGGCAGTGTCATCATTCACGATACAAGTATAGGCGGCGAAGAATTGTATGTGCGCGTTTTCCAATATAATAGCTCGACAGGCGGAACATTCGGTATCCAGGCCTTCGAGCCAGATATTCCTGATAATGATTTTTGTAATGCAGCAGTCACCTTGCCAGTCAATGGAAGTTGCATACCTATGCCTTTTATCAATCATTGTACAACAGACTCTCCAGCTGGCATCAATACCAGTTGTGGTTATCGTGGCTCTGATGTATGGTTTAGAGCTTTAGTGCCAGCCAGTGGTCACCTGGTTATTGATGCAATGGCTGCCAATAATCCAGATCCTGTTGTTAGTGTTTACACTGGGAATTGTAGCAATTTAAATTCTTATGAATGCCGCCACGATGGAAGTATGACGAATGACGGACGAGTCGTCATTAACGATGCTAACCTAGCAGGCACTTATGTTTTTTTTAATGTCTATCGCTATTTCAATAGAAATGGAGGAACGTTTGAGCTTTGTCTTTACGAACCAAACATTCCCGATAATGACTTGTGCAGTGATGCCATCAATTTGGGTACTATTCAAAGTTCCGTTTGTACACCAGTAAATTTCACCAATGAATTTACAACTGCTTCCTATGCTGATGCCGACCCATCCTGTGGTTTGTTTAGCGGTGGAGATGTATGGTTTAGTTTTACAATGTCCAATACGGGCAAACTGGCAATTGATCTCGATCCAGGAACTAATGAGTTGCCTCACATGGCACTTTATTCTGGCACTTGTGGCAACTTCACTGAAATAGATTGCAAAGGATATGCCTTTACTGGCGACCATAAAATTATTTTAAATGATCCTGCTCTTGCCAACCAAACTCTATATCTCCGGGTATTCCAATATTACCAGAGAAATGGAGGCACATTTGATATGTGTATTTTTGAACCCAATATTCCCGATAATGATTTGTGTTCAGGTGCGACTTACGTAAATGTCAATGCCATTTGTACACAATATACTTATAGCAACGAATTCACAACTGAATCTACTGACGCTCCTACCCCATCCTGTGGGATATTCAAAGGTGCAGATGTTTGGTTTAGTTTCACCATGCCACAAAGCGGACATCTGGTAGCAGATGTTTATAGTGGTACGAATACCGAACCTGTACTCACATTATACACAGGTTCTTGCGGAAACTTTACACAATATGACTGCCATTTTGGTGGACTAATGGTTGGGTATAGCCGCGTCATTGTACACGATGAAACACTTGTCGGACAAACTGTATATTTAAGGGTATTCGGCTCCAATCAGGAAGATGGAGGTACTTTTGATTTATGTTTATTTGAACCAGACATTCCTGATAATGACCAGTGTAATGCTCCTATTTATCTCCCTGTTTCTCCAGGGCAATGCACACAACAAACCTTCAGCAATCTATACACCACCGCATCTACAAATGCTCCGAATCCAACTTGTGGAAACTATCAGGGCGGTGATGTGTGGTTTGCTTTACAAGTACCTGCCAGTGGGCATTTATTAATTGATGCTATAGCCGGCACAAATGAGAATCCCGCAATAGCTTTGTTTTCTGGTTCTTGTGGAAATATGACTCAATATCATTGCCAATACGGTGGTGGTGTAAATGCAGGCGAAAGTCGTATTTTAATCAATGACTCCGATATGGCAGGCGAATTATTATACCTGCGTGTCTATCGTTATTATAGCAGGGAAGGAGGTACATTTGATTTATGTGTATTCGAACCCGATATTCCTGATAATGATTATTGTAGCGATGCCATTGATTTGGGTACGATTAATATCCAATGCACAGCAACGACATTCACCAATGAATATACGACCTCTTCCTTGAATACTCCTAGTCCTTCCTGCGGTATCTTCTTAGGTGGTGATGTGTGGTTTACACTCCAAATGCCAGCAAGTGGTCATTTGGTAATTGACGGATTGAGTGGTTCAAATCCTGATCCTGTCCTCGGCTTATATACTGGTTCTTGCGGTACACTGGTAGAGTATGATTGCCGCGATAGTGATAGCCAGACAGATGATGGACGCATTGTTGTACACGATGAAAGTCTTGCCGGACAAACGCTTTATCTACGTGCTTATCGTTATTATAATCGCAATGGAGGAACATTTGATTTATGTCTGTTTGAACCAGAAATGCCCGATAATGATTTCATTATAAGTCCTATTGATTTAGGAACAATCACCCCTTCTTGCAACATGACCACTTATAGCAATGAGTATGCTACGGACTCTCCCTTCGCTGCCCCAGACTGTGGCTTGTATCGCGGAGGTGATGTATGGTTTACGGCACAAGTACCTGCAAGCGGACGCCTTATTATTGATACTGATATATTGGAAATCGACCCTGTACTTACTGTTTATACTGGCTATGTTACCAGTCTTGTACAATATCAGTGTAATGAAAATAGCAGTGTAAATGATAATGCAGCAAAAATATTAATCGACGACTTGTCTATTGCTAATCAGAATGTTTTCATTCGGGCACATAATTTTTATAATAGAAATGGTGGTGCATTTAATCTCTGTGCTTTCGAGCCTATAGTACCACAAAATCAAGATTGCAATACAGCTACTCAATTGACAGTTACAGCTAATCCTAGTTACAACTATTTCTCCAATGAGTTTGCTTCACCAGGATTCGATAATAGCCCTGGATGTGCCAATTATCAGGGAGGAGATGTCTGGTTTACTGTTGATGTTCCGATGGATGGTAGAATAATTTTAGACACCAAAGAAGTCCAGATCAACAATAGTGGCATGTCTGTATATGTCAATAGCTGTGGTGGATTGGTAGAATATGCTTGTGATGATAATGGTGGCGCAGAAAATATGGCCAGAATACAAATTGACGACACTAGTCTTGGTGGTCAGACACTTTATGTACAGGTGTGGCGCAGTGGTTCACCTTATGGTGGTTTCTTTGGCATCAGTTCACATGCCTTTGAAGCACTGGAAGTAGATCTGGTTGATTTTACGGCTCAATTGATAGAGCGTCGCCGTGTTCTGCTCAACTGGATTACAGCCAACGAAATTGAGAATGATTATTTTGAAATAGAAAGAAGTACTGATGGTGTCAATTTTGTCAATATCGGCAGAGCAGATGGCGCAGGCAATAGTACAATCAATCAGTACTATCAGTTTATTGATGAGCAGCCCGTTCCAGGCATTAATTATTACCGCCTGAAAGACATTGATTTTAATGGCAATTATAATTATTCCAGCACCATCAGTGTCAAGCTGGACGAGCCTCTTACTGAAGTAACAATTACGCCGAATCCTTTTGATAAAGAATTACTGCTTTACTTTGATGAGCCACTCGATTATTCAGCCAATGTAAGATTGACAGATGCCTTGGGTAGAACAATTTTTGAAACTGTTCTCGAAGAAGGTACGGTCAATTACTACATAGAAATTGATGCAGAACTCGATAGAGGTATTTACTTTATCAGTGTAATGGACAGTAGATTTGGCATTCAAAAATATGCTTCTAAATTGCTAAAAAATTAGAATTTGCTTTTCGCAAATTTGATATAAAATTTTCTATAAAAGAGAATGTCCTTTTGGGCATTCTCTTTTTTAACTTTAAATTAAACCTCTACCTTTGCTTATAGTCTAAGTTATTTAGTTTTCTTCACTAGGACAAAACTCATTTTTTATTCTAACATAAAGCTTTTTCTCTATGAAAATTTTTAACCTTTTACTTTGCTGTACTTTAATGCTATTCTCCACCGTCGGCTTCGCACAGGATTTCGATGGTTTTGCTTTATACAATAATACAAACAGCAATACTGCTTATCTCATTGATAAAAATGGAGATATTGCACATACCTGGAACTGCCCTTCTGCCTGCAATTATACAGTACTATTGATGGACAGTGGTAACATTATGCGCGGAGCGGTCAATAATGGCAACCAAATTAATGGTCCCGCAGTAGGCGGAAAAGTACAAGAATTAGACCCCAATGCTAATGTCGTCTGGGAATTTACGTATTCCAATGCCGACCATGTTGCTCATCACGACATTACGCTCATGCCGCAGGGTGGTGTATTACTGACTGCCTGGGACACAAAATCAGCAGCAGAGATGATACAGGCGGGGTATGCTGATAATGACGAGAAATATTCTACTCAATTACTCGAAGTTCAACAAAACGGTACAGGTGGCGAGATCGTTTGGGAATGGAATTTATTCGACCATCTGGTGCAGGATTACGATGCCAGCAAAGACAATTATGGCTCAGTCGCCGACAATCCACAATTATTAGATATTAATGTAGAAACTTCTGGTGGTGGTGGTCCAGGTGGCGGCCCAGGCGGCGGCGGAGGTGACTGGATACATACCAACGGTGTAGACTATAATGCCGAATTAGATCAAATTGCATTTACCTCTCGTTATTTGAGTGAGCTATTTGTCATCGACCATAGCACCACCACTGCCGAAGCAGCTGGTCACACAGCTGGAAATGCAGGTAAAGGCGGTGACTTCCTTTACAGATGGGGTAATCCAAGCAATTATGATGCGCCTGGTGCTCAAGTCTTTCCCGCAGCTGTACACGATGCCCGCTGGATTCCTGCCGGACCAAGAGCAGGTTATATTCAGGTATTTAATAATGAAGGCGGTTCTGGTGGTTCTTCTACAGTGGATGCCATTGAAACACCACTTTCGGCTGATGGATATAATTATGACAAAACACCGGGAAGTGCTTATGCACCTTTCAACGCACCTACCTGGCGCCACGAATGCCTCGACAATGCGGACGGACAATCTTCCGCCATAAGCATGCCTAATGGTAATCTATATGTCAATCTCTCTGGCGAATATAT
The DNA here is from genome assembly GCA_937951615.1 of uncultured Saprospiraceae bacterium. Taxonomy (GTDB): domain Bacteria; phylum Bacteroidota; class Bacteroidia; order Chitinophagales; family Saprospiraceae; genus JAHDEO01. The sequence continues at coordinate 31,889 of CALFBH010000079.1, read as the reverse complement.
GTATGAGGTAGACAGCAATGATAATCTCATTTGGCAATACGGTGGTGAAACCAGAAAAGGCTTCCGTTATACCTGCGACCATCCTGGTATTCAGGCTTTGATTGCACAAGGTGTTATTAGTGACGCGACCTGTCCACCAGTTGCGGTGGAAGATGTTGTACTGGATGATGTTCGGGTTTTCCCTAATCCATCCACTGGTCTATTCTATATTACAGGGCTGAATACTGACCATATTGAAGATATTATCGTTACAGATGTAGCGGGTAAATTGATCGCACAAATTCCAGTAAATCAAAAGGAAGTGGACTTGTCTTCACAAGCTGCTGGCATGTATTTTATTACAGTTCGCATGATGAATAAGCAGCTTGTTACACGAAAAGTTTCTTTGATGAAGTAAATGTGTTGATGAGGAAATGTGTTGTTGTGTTGATGTACGCATGTGTTGATGTGATTTTTTTACGAAGCAAAGCACGACAACACGACAACACATCAACACGACAACACGATAACACAACAACTATGAAACAACTCTTAACGTTTTTTGCATTCCTGACGATTAGTCAATACACCCATGCACAAGAAAACTTCTACAACACCGACTCCATTCAGGAAATCCGGATTTACTTTACAGAATCTAATTGGGATGGCATTCTCGACGACCTCTATGTAGCCGGGCAGGAAGAACGCCTGTTGGCATCTGTAAGTATCAATGGCGAAGTACTGGACAGTGTTGGGATTCGATATAAAGGCTTCAGCTCTGTGAGTACGGATCGGGCTAAGAATCCTTTTAACATCAAACTCGACTACGTGATTGACGGGCAGGATTATGATGGTATTGACAAAGTAAAATTGAGCAATGTCATTCAGGATCCCTCTTTTTTGCGGGAGGTGTATTCTTATGAAATAGGGCGAAAATATATGCCTGCGCCGATGGCAAATTATGCCAATGTCTATATCAACGATACGCTTTGGGGGCTGTATACCAATGTAGAAGCCATCAACAAAGATTTCATTAACGATCAGTACGGGAACAAGGAAAACACCCTATTCAAATGCAATCCAGAGGTGCTGGATTTTGATGGTGATAATGCCAATCTGAGCAAAAATTACGGTACAGATTCCACCAATTATTATCCTTTCTACGATTTGAAATCGGATGCTGGCTGGGCAGATTTGTATCAGCTCATCGAAGTGCTGAATGATACACCACAAGACATTGAAAGCGTACTAAATGTGGATCGAACCCTCTGGATGCATGCCTTCAATTATACTTTGGTCAATTTTGATAGCTATATTGGCTACGCCCAAAATTATTATTTGTACAAAGATGATAATGGACAGTTCAATCCGATTATCTGGGACTTGAATATGTCTTTTGCGAGTTATCGTTTTTCTGATGCTTCTGAATTTTGGGATGGTTTTTCAATTCAACAGGCAAAGACCATTGATCCACTCTTGCACCTCAATAGTGTTTCGGTTTATGACCGACCGCTGATGCGGAATTTATTTGAAAACGATACCTATAAGCGCATGTATCTGGCGCATATTCGGACAATTATTGAAGAGAATTTTGCCAATCAGGATTATACCAATCGTTGTCAGGAATTGCAGGGTTTAGTGGATGCTTCTGTAGCTGCTGACACCAATAAATTCTATACCTATTCCGACTTTCAGAACAACCTGACTTCGACTGTTTCTGACCTGATTGACTATCCTGGCATTACAGAACTGATGGATGCAAGAACGGCTTACCTTAGTGCCTATCCAGGCTTTCAAGGTTCGCCTGACATCAATAGTTTCAATCATTTCCCACTAGAACCAACGGCAGGAAATGACCTCTGGATTACTGCTGACATTAGTAATACGACGAATGTTATTTTGGCGTATCGTTATGGTGGCAGTGGCTTGTTTACCAAAGTGAACATGCTGGATGATGGCACACAAAATGATGGTGCAGCCGGAGATGGTCTTTATGGTTTTGAGTTGAATAATATTGGCAGTACCATTCATTATTACATCTATGCTGAAAATGCGGATGCTGGTCGATTTGAACCTGCCAGAGCTGCTTATCAATACCATACGATTCAATCGCAAATTGACGCACAGGAATTGGTAATCAATGAATTTATGGCAGTCAATCTTTCTACCGTAACGGATGAATATGGAGAGTTTGACGACTGGATCGAATTATATAATACGACCAATGCCGACCTCTACACAGGCGGCTTATACCTGTCCGACAATCCCGACCAACTTACAAAATGGGCTTTGCCAGACATCGCCATTCCGCCTAATGGCTACTTGGTCATCTGGGCAGATGAAGATGGCAGCCAGGGCGAATTACACGCCAATTTTAAGCTATCTTCATTAGGCGAAAGCCTGACCCTAGCTTATGCAGATGGGACAATTATTGATGAAGTAATTTTTAGCATACAGGCTAATAGTATCACGACGGGCAGATACCCAAATGGTACGGGTCCTTTTGTGGATATGTTTCCTACACTGGGCGTGACTAATTTGCTGACTAGCATTTCTGAATTGAATGATGATTCGGGCTTTATTGTATCGCCCAATCCCGCTCATAATACCATTCGCGTAAGCTTAATTTCCAACTATAATCGACTGGAAATCCGAGACGTTTATGGACGATTATTACAAGAACAAAATATTGCGCCAAGCGAAACGGATATGACGCTGCGCATTGAAAATTATCCGGCAGGTTTATATTACCTAAGTCTGTTTTCGGAAACTGATATTTCAACAAAAAAGATAATTGCTAAATGATTGTGTTGTGGTGGAAAATGTGTTGTGGTGTTGAGGTGCGCATGTGTTGATGTGATTTTTTTTTGCAGATGTAGCGATAATTCATGAATTATCGCTACATCTGCAAAAAAACACGACAACACGACAACAACACAACAACACGACAACACGACAACACGACAACACAAAAAATTATGAAAAAAATATTTACACTCCTCCCCTGCTTTGCATTGATTTTTAGCCTGAATGCACAAACTTTCACCAATTACACCACTACTGACGGGCTGCTGAACAACACCGTAAATGCATTGGACATAGACAGTAATGACCAGCTTTGGTTTGGTACGCAAAGCGGCGTATCTCACTTCGACGGCACGACCTGGACCAACTATACCGAAGCTGATGGCTTAATTGACGAAACCGTTCTCGCTATTTCAGTGATGAGCAATGGAGCAGTCTGGGTGGGAACTGACTTCGGACTTAGTGTATTCGATGGTATAAGCTGGACAAGCTACACTGAAGCTGATGGCTTGGCAGACAATCGCGTCAAATACATCGAAGAAGATGCTGCGGGCAATGTATGGATCGGTAATAATGACGGCGTTTCTGTTTTTGATGGCAGCAATTGGATATCTTATACCACTGCTGATGGGCTACCTTTTGGCGGTGTCAGTTATGTAACCATTCATCCGAATGGCGATAAGTGGTTGGGTACAGGATTGGGCGGCGTGGTGATTTTTGACGGGACTTCCTTTACGGAAATTACTGAAAATGAAGGTTTGCTCAATGATAAAGTCCGTTCGATTGCCATTGATGAAGATGACAATAAATGGGTAGGCACTTCAGATGGTATTTCTGTTTTTGACACCAATAATCAATTTGTCACCAATCACGAAATCATCTTTATTCTACCTCCACCTGATGAATTAAATCCGGTAGAAGACGTGAAGATTGATTCCAAAGGCAATGTCTGGGCTGGTGTCTATGTCGATTATCTGGTGACAGAAGGTGGTGTCAGCATGTATAATGGCAACAACTGGATAGATTATGATGTGGCTGATGGCTTAGTCGGCCCAGTTGTCCGACAATTAGCGATTGATTCGGAAGACAATATCTGGGTCGCTACAAGTACAGGTATTTCTAAAATATCGGATGTACCAACGGCAGTAAGCCACCCAAATGAGCAGACCGAATTCAGTGTGTTTCCTAATCCTACTTCCGATTTCTTGAATGTGGAATTGACCAAGTCAGATGCAAAGGAATTGAAAATTTATAGCAGCACTTTACAGTTGGTCAAAAGCATTTCTATTGAAGCTGGGCAAACTCAGGTCAGTATTGATGTACAAGGCTTGACTACAGGCATTTATTTTATGGTTATTAATCAGCAAGCTTTGAAATTTGTTGTAAAATAGCTTTAAAGGCATCTTCTTTTAGCCACGAATGCACGAATTAAGAACGAATAATATTTCGTGAAAGATTCGTGCATTCGTGGCTTTTTTTTAAAATCTGTACAATTCCTCATACACCCCTTTATTCTACTCATTTGCGCCTCCTCCCTTTTTTTCTTATCTTCGGGACTTCAATCTTTTCATAGGGATGAGACCTTAATAGATTTAGAATTTTGAGGCAGTTATTTTTTTCTCTTTCAAGGCAGGAAAACCGCACATAGCCGTAGCTACGTAAGGATTTTCATAACGCAGAAAGAGGGGAAAAGAACAAGTCAAATTTTTTAATCTATTTAGGTCTCATCCCATAGTAAAAACTACACAATTTATGGCTAATTATATCAGCATGGACAACCTACGTTTCGTTGTCCATGAAATGCTACACGCTGAAAAACTATGCAGCTTCCCTCGTTATCAGGATTACGATAAAGAAAGCTTTGACATCCTCATGGACTCCACCAAGGACTATGCAGACAAAGTCATGTATCCTAGTTTCAAAGAGATGGATGAAGACCCTGCTCGTTATGATGATGGTAAAATATACGTTCACCCTGTCGTTGGAGAGGTGATGAAATATGCTGGAGAAAATGGCTCTATCGGCGCATTATTCGATTATGATCTCGGTGGTATGCAATTGCCTCACCTTATACACTCTGCTTTGGCGCACATTGCACAATGCGCGAATAATAGTCTGCCAGGTTATACTGGACTGACTGCCGGTGCAGCCGGACTGATTGCCAGTTTTGGCGAAAAGGCTTTGATTGATAAATATGTCCCGAATATGCTTTCTGGCAAATGGGGCGGCACCATGTGCCTCACCGAACCACAGGCAGGTAGTTCTTTGTCGGACATTACGACTTCTGCCAGTCCAAGCGGTGATGGTTCTTACCAAATAAAAGGACAAAAGATTTTCATTTCCGGTGGCGACCATGAGTATTGCGATAATTTTGTACATCTGGTTCTGGCGCGTATTGATGGTGCGCCTGCTGGTACAAGAGGTATTTCGCTATTTGTCGTACCCAAGCATAGAATAGCAGGCGATGGACTGGAATCCAATGATGTCATCACGGCAGGAGATTTCCAGAAAATGGGACAGAAAGGCTATTGCACGACGCACCTTGTCTTTGGTGAAAACGATAATTGTCAAGGCTGGTTGGTCGGCACAGAGCATCGTGGCTTAAAGTATATGTTCCAAATGATGAACGGTGCGCGAATTGATGTCGGGCTGACGGCTGCTTCTATTGCCACTGCTGCTTATCATGCTTCTTTGCAATACGCACAAGAAAGACCACAGGGCAGAAGAATTTTGTCTGGCGGTGTAAAAAATGTTGACGCAGAACAAACCACCATCATCAAACACCCCGATGTGCGTAGAATGTTGTTATTGCAACGAGCGATTACAGAAGGTTCGGTTTCCTTACTGATGCAGGCTTCTTTATACCATGACTTATCGCAGGCTGGACCTGAAGAAGATAGAGAACGCTACCATGACTTACTAGAGTTACTCACGCCTATTGCCAAAACTTATCCTTCTGAGATGGGTCAGATTTCTATTAGCAATGGCTTGCAAATATTGGGTGGTTATGGATTTTGTACAGATTTCCCTTTAGAACAATATTACAGAGACATCCGAATCACTGCTTTGTATGAAGGTACAACTGGAATCCAGTCGCTCGACCTGCTCGGCAGAAAAGTAGTGATGAAAAACGGAGAAGCCATGAAGCATTTGACCAAAGAAATTATCGACACGATTCAGGCAGCCGAGAATTATGATGAGCTGAAGCCTTATGCAGCTCAACTGAAAAATGCTTCTAAAGAATTGCAGGACACGATTATGCACCTGCTAAAATTTGCCATGAGTGGAGAACATGAACGCTTTATCGCTGATGCGACTATTTTTATGGACTTTATGAGCACAGTAGTCCATGCATGGCAATGGCTGAAAATGGCTACTGTTGCAAAAACTGCACTGGTCACCGACAATAAGACTTTTGATGCTGCATTTTATGAAAATAAGATTCACACCATGCGTTTTTATTTCAAATATGAGTTGCCGAAAATCAGTTCTTGCAAAACGACTTTGCTGAATGATGAGACTTTGACGATTCCTGAGGAGCATCAATCTGTTTTGGCTTGATTTGCTTAGGAACGTGTATGGAATAAGCTCGTAAAATTAGGGTAGCTTATTTTGTTCTTAGTTTTGGCTTTGAAAGTAGGAGTTGTGTTGATATAATGACTATTTTCAAAGTCGAAAATAAGGGCAAAAGAAGCAGCATAAATTACGAAGTTATTCCCTACACGTTCCTTATTGAGTTGATTGGGTTGAGTGACTGACTGACTGTTACTGAAAAAGTCCAGGTTGCGAGCAACGCGATGCAAGCGCAGGCGAAGTCCCTCTCCGTCGAAGAATGGAGAGGCTAGGTAAGGCAAATTGGGTGACTGGGTTCTTAAAATTCAGACCTCTAAAAGCTCTGAAAGAGCGAAATATGTTAGCGAAGGACATCGTCCTTCGTAAACAAGTCGGAGTTTTTCAAGTCCTGTAAGGACGATATTTCCCCAATGCGTTGTTTTATATCGCCCATTCAGGGCTTAGACAATATTGGTTCTTTTCGATGGAATACTTCCATCGCTAACATATGTCGTCCTTACAGGACTGAATTCTACACCATTATGAAAAAATTCTACTCCATCGCAGCTTTTATGCTGCTGGTCTGTACCTTATTCGCACAGACACCCAAAGCCGATTTATTCCAGCTTATCGACAAAGATTGGGCATTCAGAATGCAAGAATACCCTGCCTGGGCATCTTCATTAGGTTTCAATGATGACAAAGCTGCTTTTTCCGAAGTCTCCGTGGCTGCCCACGAACGCCGAGCAGATTTCTGGCGGGATATTTTGAAACAACTCGGCTCGATTGACCGCTCTGCATTGACTTCCGCCGATCAGGTAAACTATGATATGTTCAAGTTTATGCTGGAAGACGATGTGGCGCAGGTAGAGTTTCAGTCTTATCTGATTCCCTGGGATTCGGATTCTGGTTTTCATAGTAGTTTTGCCTTTTCGAGCAATGACTTTTCTTTTGATGCTGTCAAATCTTATGAAGCCTACATTCGTCGTTTATCGGGCTTCAAAAAATATGTTGATGACCACCTCGTTTTGCTGCGACTGGGCATCGAAAAAGGCATGACTTTGCCTAAAACCATTTTAAAAGATTACGAAAAAAGCATAGAAGCCTATATTGTAAAAGATGCCGAGGAAAGTCATTTTTTCAAGCCCTTTAAAGACATGCCCGGCATTGATAAATCTCAGCAAGCCCGTTTGTGCAAACAAGCTAAAAAAGCCATTAACAGCAGTGTCACACCCGCTTATACTTTGCTGGTCGATTTTATAAAAAATGAATACCGTCCCAATGCCCGCGAAACGCTTGGCGCAGTGGCTTTGCCAAATGGCAAAGCCTATTATCAGCAAAGAGTCGATTTTTATACAACGCTGGATGTTTCTATGGATGAAGTGTTTGAAGTCGGGCAGTCAGAAGTCAAGCGCATTCGGGCAGCGATGGAAGAGGTGATTAAAGAGACGGGTTTTGAAGGAACGTTTGAGGAGTTTATACATTTCCTGCGTACTGATCCGCAATTTTATTGCGACACGCCCAAATGTCTGCTCAAAGAAGCGGCTTATATTGCCAAAAAGATAGATGGTCGATTGCCGCAGTTGTTCAGCAAATTGCCCAGCCTGCCTTATGGTGTAGAGCCTGTCCCAGATGCCATCGCGCCTCGCTACACGACTGGTCGCTATGTCCCCGGTTCTACTGCCAATCATAAATCTGGTACCTATTGGGTGAATACGTATAACCTAAAAACCCGCCCATTATACAACCTGCCTGCGCTGACTTTACACGAAGCAGTTCCTGGTCATCACCTGCAAATTTCGCTGGCTGAAGAATTGAAAGATTTACCGCACTTTCGTCAGCATACTTACCTGAGTAGTTATGGCGAGGGCTGGGCTTTGTATTGTGAATGGCTGGGTCAGGAAATGGATATTTATTCCACTCCTTATGAGCATTTTGGTCGCCTGACTTACGAAATGTGGCGAGCTTGCCGACTGGTCGTAGATGTAGGCATGCACGCTAAAGGCTGGACACGCGATGAAGCAGTTGATTTTCTGGCTTCCAATACCGCACTTTCTTTGCATAATGTGAATACCGAAATAGATCGTTATATCGGCTGGCCAGCACAAGCTTTATCCTACAAAGTGGGTGAATTGAAAATCCGGGAATTGCGCAGCAAAGCTGAACAAGAACTGGGTAGTGCTTTTGATATTCGGGAGTTTCATTACATGATTTTGAAGAATGGCGCGATTCCTTTGTTTACGCTGGAGACGATTATGAATAATTGGATTGAGGGGAGGAAGAGGTGAATGAATGTGTTGATGTGTTGATGTGCGCGTGTGTTGATGTCTTAATATAGGTCGTTTTGCGAAGCAAAACACGACAACACGACAACACGACAACACCACAACACGACAACACCACAACACAACCAAACATGACATTAGAAAATTTTAATCAATTGGATGCAAAGCAAGTGCAGGAAGCACTGACCAACTGCTGCGGAGCAGAAAAATGGGTCAGCCATCTCGCATCTGTTTTTCCTTTTAAATCAGAACGCCACCTGTTCGATCAAGCTCGGATTTGCTGGTATGAGCAATGCCATGAAGCGAATTATCTGGAAGCTTTTACGCATCATCCTAAGATTGGTGATTTGAAAAGTCTGGAAAAGAAATTTGCCTCGACCAAGCAATGGGCTGGCAAAGAACAGTCTGGTATATCGACTGCTTCCCAAGACACTTTAGAACAATTAGCGAAAGCGAATACAGACTACGAAGAAAAATTTGGTTACATTTTTATTGTCTGCGCAACAGGTAAATCGGCTGAAGAGATGCTTCGACTAGTCCAAAATCGGCTAAACAATTCTAAAGAAGAGGAGCTGCATATCGCAAAGGCAGAGCAATTCAAAATCACTATCCTCCGGCTGAAAAAACTGCTGGAACTCCACGAGCCTTACTGGAATGCAAGTAGTCAGATTACAACGCATGTTTTGGACACCGCATTGGGCAAACCCGGTGAAGGGATTACGATTACATTGCGCAGCAAAAAAGATATGACCTGGCAAACTTTAGCCTTGGGCATCACCAATGCAGATGGCAGAATTGCTGACCTACTACCACCTGGCGTTACACTCGCACCTGGTCATTATGAAATGCATTTTCAGACAGGTGATTATTATCGTCAGACAGGACAAGAGGGTTTTTATCCGGAAGTCGGCATACAGTTTGAGACTTTTGACCGCACGCATTATCATGTGCCTTTATTGCTCAATCCATTTGGCTATTCTACCTATCGAGGAAGTTGACAATTACGAATGATTGAATGACGAATTACGAATCGGGTTAATTCCCATTCCGATTTAAATAAGTTTAAATTTTCATGTAAAAAATGTTGCCTTCAGCAACACCTCATTTTAAACTTAAACTTAGACTTAAACTTATCATGAAACTAAGTATCAATACCAACAAAAAATCTGAAGTATTTGCTAAACTGGAACAGGCAAATCTTCAGTTCAGACAATTATATCCGGGCGACCGTCCCGACCGACAACCTGTGCATACTGTTTATGGTGGGGCCAATTTATTCAAATCCAACACCGCAGAATCATTGGGCAATAAAGCCCTACAAGCACTGCTGACTTACGCGCCCAATTTTGCCATTTTCGGAAAAGCCTTTCAGTTGCGCGGACACGAAAGCTTGCCTGCTGATGAAAAAAGCGTTCTCGAACTGACCACTTATCTCGACACTTGTAAACCGGAAGAAAAACGGCTGCATCCAGGTTATTTGTCTTACGAAATTTATAATAAAGTCAAGGCAAAACTCACCCAGGAAGCCTTAGAAGATTTCAGAATTGACTTTGAAGATGGCTTCGGCAATCGTTCTAACAAAGAAGAAGACGAAACAGCCGTACAGGCTGCCAATGAAGTGGCGAAAGGCATGAAAGCAGGTACTTTGCCGCCATTTATTGGTATTCGTATCAAAGCGTTTACAGAAGAAATGAAAGAGCGCGGCTTGCGAACAATGGATATTTTCATCAGTCAACTAGCCACACAAACTGGCGGAAAGCTACCCGATAATTTTGTCGTGATGTTGCCCAAAGTAACCATTCCTGAACAAGTCACGGCTTTGGTAGAATGCTTTGAAGCACTTGAAGCTGCGCTGAATTTATCTGCCAATACACTGAAAATGGAGATGATGGTGGAGACCACTCAGTCCATTATGAGTTCGGAAGGCACCAATCCTTTATTGAAATTTATTAAAGCGAGTAAAGGGCGTTGCATCGCGATGCACTTTGGCACTTACGATTATACAGCCTCTTGCAATATCACAGCGGTGTACCAAGAAATGGATCATCCGGTTTGCGATTTCGCGCATCATGTTACGAAAGTCGCGCTTGCACATACGGGCATTTGGTTGTCGGATGGAGCAACGAATACCATGCCCATCGGCCCACATCGAGGCGAACTGACGCCTGCACAAATGGTGGAAAACACCCAAGTCGTGCATCGTGCCTGGAAGAAGGGCTACGACCACATCCGCCACTCTTTGTGGAATGGTTATTATCAGGGTTGGGATTTGAATCCGGCGCAGTTGCCTATGCGTTATGCGGCTGTCTATGCTTTCTTTTTGGAGAGTTATCATGATGCCGTCGAGCGACTGAAAACTTTTGTAGAAAAAGCGGCAAGAGCTACATTGATTGGTGATGTATTTGACGATGCAGCTACCGGGCAGGGCTTGTTGAATTATTTTTTACGGGCTTTGAATAGTGGCGCAATTACAGAGGAAGAAGTATTGGCAACGGGCTTGACTTTGGAAGAAATTCGCAGTCGGTCATTCAAGAAAATATTGGAAGGACGGAAACAGTAGGATAATTCATGAATTATCCTACAACACAACGAAAATGAAAGTCTGGCAATTTATATACGATAGTTTACAACAAAGCAAAACGGTGATGCTGTTGTATGTGCTACAAAGTTCGGGCAGTTCGCCAGGACGGCAGGGCTTCAAAATGGCGGTCGATAGCGATGGCGATTTTTGTGGAACCATTGGTGGCGGCATCATGGAACACAAGTTGGTGGAGTGGTCGAAAGAATTGTTAAAAAAAGGAGAAACAAGCGTGCAGGTCAAGCGGCAACACCACAACAAAGAAGGCGCGAAAGACCGGTCGGGCATGATTTGTTCGGGAGAGCAGTTGATGGCTTTTGTTCCCCTTTCGGGAAATGATTTGCCAAGTCTTAAATGTATTTTGGCTTGCTATAGGCATGTTAATTCAACTTCGCCGTATAAACTAATTCTTTCAAAAAACGGATTAGGCGTCAGCCAAAATCATGATAATACACTAAGTCGAAATTACTTCGAAAATCCATCTTGGGAATACCATGAGATTCTTCAAGTACAAAACATTATCCATATCATCGGTGGCGGACATGTGGGACTGGCTTTGTCGCAGGTGATGGCGATGCTGGATTATTTTGTGATCATCTATGATGACCGGGCTGACTTGAATACTATGAAAATGAATACTTTTGCCCACGAGCAGCATATTCTGGACTATAAGGATCTTGGTAAAAAAATGAACAGCCAAGCGCAGGATTGTGTGGCGATTGTGACCTTTTCTTATCGGTCGGATAAAGTGGTTTTGGAGCAATTGTATCAACAAGCTTTTGCTTATATTGGGATGATGGGTAGCGATAGTAAAATAGAGACTTTGTATGCAGAGTTAGCTGAAGCGGGCATTTCAAAAGCTGATATTCAGCATGTTCACGCACCAATTGGAATGCCGATTTTCAGTAAGGACACAATGGAAATTGCCATTAGCATTGCTGGAGAAATTATAAAAGAAAAAAATAAACATTTGCCGACAGGCAGAAAATATGGGGACAGTGCTTATTTGTAAATCAACTGTTTTCTCGCAGAGTCGCAAAGACGCAAAGTTTGTTTTTTCTTAGCGTTTTTACGCTTTAGCGAAAGATTTTTTGCAACTGAAAATATACTTAAAATGAACGATTTACATTATATAGAATTAGCCATTGAACTGGCTGAAAAAGGTGTGTTAAACAAAGATGGCGGTCCCTTCGGGGCAGTTATTGTGAAGGATGGCAAGGTGGTCGGACAGGGCAATAATCTGGTGACTTCGACTAATGATCCGACTGCACATGCTGAGGTTGTGGCGATTCGGGATGCTTGTAGGAATCTGAATAGTTTTCAGTTGGATGGCTGTACGATTTATACGTCTTGTGAACCTTGTCCGATGTGTCTGGGTGCAATTTATTGGGCGCGTCCTGAGCGTATTGTGTATGCCTGTACAAAGGCGGATGCTGCGGCGATTGAGTTTGATGATCAGTTTATTTATGATGAGATTAATGTGCCGATTCCTGAGCGGAAGATTCCGACGGTGCAAGTGGGGCGCGAGGAGGCTTTGCGGGTTTTTCAGCTTTGGAGTGGTTTTGGTGAGCGGACGGAGTATTGATGTTGTGCAGGCATCCTGCCTGCGATGAGCGTGTGGGGTATGGGTGGCGCATCGGGTTATTTTTTGTAAAAAATTAAAAATGATGAGAACATTATTCCTCTCTTTGTTTCTTATTGCACCATTATTTCTTTTTGGGCAGGAAACTATTCAGGAAATCGATATTGAGCAGATAGTGCCTAATACGGTTAAAAAGTACTGGCTTGAAATGATTGATAATGGGATGGGACAGCCTGTGTCTATTCCTGTTATTATAGCAAAAGGTCAAACTTCATCTCCTGTACTCGGGTTAGTTGCTGCTATTCATGGAAATGAACTGAATGGTATCGGGGTGATACAGCGTGTGATGGATGACCTCGACATAAAAGAACTCAATGGTACGATCATCGCTATTCCTGGACTCAATGGCATTAGCCTTCCACTTCACCGAAGAAGATATGTAGATGAAGAAGACCTGAACAGGCATTTCCCTGGAAAACAAGAAGGCAATCGTTCGCAACAATATGTCTGGCAAATCAATCAGAAAATATTGAGCAAAGTAGATTACCTTGTAGATATGCATACGGCAAGTTTTGGACGGGAGAATACATTATATGTTCGGGCAGACTTAAGTAATGCTAAGATTGAGCAAATGGCAAAATTGCAGGATGCAGATATTATTTTGAACAATAAAGGTATACCGAGTGCAGGTGGAAAAGTATCAACGACCAGAACCATGCGGGCAGAAGCGATGCTCAAAGGCATCCCCACTATAACCGTTGAATATGGAAACCCGCAAGTGTTTCAGGCGGATATGATAGAACGGGGAAAAAATGGCATAGAAAATATCATGAGCTGGCTGGGAATGACTAAAACCAAGATTAGAACCTATGAGCAAGCTGTCATGTGTAAGAAATCTTACTGGATTTATGTGGAAGAAGGCGGGTATTTGGATCTTATCGTAGCCTTGAAGCAGGAAGTCAACAAGGACGAATTAATTGCAGTGATGAGGAATCCTTTTGGAGATATTATTCACAAATATTATAGCCCTGAAGCTGGTATTGTAATCGGTAGAAGTAGTAATCCCATCAATATGAGTGGTGGAAGAATTATCCATTTAGGAATAAAGGATGAAGAAAAGTGAATGCTTAATGGATTACACTTGGATTGTATAATGGGGGGAATTAGAATTTAAGAAAAAATTAGCCACGAATGCAGGATTTTTTATCGCATTATATTCGTCCTTAATTCGTGCATTCGTGGCTAAAAAATTCTCTTTATCTCTTATTATTTTACAAGAACACGCTGATTAAAGGTCTTGCCATCAGCTTCAATTCTTAGCAGATATATGCCAGATTCCGCCAGCTTGATTTCAGTCCGTTTATTATTTGTATTTATGGTATTTACCAATTGTCCAACAGTATTAAAAATACTAATTTCAGCAGTTTGAATTTGTTCGTCAATTTGAACATTCACTCTTCCATCACTTGGATTTGGGAAAATGGAAACAGCTAGTTCATTCTCATCCACTTCAAAAATATTGGTCAGGACAAATGGGGCATCACCTACTGCTATCGCATAATAAGCACCATCTTCCACTGCTACATTATTGAAGGTAACATCAAATCCATTGATCGCATCTCCTGCTGCAATGGCGGTGAAATTACCTGTCGTAGAACTACGTTCGAGTAGCGTGTAGAAATTGGCATCCTGGTTGCCTGGAATTGGTGTTGCACCTCCTGCGGCATTCTCTAAATTAAAAGTCAGATTAGGCGCGATATCTCCAAAAACTGTAGCCGACCAAGTGCGTGCCGTGCGTATAGCTCCCATAGGTGCATTAGCAGGTAAATCATCTACTGAAGTATCGCTGCCGCCATCATGTCCCCATACCACATAGGAAGAAGTGTCCTGTCCATTGAAATTAGCCGACAGGCTCAGTCCATTTTCTGTATCCACTACGCGCGGATCTTGTAGAAAAGCATTGGAAGAAAACCAGATACCATTTAAATCATCCGCATTTTGAGTCGATGCATTAGCAATCACACATTCTGAGTCAATGATATTTGTAGCATCCATGCCTACTTTTGTACAATCATTGCCCGCAGAGGATAAATCACTTATTATTGTACTTCCATTATCGTTGTCAAAGTTTTGATATAAAACCAAGCCTGCCTCATTACCACTAAGCGTGCTAAACATACTGCCTTTAATCTCTTCGGCAGTACGGGCAACATTCCAAAGGCGTATTTCATCCATATCGCCAAAAGACATAAAGGCATCCATATTTCCCCAAGGACCTACACCAATAATCAAATCTGCATTTTGTACAGCGATATTACCCGCAGCAGCCTGTTCGTATGCCAACGCGCCATTCAGATAAGCACGGTACATGCCGCCTGATTCATAAGTCACCGCTACATGATGCCAGGTAGAAACAGGAGGAATAAAACCTTCTGTATAAGATTGATTGGTCGGTGTCCAAATTTCAGGATTGATTCTTGAATTATTGATGCCCACCAGATAACCATTATTGAATGTAGCTCCAGTAGAATTGAGTCGACCGATGAATTTCTGATTGTCTGTCGGGATAGCCGCTTTAAACCAAAACTCAGCAGTCATGGCACTTGTGAAGGCAAGTGAAGCATCACCACCACAATTCAAATTACGAATCACGCCTTGTCCCGGGCCAGGCGAGTTGAAGACCACGACATCTCTGTACATGGATTTACCTGCGGGATTTTGTGCTTGAATTGGGATGTTGAGGCTTATCATTAAAGCCAGTAATGCGTATAAGTTTTTCATAGTGCAAATGTTAGAAATAAATATAAGTTTAAAAACGTTCTCGCAAAGGCGCAAAGCCGCTAAGAAACGTAAACTTTGCGTCTTTGCGAAAAAAATAGCTATTAGGAATGTACTGCCTAATTCAGCATCAGTTTTTTAAATGCTTTTCCTTCTTTGGTCTGAATTTCCAAAAAGTAAATACCTGAAGAAAGGTCTGTTAAGTCCAATTCATAATTTAGGCTTTTTCTATTGGAAAATGATTCACTGAATACCTGCTCTCCTACCACATTGATAACATTCAGTACGGCTTTTTGCGGCGCATTAAAAGTAACATTCACCTGGTATTTTCCAGTAGATGGATTGGGAAAAACTGTAAAATCATCCCATTGTGCCGGCTGATTGACATTCAGTGGATTATTACTTTTCGTAATGAGTTGAATAGACATTTTATAATGAGGTGGTGTATGGTTTTGCCCATCATAATTACAGGTAATAGAAGTTCCAAAGGCACAATCCGTTGCAGGATTACAAGTCGGATATAGTGGACTGCATTTATTAAGATAAGGCGCGAGTACATAGTCAAGTACCGCTTCCTGCCCAGGCATTACATCGCTTGTAATATCAACATTCGTCGATGCAACTTCCTGTCCGGGACACCAGCCTGCACGGGAAGGCTGCCAGTTGCCGCCTTGTGGGCTACACGGGTTTTGTGCACAGTCATCTTTCCATAAATACTGACCGTAAACGACCTGTCCATCTATCCGAACAGTATGTGATGCGGGACGAAATTCGGCAGCATTGAGCGTATTGCCCTGTCCATGTCCAGTATTATTTATTTTAAAAATCACCTGCTCGGCACTACCGGGAATCAGCACCGTTCGGGCAGGCAGATTATCCGAAGTCCATAAGGTATCTCCAATTTGGTAGTTGGAATAATTTCGATTATTACTGGCATCAAAGCCATACCACAGATTTTGCACATCAATATAAGCATAGTCTTGTGTGTCCTCCATAAATTCAAAATCTAAAGTCACTGACCAGCCTCCAGCATAAGTTTCAATACTAGAGCGAAGCGTGACATCGCCTTTCAGCAATTCCCGATAATCGCTGACATCCAATGTCCAGCCACAATCACCATTGCCGTAAGGTGTAATATATCGTCCGATTTCAATGCTTTCGCCACTGGCGAGAACAATTTCGATATTAGCGTATCTGTCCCAGGGATCGCAGCCACCTGGCGGGCAGTTCAGGTCGATGTACATCAAGACCTGATTATAAGCTGACACATCAGTAGGAAAACTAAAAGTGGCTGATTGTGAAGCTGTCCCCGCACCTGCAGAGTGTACAGCATTGGCAAAAGTATTCACCATCAAACTTTGTGCAGACAAGCTATAAGTTAGGAATAGAAATGTTAAGAGTGTAAAAATGTGCTTCATAATGAATAAGTTTAAATGTAAGATTAAGTTCAAGTTGTAACAGTTTAGTCCATAGTCGATGGTCGATCGTCCATAGCTGCAATTCAACAATACTCCTACTTTATAAGCTTTGCACGCATTTTGCAAAGCAAAATGAAATGCTGGAACAACCTGAATGCTAAAAAAACAGCCATCGACCATGGACTATTGACCATCGACTTAAACTTAAACTTATTATGGTCAAATATAATAAAAAATCACTGTACATCCCACCAAACCCGAGTTTGCGGGGTATCGCCACCAATATTGCCTGCGGCTGCCTGATAATTGGTCGAATTATCAATAGACTCGCTTTGTGGATAGACGAAGCGAAGGGGTGGTTCAATGGCTTGCCCACTAGCAGTAAAAGAAGCTTCCAATACAGGAAAACCAGTTCTGCGCCAATCCGAATAAGCCTCTAAGGGATCCAGCATATTGTCTATCCATTTTTGGTTCATAATCAATTCCAAGCCCTGTGCAGTATTCCAGGCATTTTTCGGATGATTGAAAAGCTCGGTAAAATCCTGTTCAGAAGGCATGGTCAATTGCTGTGAAGAAATATTGACACTATTCCAGGCATCAACATACCAGGTAATCGAGCGGCGAATGCCTTCTTCATAAGCAGCTTGTGCATCTCCGGCAGCCCAACCGCGCCAGTAGGCTTCTGCTTTTAGAAAAGCAGTTTCGCTAGACAAGAAGTGTCTTTCTGGTGTATTTCTGCCGCCCATAAATTTGGGGGTAAGAATGCTGTACAAAGCTGGAATATCAGCATCGAAAAGTGGATCAAGGTCGATATTATTTTGTTCTTGAGCTAAGGGAGAAGATGGAATAGGTAGCCATTGTCCAAAACCATTTCTGGTAAAAAAGACCCTTGCCCGAACATCAAAAATATCTGCATCATTATTACTGTCCGCGAGTTTATCCCACATCGTTTGGGCTGCGCGAGAGCGTTGTCCCTGTGCCTGGTCGAAAATATGTGCGTCGTTCAGTCCTGGATTTTCGTAGCCCGGCATCTGCTGATTCCAGCCTGCATGGTCGGCTGGCGTTTCGATGATTGGCAGTCCATTGTTCAGAATATCACTGACGTGTTGCTGTGCTAAATCCGGTGCAACTTCTGACACACGCATGGCAAGGCGCAAGCGTAATGAGTTGGCGTATTTTTGCCATTTCAACCAGTCGTTATTAAAGTAAATATCAATTTCGTCTTCTGTATTCGCAAAAGATAATTGTTCGGGGTCATTATTTTCAAATAGCGTATTTATAGCCTCTAAGTCTTCCAGCATGCTGCGATAAATACTTTCCTGCGTATCATATTTTGGAAATAAAATGGGTTCATCTGCCAGCCCAAGCGCAGCTTCTGAAAAGGGAATATCGCCATACAAATCTGAAACTTTGGATACATAAAAATACAAAATGACTTTCATGGCAGCCTGTCGGTACTGACTTCGTTCCTGTACAGCCACAGCTTGCTTGCTCAACTCCAATTCCATCACCCGATAGGTCTGAAATATTTTGGTGTATAATTCAATCCACATATTGTCTTTGCCAATGTCCGATTGTTTATACTCACTTAGTCCGCGATTGGTGGTGGAGGTGATTTGTTGTGTCCAATTCATCCAACCAATTTTTGCATTATTTGCCCAGTAGTCATAATTCCAGAAAGTCTGGCTGAGATAGCCAGCAAATAAGCGATCTACAGTTGTCTCGGTTGGGTTGGAAGGATCAGTATTCAGGTCTTCAAAGCCTTTATCGCAGGCCGCGAAAGGAAGTAGAAAAAGTGCGATGAGGCAGAGGATACTTTTTTTCATAATTTAAACACGTTCTATTCTTCGGTCGTCAGAATTACACTAATTTTGCGTAAGTTACTAACATTTTTTGTATCGACTTATTTTAAATCGTTGGTTTCGTAAACTTGTGGGTCGGCTTTGCGCTAAGCGAGTTTGCTAAACCTTACTAAGAATCCGAAGAAGGTTTAGCAAACTTCCATCCCACAAAGCCAAGTACGCAAGTTTACCAAACCTTGCAATTTTAAAAAATGAACATCAGAATTATAAGCATTATTTTCATCCTCTGCACCAGTTCTTGTGTGAGCAATACTGAATATGATAAAACATTATCAGAAAATCCTGACTACCTGCATCAGTCGCTCAAAAAACTGACAGATATTATTGTACACGATATTTTTTCGCCGCCTGTTGCCAGTCGTATTTATGCCTATCCTAGTATTGCGGCTTATGAGGTGATTCGGCAAGAACATCCTGATTATAAGAGTTTTGCTGGACAACTGAATGAGCTCAGTCCTATTCCCAAACCGGACAAAGATAAAACCTACTGCTTTCCACTGGCTGGTGTTCATGCCTTTCTGATTGTTGGACAGGCACTCATATTTTCAGAACAGGAAATGGCTGATTTTAAAAAAGAATTGCACGATCAATACAAAAAAGATGGTGTTCCAAAGCAGGTTTTCAACAACTCCATCCAGTATGGCGAGCAGGTCGCAAAGCATATTCTAGCCTGGGCAAATACAGATGGCTACAAAGAAACCCGCACCTATCCTAAATTTGAAATCATGGATGAACTAGCCCGCTGGACACCTACTCCACCGGCTTATATGCAGGGCATTGAGCCACATTGGAAAAAAATTCGTCCTTTTGTATTGGATTCTGCCGAGCAGTTTGTGCCGCCTCCGCCGACTGCTTTTGATTTGAAAAAAGGAAGTCCATTTTATAAAGAACTCCTGGAAGTTTATGATGTGGGCGTCAATTTAACCGAAGAACAAAAAGCAATTGCCAGTTTTTGGGATTGCAATCCTTATGTGCAGCATCAGACGGGGCATGTCATGTTTGCCACAAAAAAGATCACGCCAGGTGGACATTGGATGGGCATCGCTGGTATTGCCGTTGAAAGCAAAGACGCAGACATCATGGAATCTGCCGCAACTTATGCTTGCACTGCTATCGCCCTTGCAGATGCTTTTATCAGTTGTTGGGATGAAAAATATCGCAGCAACCTCATTCGCCCCGAAACGGTCATTAATGAACATATTGATGAAGATTGGACGCCGCTATTACAAACGCCACCTTTCCCAGAGTATACTAGCGGACATAGTGTTATTTCCACTGCCGCTGCCATCATGCTGACACATCTACATGGTGAAAACTTTGCTTATGAAGATTATGTGGAAGTGGAATATGGTTTGCCCAAACGTGCTTATTCGTCTTTCAAAAAAGCCTCGGAAGAAGCAGCGATTAGTCGGCTGTACGGCGGCATTCATTATATGCCTGCTATTGAATATGGCGTGGAACAAGGTAAACAAGTTGGGGAATTTGTGGTGGGGCAGATTGAACTGCGGTAAGTTTAAGTTTATCCCGATAGCTATCGGGAAAGTTTAAAATTTGTCACCTTCGGTGCCATTTAACATTATTAAAACATTAGATAAGATGTCTGACTACAACTTTAATATTGGCAGCTTTACACTAAGTGCGTTAGGTATTATCTCTATGCTTTTTCTTGCCTGTAGCGGTAATTACGACTGCGGTGACTTAGTGCATAAAGAGGGTTTTTATTATGAAAAGGCTACTGGAAATCTAGCCAGTGGATTTTTCGAGTGTACTGAAATAAGAAATGGTGGTGGCGGAAATACAAATCACGTCACAAAGTATAAATACAAAAATGGATTAGAAATAGGAAAATGGACTTATCACGCTCAAGGTCAGTTGATTCATCGCGGAGAATTCATTGAAGCGTCTACGGTAGAAGAGTTGATCACATCCAAGACAAACGCAAAGGCAGTACAATTAGAAGCCTGGTATGAAGGTGATTATGGAGAGCTAAATATTTACATCATTTCTTCCAAACAAGCACTTGATTCATTAACCGCACAGTCAATTATTAAAAATAATGCGACTGATATTTGTAAAAAATATAAATTGGAAAGTATTTCGATTATAGAAAAAGTAAATGGACAAGAATGGGCTAGAAAGTCATTCCCGACTCAACCAGTCACTAATCACTAATCAACCAATCACCAACTCAAGCAATCACCAACCCAATCTCCTCCCCTTTCGTCAGCATAAACTGGTAAGCCTCGTCATAATCATTCATAATATCTCCGTCCAAAATGGCTTCGCGGATGGCTTTTTTAATCACACCCACTTCGCGGGAAGGCGCAATACCAAAAGTCTCCATAATCAGTTCTCCGGTAATCGGCGGCTGCCAGTTGCGCAGGCGGTCTTTTTCTTCAATTTCGATTAATTTCTCCCGCACCATCTCATAATTCTGCAAATAGCGCTTCACCTTGCGTGGATTTTTAGACGTGATGTCTGCTTCACATAAAATCATCAGGTCGTCAATATCTTCACCTGCTTCAAACAAGAGTCGGCGGATGGCAGAATCTGTGATGTTTTCTTTGGTGAGTGAAATCGGGCGCAGGTGCAGGCGTACCAATTTCTGCACATACTTCATTTTGCCATCAGTTGGCAAGCGGAGATTGCGAAAAATTCTGGGTGTCCATTTCGCGCCAAGCGCTTCGTGCCCGTGGAAAGTCCAGCCCGCTTTTGGCTCAAATCGCTGCGTAGGCGGCTTGGCAATATCGTGCATCAGGGCAGCCCAGCGTAGCCAGATATTGTCTGTATTTTTACAAATATTATCAATGACTTCTATCGTATGGTAAAAATTGTCTTTATGCCGAATTCCGTTTTTGACCTTCACCCCCTGCAAAGCAGCCATTTCCGGGAAAATCAATTTTAACAACCCAGAATCAAACAATAATTTAAAACCCACAGAAGGTTTTTCCGACATCAGTATTTTCTCCAATTCGGTCGTAATACGCTCCTGCGAAATGATTTTAATCCGGTCTTTATATTCCTTAATCGCCTCAAAAGTTTTCGGGTCGATGGTAAAATGCAATTGCGAAGCAAAACGAATCGCTCGCATCATACGCAGCGGATCATCGGAAAAAGTACGCCCTGGTTCCATTGGGGTACGCAGTAGCCGACGTTCCAAGTCACCTAAACCATCAAATGGATCTACGATTGTTCCGAAGTCACGCTCGTTCAGACTGACAGCGAGGGCATTGATGGTCAGGTCACGACGATTTTGGTCATCTTCCAGTGTACCGTCTTCGACTTGTGGTTTTCTGGAATCGCGGCGATAGGATTCGCGGCGAGCGCCAACAAATTCAATTTCCAGTCCTTTATGCACAAACATCGCTGTTCCAAAACGACTATACACGGCTACTTTAGGACGGGGAAATAAACGATCTGCCAGTTTTTCAGCCAGTTCTATTCCACTGCCCACGCACACAATATCCATGTCTTTTGAAGGACGTGCCAGCAGGCGGTCGCGCACATAGCCACCGACTACATAAGCAGGATAGCCTAGCTCTGCCGCCGCTTCGCTGATAAGCTGAAAAATTCCCCGTTCTTCTGGTTTGATGTCGAAAAGCATATTTGGTGATTGGTGATTGGTAATTGGGATATTGGTAAGCTAATCATTCACTCATTATCGTTACAATCTTCTACAAAAGTACAAATAAGCTGGCAAGATAGTTCGGGTAAGGAACAAATTTATAAATACTTCGACATTCGATTTTTCTCAAACATCACAAATACGAATCGCTTCTCGTAGTGAATCTATAGGATTTTCATACGTCGGTATAAATTCCTGCGCTACATAACCTTTAAAGCCAGTGGCGACAATGGCTTTCATAATGGCAGGGTAATTCAACTCCTGCGTATCATTGATTTCATTTCGTCCAGGTACGCCAGCAGTATGGTAATGCGCAAAATAAGGATGAAAATCTTTTATTGTACGAATAATATCGCCCTCATTAATCTGCATGTGATAAATATCGTAGAGCAATCTAAATCGCTCCGAACCTAAAGCATCGCAAAGCTGTACTCCCCAGGGCGTATTATCACACATATAATCAGGGTGGTCAATCTTGGAATTAAACAACTCCATAATAATAGTAACTTTATGCTTTTCAGCTAATGGCAGGATTTGCTTTAAACCAGCAACACAGTTTTTCAATCCCTCTTCATCAGACATACCTCGCCGATTACCACTAAAACAAATCAGATTTTTATAACCTGCTTCAGCGACTTTAGGAATCATCTCACTATATTGCTGTATCAATTGTGGGTGAAATTTCAGATCATTCCAACCATCAATCAGGTTGATTTCTGCACCATTGCACATGGAACAGTCGATATTGTATTTTTTCAACGTTGCCCAATCTTTAGGGCCGACCAAATCTATAGCTGGAATACCGATTTTCTGAAGTATCGGCAAAAATTCTTCTAAAGGGTACTGACCAAAGCACCAGCGACTGACCGAATGTCGGATATTGCCTTTGAGGGTTTGGTTTGAGTTTTCAGATGGAATGTTGCAGGACTTAGCACTTAGTAATGTACCCGCTGACAAGCCCATAGAGCTGTGGAGAAATGTTCTTCGTTTCATGATTTATTATTCCTTAAAAAAGAAAACTTACTGTTTAATAGACTTTATTCACTTCCGAATAAAAGTCAAATCTCCATTTTTGGCTATTTTTACAATCGTCGAAGGCGCATTGAGTTCCATTTCTTCTCTGCGATGCTGTGCTACATAATCAACCTGTTTTAAAAACGCTTCATCAATTTCTGAAAAATTTCCAGGCGTTGATGCTCCGCTAAAATTGGCTGATGTAGCGATAATTGGACAACCCGCAGCAGCAATGAGTGCTTTACAGAAATCGTCTTTGACTACTCGTATCGCTACACTTCCATCTGGCGCAATCGCATTGATTGGCAGGTTTTTAGCTTTATTATAAATAATCGTAAGCGGACGTTCATGATAGTCTATCAGTGCCGTCGCTTTTGGATGTATCTGTTCGACATAGGTGAGAAGCCCCTCATACGTGTCTATTAAAAGAGGCATCGGCTTGTCGCCTGCTCTTTTTTTCAATTCGTAAATTCGTTGTACCGCCTCGGCGTCACAGGCATTGCAGCCCACACCCCAGATGGTATCTGTCGGGAAAATCAGAAGTCCACCTGCTTGCAAAATAGGTACTATTTTTGGAATTTCATCGTTATCATACATAAGCAATTTGTATCTTTGAACTGTAAATAGAAAACAACTTTTAAATATGCCCCGTAAAGTTATTACTTTGAACGCTATTCGTAATATAATTCTTGCCTTTAGTGCTGTATTATTTTTTTATGGAAATACACACGCGCTACACATCATCGGAGGGGATCTGTCCTATGAATGTCTTGGAAATGGCAACTACCGAATCACCATGAATGTCTATCGCGACTGCTTTTCACAGGGCGGTGCGCCATTGGATCCTGCTGCCAATATTTCCATTTTTGATGCAGGCAGTACACCTTCACTGGATCGTCCTGCATTTCAGGTTCCTATAGACGACCAAGGCTTCATACCAGCCGTGACAGATAATCCATGTCTCATTCCTCCATCGAATGTCTGTGTAGAATTTGGAACCTATGTTTTTGATGTAAATCTTCCTTATTCGGCTGAAGGTTATCTTATTGTATATCAAAGGTGTTGTCGGAATACAACGATTAATAATATTACTCAGCCGGGAGAAGCAGGTGCTTCTTACACCATATTTTTGTCGGACGAAGCCCAACAATTGTGCAATGATAGTCCTGTGTTTAATGATTTTCCACCGATTGTAATTTGTGCCAATGAGCCACTGGTATTCGATCATTCTGCTACTGATCCTGAAGGCGATATTTTAGTCTATGAACTTTGCGCACCAGTTATAGGAGCCACTTCACAGGCTCCAATGCCCCTTACAGCTTCTACTCCTAACGGAAATTTTCCCTATTACCCTACGGTCAATTTTATCAATCCACCTTATAGCCCAACTTCGCCCCTAGCTGGCAATCCAGCCATCACCATCGACTCCAATACCGGGCTTATCACGGGTACGCCGACTACAGTTGGGCAGTTTGTCGTTGGCGTTTGTGTATCAGAGTGGCGAAACGGGCAATTATTGGGCATTACTCGTCGTGATTTCCAGTTTAATGTAACGGATTGTGAACGAACTATTATCGCCGATATCAAAGAAGATACGCTGATCGGACCAAGAGAATATGTCGTCAATTCCTGTGGAAATAATACGATAACTTTTATCAATGAAAGTGGTCAGCCAGCCTATATTGAAGGTTATGCCTGGGAATTTGATCTTGGTGGTGGAAACGTGGAAACTAGTGCAGCCGTCAATCCGACCATTACTTTCCCTGGACTTGGAACTTATGAAGGCTCACTAATTGTAAATCCCAACAGCCCCAACTGCTCAGATACTGCTATCATTTATGTCAATGTATATCCAGATATCAATGCTGAATATTCTTTTAGTTTTGATCCCTGCGAGCTGGCTCCTGTAGATTTTACGGACTTGTCCACTACAGGTAGTGGTGTGTTCACCGGGTGGAATTGGAATTTTCAGGATGGCACAACCTCTACCGAGCAAAATCCATCGCACTTATTTACACAGGCAGGCAGTTTTGATGTTAGCCTGACCGTGACCGATATTAATGATTGTGAAGACACTTACGTGCAAACGATAGACTGGTTTCCCGAATCGCAAATCAGTGTTTTTGTAGAAGAACAAATCGGCTGCGAACCTTTTGAGGTGACTTTCGTCAATAATTCATTTCCCATTAATGGCTACACGACCGAATGGGATTTGGGCGACGGCACAACTTCTCTCGAAGCCAGCCCAAGCCATATTTATCCTGATCCAGGCGTTTATAGTATAAATTTGACGATTACTTCACCGACCAATTGTGTTTCACAACAGGACTTCAATAGCCTGATTACGGTGCAGTCTTCTCCTATTGCCGCCTTTACCTGCACGCCTCAAAATCCGACTAATTTTGCGCCAACTGTCACCTTCACCGACCAGTCGGTAGATGCAGTGAACTGGTCTTGGGATTTTGGTACGGGCGATAATTCGATGTTGCAAAATCCAGTGTATTCTTTTCCTGATACGGGCAAATATGAAGTTCAGCTTATCGTCACGCATGCCAGTGGATGTCAGGATACGACATTCAAGCAGATTGATGTGGAGCCTCGTTATACCTATTTCCTTCCCAATGCTTTTACGCCTAATTTTGATGACATCAATGAAGGTTTCCGAGGACAAGGCATTTTTTATGGTATAGAAGATTTTGAAATGACCATCTGGAATCGCTGGGGCGAGTTGGTTTTTGAAACACAGGACCCAAATGTTGCCTGGAATGGTCGAAAGAATAACACAGGTGCTATGTCGCCAATAGGCGTGTATGTGTATGTGGTCAAGCTGCGCGGTGCGCGGAATAAGCGGGAGGAGTTTAAGGGTTATGCTACGCTGATTCGGTAGGCGAGTTGCGGGTTGGTGAGTTGCGAGTTGGTGAGTTGCGGGTTAGCGAGTTGCGGGTTGGTGAGTTTGTTGGGCATCCGTCTAACTTTGCCCAAAATATAAACTCTAATTTTTTTAAGACATACTCGTCTGACGAATGTTGTTTTGAAATGCAGCGACTTATAGTATGAAAGATTTGCGCTGAATAAAGGGATTCGTCCGACGAGTATTCGCTTAGGCAAAGTTAGACGGGTAGCCAGTTTGTTGGTTAGCTAGGTTATGGGTTAGTGAGTTTGTTGATTTTTTTAGGCGTGTTTTTAGAAACAATGTGGCCCTCATTTCTATCGGGATCGATTAAAAGCTAGAGGCTCGCGCTGGCTGCCGAGTCCCCGCAAGCCGACAGGTTTTGAAAACCTATCAGCTTGTCAGAAATAAAAAAGCCTTTTGCAAAATTGCAAGAGGCTTTTTTATTTCTGATTGAAGTTCTAAAGACAGCGAAACTTCGATATTCGGTGTTCGAAATTCATTATTCGACATTCACATTTCTCATTTCTCATTCATAGTTCATCATTGTCTTCATTCTCCGCCATCCAATTCAAACTCATCACCTTCTTCTTCATCTGAATTATCTGTTGGTATTTGTTGTCCTTCTCCAGGTGGCATGCCCTCTGAATAGCCGGGCGGGTACATGCCGCCTTCTCCTCCACCCTGATAAGCAGGATGTCCTTCTGGAATACCGACAATGCTATCGCCTTCCATCATATCTTGTTCGGTCATGCCAGGCAGGTTGAGTTGGGCATATTTCCAGCAATCTAATTCTATTTCCAGTTCGCGCTCCGGCACAGCGAAGCGGACTTTTTTATTGAATTTCAGTTCTTTATCTTTTTCTACCCGCTGCATAAAATTGCCAAAAATCGGACGTGCCAAGTATGCGCCCTGACCAAATTGCAATTCGCGAAAGCGTATCCAACGGTCATCTCCTCCTACCCAGGTGCCCATCACAAGATTGGGGGTAACCCCCATGAACCAGGCATCGGTGTGTGAGTTGGTCGTTCCTGTTTTGCCACCGACTTCGCTTTCTAGTCCAAGTCTTGCGCCTACGACACTTTTCAACATACCTAGCATGACATAATTGGCTTGTTCGCTGATGACTTGTTTTTGTTCGATAACCGATTCGTAAATAACATTGCCATTTTTATCTTCAATGCTGTTGATATAAATAGGCTTGGTCACAATTCCTTCATTGGCGAAAGCTGTATATGCCCCCGTCATTTCATAGACCGATAGGTTCGGCGTACCAAGGCATATAGATGGATAAGGATCGACTCTGGTGGTATCTATATTTACATTACCCAAGAAATTTCGGAAGGGTGCTACGCTGCCAAGGTCTTTCATCAAAAAGGCTGAAACTGAATTTTTCGATTTGCGTAAAGCCTCCTGCAAAGTAATGGGCTGATTGGTAAATTCACTGGCATTTCTAGGACTCCAATCTTTTTCTAAGCCACCAAATGTGCCACGCTCCAGCGTCACGGGCGAGTCCATCACTTTATAACAGGGCGAATAACCACGCAAATCAATCGACAAGGTATAAAGGAAGGGCTTGATGGTAGAACCGACCTGACGAGCTACATTAAAATTGGCGTGGTCGTATTTGAAATATTTATGGTCAATGCCACCGACCCAGGCTTTGATGTAGCCTGTTTTTGGATCAAGTGCAATAGAACCAACCTGTAGATGCATTCTATGATAGCGAATAGAATCTAGTGGACTCATCAGCGTGTCCGTCTCTCCTGCTGCTTTATAAGAAAACACCTTCATTTCTGTTTTCTTATCAAACTCTTTTTCCATCGTGTCCTGAAATTTCTCCCATTCTGCTTTCACCACATCCCAGTCATTGCTTCGGAGTATATCGCGATATTTATCGGCGAGTTTTGTACCGATGAAGTTCGTTTTTTCCCAACGGGTAATCTTCTTTTTATCCTTCTCTGCACTCAGAAGACGCTCAACATCTACGTCGCGTAACTCCAGTTCTCTAGCTTTTTTCAGGTATATGGGACGCCTTTTTTGATAGCGTTCCGAATTTTGTACCAAGCGACGCAGGGCAGACTGGCGGACTTCAATTTCATCTTTGGAGGCTCTGTTTTTGCTTTCTTCTGGCCCTCTGTATGTCCAGGGATTCATGCCTTTCCAGTGCTTAAAAAGTTGTGGTTGTACTTTTGTCAAATGGTCACGAACAGCATTTTCTGCATGTTGCTGCATTCTGGAATTGAGGGTTGTTTTGATGGTTAGTCCGTCTTTATATACATCGTAAAATGTGCCATCCGGTTTCGGATAATCTTTTAAAATACGCTTAATATCCTGTCGTAAAAACTCGCGAAAGTGTGGCGCAGCCCCATCATTATGATCGACTCTACTAAAGTTGGATAAATCTACTGTTTTGGTATCTAGCGTGTCGAAAGCTGCCTGCGTCAGTTTGTCATTGCGTATCATTTGCCCCAATACGGTAGAACGGCGATTCAGGGCGATGTCCATAAAACGTTTGGGATTATAAAGGGTCGGATTTTTCAACATTCCGACAAACATAGCAGACTCATCAAGCGTGAGGTCTTGTGGCTGTTTGCCAAAATAGATTTCCGAAGCCGATTTCAAACCATAAGAACCATACAGGAAATCGAATTGATTGAGGTACATCGTGATGATTTCCTCTTTGGTATAACTGCGTTCTAATTTGATGGCAATCAACCATTCTTTGAATTTAGTGGTGACGAGTGTCCATATTTTTTTGATGGGATTCATGCCGCGCGTGGTTGGACGTTGATACAGCAGCTTTGCCAATTGCTGTGTGATGGTACTTCCTCCACCTGCGCTTTCTTTGCGTAGCAAAATTGTCTTGTATAAAACACGTCCCAATGATTTTCCGTCAATACCAGCGTGCTCGTAAAAACGTTCATCTTCTGTAGAAACGAGGGCGTCTTCTATGCCTGGCGGCAAATCCTGATAGCGGATATTTGTCCGGTTTTCAATAAAGTATTTGCCCAGCATCACGCCGTCTTCTGTAAAAATCTCGGTTGCCAATTTGCTTTTAGGATTTTCTAATTCCTGAAAAGAAGGCAGATTAAAGGACAACAGAATAAACAGTGCGAGGGAAGTCAGCGTCCCAATAACGAAAGCTGCCCAAAGCCATTTGACCGCTTTTTTGTGTCCGGCTTTGCGTTGCTGCCATTGGGATAAATTGGTATCGTTGGATTGATTACTCAAGATTCTAAATTTTTATCGTGTTGTTGTGTTGCGGGTTGCGGGTTGCGGTTGTCGGGTTGTCCGGTTTTGCTTCGCAAAAAACCACTTCAACACTTCAACACTTCAACACTTCAACACACCAACACACAACACTTGAACACTTCAAAAAATTCACACAAAATTAGTGATTTATAAGGCATTAGCCAAAATTAGCCCTAGCTTGTTACTAACATTAGCATTCTATTAAGAAAAACGAGGTTTATGAGGACTTTAGTTGGTATTTTGGGCTAAGAAATGTTAATTTTATCGACTTAAGAAACCGTATAATTAAAAACCATGCACCTAGACTGTCCCGAATGTAATACCCAAATACCTGCCGAAGGCGTAAATATTGCCAAGACTATCGCGGTCTGTAAGCATTGTAATAATATTTTCGATTTTAAAGAAGAATTTCCAACGACGGCTGAACTGCCTGCTGTTTATGAGCCGCCTGGTCGTTTGAAAGAAGAAATTTACCATATTCCGCCTGGTATTGAAGTCCTGAAGATCGAAAGTATGCTGGAGATTATGATCAACTGGCGGCGGTCGGGCAAGTATTTCACCTTCTTTTTTGGGATTATGTGGAATGCTTTTCTGCTGTTTTTTATCGTTATGGCATTTGCTGGTGGTGTTGGTTCTGCAGGCTTTTTTCTGGTTCTCTTTTTATTGCCTTTTATTGGTGTCGGGGCTTATTTGTTGTATTCTGGTTTAGCACAAATTATCAATACCACCTTTGTTACGGTGAATAATCGTTATGTCTCTATTGAACATAAACCGATTAATTTCCTGATGCAAAAAGACCAGTATTATAATCGGGAAGAGGTCGATCAATTATATGTCAAACGCTACAGCGTGGGCAGTACGAATGGCGAGCCAGTGTATGCTTTTTCGGTTTATTTGATTTTAAAAAATGGTAAAAAAATCGCTTTAGTTAAAAACCTGCACTCTGTTGACACTGCGCGTTTTATAGAACAGGAAGTCGAGAATTACATGAATATTGAAGATCAACTGGTCGGTGGAGAATGGAGTAGCGATATATTGAAGAAAAATTCCAAGAGGTAAAATTCCAAAAAACAAAGTGGAAATACAAATCCAAACGTCAAATTCAAATTCAAAAAACCATGGAATTTATCGATAAATGGATTGCCGATTTTGCCTCCTTCGTCTGGGGATTACCACTACTGGTACTCCTAGTTGGTGGTGGCTTGTATTTATTATTGCTGTCTGGTTTTTTGCCTTTTCGTTATTTGCGGCATGCGGTACAAGTCTTGCTAGGAAAGTATGACAATCCTGATGATCCTGGCGAAATCACTCATTTTCAAGCTTTGACGACGGCTTTGTCGGCAACCATCGGCATGGGCAATATTGCTGGTGTGGCTGTGGCCATTACTATCGGTGGACCTGGTGCAATTTTTTGGTTGTGGGTCAGTGGTTTGATTGGGATGAGTACCAAATTTTTCACCTCTACGCTGGCGATTATGTATCGGGGAAAAGACTCTGCGGGAGAAGTACAGGGCGGCCCGATGTATTTTATCATGGAAGGTTTGGGTAAATCATGGAAGCCCTTGGCAGTATTTTTCGCGCTGGCAGGGCTGATTGGTGCGTTACCTGTTTTTAATGTCAATCAACTCACACAGGCAATTCGGGAT
This sequence comes from uncultured Saprospiraceae bacterium, assembly GCA_937951615.1. GTDB lineage: Bacteria > Bacteroidota > Bacteroidia > Chitinophagales > Saprospiraceae > JAHDEO01. The sequence goes on along the minus strand of CALFBH010000079.1, from coordinate 620 downwards.
ATTTTATTGGTTCCTAATGGTGTACAAACTGGTTTTCAGACTGATTTGATTATTGGACTTGTGCTGGCAGGTATTACTTCGATTGTTATTTTGGGTGGGTTGAAACGCATCAGCAAAACAGCGGCACGGCTGGTGCCAGCTATGGTCGTTTTGTATTTTTTGAGTGTCCTTGTGATTCTCGCCGTACATATAGATCAAGTGCCTAAATATCTTTCTATGATTTTCACGGATGCTTTTGCAGCCAATCATTATAAAGGCGAACCATTGCTAGGCGGAATGCTTGGTGGTCTGATTTTGCTCGGCATCCGTCGAGGTGCATTTTCCAATGAAGCGGGTATTGGTACAGCTCCTATGGCGCATGGTGCGGCCAAAACTTCCGAGCCTGTGCGCGAAGGCTTGGTCGCGATGCTCGGTCCGGCAATTGATACGCTGATTATTTGTACAATGACGGCTTTGGCTATTCTGGTGACGGATGTCTGGCAGACCTCAGGAAATAATGGAGTTAGTTTGACGGCCGCTGCTTTTAGTTCGGCAATTCCTGGTGGTGTGGGTAAATATTTGCTCTTGGTTTGTATTGCTGTATTTAGTATTTCTTCGCTGTTTTCTTATTCTTATTATGG
>CALFBH010000078.1 GCA_937951615.1 uncultured Saprospiraceae bacterium | reverse complement strand
ATGGTCGATGGTCGATGGTCGATGGTCGATGGTCGATGGTCGATGGTCGATGGTCGATGGTCGATGGTCGATGGTCGATGGTCGATGGTCGATGGTCGATGGTCGATGGTCGATGGTCGATGGTCGATGGTCGAGTGCCTTGCGGCACTCGTCTAAACCTAATTCATGTTCTATCTATGGACTATGGACCATCGACTATCGACCAAGCAGCCACCTGAGCATAAATTGAACGATTAATCTCACCTCGGCACACGAGAAGACAAGCCATTATTTCTCGACCAAAATGCTTTGTCACCGCCATTGACCTCACCGTCCATATTATAATCGGCAGGCAGGTAAAGGTCGAAAAAACCGTTGGTGCCAATCCATAATGCTTTGTCCAGTCCACTGATGTCGTAGCTGATGCCGTCCACTTCCTGTGTACCGTCGCCTCCATACATCGCCCATATGCCTGGCTGCATTTCTTTTTGCCCAAAACTGGAAGCGTCTTTATAAGTGTTTCCAATTCTAAAATCATAAGTCAGCACATTATCCGTACTTGCGACAAGTGTTGGGGTCATAATACCCATGTGGTTGCGATGCTCAACAACAATATAAAGCGAATCCAGAAAGATGCTAGGCAATACACATGCTTCTGGGAAGAAAATTTGACCATCTTTCAGAATCACTCCTGCACTACGGCTAACTTCGGAAGCTTTGGCTTCTTCGGTACGGAAAGAAACCAACACCCAGTCCACCATTTCAGGTGTGTAATCTGCGTCTCGCCATTCCATGCCTTCTGTTCCAGTATAATTCCAGGGAGCTTGGGTGTAAGGTTGTCCAGGCGGAGTAGGACTTGTCCACTCATTCGTAGGTGTTTGACTAGGGAGGACACCGCGTTCTGTATTGAGGGCGGTACTCATTTCATTGGTTAGTGTATCATAAGCCCCTTCTAGCCAGACAGCTAACTGAACATCTATACAAGCCTGTTCTACAATCAAGACCAGCGTGGTTTCTACACATTGATTTGGCGTCCCAGTATCACAAATTTGGTAGGTGTATTTTTCTGTGCCAAAGAAACCTGTATTGGGCTGATAATATACCGTCCCGTCTGCTTCTATATTTAGTATGCCATTTAATGATGGAATAATGGAGTCTGTTGGAACGAACAGTGCATCACCATCCTGGTCTATATCATTATCGAGAATATTGATATTGAAGGCAGTATAGTCATTGATAATCAATGTATCGTTGTTGGCGAGTGGCGGGTCATTGACCGAATTGATATTGACATGCACCCAGCCCGCATTGCACAATTCAGGTATTCCATTATCACAAACCTGATAAGAAAAACTATCTACACCATAGAAATCGCTGTCGGGAATATAATAATACAAACCACTAGAATTGATGATTGCTGCTCCATGTTTAGGCAAATCAATGGGATTGCTTGTCGCAATCATCTCGTCGCCTTCAGGGTCCCAGTCATTAGCCAGCAAATTACTCGTTCCGAGCTGATCTTCATTGATCGTCAAGGTATCATTTGTCGGTACTGGAGCATCATTCACACCATTATCTGCCACAGTAATATACACTTGTGCAATGCTACATAAACCTGTTGTATCAGCATCACAAATTCTGTAAGAAAAAGCATCATTGCCATTGAAAAAAGAATTGGGTGTATAGGTATAATTTCCCAAGCTGTCAATGACAACACTGCCATTGATGGGCGGAATAATCGGTGTTGTATTTAAAATGAATAGCTGATTATCTACGTCAAAATCATTCACCAGCATATTGTCACTTCCTGGATTGTTTTGCACAATAGCAAGAAAATCATCTGCGGCATAAGGCGGATCATTTACCGCATTGATGGTCAGATGAACTGTAGCTTCTTTACAGTAATCCAGCCTTGCCGAACTGCATACGCTGTACCTTAGGCTATCCGTACCATTAAAATGGGCATTGGGTAGATAGGTGAAACTGCCACTCGGCTGAAGTGATAGTTGTCCATTTGTAACATCCTCTATCAAAGAGACCGTCAGACCACTTGTTACATTGAGTGTGTCATTATTTAAAACATTATCCAATAAAAGCATATCTTCTGATAATGTATAAATGTCATTTTCTGCCACTAACATGGGCTGCCCTACTGGAAAATCAAAAAAACTGGGCAGACCTATCTCCTTGCTGTTTTTGATGTAGGGCGTTGTCACAGCATAGCCTTCATGGTCATAATAAGTCACTCCTGTAAGTCCGGATGTAGGCGCTGAAAGGATAAGCAATACCTGGTTTCCAGATACCCATCCAGAAGTAACTGTTGCATTTGTTCCTATAAGTTCAAAATCTGTTTCTGCTCCTGTTTCCCAGAATGCTCCTAGTGGATATTTTAAAGTCAAAGCTATAATGTCGCTACTTAACTGCTCTATTGACAAAACATCATTAGGAAGTGCATCGCTTACATTTTGCATGTACACTTCATTCATCAATGCTGCTGCCATACGTTCGCCGACCGCCTCGTAGCTACTCAAACCAAAATGGCAATCATCCGTCCATTGTGCAATGCCTTTTGCCGTCATTAAGTGGGCTTTGGGCAATTCATTGGCCAGTTGTCGCTGGGCTTCCTGAATTTGCACGGCATCGGACGGGCTTGTTGCGCAGCCTGTCCTGACTTGCATCATAAACAATGCTTCAAAACCAGGGAAATCATTTTCCCAGCCCTTATAAATATCATAAAAATGATTCTTATAGGTTTGTCTGGGCATACCAAATTTAGCATCCGTTTCTCCTTGCCACCAGAAGATTGCCCGCACTGCATCTGCTACACCCGCCTGTTCGAGTCGGTATAAAAGTCTGCCATAACTACTGAGCAAATCTGTAGGATCATTATTATTTCTTTTGTGATAAACAATATTAGAACCGCCGATTGCTCCATTGAAAATAGCTACAGGAATTTGATGTTCTTCGAGAATCAAATCTGCCATTTCCATACCCCATTGGCCGACATTCCCATTGACCTCATGTCGGGTGTCCGCTCTCCCTTGATACCAGTATAGATTGCCTGCTACGCTTGTATTGTTTTTGCCAGATGCAAAGGAACGTATAAAAGGGTTTTCGAGGTAAGCGGCACTTGCGGCAGAGTCTCGTCTTGAGGCCAGTGCATTGGACTGACCGGTAATAACATAAACATCTCCTGCCACAACATTGCTGACGGTTTTGACCAAAACAAAATCATCATCCTGCTCTGCATGCAGTTCAAAAGTATAATTTGCCAGCTCTGCCAGAATCATTGCTTCAAAAGAAAAGCCTGCAAAATCATTGACATAATTCAAGCCCTGTGTTTCTGTATAAATCAATACGCTGTCGCGAAAAACTCTTAATTGTAAAGCATTGCCTGTGCCTATTTCGGCTGTCCCCGACATGTTAATGGTCGCTGTATTGCTCACAGGGTCACGCGGATACAATTGCATGTCTTTTGGAAAGCTAACAAAGTATATCTGGGCTGCCAGATTGCCTATACAAAAAATGAATAGGGCGATAGTAAGAATAACATTTTTGACAATGTGTGGTCGGGTGCTAATCGTCATTTTTTAACTTGGTTTTGATTTTTTACTAAGCAAAAATCGTACAAAAGAAAACGAATTAATGAAAATCGTTATAATTTATTATAAGCTGTAAAATGGAAAAGGCAGGTACTGGGTGTACAAAAACGTAGTGTGGACTTGTAATTCAGGCGTTTACATTAAAAGGTGTTTGTTTTACGAGGTCTATATTTTTTGCCACGAATGCACGAATCTTTTTCTATTCGTACATAATTCGTGCATTCGTGGCTTATTTCTTATTTAGGAATCCTAGAAGATATTCCATTATTTTCTGACCAGATAACTTTATCTGCTCCACTGATATCGCCATCCATATTATAGTCGGCAGGAAGGTAGGTATCAAAAACACCATTCGTGAGAAACCATAATACTTTGTCGGGACCGGAAATATCATAGCTGGGAAAATCGCTTTGATCTCCATCCCCTGAGTACATCCCCCATTCGCCGGAAGGCAGTTGTTTTTGTCCAAAACTAGTGGCGTCTTTATAACTATCTTCCAAACGAAAATCATAGCTCAGCACATTATCTACGATAGGAATTTTAACGGGTGTCATGATGCCTATATGCGTGCGATGTTCTATAATGATATAAACAGAATCTAGTCCACTAGTAGCAGGTAAAATACAACGATTGGGGAAGCTGATACTTCCATCTTGATGCAATAAACCTGCCCCCTCAGCAAGTTCTGTATCTGGGCTTATTTCTGTTCTATAACTGACCAATATCCAGTCCACCACATCAACAGGATAAGCTTCATATTCGGCATCCGTCCAGGTTTCACCTTCTGTCCCTGTATAGTTCCAGGGAGGAGCGTTATAGGGTTGCCCGGCAGGGGTTGGGCTTACTAGATTACTTGTTGGTGTTTGTCCAGGCAACAAGCCTCGTTGTGTATTCAACATGGTCTGCATCCCAACTGTTGCTTCATCATAAGCTCCCTGAAGTAAGGCATACAACTGGATGTCCACACAATCGGCATTTACCGTAATGACAACTCTTGCAGTATCGCAGGCAGCAGGCGTTCCATCATCACAAACTTCATAGCTAAATTCATCCAGACCAAAATAATCCGTATCTGGCGTATAGTCTATCTCTCCATTTGCCTGAATGTTTAGGACACCATTAGCAGGAGCGATTACAGGATTGATACTTGCACTAAGATTATCATTTTCAATATCGCTGTCGTTTGATATAATGTTTATTTGTGCTGTTGCATTAGCTGTCATTATAAGGGAATCTATCGTTGCTACTGGTGCATCATTGACAGGAATGACAGTCAATATAACCGTTGCCGTATCGCAAAGCATAGGATTACCATCATCGCAAATTTCGTATTGAAAACTATCTGTGCCGGCAAAATTACTATTTGGTGTGTAGGCGTAAAAACCATTGCCTAGCATAAATAGGCTACCATTGCTTACATTGACGACTGGTGTCGTACTCAGTGTCTGTGTATCGCCATCTACATTCAGGTCATTGGTTGTGGCAATACTGGTTATAGATTCATCTTCCAATATTGTCAGCATATCATCTACTGCGAACGGTGGATCATTGACTGCATTTATATTAATACTGACTGTTGCAGTTTCACATAATACAGGGCTGCCATCATCACAAACCTCATATTCAAAACTATCTGTGCCATTGAAATTTGGATTTGGCGTGTAAGCATAAGAGCCATCCGAGGCAATACTTACTGTACCATTTGCTGGTGCAGTGGATGGCGTTGTGGTATAGACCAAGACACCATCTATATCATCATCATTTAGTGCAAGGCTGGAATTGAGTATGTCATCCTCATTTACTGCTCCTGTATCATCAACAGCTATCGGTGCGTCATTGACTGGATGGATGGTAATGGTGACCACTGCCATATCGCAAAGTGCAGGATTGCCATCATCACAGACTTCATATTCAAAACTATCCGTTCCATTGAAATTTGGATTTGGCGTGTAAGTATAAGAGCCGTCAGCATTAAGGGTCAATGCACCATTTGCAGGTGGTGTAACTGGTGTTGTTGTAAAAGTCAATACCCCATCTATATCGCTATCGTTTGAAGCAACAGTTCCATTAATCAACAGATCTTCGTCAGTGCTTGTCTCATCTAATACTGCTACTGGTGCATCATTGACAGGCTCTACTGTAATGCTTATTATTCCAGTATCGCAAAGCGTAGGATTACCGTCATCACAAACTTCATATTCAAAGCTATCTGTGCCATTGAAATTTAAATCGGGGGTGTAGGTGTAAGTGCCATCTGCATTTAAAGTCAGTAGGCCATTAGAAGGCACTGTAACTGGCATTACATTTACCGTAAGGTTATCATTTTCAATATCACTATTATTTAATGCTGTTGTTCCATTCAGAACATTATCTTCCAATAAGTCCACTGTAGCATCTGTAGCAACTGGTGCATCATTGATGCCATTTATTGAAATATTCACCATCGCAGTATCGCATAAAACAGGATTTCCATTATCACAGACTTCATACTGAAAGCTATCTGTTCCATTGAAATTCAAATCTGGAACATAAGCATAAGTGCCGTTGGAAACCAAGCTAACCGAACCATTTGCAGGAGCAATAAGAGGCGTCGTCGTCAGGATCAGAACATCATTTTCTATGTCATTATCATTGAGCAAAATATTATCTGATAAAACGGCATCTTCATCTGTTGTTCCCGAATCGTTTTCGGCTATAGGCGCGTCATTGACTGGATCAATCGTGATATTTACGGTAGCTGTTTTGCACAAGGACACATCTACTGTACTGGCAATTGCTTCATATTCAATATGTAATTCAGGTGCGAAACCTCCTTCATAGGATTCTGCGGTACGTGTTCCTGATCCTTCTATAATAAAGGTCATGGCATTTCCGCCCTGCCAGTCTCCACGACCGACCAATTCGCTAATAACTGTACTAATATCAGATGTTGTATAGGTTGAACCTATAATCCATCCCGCAGGATTCCATGCAGCTGAGGCAAGGGTTTTGATTTTGGAACTCACAGCAGAATCGACTGGAATAATGGGTAAGGCATTGCCCGTATTCTCTGCACTAATGCTTAGTGAGGTTGCAACACTTTGAGATTCATCAGCCACAAACTGGAGGTAAGCATTGGTAATCGTTGCGCCAGATGGAATAGTAATATTCGTAAAACGAATGCCTACAATAAAGGTATTCGGATCTTCTACCAAATCCAAATCACCACTACTGACGGAGATAATTCCTGTTGCTGCATCTTCTTCTACATCGTCTTCGCCAGATACAACAGAAGCGATAAAGGAAGTCGGTATTGTCGTTTCTATAATATTACTATCACAGACCTCGTAAACAAAACTATCTGCACCATAAAAATCAGGATTGGGAACATAGGTAAATGTTCCGTCTGCATGCAGATCTACTGTTCCATTTTCAGGAACTGTTTGTGGAATTGAACTAACGATAAGCGGATTGTTTTCAGAATCGCTATCGTTCAGCAAGACATTTTTTGACAATAAACTGTCTTCTGATACTGAAAAATTATCATCTACAGCATTTGGTGGAGTATTACAAAATTCAGTCATTGTCACATTTATGGTGTAAACGTTTGTACAATCAAAATAATTTGTAGTGAGTTGTACGGTGTATGTTCCGGCTACAGTCCAGATAACGCTCAGGGAGTCCTCATCACTTGCAGTAGGCGAGCCATCGGGAAATGACCAGTCATAAGTCATCCCATTAATCAATGTATCTACCTCAAATATAACTTCTCCGTCAATACAAGGCAGCCCACCAGTCAGTATGGCAATTTCCGGGCAGGGTGCATTGGCACGTCCTGGTGTACCATAAGGCGCATCAATATTACTGGAATTTTCCCAGGAAGTGGAAAGCGCATTATCTGATGCTGAATCTATCAGGGATAATGTTGGTCCATTTCCATCAGGAATGGTATCCCAGGGAATACTATCATCATAAGTCAGGCTATCTACTGCACATGAAGTTGGTGACATCAATTGTACCTGTTCTCCAGCTTTATCAAAGCCCAGTCCAATGCCTTGGATGTAATTAGGCACATTAGGAAACATAGCGACAAACAAATCAACACTTTCGGCAATCACCAGATAGCCATCAGCAGGAATACTTGTTGTGGCAGGAATTTTATAACCATCATTCTCTGTAATAACTCTCCAATTGGACAAATCGACTGTAGTGCTGTTTGGGTTATACAATTCTATCCAGTCGCCCGAATTGTTCAAGGAGTCGGGATTATAATTTATTTCATTAATCACTAGATTCTCTGGTGTAGGCATGCAGGGATCGGTGATATTATTGGGTTCGCCCGGCGTACCAAAATTAAAACCTGCCTGTGAAGAAGACACCCAGCTTGTGGGCAAATCATTATCATAAGTCGGGTCAATTAAAGACAAGGTACTGGTGCCGACATCGGGATCTGTGACCCAGGGCGGGTCATCATTATATTTTACTTGATCGACAAGGCAGTTGGTGCTGCTCAACAAAGTCAGCAATTCTCCTCCATCGGAAAAACCAAAACCGATGCTGCCGACATAATTAGTGATGAGTGGGAAAACACCTGTAAATAATGTCGTGTTCTGTGCGACCACAAGATAGCCTTCGGCAGGTATTATTGTTCCATTTGGAAATAAATAGACATTACTTTCGTCTCTCAGTTCCCAGGCGGATATATCTACTGCGTCGCTATTGGGATTATACAATTCTAACCAGTCTCCTGTGTTGGGAAAAGTAGAATTATAATCAATTTCGTTGAAAAGAATGGTGGCTGGTGGGCTTGTACAGTTACTTATATTTGCTGCACCTGGCGAGCCACAAAAATTACCAGATGCTTGCCAGCTTGCTGGAAGCGCATTATCCAGTGCCGTATTTATCAATTCTAAGGAAGCTCCATTGCCATCGGCATCTTGTGGCCAGGGAGCGATGTCATCATAATGCACGGTATCGACAAGTACTGTCGCGTCAAAATTGGTATACGTCAATAATTCTCCTCCATTATCCAGGTCGCCTGAATATTGCCCGAAAGGGGCAAAACCATAAGCCAGTTCAAAGTTGAATTTATTTTCAGCCAAAACAATATAGCTGTTCGGCGATAAAATTGTTCCGACAGGAAAAGTATAGGTGATTCCTGTACTCAGTTTTGTGCCACTTATATCTACAGGATTTGTTCCGCCATTTGCAATTTCAATATAATCTAGTCCTGTGTAGCCTGCCTGACAAGCTTCACCAGCATTATAATTAATTTCATTAATCACTACATCGGAATAATTCTGCGGCGGATAATAAGCAACTGGGCACATGGCACTCCATTCGCCATTATCCAGTACGCGTGCTTTGACTTCCACTGCGCCTGCCAGTCCGATGATGAGGGCATTGGAATAGGTTTGTGCAGTGGCTGAAACTGCGCCGCCCGGATCACGTGGGTCAGAACCGTCTGTCGTGTAATATATAGTTCCGCTGATATTTGGGTTGGTGAGTTGAACTTGTTGTCCGAGTGGTACTGTTCCACCATTTACATTAAATACAGGTGGATCAATAGAAGGATAATATCCAGCAGCTCTTAGATGCCCAATGACAATATCTGTTCGTTGTGGGAAATAGGTATTATACATATAATCCAGTCTGGTTTCCCAAGCCTGAAGTTTTGCAAGGGTACCCCAGCGAGCAGTTTCTCCTAAGATGGATGCTTCTATTTGTGCTTCGAGTTTTTGAAGTCGGGCTGCATTATTGGCTGGTGTTAATAAGCCATCATTATAAAACATACAATAAGCTCTGTCGGCAGTCAACATTCGATAATCTTCATGCAAATCCATCAAGGCCAGAAACATACCTCTTGGGTTTCCCTGCCCACTAAAGTAGCTGACCGAATTGGAATTTACATTATACCAGATACGATCTGAATCCCAGCAATAAAAATGAAATAACTCGTCCGCTTGTCGTTTTCGACCATACATTACGTCTTCGTTTCCACCACTGTTTCCGTCGGCCCATATATTCATCAGGGCATAATTGGCAAGATTTTCAACATCTACATAATTTTTTACAGAAGCATAAGTGCCTCGCAAAGCAAAAGCTGTATTCCAGGCATCCAGATTGGCATCGGGGCAACTTCCTACTGCGACTTGCTTATTGATGACATCAAAATCACAGTTGTCTCCACCATAATAACTGGCATGAAAATGTGCATCAGGACGTTCCTGCAAATGCCATTGTCCGTAATATTCGCCATTCACATACATGTGCATAAATCGCCCATGCGAACTAATTTCTCCCAATTCCAACTGTACATTTTCCATAAATCGCTGACGCATGTACAGAATATTTGCTGTCCCCGAAGTTGCGGTCATGGCATCATCAGAACCACCTCTCAGTTGTAGTCGATCAAATTCTTCTACAGGTTCCAGCCCTTCCGAGAAATCATTGAACAAAGGATATTCCATCTTACCGGGTCCATAATCTTTGGAAAAAATAAGTCGATAAGCACGTTTTGCCAGAAAATCAACTGTATTTCCTGATTCTTTAATACCTGCATCAATTTGAAAGCTGGGCGTTCCGTCGAGGTAAAGTAATTCGACGGAAGTCTCCTGCTCATTTACCGTGATATAGTCGGTCACCAAAGTCGAGTCATTTGGATTTCCGGTAACAATACTGATGGAAGGTAAAGCTTCTAATGCTGCACGCATTTGGGGAGCATAGGTGGCATTATTAGTTACCGCAGTATTCATTACAGGTGAAGTAATCACATCATTCAGGAAGATGTAGGTATGTGTCTCAATTGAAGAAGTATCGGTACTATTATACGCTACTGCCCGAATAAAATATGTTGTACTGATATTAATTGGAGTCGAATATACAACTCCATTACTTGTAGTAGGACGAGTGCCATTCGTGGTATAACGAATAGTTGCCGCAGGATCGTCGCAGGACAAACTCAGGCTAAAAGGACTTTCATAATATCCTCTTTCTGAACTAAAATCTACTTTGCCTACGCCTTGTGCGGAGAGTTGAATGTTGGCAATTAAAAGAAATAATAAACTAAAAAAATACTTGGTTGTGGATGTCATAGATACATTGTTTTTGAAGTGGCTGTATGGAAAAACTCTGAGCAAATAAATTATTTGCTCAGAGTTTAAAATTTATCTAGGGACTCTTGACGAGAGCCCATTATTGGGACTCCATACTGATTTGTCCCCTCCGTTTACTTCACCGTCCAGATTATAATCTGCTGGTAAATATTGATCGAATATTCCGTTGAGTGTTTCCCATATAATTTTGTCCTGTCCTCCGACATCATAGCTTTGTATATCATTTTCCTGAGAACCATCACCTGCAATCATGCCCCACACGCCGGGCAGTACTTCCAGTTGTCCAAAACTCGTCTGGTCTTTATAAGAATCTGCTATTCTAAAATCATAAGACATTCTATAATTATTAACAGGAATTTTATCTGGTGTCATGACTGCAATATGGTTACGATGTTCTATCACAACATATAAAGAATCAGCACCTGTGTCTGCTAGTGTACTACCATTGACCAGTTCGACTTCACCATCATTATGCAATAATGCTGCGCCTATACCAACTTCAGTACTTTTGGCAATATCTGTTCTAAAAGATACCAATATCCAGTCGACCACAGTCGCGCTATAAGCAGAATCTGGCCAACTTACCCCTTCTGTTCCTGTATAGTTCCAGGGGATGTCATTATAAGGTTGTCCTGGAGGTGTGGGAGCAACCAAAGGGTTGGAGGGGGTTTGTCCGGGCAGTACACTACGCTCTATATTTAGCGTTGTTGTCATTGCAAGAGCTGCTGTATCATAAGCGCCCTGAATCCATACAAAAAGTTGTGGGTCTATTGAGAATGTATTGGCTGCTCCTGGTGTACCGTTTCCTGTAGAGGATGCCCAATTTTCGCCCAATACATTATCTGTAGTTGCATCAACGAGAGATAAAGACGGTCCTCCTCCGTCAGGGCCTGTCGGCCAAACTCCATCATCCCGATATCGTATAGAATCAATCATACAATAAGCAAAATTCTGGCTATCATCAGTCCCGTATAATAAGAGGCGTTCACCTTTATTGGACAAGCCAAAATTCATAGAGCCAATATAATTGGTCACTGTAGGAAACGCTGCTGCAAACCGCATAGAGTCTTCTGCGATAACCAGGTAATCTCCTGCTGCAATGGTCGTTCCTACTGGCACAACAAATGCCGTGTCTGGATCGTGAAATTCCCAATTGGATAAATCAACTGTACTGCTGCCAGAGTTGTACAATTCTACCCAGTTGCCTGGTGTAAAATCAGAGTTTGAGTTATAATTAATTTCATTGATTATAATATCGCCTGGATTAGGATTACACGGATCAGGAATATTATTGGCTGCTCCTGGCGTACCAAAAAAGCCTCCACCTGCTTGTGAGTTTGCCCAACTAGCTGGCAAGTTATTATTATAAGAAGGATCAACAAGTGCCAGTGTATTTCCAGTACTATCTGTGCCTACTGGCCAAGGTAGATCATCATTATAATCCACTTTATCCACTGGGCAGCGTTCATTGGTAAATAAACCAATATCTTCTCCTCCTCCACTCAGTCCAAAAACAAAATCACCAACTGTAGGAACGCCAGGAAAAAAGCTCTGAAATGCAGTTTTAGTTTGTGTCAACACAAGGAATCCGCCTGCAGGAATCACTGTTCCTGAAGGTATTCGGTAGTATTCCTTTTTGTCCACAAATTCCCAAAAAGAAACATCTACTGCAGCATTTGTTGGATTATGCAGCTCGACCCAGTCTTTGGGGTCAATGAGTACAACCGATTTATAATTAATTTCATTAATCACAATTTCTGGCGGCGTACCTGTACAGTATACCTGATTTGCCCGTCCTGGTGTTCCAGCATAATTACCAGAACTTTCCCAGCTTTGTGGCAAATCATTGTCTAATGATGGATCGCTCAATGAAAGTGTTGGTCCATTTCCGTCGGGTTCTTCGGGCCAGGGAGCATCATCGCCAAAAGCAACTGAATCAACGACCATCATGGCATTGTCAAATAAGGTAATCGTTTCTCCATTTTCACTAAAAGATAAATCCGACTGTAATAAATTGAGTACAGAAGGGTGCGTATAACTAAAGTCTAAGGCATCTTTAGCAAAAACATAATAATCGTCTGGCATAATAGAAACACCAAGCGGTATCGTAAAGATCGTGTCCCCATCTGCTAGTATCCAGTTGGACAAATCAACGGGATTGGTCGTTGTATTATACAACTCAACCCAGTCGCCTGATTTGTAGCCTTTGAAATTCTCGTTATAATCATAATTAATTTCATTGATAATAACATCGGGTTGTTGTGCCATCAGCGGAGAGGTATAGCCTAAGAAAGCCAGACCTGCTAAAAGCAAACTCAGATAATTTTTAGTAAAAAAATATCTGATGTAAGTTGTGTGTAAAACGTAACATTGCTGTTTCATGGATGATTTTTTTCGCAAAATGAACCACTCATTTCTAAATTTTAAAAAATAAATTAAGCGGTGTTTAATAGTGGTGGGCTGTCTTTCTTGAGACGACAAAACGGCCAAAAATGCCAAATCCGTTTCACTATTTCAAGTATTTAGTATTAACATATCTTTAAGAAGCTATTGCTTCAGAAAGTATTCATAGTTTTTTTTACTATTTTCAAAAAAAGCATTTCGTGACAGATAAAGCATATCTATTCGATAGATTGTGTGACTTCTTTAAGTGACTTCCTATTTATTTTGTACAAATAGGAAGACTTAATTTTTGGACAATCAGTTGCAACATGGAAATGATGGACTACTTTTCTATGTTGCAAATTTAAAAGAGGTTATAAACATTAAAATTAAAAATTATTTTTTTTTAGCTGATTATCTGCATTTTTTACAAAAAAATAAGTGCCTGAAAAACTGAAAATTAAGTGCTTTTCGTGACGTATAGTTGTATCTTATTTCAGATTGTGACAAAACCCCGACGAGTAAAATATGATTATTCACAGAATAATTTTTAATTTTGAAGGATTAAAGCAAGTATATTTTTTCATTAGACTTTGTATGGAAGATTTTTTTTTCACGCGTTTACAATATAATTCGGGCGATTGGAATACAGACCAACGAATGCCAAGTAATCTCTTGAACTCCCTAGTGGAATACACAAACATACCTGTAGATACTAGAGAAAAAGTAGTTGCACTCGACAATGATGAATTGTTTCAGAGTCCATTTTGTTATATAAGTGGACATAAACTTGTCGAGTTTAGTGACAAGGAAAAAGCGAATTTCGAGCAGTATGTCAAAAATGGAGGTTTTGTTTTTGCCGATGATTGCAACCATGATATTGATGGGCTTTTCGCTAAATCCTTTGAACAGCAGATGGAAAATATTTTTGGGCTAGATGCCCTAAAGAAAATTCCAAACGATCATGAACTGTATAATTGTTTTTTTGAATTTGATGATGGTCCACCTACCACCTCTTATGAGTTGAATGGCTGGGGAGATGATTTGGTGCATGATTACCTGAAAGCGATTGAAATCAATGGCAGGATTGGGGTTTTATACAGCAATAAAGATTATGGATGTGAATGGGACTACGAGTTTAAAAACAAACGGTGGCTGGCTAAAGACAATACGAAATTTGCAGTAAATATCGTTGTGTATGCAATGACTAGTTAGGGACTGGGGTATTGGTAACTGGTGATTGGTAACTGGTGATTGTTTTTTTTGCGGAGCAAAAAAAACAATTTCACAATTTCACAATTTCACAATTTCACAATTTCACAATTTCACAATTTCACAATTTCACAATTTCACAATTTCACAATTTCACAATTTCACAATTTCACAATTTCACAATTTCAC
>CALFBH010000077.1 GCA_937951615.1 uncultured Saprospiraceae bacterium | reverse complement strand
ATGTCAAGCTATTTTCTCGCAAAGACGCGAAGGCGCAAAGAATGTCAAGCTATTTTCTCGCAAAGACGCGAAGGCGCAAAGAATGTCAAGCTATTTTCTCGCAAAGACGCGAAGGCGCAAAGGCTGCTTTTTACTGAAATTGTAGCGGCGTATGTGGCTTACCTTCTAGCATATCCACATAATTGACTTCGCCTAATCTGATTTTGACTGGAAACTTGAATTTCTTTTCCAACTGGACTTCTAATTTGCAAAAGACGGCGAGTTCTTCATAGCAATATGCAGATGGAATGGGCTTGATTAGTGTCTTCATCGTCGGATAGAGCGGATATTGTCCTATTATGGTGTCTGTCACAGGCAGGATTTTATTGTCTTTTGGCAGTAAAGAATAGCGTTCAGTTTGGGCATTCATTGTAAATACTACGAATAGAGATAGAACGGCAAGCCAATACTTCAGATATTTTGCTTGACTAGAAAACTGCACTTCGTTCATTCGCATTTTTTTAGTCCTTCAAGTACCATATCATAAGATACAAAGTCTGCTTTATTGCCCCAGGCGTTATTGATGTAATTGATGACATTGGCAATTTGCGTTTCTGATAAGACCTCATTTTTTGGCATTTCATGATGATAAGGCATACCATTTACAGTAATCGGCTCATTGAGTCCATAACGAATCAGGCAAGGCAGGTTATCTTGATTGGCAGCAAGATAATCAGAGCCGGCAATCGGCGGTATCAAGCCCATCACAGCATTGCCGTCTTCCTGGTGGCAGTTTTGACAATGCGTGACATACAGGTTTTTGCCTTGTTTGTAAGGGCTTGAATCGCAGGCTGGTGCAAACAGGAAGGTTATTGTATATAGCAATACAATTATGGTCAGTTTTGCTTGTTTTGGTCGATGACTATCGACATCATTTTTAATTTCCAAATTCTTCATCCAATAGGCGATTTATATCCTTCATCAATCTTGTCACGTCTTTAGGGTCGGTACCATCACAATACGCGCGTATTCGTTTTTTGGTATCTACCAATATGATATGCCCGCTATGCGTGATTCCTCCTGGTGCGTCTGCATCTTCTGCGGCGACTACCAGATACTCATGTGCCAAGTCATAAATCTCGGTCTTATCGCCCGTGAGCAGTTGCCACTTTGGGGCTTCTATTCGCAATTTATTCGCAAAATCTTTTAAGACTGAAACGGAATCGCGCTTGGGGTCGAGGCTGTGCGATGCCATTACAAACCGATCATTTTCTTCAAATTTATCATAAATGCGAAGCATTTGTGCTTTGACACGCGGGCAGATAGTCGGACAATGCGTAAAGAAAAAATCACTCACATAGACTTTATCATCAAAAGTACTCGGCGTGACTGCCTGTCCGTCCTGATTGGTTAATGCAAAATCGGGAATGGTATGATAAATGGTGTCTACGATTTTCTGCCCTTCCTCTTCACGTTCTATGTAATCTGTATTGCCGAGCGGCCTTAGAGGGACTGATGGTTCCTGACAGGCAGACAGGGCTATTGGGACGATTAAAACAAATAGGTATTTTCTCATTTCTTGATTGGGTGACTGAGTTGATTGAGTGATTGAGTTGATTGAGTGATTGATTGAGTTGATTGAGTTGATTGAGTTGATTTTGCTTTTGCAAAATAACTTAATAACTCAATTTACGTAATAACTCAATACACCTAATAACCTACAGACAGCTATAAAGTTGATATTTTCATTACTTTTCTCTCTGCAAATTTACGAATTTAACGTTTGGCAAGGGTAAAATAAAAAGTCGTTCCTTTTCCTTCCTTTGATTCGAGCCACATTTCACCTCCATGTCTGCTTACAATACTTTTACACAAAGCCAATCCAATACCTGTTCCTTCGTACTCCTCTCCCCCATGCAATCTTTTGAATAGCATAAATATTTTATCATGGAAGCTTTCGTTAATACCTATTCCATTGTCTTTAACCATAAATTCCCAATGTGTTTTTTTACTTTTTCCTTTTATCAAAATTTCAGGCTGAATATTGGGTTTACGGAACTTAATGGCATTGCTAATGAGGTTTTGAAATAGCTGGGTAATCTGTGTATTATTTGCCCAAACTGTTTTAGGAATCTCCAGCAATTCTATAGTCGTATTTGTCTCGCTGATGTTTTGTCCCAATGTAAGCAATAAGCGTTCAAGCAATCCAAGAAGTGGCACCTCCGCATAAGGTGTTCCATCTGAATTAACCTTGGAAAAGGTCAGCAGGTCCTTAATCAGAATATCCATACTTTTGGCTGAAGACACAATAAAGTGTAGATATTCTTTAGCGTTTTTGTCGAGTTTTCCTATATATTTCCGTTGTATTATATTGGCAAAACTTGTAATTGTACGCAAAGGCTCTCGCAGGTCATGTGAAGCGATGTAAGCAAAATTTTCTAATGCAAGATTGGACTCGATATATTTTTTGAGTTCATTATTTTTATCATTCAGTTCATCGACTTTATTAGAAAGTATAGTTTGCGAACTCATTAATTCCGTAATATCCCTTGCCTCTACCAGAATAAACAAAAATTCGCCATTCTCAAGATAAATGGGTTTCATTGAGTAAGCCAGATAACCAATATTATCCCCCTTTTTTCGATAAGTACATTCGTTTTTGACTTCTTTGCCCTTTATGACTTTCTGTATATCTTTTCTTATTTGTGTAGCTACTTTTTCATCATGAGAGAAGCGATATACATTCCAAACTAGCTTTCCAATGTTCTCGTGTTCTTTAAATTCACGGTTACCCGCATTATGTTGTAAGAGTTTTCCTGTTTTATCCAAAATACAGATTAGATTATAAGAATTATCAAAAACAGCTCTAAATCGGGTTTCACTTTCGCGTAAATAGTCTTTCTGGTCTTTTAGCGTTTTTTCTCTGGCTGCTCTTTCGAGTTCTGCTCCTATTCTTGTAGCATATATTTTTAAGGTTCCCATGATAAAATCAGGGTCTCCAATAGGCTTAGTATCGAATACGCAAATATGTGCTATAATATTTCCCTTGGAATCTTTGATGGGCAGCCCTGCATAACTCTCTACATCAGGATGTAATATTTTTTCTGAGCCTGGAAAATCCTTCTGCAAATCACAAACAAAGATTTGTTCTCCTTCTTCATAGACATACCTGCAAGGCAGCGCACCAGTCTCTCTCAACTCACCCGTTATGATCTTTCCATCATAATACATCGCAAGAATTTCCTGTTGATTGGGCTTATCTGTTGGAATATTGATTGTTGTACACAGCACATCAAGCGATTTGGCTATAGATTCAACAAGTTGAATAAAAAAGTCATCGCTATAAGCTTTGGCAATATTTGTAGTAATGGATTGTAAAGCAATCTCCTTTTTTCTTTGCTCCGTAATATCCCTCCCTATAGATGAAATATATTCTAATTCGCCATCAGCCGAAAAATGGCCAATTGCATTAAAACTTGCTAAAAACGAATGCCCATCCGCTGTATATCTCAGACCCTCACCTGACCAGAATCCAGTTTTTTTAATCGCTGGCATGATATGTTTTCGGAAATTTTCCTGTGCCTCTTTAGGTTGAAGTTTTGACATTATAATATCCTGCAATACTACATCTTCTGGGATTCTGAACATTTTTTTGCCCGCTTCATTCATATAAACAAACTTCCCAGTCATATCTGCCATAGAGACGGCATCTTTTGTTTTGGCGAGAATGCTATTTAGGTGTTCTAATGCCTGTTCACTTTTTTTACGTTCAGTAATATCTCGTACATGGACTACAAGGGTATTCTCATTTTCTTTACTTAATTGGCTCAGTGTCAGTTCTGAATAAAAAACAGAGCCGTCTTTTCTTTTAAACAACCAATCTCCTGAAAAACAGCACCTATTTTCAACAATTTTTTCTTTATGCTCTCCCATGTGTTCGAGTGTAGTCCGTCCATCAGCCTGTCGTTCAGGGCATAAATCTAAAGTACTTATTTTTTGAAATTCTTCTCGGCTATAGCCAAAAATCTCAACCATTTTTTCATTGACCGTTGAAATGCTATTTGGAAAAACACCAACCATTAGTCCGTCCACTGCATGCTCAAAAAGATTTCGGAAGCGTGTTTCGCTTTCTTCCAGTGCTTTTTGTGCCATCTTCTCTTTAGTCATATCACGAATCATGACGACTACAGGACTATCAGGAGTCTCATATAACAAAAAAGTGGTCACCTCTGTTTCCAATAATTTCCCTTTAGTAGAAACCATCTTCATAAAATGACGATGTTCTCCCTTTTCCATAACCTGCTGAATCTGCCGCCCAAAAAACACTGAAGTCAACTCTTCATTTCCTTGAAATTTGGGAAAAAACAGCATGGGAGAATGCTTCAATACATGTTCTCTTGAGCAGTCAAACAATTTCCCTACTTCTTCATTAACTGAAAGTGTTTTGTTATTATGAATATCATAAATCAATATAGCATCCATGCTTTTTTCAAATAAAGCCCGATAACGACGCTCATTATCTTTTATGATTTGCTCATCCTTTTTCTGTTTCGTAATATCCTTATATATACCTATAAGTACTTTTTTATCCTCTACATTCGTCTTGTACATAGATATCATCACATCGACTGGGTATCCTTTTTTATGCAAAAATCGCCACTCAAAATATGCCTCTGTTTTTCCATGCCACTCAAATTCTATCTTAGCAAGATATTCTTTTGATTTTAGTCCATTAGCTTGCAATTCGGGGCTAAAGGTCAACATATCCACGCCATTTTCATTTAGCTCCTTATTGGTTCTACCCAATAATTTTCGAAATTTTGAATTTCGCTGAATAAAACTGGTTGTTCTTTTTTCAAAGTCGGTATATTCGTATATTTCTAGTCCGTCAAAAGCATGATTAAAAAGATGTCGATACATTGCTTCACTAGCCCTTAAATCCTGTGCTGCTTTTTTTTCTTTTGTAATATCCCGAATAGTAGCGAGGTATAATTTATCGCCACTTCCATCATCCAGAAGACTCACCCACAACCTTGCCCAAAAAATTGCACCACTTTTTTTCACATAGCGTTTTTCAAAAACAATCGTTTTCTTTTTTCCAGTATTAAGTGCTTCAATAAATTTGATGTTGTGCTTTCGGTCTTCATGATGAGTAATATCGCCGAAAGCCATTTGACCCAACTGCTTCGTAGTATAACCTATCATTCGTGCAAATGCCTTATTTGTTCTGATGATATTAAATTGCACATCTGCAATAGAAATACCCAATGCACTTGTTTCAAATACTGTTTCAAAGCGCTTTTTAGCCGCTAATAATTTTCTATCCGCCTCTTTTCTATCAGAAATGTCTCTGATAGTTGCCAGTAGATGTCCTTCATAAGGTACTGATAGTTGCACTGCATTCACCTCAACATCGATGAGCGTTCCGTCTTTGCGTTTCTGTGTCATTTCATGGTACGAATACTTTTTATCCTTCTTTTCCATTAGAAACCGCTGCAACATATCCATTGTCCGTTCTCCGCCAGGTTGTACTTCGGGAAAACGTTCCATAAAGCTCATATTCAAAAATTCATCCAGGGTATACCCCATCATTTTCAACATCCGTTCATTGGCACTGACCACCCGTCTTTCCCGGGCATTTACAATAATAATACCATCACTGGAGTGCTCAAACATAGTCCGATACAGCAGTTCACGTTCACTCAGTGCCTGTTCTATTATTTTCAGATGATTAATATCTATAAAACTAATCACGAGTCCTTTGCCCGAATCATCATCTATATCATAAGAGCTGATTCTCATTAAAAACCATAAACCATCATTGTCCTGAGCCTCCCTTTCCAGCGATTTTCCAGTCTCTAAAGCTTTTTTAGCTTCTTTGGATATATTGATGTCGCGCAAATTTGTTGTAAAATTCTTGAGCGGTCTGCCTATGTCTATGTTATCAATATTAACCAATTTTTTTACCGCAGTAGTAAATTTTCTGATGTTCAGTTTTCCATCCAAAAAGAGGGTACCGATATCTGTGCTTTGCATCAGGTGGTCTATATCCCGGTTTGCCTGCGACAATTCAAAGATGGTTTCCTGATATTCGGTATTGATTGTCTGAAGTTCTTCATTCACAGAGACATACTCCTCGTTTGTACTCTGAAGTTCTTCATTGGAAGCCATCATTTCCTGATTGGCACCTTCCAGTTGTTCTATGCTCTTTTGTAAATTGTTTTCCGTTATGGCAAGTTGTTGTTCAAGGGCTAAATTGATTTCGCTTGGTAATTTCTTATTAATTTCGCCGACCTCATCTTCTTCTTTTTCCAAAACGATGGTATATAACACATCTTCTCCTATTTTCAATGGTTCAACTTTTACAGACAATGTCCGCTTTTTCTTTTTGCCTATAGTAATCCTTCTATAAATATAAGATCCAGGTTTATTTTGAATATCAACCAATGCAGAGCGTACAACCGCCACTATTTGTTTTGGAGCAAATTTTATAAGATTATAGGTACTCGTATAATCCTCTGGTGTATCAATATATTCCTTTGCCTGTTTTGTAATATATTTTACAAAAAACTGCCCGTCTATGACTATAATTGCGGGCGTATATTGTCCGTAAATAGTTTCCTGTAAAAATTTTGATAATCCATTATTCTTCATAGTGCGTGTATCATCATTAGATATTTCAATAGGGTAATAAGCGTCATCATAGGATAAACCTGTACGAATCAGACGCCTTACACGAGTCTTTTTTATTTTTTGATAGGTCTTATGGGTGTTATTAATACTTTTTAATTCATCCGACAACTCAATCAAGGATTCACTTTTACCCAGCAGCAAAAAACCACCAATATTAAGGGCGAAAGCCAATCTATTGAGTACCATTAACTGGTTTTTTTTATCCAGATAAATCAATAGATTTCTACAACTCACAAAATCAGCTTTCGCAAAAGGCGGATCTTTCGTAATGTCATGAACAGCAAAAATTATTTTTGTTCTGATGAATTTTTTTACCCGATAGCCATCTTTTTCTTCATCAAAGTATTTTTTTTGATAACCTGCTGGCATCTTCTCAAAACTCCTCCGCTTATAGATTCCTTTTCTGGCCACATTAATTGCCTTTTCCTGAATATCTGTCGCAATTATTTTAAACCCACAAGCAAAATTATTTTCTTGAAAATATTCGTAAATTAATATAGCAACTGAATAGACTTCTTCCCCTGTAGCACAACCAACAATCCAAAATTTAACAGAATATTCTGGCTTTTTATTGCGAAAAATTTCGGGTAAAACACCTCGCTTAAGGTGTTCAAAAACCTGCTTGTCCCGAAAAAATTCTGTGACATTAATAAATATGTCCTGTCCTAAAATTTTGAGTTCTTTTGTTTCTGTTCTTAGATAATTCAGATACTCTTTTTCCGTTTTGAGATGGAGTACCTGCATGCGTCTCGCTATTCTACGAGATACGGTAGAATCTTTATAAGCACTAAAATCAACGCCTAATTCACTTGTAAGCAATGTTTTAATAGCTTCTATTTCAGGTTTCAAGACACTCATTTTTGTAAATTTATATAAAAAATGCAGACCGACTCATTCAAAACTATACTTTTATGGGTATTTTTTTTTATTATTGGAAATATTCTGCGACAGAACAAAATTACAACCACCTAATAACTTGTATTTTTATCAATTATTTATAAATGAAACATTTATTCACTATAGAAGTTGAATTCGGTACGCCTGCACACGATGAAACCATCCGCCTTCGCGATGATATTTTACGAAAACCACTTGGACTTCAATTTGAACCAGAACAGTTGGCTGAAGAATACAAAGACATCCATCTCGCCTGTTATAATAGTCAGCACGAACTCGTCGGCTGCATGGTACTCATGATAGTAAATCAAGAGAACCTGAAAATGAGACAGGTTGCCGTCAGTGAGGATGCACAGCGGCAGGGAGTCGGTCAGTTCATGGTGCGCCGAAGCGAGGACATTGCCATAAAAAGAGGCTTCAAAAAAATGGTACTCCATGCCCGCGATACCGCCGTTCCATTTTATTTAAAATTGGACTACAAAAAGAAAGGACGACCATTTACGGAAGTAACTGTTAAGCATTATAAAATGGAGAAAGATTTGAGTAATTGAGTAACTCAACAAATTCCCAAAAAAAAGCTACTTTTGCACCGCAATCAGTAAACATGAAGATACTCCAGTTGTGCAAAAAATTTCCGTACCCACTCAAAGACGGAGAATCTGTGGCAGTCACCTACCTCAGTCGGGCTTTACACCAGTTGGGCTGCCAGCTCGACTTGCTGGCCATGAACACGACAAAGCATTATATCCAGCCAGATAATATTCCAAAAGATTTCGATCATTATCGCAAAATTGTGTTGTGTGATTTGGACAATCGCATTAAAGCAAAAGACGCACTGCTCAATCTCTTTACTGCTGATTCCTACCATGTCGTCCGCTATATTTCAAAAGATTATGAAGAAAAGCTTATTCAGCTACTCAAAACTGAAGATTACGATATTATACAACTGGAAACCCTCTACCTCGCGCCTTATGTTTCTGTCATACGACAGCACAGTAAAGCACAAATCGCTATGCGCTCGCATAATGTAGAATCAGAAATCTGGGAACGCATTGCAAAAAACACTCAATTGGGTCTCAAAAAATGGTACGTCAATCTACTGGCAAATCGCCTGCGCAAATTTGAACTCGCGCAACTCAACACCTATGATATGATGATTGCCATCACAGAACGCGACCTGAAGTATTTTCGCAATCTGGGTTGTGATATTGCTGGACATGCTGCCCCCATCGGACTGGAAATGCAGGATTATCCTAGACAAGAGTTGAGCTTATTCGACCAAAATCAGTCTTCCCAAAATCCAGTGATGATGCCGCTGAGTCTTTGCTTTATCGGCTCGCTCGATTGGATGCCAAATCTGGAAGGACTGACTTGGTTTCTAAAAGAGGTCTGGCCAGAAGTATATCATAAGTACCCCGACCTCACCCTGCACATTGCTGGAAGAAATACTCCAAACTGGCTAATGCAAAAAGCACCAGAAAATGTAATGATACATGGAGAAATAGAAGACGCACTCTCCTTTATTATTGATCATCCAATCATGATTGTCCCTTTATTTTCCGGCAGTGGAATGCGGGTCAAAATACTGGAAAGCATGGCATTATCGCGCATCACCATCACCACAAGTATCGGACTAGAAGGCATTCATGCGACACCCGATAAAGAAGTGCTGATTGCAGATGACAAGGCTGCGTTTATACAACAGATTCAGCATTGCTACGAACAGCAACAGATACTTCCAGAAATGGGCAAACAGGCACGAGATTTTATTGAACAGCATTTTGATAATGTACGAATCGGAGAAAAGCTCTTGGAATTTTATAAAAAAAATTAGCTGATTGACTTTGGGAAATGTGTTGAGGTGTTGATGTGCGCGTGTGTTGATGTGATTTGTTTTTTTGCGAAGCAAAACACGACAACACGACAACACGACAACACGACAACACAACAACACGACAACACAACAAGAAAAGTTTGCCAACAAAAATACTCATACTGACTTCTCGCTTTCCTTATCCTATTGAAAAAGGAGATAAGCTGCGCATATACCGTCAAATCAAAGGACTGGCTGCCAGCCACGACATTGTGCTTTGTGCTTTGACCGAACAGGATATTGCGCAACAGGATTATAAGGAATTGGAGCAGTATTGTAGTAAAATCTATACTTTTCCGCTCGGCAAGACAGACATTGCAAGAAATATGCTCAGTGGTTTTTTGCGTGGGCTGCCATTACAGGTCGCTTATTTTTATAAAAAAAGTATTCATAAAAAAATCAATCAAATCATAGCAAAAGAAAAGCCTGACTATCTGTATTGTCAGTTGGCTCGTATGGCTGAATATGCCCGCCATACTTCCATTCCGAATACCATTGATTACATGGATGCTTTTTCTGTCAATGCCCGCCGCTGGTCTAATAATGCACCTTTTTATCTCCGTCCTTTTCTTAGTCGGGAAGCCCGTAAAATGGCTGAATATGAAAGTCTGATTTTTGATGATTTCAAAGGGCATTCCATCATTTCGGCGCAAGACCGTGAGCATTTAAATATAAAAGAGCGGCAAAAAATCCAAGTCATTCCCAATGGCGTTGATTTTGATTTTTTCCAGTCTGCAAAAACGACAAATCGGGAGTACGACTTAGTCTTTGTAGGCAATATGGGCTACGCCCCCAATGTAAAAGCTGCCCGTTATCTAGCAACTGAAGTCCTTCCACTAGTCCATGCACAGATGCCCGACTTAAGGCTCATGATTGCTGGTGCGCGACCTGCCCCCGAAGTCCAACGCCTACAAAGCGAGCAAGTCAATGTAACAGGCTGGATGGATGATATTCGGGATGCTTATAATGGAGCGGAGATTTTTGCTGCGCCCTTGTTTACCGGAGCGGGTTTGCAAAACAAAATACTGGAAGCCATGGCAATGGGTGTTCCCTGTATCACCACTTCATTGGTCAATAATGCCATTGGCGCAAAGCATGGTGAAAGCATTCTATTGGCTGACGATGCTCAGGCTTTCGCCAATGCAATTATCCAATTAAAAGAAAATAAAACACAGAGAGATCAAATTAGCCAACAGGCAAAAATGTTCGTCCGGCAAAACTTTGACTGGGCTACATTTGTTGCACAATTGAGGCAGTTAATTACCAAATCAAAATGAGTGAATGATAGAATGAGTGAATTTCTTTGACACCATTCTATCATCTGTTCATTTACTCATTCACTCATTATCAATATGAAATTAGAATTAGACACTATCGAATCAGCCATTGAAGCCATCAAAAACGGAGAAGTCATTATCGTCGTAGATGATGAGGATCGTGAAAATGAAGGCGACTTTATCTGCGCAGCAGAATGTATCACGCCGGAAATCATCAACTTCATGGCAACGCAAGGTCGCGGACTCATCTGCGCACCACTTATCGAAGATCGCTGTGATGAACTTCAGCTCAATCTGATGGTCAGGGACAATACGGCTTTGCATGAAACTGCCTTTACGGTTTCTATTGACTTGCTGGGGCAGGGCTGCACAACGGGGATTTCTGCCTACGACCGTTCTACGGGTATTCGGGCATTGATAGACCCAAAAACCAAGCCTTCTGACTTTGCTCGTCCAGGGCATATTTTTCCCTTACGGGCAAAAAGAGGCGGCGTATTGCGCAGAACCGGACATACTGAAGCAGCGATTGATCTTGCCAAAATTGCTGGCTTTTATCCAGCTGGTGTATTGGTCGAAATCCTCAATGAGGACGGTACCATGGCAAGGCTGCCCAACCTGCTAAAAATAGCCGACAAGTTTGATTTGAAAATCATTTCGATCAAAGACCTTGTCGAATATCGGATGAATACCGAAACGCTTATTGAGCGAGAAGTTAGTATCAATATGCCCACCAAGTATGGCGATTTTGAACTAATTGCTTATAAACAACTGACCTCTGGCGAAGTGCATCTAGCCCTCAAAAAAGGCGACTGGAAACTTGGCGATCCTGTTATGGTTCGCGTCCATTCTTCCTGTGAAACTGGTGATATTTTAGGTTCGCTACGCTGCGATTGTGGTGACCAACTTCACAAAGCCATGCAAGAGGTAGAAAAGGAAGGCAAAGGATTGGTTTTATATATGCGTCAGGAAGGCAGGGGCATTGGTTTGTTGAATAAACTGAAAGCCTATAAACTACAGGAAGAAGGCTATGATACGGTAGAAGCTAATTTAAAGCTCGGTTTTCAACCCGACCAACGCGATTATGGCGTCGGCGCACAAATTCTACGTGACCTCAATATTTCAAAAATCCGTCTAATGAGTAATAATCCGAAAAAACGGGTCGGCTTATTGGGTTATGGCTTGGAAATTGTTGAAAATGTACATCTTGAAGTGAAGCCGAATAAGCATAATCAGGACTACTTAGAAACTAAGCGGGATAAGATGGGACATGATATTTTGCAAGGGGAATAAAGTATTTCAGGCATCCTGCCTGTAACTGTACTTGATTGTGGAATTGTGTGATTGTGGAATTGTGGAATTGTGTGATTGCAGAATTGTGGGCAACTATAAAGTAGCACAGACATTCCTGTCTGTAACTCTGCCTGATTGTGGAATTGCATAATTGTACGATTGCGGAATTGTGTGTGTGTCTGAAAAATTGTAACTTTGTTTGTATGAAAAAGAAGATTATAAAATCATTTACCATTAAAGGCTTATTTGGTTTGTATGACCTCCATATTCCTTTTGAAAGTGATACTAAGATATTGATTGGGGAGAATGGGCTTGGGAAGACGCAGGTGTTGAATATTTTGTATTATACTTTGACTAAACAGTTTGAAAGGTTGAATGAGTTCAACTTTCAATCTCTTGAAATTGAATTAAGTAATAAAAAAATAATATTTTTAAATAAAAATGATATTGATACTATTATAAATGTCCGGCAAAATCATGAGATTCATAACGGGATACGAATTGCGAGGCGAAAGGTGAGATACCTTGCTGATTCTACCAAGATAATATTTCCTGTTTATCCAGAAGACGACGAAAAAGAAAAAAACATCAGTAAATTGCTCAATGATGAAATAGGTAAGTACAGAGTCTTACATTTACCAACTTACAGACGCATTGAAGAAGACCTACGCAACTTAGGCTATAATGATGAAAATTTCCATATTAATGATGAAGACCCTCGTCTTATCCATTTTGGAATGGAAGATGTTGAACAACGCTTCAATCAACTCACTCAAGAAATAGAACGCAAATCAAAAGAAGGACTCTCCAAAATATCCAGCGAAATACTCAGTCAGTTGGTTAATGGACTACCAAAAACCAATAAAAAATTCTTGGAATCTGTTGATGAAAACGACATAGATATTATCCTCGCCCGTGTGGGAGATGGTATAAAGAAAAAAGACCAAGAAAGGATTAAAGATATCGTCGCCACCAAAGAAATTCAAGATAAAGACCAGTCCTTACTTTTCTTTCTGGATAAACTCATCAATGTATATGATGAACAACGCGAGTTAGACAACTCCATCAAAACATTCAGAGACATCTGCAATAAATACCTGGTTAATAAAAAACTAATTTACGACGAAAGTAAAATAGAAATTTATGTACGGGCTGATGGTAGTGATAGTCCGCTTGACTTAAAAGACCTTTCTTCCGGCGAAAAGCAAATTATCTCTATCTTTTCAAGAATTTACCTATCGGGTTCCGAAGAAGAATTTATTGTTTTATTTGATGAACCTGAATTGTCTTTGTCTATTTTCTGGCAAAAACAATTATTACCTGATATTTATAATTCGGGCAAATGTCGTTTTCTATTTGCGGTAACGCATTCGCCCTTCATTTTTGAAAATGAATTGGACAAACATGCTGTCTCGCTTGCCGAGTATCTGAAACCCATAAAAAAGATTAAAACCAAGCAGGCGGTATGAGTATGACAGTCGATGACTTGCGAAAAGCAGGAAAAAATTCTTCTAATGTAGGATATATGACCTTCATAAAATATATCCGTGAAGATAAATCAGGCTTATTTTGTTTCTTTGAAGGAAAGGATAGTCCTTACTATATATCTAGGGTAAGATCAGTCTTCCAAGGCAATTATTATCCAATAAACTGTACGGGAAAAAGGCAGGTTTTAAAGGCATTTGAATTGATTCAAAATCATAACGTTTACGACAAGTATAAAAGATGCTTTTTTATAGATCGCGATTTTGACCCGCCTGAAAATAATCCAAAGATATACGAAACGCCCTGTTATTCTATTGAAAACCTGTATGTCAGCATAGCTGTTTTTGGAGAAATCCTGAAAAGTGAATGGGGCTTCTTGGAGACAGATGATGACTTCAAAAGATGTGTTGAGGTTTACACTAAATTACAGCAGGAATTTCATGAAGCTGTTTTATTATTCAATGCTTGGTATGGCTGTTTGATAGATAAAAAACATGAGCTAAAACAAAAAACAAATGCCAGCTTAGATGATAAAATGCCAAAAGGATTTATTACTATTGGCTTAGGTGGAGTCCGTTCAAATTATGATTTTTCAGCTATTAAAGCAGAATTTCCTGATGCACTAAAAGTCACAAAGAAAGCAGTTACTTTAAAAGAAAAAGCATTTAAAAAAGTTGAGCAAGGACTTGTATTCAGAGGGAAATTTGAACTGCACTTTATGCTGATGATATTAGACGAATTAAAAAAAGATTCAAATAAACCTAAAAAAGACAGAACTTTTATCTCTAAGCCCGTCAAATATAATATCACACATTCTCAAGCAATTTCTCAATTTTCACAATACGCAGAGACACCACCAGAATTGATAACTTATATTCAAAATTGTACATCTTAAAACGGTATCAACTATGAACCATAAAATTCTCTTAACTCCTTTCATCTTATTAATGACGCTGAGTCTGGCTTTCGCCCAAACAGCAGACCGATGGCAACAGAAAGTCAATTATGTCATGGAAATTGATGTAGATACAGAAAAACATCAGTATGATGGCAAACAGACATTGACCTATTATAATAACTCGCCCGACGCTTTGGATCGCGTGTTTTATCATTTGTTTTTTAATGCTTTCCAGCCAGGCAGTATGATGGACGTTCGTTCTAATACTATCGCCGATGCGGATAAGCGAGTTGGTAATCGCATTTCCAAATTAAAAGACGATCAGATGGGTTACATTCGGGTCAGTTCGCTGACACAGGATGGTCAAGCTGTGAAATACGAAACTGTTGGGACGATACTCGAAGTTGAATTGAACAAGCCCATTCCAGCAGGCGGCAGTACGACTTTTGTGATGGACTGGAAAGCACAGGTGCCACTTCAGATTCGCCGTTCCGGTTGGAAAAGCAAAGAAGGCATCGAATTTTCCATGTCGCAATGGTATCCAAAAATTTGCGAATATGACTATATGGGCTGGCATGCCAATCCTTATGTCGGACGCGAATTTCACGCACCCTGGGGCGATTTTGATGTAAAAATTACGATTGACAAAGACTATATCATCGGAGGTACAGGTTATTTGCAAAACCCGAATGAAGTCGGGCATGGCTATAACACCAATACTTCTTATGCTCCACCGAAAGGTGATAAGCTGACCTGGCATTTCAAAGCTCCCAATGTGCATGATTTTGTATGGGCGGCTGATCCTGATTATAAGCATATTACCGCAAAGGTGCCTGATGGTCCTGTGCTGCATTTCCTGTATCAGCCTGGCGAGAAAACCAATGAAAATTGGGAAAAGCTCCCTGAATACACCATTAAAACATTTGAATACATCAATAAAGTACACGGCAAATATCCTTATGAGCAATACTCCGTCATACAGGGCGGCGACGGTGGCATGGAGTATCCTATGGCGACCCTCATTACAGGCGAACGTCAATTCACCAGCCTTGTTGGAGTAACGGTACACGAAGTATTCCACACCTGGTATCAGATGTTGATGGCTAGTAATGAATCGCTTTATGCCTGGATGGATGAGGGTTTTACGACTTACTCTTCTTCCCGGCTCATGCAGCAATTATTCGACATCCCTGGCGACCCTCAAGAGCGTTCTTATCAGGGCTATTTTTATATTGCGAATAGCGGTAATGAAGAACCGATGACTCAACACGCCGACCATTACAAAACCAATCAGGCTTATGGTATTGCTGCTTATTCCAAAGGTGCTGTATTTTTGCACCAGTTGAGTTATGTCATCGGGCAGGAAGCACTGGACAGCGGTTTGCTGGCTTATTATGACCAATGGAAATTTAAGCATCCTAATCCGAATGATTTTATCCGCGTTATGGAGAAGGAAAGCGGGCTGGAACTGGACTGGTATTTACAGCATTTTGCCAATACGACCAATCAG
This sequence comes from uncultured Saprospiraceae bacterium, assembly GCA_937951615.1. Taxonomy (GTDB): domain Bacteria; phylum Bacteroidota; class Bacteroidia; order Chitinophagales; family Saprospiraceae; genus JAHDEO01. Next base: position 153,330 of record CALFBH010000077.1, on the reverse strand, counting down.
ATTGATTATGGTATAAAATCAGTCAGCAAAGCGAAAAAGAATACTCAGATTGTTCTTGAAAAAATTGGACAAATGATGATGCCGATTGATGTCGTCGTAGAAGACAGTAAAGGCAAAAAGACGCTTTATCACATTCCATTGCGCATCATGCGTGGCGAAAAGCCGCAGGAAGATAAAAGCATGGGCTTTGAAGTGACTGAAGACTGGCCCTGGACCAATCCAACTTATACGCTGGATATTCCTGTAAAGACCAAGAAAATCAAAAGCATTATAATTGATCCGACCAATCGTATGGCGGATATCAATAAGGATAATAATGTTTACGGTGAAGCTGCTGTCGAGGAAGTGAAAGGCAAAAAATAGATACGTTTCGAGAAGCTGAAATAAAAAAAACCTGCTAGATTTTTAAAAAAATCTAGCAGGTTTTTTTTGCTGTTGCAAATTAGGCTATAAATTTTTTGAATGTTCCTGACTATTTTTTTTCTTAAATTTCAACAAAAAACTTGTACCTTTTTCAAGTTTACTTGTAACATAGATTTCTCCATCCAATCTTTCCACCATTTTCTTTACTGTAGCAAGTCCTACTCCAGTGCCTTCATATTCTTTCTTATATAATCTGACAAAAGGTTGAAAGATGTCGTCCAGTTTATTGGCTGGTATACCGATGCCATTATCTGTAATTTTAACAAACCAGTTTTTATTAGTTTGATGACTTTCTATGAAAATTTTAGGCGTTTGTCCTTGGGGTTGATACTTAATACCATTACTAAGAATATTCTGAAAAATTTGAGTCAATATGACTTTATTGCTATAGACTGTCAGGTCATTTTTCATTTCTATAATCGCTCTACTTTCATTTATTTTTTCCTGTAGATTGCTTTTCACTATGTCGACAATATCGTTGATATTTAAATCAACCTTGGTAATATCAGCAAAATTAGAACGGCTGTATTGAAGCAAATCCAATAGAAGTTGCTTCATTCTACGGCTGCTCTCAATAATATGATTAAGTATTTCTTTATTCATCTCATCATCCTCAACACGACTCAACAAAACCTTACTAAACCCCTGAATTGTTCCGAGTGGCTCTTTCAGGTCATGCGAAGCAGTAGCAACGAACCTGTCAAGTTCTTCATTCAGCTTTACAAGCCGTATTTCACTTTCCTTCCTTCTTTCTATTTCTGCATTAAGTTTCTTTTTTGCCAATTCTTCTATACGGATAATCTCTCTTTGGTTTTCAATCAGGAGATTTTTATGACTAATCTCTAATCTGCTCTCTATTTCATTTTCTTTCATCTTCAGTTTTTCCTCAAGTTCGGAGATGCGATACTTGTTGAGTTTTTTAAGATAAAAATGAGCACTTTTATAGTCACCAATTGCTTCATAATTATTATTTAAATATACAAAAGTCTCCACCTCTCCTTTTTTGTATTCCTTCTTTTTAAATATTTTTAATCCTTCATGAAGAAAATAAATACTTTTTTTATAATCAGCAAGATGTAGATGACAAATTCCTTGCATGTTATATAATACCCCACAATCTATAGATTCAGCATCAATACGCTTCGCTTTATCCAGCGCACTTTTCAACACATTGACAGCTTTCCTATATTCATGTACTTTCATCATTATATCGGCCTGTCTCATAGCAATACGGACTACCCATTTATTACGATTATATTTTTCATCAAAAAGCTGAGCTTCCGTCAATGCTTTTTCTGCTTTTTCAAATTGTTTTAAAGTCGTAAGTGTTCCAGCAAGGTTATAGAGTACGATACAACACACATCATATTTTTTGTTTTTTTTCAAATAATCAATATATGCCTCATAATTCTCCACAGCTAGATCATAGCTACCAAGATGATTATAAATTATACCCAATGAGTTGTAAACCCTATAGATATTCGATTCTTTAGTAGAACCTTTCATCTCCTTTAAATACTCAATCGCAAGATTAGCAGCATCTGATGCAGCCATATAACTACCTTTCCCAATATGAAATGAACTCAGCCTGACATAATACTCTCCCTTTAATTCCACATCGTCTATCTCACTTAACAAATCAGTCAATTCAGTAATTAATTTGTCCAGATGTTTAGGAACTCCATCTAGAAAACTTTCATCTGTTTTGCCAAGCAAAAAAATGAATCGCTGTTTTATTTTATCAGGCATTTGTAATATATTTTTATCAATAGTAAATATTTATTTATTTTCAATATAGCTTCCCTTAGTTCAAAGTCTGCTCAAGACGACAAGCCTCCAATTTGCTCCAACAACCACTGCTTCTCCACTGTATTCGACTCCCCTACTTCCGCTTTCAATTGCTCAATAGACTTCTTTCCACGCTCTCTAATCCGACTGAGGCGAATGGTAAAATCAAATAGGTTTTTATAGCTATTTTTAGTGGCTTCCGGCAAAGTAGTATTGCGACTGATCCAATTCCGAAAATTACCAACTGACGATTCTAGCAACACCACATCGCCTGACTCATAATAAGATTTCAGTAGTAAAATTTTGTAGTTAATAAAATAAATAGGGTTAATCAATTCCACTGTATTCAGAATACTTGCTGCCGCTTTGTGTTTCTTTCGGTAATAATACAACTCCGCCAGATTATAATTATATACCGTCTCTCGGTGTTGCAATTGAAGCCTGTCTTTTTTATCTGTAATAAAGTTTTCTGCCCAGTCGTCCCTGTCTAACTTAAGGGCAACTTTTACCACATTGGAATAATGTGCATGCCTCAAATGCCCATTCACCAGCAAAGCCTCCCCTTCTAATGCTTGCTCATAAATATCAAAAAGATGCTGATAATATTCCTGCTTGCCTGCCCTGACTTTCTGGATGCAATAACTGGTAGACATATTGTAAATTTGTGTCAAGTCAAATGCTGGCAATTCCTTTTGCAAAGGCGAAAAAAGTAAGGCTTTCAAGTCTGTAAAATGCTGCTCTTCATCTTTTTCTATAAAAGCAATCAATACATGGTAATAATACCTTATGATCGGTACATCCAAAGGCGTATAAGTTCGCTGACCGTCATTGAGCTTAAATTCATTTTTCTTCAGGACTTTCAACAATTCATCAAACATCAAAATCGGTGTCTCACTCGTATTGATTGCACTTCTTGTATTGATGACGCTGGCGCAATAGCGCACTTTATTGGACAAATAATACAGTTCAAAATTATCCATCACATCCTTTGGTGTAATAGAAATCTGACTCCCTTCCTGCCCCAAATCGTTTTGAATCGACTGCTCACTCACTAAGTAATTCAGGTAATAATGCTCAATATCTTTTTGTTTCATCCCATTCAGCGTCCGTTGCATATTGCGCTCCAAACCGGTAAAATACTTATTCATATTTTTATCCTGATACGCACAAAGCGTATGATATTGTACCATCAGCTCATTTTCTCTTATTCTCTCCATCGCCAAAAATTGCTCGGATAATTTCATCAGTTTTGACATCAACACACGCAATATCTCATCTCGGTAAGGTTCGGCAGGAAACAGTTTTTCAAATACGGTTTGCTTTTTTAAATCAGGATGCGTAAAACTCCAATTAAAGCTTTTCAGATAAGTATATAAAGCTTTTATATCATCATTTTTATTAAAATAATCAGAATAGACAAAATTCCCCAAACGATTTAACTCTTTGATGGACAGTCCTTTTAGCAATTTTAATAATTTACTGGAATACATTATATTTAAAATATAATTTATATTAATAATTTCGTTTTAAAAAACATATAAATAACTAAATGCTTGATAAGCAATAATTTAATTATTTAAAAAAAGAAAATTAACGCCTCAATTTATTACAATATAAAAAACAAAATATTGAAATCATCATATATTGTCTATAATTTTGAAACATAATTAAGAAACAAAGCTCAAGTTCTTCACAAATGACAATATGATTACAAACAACACTGTTGAATAGTGATAACATTTTAAAGCAAACAAGAATATGATATAAAACCTGACCACCGACCAAAAAACCAACTCACAGCTCAGCATCCAAGCATAAACGCAAAACAATTTACTAACGGCTCAACGCAGTACTTATGAAACGCAGACTCATGCCTGATATTATGCCCGTCAAATCAAACACAAAAAAAGGACTTGGCATACTCATCGTCGTTTTCCTCTACTGGGGAATACGCCTCAACGCAAGCCCTACAGCAGACCTCTTAACTTTTGAAGTCTGCCCCCAAATAGAAGCCTCTGATGGTGATTTTTTTACAGACCCTTTGTACTTCAATCTCATACCAGATGGCAATGCTGATATCATGGGCTTTCATGGTGATCTTATTTTTGAACTTTGGTCGCCCAACCATGAAGTGCCCGCTATGAGCGCTGACCTCCTGACCACCTGCCTCGGCACAATCGGGACAGATGTAACAGCAACGACCATAAATGCCCCAGGAAACAGCCTGTTCATTGAATACAGGAGAGATGATAACACCAATATCCCCGTAGGCACTGCCCCAATGGCACGAGCAGCTGGTTGTATCACGACAATAGACCAACTACGGACTTGGACCAGTCCGCCTGTAACGATCAATTCCGTTTTCCAATTAAACATTCGACTAGAAAATTTTGAAGTTATGCAATGGGACAGCACGATACAGGCTCCTAGCACAACAGCTATGGATGACTGTATATTGACGATATGGATCGAAGAAATTCCGGATTGTGAATTAAGTATAAATATCGAGGGGCAGACGGAACTGTGTGTAGGTGACACAGTCACTTACACCAGTTCTGTCACTTTTGACAACATGATGAACCCGCTTTATCAAAGTGCCGTTGATTCACAATTTTATTATAATGACTGCGACATCATCACTGCCGCTATTGCACCTTGTGGCAATGATGGAGCAAATGAATACCTCTTATTCAGAAACAATACTGGCATAGTAGGACTCAATAATATTGTCATAGCTGTAGGAGATGATTCCGGTGTCATTCAGCAAGTCTGGGGAGCAACATTGCCAAGCCCGGCACTTAGTCACAACTGGCTGACTCCTGACCCAACGACTGCAGCACTGACGACAGAATTGAATAGCCTTGCTGCCTGTGTTTCAGAAGACATGTTCATTGAGCCTGACGGGGATTTGATTCCTGACACTACTGTCATCATCGCTTTTCTTGGAGCTGGTGATGGAAATGGATTTGATGATGCAGCAAACAATCTGAATTTTTCCGACTTGTGTCAATTTGCACCTATTCATATCATCTATGGAGATGCTGCCGAGAGCGATTATTGGTCAAACACCAATGCCGGAACAATTCTGTTGGACATTAACGGACTTAGCAGTAATACTGTTAGTTACACGCCCATATCCTCCGACCCTAATGCACAACAATTTGCGATCGGCTGTACAGGCAATGTTATTGAATTGGCGAATTGTAACGAGCTTCCCCTAAACAACTGTTACGAATGGACATTAGACGGCGTTCCGTATCCCGGTGAAGAAACACTCACCTTTATCGCTGAAACTGAAGGCAGTCAAAATATTGGCTTAATTGCTGGCAACTGTATCGCTTGTATCGACAGCACAAATCTGCTTATAGATGTCGCTATTTGCGAAATAGACAGTTGTGAAACCTTGACCGGAAGCATTTTGGCAATAAGCAATGAAACTTGTATTGAAAACGATGGTACAGTGACCATTGACCTAAGTGACGCTACCCCACCCTATCAGGTTTGGATTGTCGATAACGACTGGACAAATCCTGCCCCGCCCCTTGTTGATACTTTTAGCATCTCTCCCTTAACTATGGCAGGGCTGACAACCGGCGACTATACTGTAGCAATTTTTGACGCCAATGGCTGTCAGCCCACATGTCCTGGATTTACAATCGAAATGGATGCTATTATTCAATTGTCCATCACCTCTACTTCAGTTAGTTGTAGTGAAGCAGACACGATCAATATTAACGGACTGATTCCCTGTGATGGCAGTGCTTTTGTAGAAGCCTTATATGGCACAGCACCTTTTTCTTACGAATGGTCAAATGGCTATTCAGGTTTTCCTGACATCAAAAATCTTTGTCCTGGCGAATACTCCGTAACGGTAACAGACGCAAATGGCTGTATGGGCACAGCAAGTGTAGAAATCACACAACCAGAATCCATTACATTAGATTATGATGAAGTTATAGATGCTTCCTGTGGTTTGAATAATGGCACGGTCGTACTCAATCCGGGCGGTGGTACGCCTCCTTATGAGTTTCAAATCATGGGACCATTTACCAACCCAATAAACTATTATAATACAAGTGGATTTTTTGAAAACCTGGAACCTGGGCAATATATCGCACGAGTCGTCGATGCCAATGGTTGTCTGTATCAATGTCCGATTGGTTTTGAAATAGAGCCAGGTGGCAGCAACATATCAGCGACCTTGCTTGGGCAGGATTTAGATTGTCCAGTCAGCACAGATACCACCAATACTTATATTCCGAATGGCGAAATCTTAGCAAGCGTCACGGGCGGTACACCACCATACAGCTATAATTGGAGCAATGGAGCGACAACAGCAATGATTGATTTTCTACCCCCCGGAATGTATGAAGTAAGCATTGAAGATGCCACTGGATGCACCTGGATAGACGACATAGTGATTGGTGCGCCACCATCGCTTACACTAGACATTACGACTGTTCCCACCTGCCCTGGCATGAGTGCGGGCAGTATTGAAATCCTTGCCTCCGGCGGCAATGGTTCACCTTACACTTATAGCATCAATGGCATTTCTTATGGCAATAGCGGTTTTGCAGACCAACTCCCTGTGGACACTTACACTATACAAGTCGAAGATATAAATGGCTGTTATGAAACAGCAATAGTAGCCATAACAGACGAAGGTTTTCTTACGATAAATAGTACAGTATATGATATTTCCTGTGCTGGTCTTACTAATGGTGCGATTGACCTAAACATCACAACAGGTACAGCTCCTTATGAATTCATCTGGGACAATGGCGAAACAACTGGTTACATCAGCGATTTATCTGTCGGAAACTATACCGTAACCGCAACCGATGCGAGCGGTTGTATCAGTATAGCAAGCTATGCTATTAACGAGCCTGACGAATTGGAAGTGACTTCCTCAGCAACGAACCTGACTTGCGCTGCCAATACAAATACATACGATAGCGATGCTTACGATTCCGATGGCTCTATTAATATCACAGTATTGGGCGGTACGCCACCCTACACCTACGACTGGAGTACAGGTGCAACAAGCAACAACCTCGACAATCTGTCTCCTGGAATGTATGAAGTCAGCGTGTATGATGACAATGCTTGTTTTCAAACAGCACTAATCGAAATATTAGCTCCCCTTGCTTTTATTTTAAATGTAGAAACAGACAGCGTCAGTTGTAGTGGCTATAATGACGGAAGTATCACAGTCAACGGCGGCGGGGGAAGTGGCACCTTCCTAAGTTATACCCTTGATGGCACAGATATGGGTATAATAAACACCTTTACTGACCTCGCTGCCGGTTCTTATACAGTTGGTATTTGTGATGCAAATTTATGTTGTCGGGATACGACCGTTACCATTGGTGTAGCCAACTCCATTCTACTTGAGATGACAAGCGTAAATATAAGCTGCTATGGAGATAGCAATGGTCTTATAGCTGGTTTGGCTTCTGGTGGAACGCCGCCTTATGTATCGACTTTAGATGGTATTGAAATCAATGGCTCAATCATCGACGGACTTGAAGCAGGCACCTACATGTATGGCGTAGAAGATGCCAATGGTTGTTATACTGAACAAGCCGTTACGATAAGCGAACCACTCCCAATAGGAATAGAAGTCATAAATATTCAGCCCGCCTGTCAAGGGCAGAATAATGGTAATATAAGCGTGGTGGCATCCGGAGGGACAAACGATACACTACTCTACGGTATCAATGGCTCAGATTGGGTTTATTCCGATTTGGGTGCAGTCTTTCCGGATCTTTTTGCTGGTGATTATATCCTAACCATTAAGAATGAAGATGGTAGTTGCCCCGAATATCTGGATGTTACTGTACCAGAAGGCTATGATTCCCTTCGCCTGGAAGTACTCAGTGTAACAAGTATCAGCTGTTTTGGTGCAGCGGATGGGGAAGCCACGGTTATAGCCAATGGCGGCATTGGACCTTACGCCTATCGCCTCCACGACCAGACTGAATGGAGCCTGACCGGAGAATTTACAGATATAGACGCTGGGACTTATCAGATTTGGATACAAGACCTCGGTGGCGGTTGTGACTCTATCTGCGTTCCAGGTTTTGAAATAGAAAACAGCCTGATTATTTGTGGACCATCTGGTTTTCAGAATATGGTTATTGCGCCCACGCCAGCACAAAAAAGCACCACTGTTTCTTTTGGTAGAAATATGGTTATCGGAACAGGTTATCGACTCCGCGCCTTATCTGTATCGTCTGGCACCATGAATGAATTAGCCCTTGCTCCTAATCAGGAGAATTTACAACTGACTGTTGATGAATGGGTATCGGGCTTGTATATCCTGACCTTATATAATGACAAAGGAAAAATCATGGCCACGCAGCGACTCGTAGTTGCTGATGGCAAATAAGGTGACGAAGTCACCATAATTGTTTTATTGTTGAATTGCTTCATTGTTCAAAACAATCACGCAATCAAACAATTTCACAATTATAATTTGATAAGTTCTAATTCTTTTCATAATGGATTTTTATATATAGCGAAACCTGGAAGGAGGTCATCCACTCTACTTGATGACCTCCACTCCGGGTAAGTCAAATCCAGACACAACTCAAAACGAAGCAACATGAAGATTGGTTACTACACAGCAGTAGCCCTGGCCTTCCTTTTGTCTTTACCAAACGGAAAACTCCAGGCACAAGATCCCTCATTCTCACAGTTTTATGCGGCAAGAACCTACCTCAATCCAGCCTTCACAGGCATTGAACCAGGACTTACCTTCTCCGCAATTATGCGCGACCAGTGGACAGCAGTACCGGGTGGCTTTCGCACTTATTTTGCCTCTGTCGAAATTCAAGAGCCTGCCTTCAATAGCGGCATTGGCATCACTGCTTTCAAAGATACGGAAGGTGCTGGCGCATTGACCACAGAAAATTTCGGCATTGCTTATATGTATGCACCAGGGATGCAGAAAGGCAATTTCCACATCGGTTTTCGCTCCAGTTGGGTGCGCAAATATCTGGACTGGGATAAATTGGTTTTCCCAGATCAGATAGATGCCTTTGGAGAAATTAGTGAAGCAACTATTGCACAGCGTATGGATCAAAGCACTTCTTATATTGATACTGATTTTGGCATACTCTGGCGTTTTGACACAGGCGGAAAGCGTAAAAAACGTGGGCAAAAATATAAAGGCATGCCGAAGATGCACAATAGTATAGGACTCAGCCTGCACCACCTCACCAAAGCCGATGAATCTTTGTATGGATTTGAAAACACTTATGTTCCGCTTCGCATCACCGCTCATGCAGGTTCGATTATAGAGGTCGATATATTTCGCAGCAGCAAAAAAAAATTAGCCTGGTCGCCCAATCTGAAATATGATTTACAAGCAGGTATCTCTGTACTTACAGGTGGATTTTACTTGATGTATGGTGGATTCTATATTGGTACATTATACCAAAGCGAACAGCCTTTAGACCTTACAGACACCAATGCACTGATCTTCACAAGTGGTGTGGAGGCGCGTATGCAAAACGACATGTCGATTACATTTGGCTATAGCTACGATGCCAATACGACCGGGCTTGGAACTCGCGCAGGCGGTGTGCATGAGGTGACCACTAAAATCAATTTTGCCAATGCCAGGTTATCAGCAAAAAGTAAACGAAGAAATGCGGGTCGGTTTATGAAGTGTCAGCACTTTTTCTAGGCAAAGACAAGTATTTGCGTCCATAGTCCATGGACGATAGTCAATGGCTAAGGTTTTAGAGTATTCCTGTTTTATAAGTTTTACACGCATTTTGCTCTGCAAAATGAACAACAAAATGCCTTAAATACTTAGAACCAGCCATCGACCATGGACTATTGACCATCGACCTAAACACCTTGACCCAATTTAAATAACACAAATTCCATTGCTATGAAACACATTACAACATTCATCATACTCATAAGTCCCCATCTTTTTTTCGGACAATGTATCAGTACTTCCGCTACCACTGTTTGTGGTATGGAAAGTGTTGATTTTGAAATAAACAACCCCATAGACAGCATCATTTATACCTGGAATTTTGGCGATGGCAGTCCTGACGAGAATGGCTCCATTTTAAGCCATAATTTTCCAGCCGGTGCAAATGATGAAACTTATACCATTACCTTGACTTCAAGTGATGGTTCCTGTCAGGAAAGCCTTAATATTGAAGTTTTATCCGCGCCTGATGCCAGCATTATTGACTCGGAAGGCGATACGGAATTTGTAAATTGCATAGGAAGTAGCAGTGCTATTATTTATGCCTTAATCATAGAAAATGTCTCTACTACGCTGGCGACCAATACTAACTACAACATTGATTGGGGAGATGGTTCACCTATTGAGAACATTAGCAATTTTACAACACTATCACATGATTACCAGCAGGGCTATTATCAACTGACCCTTACGGTAACTGGAGATGGGTCATTGAATTGCAACAGCACAACTTATGTTTATGAAGTTTTCAATGGCAGCAATCCTTCCATTGCTGTGGAAAATTTTGGGACTAATAATTTTTACTGTAGTGGTGTTTACACTGAATTTGGCATCGCCAATTTCACCAATAATCCTCCTGAGACTTTCTATAATGTGTATGTAAATGGCGTCCTGGACACCATTTATGCCCACCCTCCTCCTGACACCATTGGTTTTCTATTTGAAGCATCTTCCTGTGGTTTTCCAAATGATGAATATGAAATAAGGGTCATTGCAGCCAATCCTTGTGGCGCGACCCCGAGCAGCACAGCCATCGGCATCAGCGACCCGCCTACGCTGACTGTTTCTGACGGCAACTCGGCGGCCTGTGAGGGGGTTCCTTACGTGGTCTCTATAGCCGCGATTATTGACATTTACGAATATGATAGCCAACTCGGCATTGGCACTTGCCTGCCCGACCCTAATGGCTCTGTCACCTGGAGCATCACGCCTCAAATCGGCTGGGATACCGTCTCACTTTCTCCACTGACCGTAACATTTGACCAGTCTGGCATCTACGTACTTGAAGTGACCGCAGAAAACAAATGTGATTCAATCACTACAACGGATACCATTCAAGTCTTTCCCTTTCCTGATAGTTTAAATGTATTAGTGGACCTCAGCTCTTCTTCTGCGTTGAGTTGTTTGCCACTACAGGGTGCGTTTCAAAACCTTTCCAGCGACCAGTCATCGGCGCTTGCTGACAGTATGAGCTTTGAGTGGGCAGTGAGTGGCCCGACTGGTTGTTGGGGGTTTTTAAATGATACCAGCTTAATCGCACCCAATCTGGAACTTGATTTTTTATGTGCTGGTGAATATATCATTTCCCTTACGGGAACAAATATTTGTACCACATTAAGTTGGGATACGACGATTGTAGTCTATGATATTCCAACAATAAATCTGGACATTCCCGATACCTTATGCCTGCCCTTAAATGTAGGTGAATATGTAAATTTTGAAGCCAATGGAACAGCTATTACTTATACAGAGTGTACCGTCTATGACATCAATTATGTAGAACTTGGCACCTGCGACAGTCTGAGTACCAGTTTGGTGATAGGCGACTATATTGTAAAAGTATCCGCCTTTAATGACTGCGGTTTTAGCGTTGCTGAAGATACCTTCTATATTTTCACAGGATATGTCGACATTGATATAGAAGACATTCCTCCGGTATGTCCGGGAACAGATATTATTCTCCTAGTCGATCCAGTCGGCGGAGTCTGGACAATCAATGGTGACACGGTCACAATGCCTTATACCACGAATCAAACTGCTGAGTTCATATATACCTATCAGTTTGAAGGATGTACATTTACCGAATCTACACAAGTTGAGGTATTGAGTACATTTGAAGTGGATGCAGGCGATGATTTTTGGTATTGTGCCGATACAGCACCTTTGAGTACCATATTGTCCGGGACTCCGTCTGGCGGGATTTGGTCGGGCGATGGCATTGCTCCTGATGGACTTGTTACGACAGACTCGGCTGGAATTTATGCTTTCACCTATGCTGTCTATGACTCGATTGCTAATTGCTGGCCAGCTGATTCTCTATTTTATACGCTTGAAGAAATCGTGGCGACAATAGATATGCCGACTCAAGTCTGCGTAGGCGATACGGTTATTTTCAATAGCATTAGCTCTATAAGTCCTGCTGATATGGAAATTGCCTATGAATGGAACCTGGGTTATCCGGCTAGTATTTCTACAGCATCCAATACACAATTTGTGTACGAACAAGCTGGCATCTACACGATTAGCCTTAGCCTGATAGGTACTTTATGTACAGAAGTCATCACGGCAGACCTTCTGGTTGTAGAAGATCCTATTGCCGATTTTTCTATTTCTTCTAATCCCTGTGATACGATTGTTTGTTTTGAAAACAACAGCACAGGCGGTGGCTTGACTTATAGCTGGGATTTTGGAAATGGTGAAGTCAGTGATACCATATCTCCCAGTTGTATAACTTTTCAAGGCGGACAAACAGATACCACTTACTTAGTCAGCCTAACTGTAAACAATGAATGCGGAAGTTCGACATTTACGGAATACATTACTGTTTATAGCGAGCTAGAAGCTAATATTAATACAGAAACAGAAGTCTGTTCAAAAATCGCTTTCGACCTCATCGGCAGTCAAAGCACAGGTTATATTGAGGAATATGAATGGATATTTGACGGAGTGCCATTTTCCAGTGCTACCGATACTGCATTCACTTTGCCTGTTGTGGAAGTAGCAACCGATTTTGAGATAACACTTATTGTCAGCAATGCCTGTGCCTCGGATACAAGTACTCAAACTGTTACAGTCATACCTCCCTTTGTAGAAGCTGCTTTTGCTTATTTGCCTGGTGACACTATTATTTGTCAATACGACACCATTCAATTTTTCAATCAGTCTACAGGTGATACTTTACTCAATTGGGATTTTGGTGAAGGTTATTTTGCAGCAGAAAACCCGATACATGTTTTTGACGAACCAGGGGAAATCACCGTAAGTTTATGGGCCTGGGGTTGCACGTCCGATCTCCTTAGTCAGACCTTCTATGTTCAGCCTGCACCTGAGGCTTGTTTCAATTACACTACCCCTTGTCTTGGTGACGAAACCTGTCTCACACTTTGCAATGCTCCTGCAGGAGAATACAGCTATGGCTGGCTAGTGAATGGTGAACCTTATTTTGATTTTGAGCCTTGTATTATGTTTACTGACACAGGAAACTATGAAGTGACACTTAGCGTCAATGATCCGCTTCATGGCTGTGTCGCTACCTACACAGATTACATTGAAGTATTTCCTGTTCCGCTGGCTGGTTTTAGTTGGGAAAAAGATAATTGTACATTGGGTATCAGTCTAGAAGAACAAAGCGAAGGCGCACAGTTTTTCAGTTGGTATTATGATGACGGCAATACAGATATTGGGGCGACAGCCCAACATAGCTTTAACACAGATGGGCTACACTCCGTCACGATGATTGCTGAAAATCAGTATGGCTGCCTAGACTCCACTAGCCAACAAATAAACTATAATCCTGTTCCGACCAGCCAGTTTGTGTATGAACTGGAAGAAAGTTGTGAAATTCCAGCAAACGTTTATTTTACTAACACTTCTATCAATGCTGTTGCTTACGAATGGTCATTTGGCAATGGACAAGGTTCTTTCCAAAGCAATCCATCTACAAGTTATGAAGAACGGGGCAGCTACGAAGTCAGTCTGACTGCTACCGACCAATACGGCTGTTCAGATACCTCGCGGCTGTTCATCATGCCTTATTTTTGCAATGGTATGGGTGTTCCCAATGCCTTTGTCCCCCAAGGCCCAAACGAGATTAATTTATTTAAACCACTAGCAGAAGGCTTGAAGGAATATAAGTTACAAATTTTCTCTCCTTACGGGGAATTACTCTGGGAAAGTACTGAATTACAGGGAGGAAGACCCGTGGAGGGCTGGGACGGAACGCACAGAGGTAAAATATTGCCACAAGATGTATATGTTTGGAAAATTCATGGTATATTTGACGACGGGACGGTTTGGGAAGGCATGGCTTTTGGCGATGAACAAGCTAGTACAATGGGTTCTGTTACGCTATTGCGATAAGCAAATTCAAATTATTTATTTAGTATAGAAAAATTCTCTCGCTAAGGCGCAAAGACGCTAAGAAAGAAAAACAAACTTTGCGTCTTTGCGGCTCTGCGAGAAAACAAAACTTTACAAATCTTTGATGTCCCAAATTCAAAAGTCTAGCAAATCAGTTATTTTCAAACAAAAGGAAATGAGAAAACTAATACTAACACTACTCCTATTCACAACAGCAGTATTGGCTATTGCCCAGCCCAGCAATGAAGCGAAAAAAGCCTATAACAAAGCTTTGTATCATTTTAATACCGCCAACTACACCACCGCTATTCCTTATTTGCAGGAAGCAGTGATGGAGTCTCCCGACTTCAAAGACGCTTATCATCTGATGGCAGAATGTAGTGAACGAGCCAATATGCCCGACAAAGCCATTCTCAATTATGAACAGGTGGCCCGCTTGTCGCCCCGTGATGAAAAAGTGCGGTATAATATGGCTTTATTGCTCATCAAACAAGGCAAACAAGAAAGTGCCATGCAGGCTTTGGAAGAGGCTTTGGATATCAATCCGAATTATACCAAAGCACATACAAAGTTGGGTGCGATAAAACTGGCTTTGGGACAAAATTCAGATGCAGATGTTCACTTGAAAACAGCAGAGTCGCAAGGCGCGAGTGATGATACTGATTATAAGCTAGCCAAGTCATTATACGATCAGGGCGCTTATGAAAAGGCGCTGCCTTATGCAGAAAAAGCAGTACAACAAACCTCTGCAAATGCCTATTATTTACTCGCCCTGATACAGGAAAAACTCAATCAACTAAAAGATGCCAAAAGCAGCTATGAGGAAGTTTTAGATATAGAAGGACGTCACTTAGATGCCTTGCTGAATATGGGAATCATATATTATAATGAAGAAAAGTTTGATAAGGCTGCCGGTTATTTCGACCGCGCTACCGCTATAGAACCAGAAGATGCCAGTATTCAAAATTTCCTGGGGCGCAGCTACCTCAGTCAGGGAGATGGCGAGTCTGCTCTTGTTCACCTCAAAAGATCTGCTGAACTGAAGTATAATGATGGAGAGCTGCATTTCCATTTGGCGAAAGCCTATAAGAAAACAGGCGATGAAAAAATGGCAAATGAGCATTACATCATCTCAAAATCTATGGGGTATAAACACGCCGTTCAAGCGATAGCAAGTGAAACGACCGGGGCTTATAATGATGGAATTACTGCCTTCCAAAATGGCTTTTACGACGATGCTATTAAAGCCTTCAAAAAAGCCATCAAAAAACAGCCTGATAATGCAAAGTACTATTATAATTTGGGACTGGCGTATCAGGAAAACGGAGAAACTGGCAATGCAGAATCAGCTTTCAAAAAAACGGTCGAGCTGGATTCTCGGCATGGTAGAGCACACCTTGCCCTTGCTACGATATATGTCAAAACTGGCTTGAATGCTAAGGCGATTAAGAGTTACGAAAAAGCCATTAAAAGCGGAGAGAATAGTGGAGATAGTTATTATGGTTTAGGCAATATTCATTATGAAAATGGAGATTATGATGCCGCTTCGAATTATTATAATAAAGCCATTAATAAAGAGCCAGACAATGCTGATTATTATTATAACTCGGGTATGAATTACATCAAGTTGAAGCAGTATAATAAAGCCATTACCCAACTAAAAAATGCAGTCAAAAACGATATGGGACATCATCAAAGTTGGTACACACTAGGACTGGCATATCGCGACATCAAGGAGTATGAAGAAGCACTGGATGTTGGGCAAAAATTGATCAAAATCAATCCCGACTATGCCTACGGCTATTATCTGTTGGCAGATGTATATGAGGAATTGGATGATTCTTATAATTCTGATAAATACCTTAAAATGGCGAAGAAAATAAATCCTAATATTGATAAGGAGTGAGTTGAGTTGATTCAGTTATTGAGTAGCACACTTAAACTGTTAACTTTAAGTTAAAAGATACCAATTCTATTATTACACTATAATCTGTCGGTATATTTGTTGAGAATTAATCTATACATTACCTTATGAGACTTTTCGCCAAACTATTACTACTCTTATCTATTGCTGTCACGCTTATTCATTGTAAAAATGAAGTAAAGAATCCTGAAGCAAACAAACCAAACTCTGACATTCAAGTCTTTGTTGAAAAAGTGTCTGCTACTTATGAAGGCTTAGCGCAACATGAAGAGCAATTTACATTTGGTGAGAAATCCTCTCCCACTAGTATCTTCTATGGAAATGAGAAGACCTTTGAAATCTTTACAAATGCTGGCGGTTGTACGACTAATTCATGTCCAATGACTCGATTCAAGAATAGTGGTGATACCTTATATCAAGAAATGCTAGGTCGAATTTTAATGAAGTCTATTGATAAAAATCCAATCATCACAATTCAAGAAATGAACGGATATATTCCACTACCACCTCAGTTATATTTACGATATCATAATGGTAATATGGAGTCTTTAGCCCAAGGATTAAGTTATGAGAAACTTCTTCACCCAAAACTCCATCAACTAATAGAAAATTCCAATTCGCACGAGCTTCTCCTTAATGCTGAAAACGGAACTGCTTCCGCTTTTTTTAACAAGGAAACTTATCTTCTGGATAGTTTGAAGATGGACTATATTCCTCTTAATGTTGCCACAGAAATAACTACGAAAATTTCTGTAGTTTTTGATCGTAAAAAAACAGTAGGTCAGGATATTTCCTATGATTTTTCGAGGCTTAAAAAAGCTGAAAGACCTCTTGAAATTTTTAGTCAGTGGAATAATGGCAAGGAGTTGAAGGCTAGTGAAAATCTTGAGCGGGTAACAGATTTTACATTACAGGCTGTAGCATCTAATTCAGAAGTTAGTTTCAAGGAGTTAGTTAAAGGTAAAAATACTATCATTAGCATCTGGAGTACTGATTTCGCTCCTGCAACATGGAACATCAGAGATCTCAATAAGTTAAAAAACGAAATAGGTGATAGCTTTGATGGACTTCAGCTATTCGGAATAGCTAAATACAACGAAAATCTTAGTGTGGAAAGTATCAAGAAATTTAAAAAAGTCTACGATATTGATATCCCATCATATTATACGAAGGAGAATTATTTCCAAAACCTCAAAGTACCATCTTACCCTGCCTATATAGTCATCAATAGTAAAGGGGAAGTTGTTAACACTTATTTTGGATACGATACAAAAGAAATAGTAAACCTGAAATCTGATTTAAAAGAAATGTTTAAATCTTAGTTTGCCTTATGAAAAAAATTATAGTTTTTAGTCTTCTTCTAAGCTAAGTCATCAAGTGACAAGGATTTTATTCAGTAACGGCACTAAGTCTGAGTAATGTTTATCAGTATCAGTATAGTAGTATTACGGACAGTATAGATGCTTTTTTTAGAGCATCGGATTGGGACACAGAAGAATCGGCTAAACAGGCGCGATGCCGGCTTTCTTCTGAATTGCTGCGCTTAAAAAGTGATTATTTTGCAAAGCCTTTTGAAAGATTCTACTTATTGAATACAGATAGTACGCCGATTATACGTCCTCATTCTCCGACACTGGAAGATGAAAGTTATGTGTATGTTCCGAATCAGCTAAGCAACGGCTGCTGATGAATGATTATCAGACACCTGATGTGGAACATCTGGACAACTGGATGCAGATTGTCGAATTAGCCTACTTTCTTTTATGGTCCGCAGAACAGCAGTCAGTACCTTGTGCTCATAAGTGGCAGAAGTACGATACAAACTATCAAAAGCGGATAGAACACGCACTTCCCCGTACTCCATCAGAAGTACAACGGCAGCTTGAAAGTATTATTTTGCAGTTTGAGCAGTCCCCATTTCACCCAAAACTGCAAATAAAAAGTCGGGGGAGGCAGAAAGGAGAAAAACAGCCAAAGCGTAAACGACATAAAGTCGTTTACAAAGGCAAAAAAAGGGCATAAACCCGCATTTTTAATTTATGGCATAGACTTTTAATAGCAGAAATAACGTTCTGGATTGAAGGCTATGTCCAAAGTCTAGTTAGGTACTTTCTTAGCCTCCAAAAATATAGCGTTCATACATCAATAAAGCTTCTTTTATCAATTGCTCAGGAACAGCAATAATGTCCAAATGGTTAATATACAAATTCAAATTTTCACTTGTAATAAAAAGTATTCGTGCAGTCAAAGGAATATTGGGAACATGATGAAATTTGTTGATTTGGGCTAAAAACTGTTCTAAAAACTGAAGTTCTGTTATTCTTGCTTTTGCAGCTTGTTGCAGGGAATCCTCCTCTGTAAATTGAAGAGCATGAAACATTTTATAGAATGGGTCAGATAAATACGGAGAATTAATTAACTGCATTAAAATACCTTCTATGTTTTTCAAAGCTGACGCTTGGTCAACAGTATTTTGAATAAAGTCTTCCATTTTATGAATGGTGTCTTGGTGAAAGGCTTCATTGAAATCTTCAATTAATTCGAGTAAAATAGTTTTTTTATTTCCAAAATAATTGTAAAAACTCCCCACAGGAACACCTGCTGTCTTAGCTATCTGAATGGAAGTTACCTTATAATACCCATTTTGGGAAAATAAAACATTAGCTGCTTTTTTAAGTTTTTTTCTAGTAACAATACTTCTTTTCTGAACGGGTATCTTATTCGTTTTTGTTGGCATATTATCTTTATTATTATAATGCAAAGATAAAGAAATTAAAATAAAATTGAATAATTATTCATTTTTATTTTGAAATGTGAATAATTATTCATTTTTTTGTAAAAATTATTATTGCATCAAAACAATTGAAAGATGAAACGATTCTTAAAATATACTTTTCTAATGCTGCTTTTTTTAGTTATTAGTGGCTTTATTTGGTGGAAAGTAAGCGATTATCAAGTGTATGAAAACCGACCTCAAAAGCCAATGTCTGAGTACATTGATTTGGAGGCTGATTTTCAAAAATTATTTCAATTAGCTAAAGATGGCGAAACGATTATACTTCCTGAGGGATATTTCAAATTTTCAAAAGCCCTCATTTTAGATGGGAAACGGAATGTAACCCTTAAAGGAGCTGGAATGGACAAAACAGTACTTTCTTTTCGAGAGCAAACGGAAGGAGCAGAAGGCATTCGAGTGGCTAATTGTAAAAATGTAACCTTAGAGGGATTTACCATTCAAGATGCCATTGGGGACAACATTAAAGCTATCTATACAGACACTTT
Organism: uncultured Saprospiraceae bacterium; assembly: GCA_937951615.1. Lineage (GTDB taxonomy): Bacteria > Bacteroidota > Bacteroidia > Chitinophagales > Saprospiraceae > JAHDEO01. The sequence continues at coordinate 133,822 of CALFBH010000077.1, read as the reverse complement.
AACTTTCAGGAGTATTAAAACAGAATGGACGGATGTCCCTAATACAGAATTAGGTGCTTATGGCATTTATCCAGTTATATGTAAAAATGTATTAATTGAAAATTGTGTGGCTTTAAGAGCTTCTGATTCGGGTTTGTATATCGGACAATCAGAAAATATTGTTATTAGAAATAATAAAGCCTTAGAAAATGTATGTGGTATAAATGTAGAAAATTCGGAAAATGTAGATATGTATAATAACGAAGCCTTTAATAATACTTCAGGTATGACTGTTTTAGATATTCCTGGATTAACCCGCTATTGTAAAAACGTTAAAGTGCATCATAATAAGATATATGGCAATAATCTATTCAATTTTGCACCTGCGGGGAATATAGCGGCTTCCAATATACCTGGAACAGGTCTGTTACTTTGGGCGGCAAAAGAGACACAGGTTTATGACAATGATTTTTCAGACCAGGCTTTCCCTATATTTGCCATAAGTTTTCTTACTTCATATAAAATAGGTCAGGAAAATGAATATGTACCAATTGCGGCATCTGAACAAGCAAGAATGGAAGTATCCATCAAAGAAGAAACAAGTTTGAGAGAAGATGCCATCAATGGTGAATTTGAAAGAGATAAAAAATATCGTCCCTATACCGAAAACGTTTATATCGGCAAAAATAAATACTCTTTTGGGTCATTGAGAAAGAAAATCCAATCCAAAGATGGTTTCCTATTTACTTTAGGAATGAGCTTCAAAGACGCACAATTATGGTTCGATGGTGTCAATAATCCTGATGGGAGTACATTATGTATAGATAAAAATGAAGCTATTGCAATTGCTGATATGGACTTCATGAACGAATATAAAAATGCTGCAATTAAAGATGGGGCAGAATATACTTGTGATGCAAAACCGACTTTAACCAATAAATAAAAGACTGATAAATACACTTATTAATTAATTGATAGATTGTTGACGGCAGCAATCTGTCAAGTAAATTTCTTTTTTCCATATTGAATTAAAATATTCTATCCATGAAACGGAAAATAATTGGCTTATTTATTCTTGCCCTTGTTGTGCTTCTGGCGAACTGTAAACAATCCACCAAAGAAGCTACACCAACTACAACGACTCAAACAAATGTAGATGCTGCGAGAGCTTTATTGAAACAACAATCAGCAGGAAAAATAGCTGAATTGGGTAAGGAAAAACTATCTGAATATGGATTTTTTGCTGGCGATTTAAAAGATTTAAAACCCGCTGAAGATGTAATTCCTTATGAATTGAATACCCCTTTATTCTCTGATTATGCTCATAAGCTAAGGTTTTTTAAATTGCCAAAAGGAGCAACAGTAACTTACCGAGAAAAAGAAGTATTAGATTTTCCTGTAGGAACTTACCTCATTAAAAATTTCTATTATTACCATGATGAAACGAATAAATCAGCAGGTCGTCGGATTATGGAGACTCGATTATTATTACATGAAGCAGATGGTTGGAAAACGCTTCCACCTTATATTTGGAATGAGGAACAAACCGAAGCGATTTTAACCGTAGAAGGAGGAACAAGAAATGTCTTATGGATAAACAAGACAGGTGAAAAACAACAATTGGCATATAGCATTCCATCACAAACACTTTGCAAAAGTTGTCATGTTAATAATAATGTACTAATTCCTATTGGACCAAAGGCAAGGCAACTCAATCGGGATAACTCATTTGTTTCAGGCACCAAAAATCAATTAAGTCATTATGCTGAATTAGGATTATTGACTAATTTGCCAGAACTGTCGCAGGTACGAAAATCTCCTGTTTGGAATGACCCTGAAACAGGCAGTTTGCATGGACGTGCTTTGGCATACTTAGACATGAATTGTGCTCATTGTCACAGTAAAGGTGGTCCAGGTAATACATCAGCCTTACATCTTACAGAGTTTGAAACGAATGAATTCAATTTGGGAGTGGATAAACATCCGATTGCAGCAGGTAAAGGTACAGGAGGGCGACCTTATGACATTGTAAAAGGTAAACCAGAAAATTCTATAATGGTTTATCGTATGGAAAGCACCAATCCAGGTGAAATGATGCCAGAAGTTGCTCGAAAATTAGTACATCATGAAGGGGTAGAATTAATAAAAAAGTGGATTAATTCGATGAATTAATTTAGCCATTTAACATAGCTTTTGACTGTGCTAAAATAGCTTCTTTTGAATCAGTAGTAAAACCGCTTTTTTCAGCACTGTCCAGTTTTGCACGAACCCAATCAATTTGTACTTGTTGTTTTCTGGCCTGCCGGATTAGATCATTTACAAGTTCACTTTTACTGGAATACTCCTTACTATCAACTTGTTCTTTTAACCATTTTTCGTTGGGTTCTGTGAAAGAAATACTTTGTCTCGACATGACCTTATTTTTTGGTGTAAAAAAACATCATTTTTGCACCAATTACAAGTTTAATCATTTAAGAATTACTCCTTTCATTAGCTAAGAGTCAAATGATGTTTCAATCCCGTAATGATGCTCACGTTTTACTTTCTCTTTTTATAAACTTGATAATAACTGGTCTCATAACGAATTAACATTTCGTCAAGGTCAAGCTTTTCGATTTCTCGTCCGTTATTTTCGATAATATTATCATCTGAATCGTAGTTCAGTTTTTTCCCAAACATGTCTGCGGCGGATTTCAGCATACTATAACTACCAGTCCCTTTTTTAGTTACTAACTGAAATATCAAAGTATTGGAATTTTCCAAAAACCAGTTTCCTTTATCTATGTTTTCAGAAGTAAATTCTAATTCATAACTACCGTCTTCATTTAACGTTATTTTGGGTCCTGTCGCCTTAATCTTAATTTCATCTCCTAGCGGAGAACCTTTCATTTTTCTGCTTATAGACTCAACTGTATTCCCGTTCTCGTCAATCACTTTTTCTATTTCCCAAACTCCGGTCAAAATTTTGCTTAATGAGTCCAATTCTGTTGCAGAGTTTTGCCCAAATATGGAGATGGACCAAATTGTCAAACTCATTATTAAAGTCAGTTTTTTCATTTTCTAATGTTTTGGTAACAAATGCATAAACCATAATCTGACCGAATGGGGCATCTCACAACAAACCTTCTACCCTCTCCTTAAACCCAGCCGCATCATCAACATGCAAAGCCAGGGTTTTGAATCTCTTTTTAAAGCCATACAAACGATGTAAAATGTGTTCCTTCTTCACATGAATCAAAACATTATGGTGATCCAGCTCGTCAAATGGCGACATTTTTTTGCTCGTTTTATCTTTCTTATCCCAATGTCGCGACAATTCTATTTCTTCAATATCTTCAAAGGCAATTTCCGTTTCACTCAATATCCCGTATCTCAAAATCACACGATCATCAAGCATTATTATAGGACGTTGTGATAAAGATTTTGCAAAACCAAAAACCTGCAAAACGGTATAAACACTCAAAGCAGTCAAAATCCAGGCAGCCGTATGACTCCAAGAAGCTAGTAAAAAATGAATCCCGATAGTCTCCACACAAATCACAAGAATAAGTCCGATGAGTAGTCCAGGCGTTCCGCTTTTCTTATGGTAGCTAAATTCATTTTCCTGAAGGACGCTTGCTTTCCAATTGATAAAGCCATAGTAGATTACCGCAATTTCCATGGCAACAAGCTCAGCCATCCGCCGGGGAAAAACTTCATAGCAGGTATTTTTGAGGCTGGTAAAAAAGTCGGGCGAGTCATTTTTGATGCTTTTATGTTTGACGACTGCTGTTCTGACTTTCCAACCTATAAAACCTATGACTGAAAGTTCTATTATTGGTAAAATCCAAAATTTGAACACTTCCAAATATCCCTGATGTTCCACTGGCAAAAAGTAACTCCCAATAATAAGCCCAACAATCATAACAGGGACAACAGTCGTCTTTGAAATATCTGTCTTGCGAATCAACAAGAAATAGATAAACGGAACAGTTAGCAATAAATCCAGTGTAATGCCCAGCGTCAATGGCTGATCTAAATTGCTCAGAAACCAAGCAGATTGCATCAGTAGAATCAGTCCGATAAACATAATAATCGGAACAACAAAAAGGCCCAACTGACGATTAAAAGTAATAGCATTCATATCATTTGTCATTAAACATTTATCATTTATCATTACTAGCACGGCGTGTTCATTGAATATTTATCATTTATCATTTATCATTACTAGCACGGCGTGTTCATTTATCATTCATCGTTCATCATTCATCATTCCATTCCATTCCTTTAGTACACTCGCTTACGTCCCATCTGTACACCAGCAGCCAACAGAATGACTATCATGCAGACCAATGCTGTAGTCGCAATACTCTGATCGTCCGCAGCATTTCTTTTGAGATAAATGCCGAGGAAAGCCCAAGCAACCACTAGTCCATAAAAAATATCCCGACGTTGAAAAGCCATCACTAGTGCCAATGCCAAGCCAATAATCAGCATAACTATTGTCAGTATATTAGCCGTGCTGCTGAATCCATCTACACCATTCGCTACCGCCAATGCCGTTACATTTGCAATCGTCGCAATAGATATCCAACCCAAATACACACTAAAAGGCAGATGCGTTAGGTATTTTTCTTGATTGGAAACACTGGATAAACCAATATTCTGGCGCAGATAAATCGTAATCAATGTGCCCAATATAGCCAGCATAATCACCATAGAAAGTGGCAAGATCTGATAATGCCAAGCAAATATCCAAGACATATTAGCTACGCAGGACAGGATAAACCAGATACCGATTTTATCCAAAAATGTAGCTGTGTCCGTTCCGTTTTTTCGGTCGCGCAGGGCGCAAACCAAACCATATACAGCAAAAATAAGTACCAGAATAAATATGACACCCCATATACTAAAAGTCAAGCCCGCAGGAACAAATAAATTGGGCAGATTATCTGAAAGTTGCCCTGTATCCAGTCCACCTATCGGCAGTGAATTGGCTAGTGTATTCACAACAAGGGTTGCTGCAAGGAACACCAGATTTAAAATTGCAAATGTTAATCTCGATTTTGAATTAGACATATTTTTGATTTATATTTTTTATTCTAAAATTTCAGAAATTCATCTGACCATCTACTGTCTAAGTTAATAAAAACAGCCGGTTTCCCCAAAGGAGTCTCAATTTTATATTTCAATCCACCGTTATATTTCTCCCCTGTGAATAAATGCCGCCAACGTCCTTTCGGCAAATAGACTTCCATCGAACTTCCACCTTCTTTTACCATTGGGGCAACCAGTATATCCTTGCCCAGTAAAAATTGATTTTGAATATTATATACCTTCTTATCATCGGGATAATGCAGGTATAAATGCCGCACCAATGGATAACCTTTCTCCGTTGCTTCCTTCATGTTTTCCTGAAGATAAGGTTTTAGCTGTTCATGGATATTTGCAAATCGTGCATAAAAATTCCGCAAGTCGGGCGTATCGTACACCTGTGCATTTTCTTCAGGCAAGATGCTTTCATGCGTACGGAAAACAGGCGTAAAGGCACAAAGTTCAATATAGCGTTTCAGCAATTCTTTATTACGTAATATTTTAAAAAGACCACGTTTTGCGGAAGCAAAACCACCTATATCAGCATGATTGACACTCATGCCACTAATGCCACTCGACAATAAAGCCGGCACCACAGAAGGCAAGCCGTCATTGGATTTCCAATAGGTCATCTGGTCGGCAGCCCAGTAAAACGTCGCATACCGATTGCTGCCTGTAAAGCTACAACGAGCGAAAAAAGCCACCTCACTTTCCACGCCTGCTTCCTGTATGGCTTCCCGATTCAGCCGCACCCAATCTACTGCCGATGTATTGTGATAAAGCCCGGCATGTTCGCCTGAATGTAACACAGCATCCCAGGGCAGCCATTCTCCATAATCTGCCATCCAGCCCGACAAACCGTAGTCAATCATGTTGGTTTTAATCTTATTTTTCAACCATTCAAAAGCCGCAGGATTGGTCAAATCTACAATCCCCAACTCAAAGCTGACATAAGGAATGACATAAGTCGTGCCTTCCGGGTTTTTCACCAAATAGCCTTTCCTTTGCGCTTCCTGAAACATCTCTGTATCGGTTTGCAGATAAGGATTGGTATAGCCCAGCACCTTGACGCCACGCGCATTCATTTTTTTACAAAAATTCTTAAAGTCAGGATAGCGATTTTCATCGGCTTTCCATTGCCATTTGAGTTGAGAGCCGAGTTTAGTTGGTCTTATGCCACTCCAATCAGTCGCCCAGATAGCCGAGATGTTGGCGCCTGCGGCTTCCAATGAATCTAGTCGGGCAGTCACGATATCTGTGCCGCCCTGCACATTGATAATTGCACCATAAGCCCAGTCGGGCAAAGCAGGCAATCTCCCTGTTTTTTCGGTATAAAATTCAATCAAATCCAGCGGCTCATCTGCCTGCCAGAAAGTGGCGGATAGCTGATTGTCCCAGACCTCAATTTCTATGGATTCTGTGTATCGAAAATCAAAAGCGGAATGGGTTCTATTGCCCAATAAAAAAGCTTTTTTTGCTGTTGAAATATAAAAAGGAATTGGTGCAGAAGTGGTGAATTGTGTACCGCCTGCCCTGCGTGTATTCGCCAGAGCCGTAATCGGTTGGTCGCCGCGACCAAGTCCTTGTTCCTCTACCCAGACGGGAACTCGATGTCCGCGTACATTGACATGGGAATATTGTTCGCCCATACCAAAGACTTGTTCTTCGGGTGTGCTTTTATAGACCAAGGTTAGTCGGTTATAAGTTGTATCTGTTAGTCTCACGCGCAAATCCAGTGTATTGGCTGCTATGGATGACAGGAACATGGTAAATGAATTGCCACACAAATCGCCTTGCAGCACAATAAGTTCTTCTGAAAATCGAACATCACTCAGGGTCAGTTCATGACAACGTTTTTTCGGTCTTTCTCTGAAATGAAAACTTCCTAGTCCGTATTTGACTTTAGGTTGGTCTTTGGCAATGTGCAAAAAAGGCTGATCCAGTGGCAGCGTCAGCACAGCCGGCGTAGCACTTGTACTTTTAAATTTTTCTGAGGGTTTGAAATGTATCCGGATTGCCCGCTCGTCTATGCTGAATTCCATAAACCGAGCAGCATAATAATTTTTATCTGCTGGAATCTCATTATACACCCTGCCTTGCCCTGCTGCGCTTGTCGTGATGATTAATAGCAGGAATAGTTTTATTGTTTTCTTCATCTTCATTTATCAAATTCATCAATAGCAAAAGCCGCCTGATAATCAGCTTCCCCGATGGTTTTATTTTCGTTAGAATCGTAATCCATCAAAATTTTCCAACTGTCCTGTTCTTTGATGAGGATGACATGAAATTTGCCATAATAGGTTTTTTCAATCGCTTTGCCTTCATTGATAGAATGGATACCAGACTTCATCATTTATTTTAGACAATGTAAGGGAATCCTGTGCTTTTACTGATCCCATCGCCAACACAAGCAGCCCGAATGTTATGGATATGATTTTGTATTGCATGTTTTGCTTAGTTTGTATTTCTCATTTGGCTTTTTGTCCCCCTCCAAAGCAGGGGTGATCTGTTTTAAAAAAGTCCTGAAAGGACGTAATATGTCAGGATAGGACGCAGTCCTATTTTTGTTTATACCCTATATTTGCCAGCCCTGAAAGGGCGAAATAGTTCTATGTCGCCCTTTCAGGGCTAAAATGATATGCTTTTGAAAACGATGGAATGCTTCCATCGCTGACATATGTCGTCCTTTCAGGACTTACTAAATAGAACCGCCTCCAAAGGGGGATAATTCAGCATTTTAGCCATTATTTCTATCAAGATTGGGGACTTTCGGTTTAAATGAGAAATTGTTGCTTAAACTTATAAATCCAAAATACCAGCCATCTGCTGCTGCAAACGCAAAGCACTCGCCCGCGCCTGCTCCGCAAAATCTTCCCCATCACTCGCGTAAATAATGCCACGCGATGAGTTAACGAATAAGCCGCCCAGCTTATTGAGTCCGTATTGCGATAAGCCTTGTAAATCTCCGCCCTGCGCACCTACGCCCGGCACGAGGTAAAAATTATCTGGTGCAATGCTGCGAATTTCCTGAAATTTTTTGGGATGGGTTGCCCCAATGACAAACATCAACTGTTCAGGACTCCCCCACTCCATTGCCCGTCGCATGACTTTCTCATATAAAGGCTGTCCGTTTTCCTGTGGGGTAAATTGAAAATCATTGCTGCCTTTATTCGACGTCAGTCCGAGCAGAATGACCCATTTTTCATCAAATTCCAGAAAAGGTTTGACAGAATCTTCTCCCATGTATGGTGCGACGGTCACGGCATCAAAATTCATGGTTTCAAAAAATGCTTTGGCATAGAGCCGCGAAGTATTGCCGATGTCGCCCCGCTTGGCATCGGCTATGGTGAATTGCTCGGCGGGAATACAGGCCAGTGTTTTTTCCAAACTTGCCCAGCCTGCTGTGCCGCGTGCTTCATAAAATGCAATATTGGGCTTATAGCCAATGCATAAATCGTGTGTAGCTTCTATGATTTGCCGGTTAAATTCATATACTGGGTCCTCGTATTTCAGCAGGTGTTTTGGAATCTTATTTATATCTGTGTCCAAACCTATGCAGAGATAGGATTTTTTTTGCTGGATTTGGTGAAAAATATCTTTTCTGGTCATTATGTTTGTTGTCTAATTTGTTCTATCGTTTCCGAGGTGCAAAGTAATGAATTGTTCCGATATAAGAACACCTTATTTTGTCAAAAAATGAACATTTCCTTACGGCAATTTGTAATGAAAACATATCTTTGACAATCTCAGTTTCAATATCAGTAGCAGTTGCAGTTTCAATGTAACAATACAGCCACATTAACACGACAACACATCAACACCACAACACATCAACACCACAACACAAAAAAAAATGCAAGCACATAGTCTGAAAGTTCAACGTACTGCTCATTATTATACGATTGGTACACCAGGGAAACATATTAAGCGGTTTTGGTTGGTGTGTCATGGTTATGGGCAGGCAGCCGGGAAATTTATTTATAAATTTGATGGCATGGATGATGGGCAGACTTTGATTCTTGCGCCGGAAGGTTTGTCGCGTTTTTATTTTGGTGGTTTTACTGGGGAGGTTGGTGCTTCCTGGATGACTAAGGCAGATCGGAAAGATGAAGTGGAGGATTATTTGAATTTATTGCAAACTTTATACGATCAGTTTGTGCCGCAACTGGCAGATGATGTGCAGATTACTTTTATGGGTTTTTCGCAGGGCGGCCCGACGGTGACTCGTTTTGGGATGTTGAATAAACCACTTTTTCATCACCTGATTCTTTGGGGCAGCAATTTTGCGCATGATATTGATTACCTGGCGGAAAAGGCTTTTATTGCAGATAAGCAGCTTTTTATGGTGCTCGGCAAATCAGATGAATTTATGACGCCAAAACATTTTGAAAAATTTAAAGATTTTGCGACTCAGCAAGGGCTGGATTATGAGATGATTTGGTTTGAGGGGAAGCATGAGGTGAATCGGGCAACTTTGTACGACTTGGCTGAACGGCTGGAATAATGATGAACTATGAATGATGAACTATGAACTATGAATAATACGACAACACATCAATACAAAAAGAAAATGCAGGAAAAAAGAGTTAGTGATTCGGAGACGATAATGACGGAGATCATTATGCCTAATGATACCAATCCACTTCATAATCTGATGGGCGGTAATCTACTGCGTTGGATGGATATTGCGGGCGGGATATGTGCGGGGAAGCATTGTGCTGCGCATGTGGCTACGGCTTCTGTCGATCATGTTTCTTTTCAAAAACCGATTCCATTGGGTGAGGTTATCACGATACGGGCGATGGTTACACGGGCTTTCACGACTTCTGTGGAGGTGTATGTAGAGGTCTCCACGGCACAGTTTACAGGAGCTAATCCGCGTCAGTCGAATGATGCTTATTTTACCTTTGTTGGTATTGATAAAGAGACACATCGTCCACTCAAAGTGCCGCCGGTATTACCTGTCAATCAGGAGGAACAGCGGCGCTATGATGGGGCTTTGCGGAGACGGGAGTTGCGGCTAATTCTTAGTGGGCGGATGAAGCCGGCGGATGCAGGAGAATTGAAGTCTTTGTTTAAATAGTTGATAAATAACGTGGCGCATGTAGGATACTAAGCTTCCACACATCAACACGACAACACATCAACACGACAACACATAAAAAAATATGCAGCAAAATATCGTTCAACTAGCCATAGTCGTCAAGGATTACGATGAGGCGATAGCGTTTTACACTCAAAAATTGAAATTTGATCTGATTGAAGATACTGTGCTTAGTGCCACTAAGCGGTGGGTATTGGTCGCGCCGAAAGGCTCAAAGGGCTGTCGTTTATTATTGGCGAAAGCAAAAAATGAGGAGGAAAGCAGCAGGATTGGCAATCAGACTGGTGGGCGGGTATTTTTGTTTTTGCATACAGATGATTTCGATCGGGATTATCAAAACCTGCAAGACCAGCATGTCAAAATTGTACGGGAAGCTTCTAGTGAGGCGTATGGAAAGGTGGCGGTTTTTGCAGACTTATATGGTAATTTATGGGATTTGATTGAGCCGGCTGTTTAATTACCAATTACGAATGATTGATGTAAAATGGCAAATGTTCAATGATAAATTCCGTAATTTAGCCCCATGACACCGGAACGCATAGAACGATTCAAACAAGTCATTCGACAAAGACAGCTCAATCTCACTGTCATTTTAGAAGATGTACACGATCCGCATAATATCGGAGCTGTGATGCGTAGCTGTGAATCTGTGGGCATTTGCGAAATTTATGTGCTGTATACTTATACTGATCACGAACGATTTTATTTGGGACATAATAGTGCATCAAGTGCAAAAAAATGGGTCACTGCTCATTTTCATACCGACCGGGATGCCTGTTTTAATGCAGTAAAAAGTAAGTATGAACAAATTCTAGCTACTCACCTCGACAAACAGACCGTCGATTTGTATGATTTAGATTTGTCTGGTTCGGTTGCTTTATTGTTTGGTAATGAAAGAAATGGCGTTAGCGAGGCTTCCCTGAAATATTGTGATGGAAATTTTGCTATCCCGCAGATGGGCATGATAAAAAGCCTCAATGTTTCTGTCGCCTGTGCCGTCACGCTTTATGAGGCTTTGCGCCAACGGATGACTAAAGGACATTATGAAAAATCTCAGCTTTCAGAAACAGAATTAAACGCCATGTATGAAGACTACATCAGCCGCTGATTCAAACTCAAATTCAAACATCAAATTCAAATACAACAATTGAGAATAATATATCCCACACTTCTGATTATTTGTCTGTTTGCCTGCAAAGACACGACAACACAACAACACGACAAGACCTCAACACAACAGAATAACACAATAAAATACGCCAAAAAATTTACGATTCAAGAACACTCGACTTATACCCTTTTGCAAGTCCATAATCCCTGGAAATCAGCCGATGTTTCGTTTACTTATCTTGTGTATGACGCAGGTACACCAAAGCCCGACTATGCCGGCGAGGCTACTTTTGTAGAACGCCCCATAAAGCGGATTGCCTGTACTTCTACCACGCATGTTGCTTTACTTGATTTTCTACAATCTACTGATTTATTGGTAGGCATTTCAGGTGCAAAATATATTTATAACAACACAGTAAACAAACAGATAGCAGCTGGAACAATTCAAGAAATTGGAACAACAGCAGGTTTGAATTACGAAAAATTACTGGACACAGAGCCAGATATTGTACTCACTTATGGTATGGGTACAGACAATAATATTGAAAAAATAAAAGAAGCTGGTCTGACGCCTATTGTCATGGCAGAATATATGGATCAGTCTCCGCTAGGTCGAGCAGAGTGGGTCAAATTTATTTCTGTTTTTTTGGGTAAAGAGGCTTACGCCAATATGCAATTTGATTCGCTATCCCTTCGTTATGAAAACTTAAAACAATTCGTAAAAAAAGAAGCCCGCTCCTCCCCTTCTGTTCTGGTCGGCATGGGCTTATCAGGCAATTGGTTTGTGCCGGGCGGCGAGAGTTATGTCGCGCAGCACATCCATGATGCAGGTGGAGCTTATCTTTGGCAAAATCAGCCTGGCAGCAGCAGTCTGCAACTGGATTTTGAAGCTGTTTATGACAAAGCACAGCAGGCGGACAAATGGATCAACATTGGTATGGTGAATAGCGGGCTGGATATTATAAACTCAGATGAACGTTATGCTCAGTTTCAAGCACTCAAAGCAGGTGAATTGTATAATGGCAATCAGCGAGTTTCAGCAGGTGGTGGATACGATATTTATGAATCTGCTGTTGTGCATCCCGACTTGGTGTTAAAAGATTTGATTAAGGCTTTTCATCCCGATTTGCTGCCAGAACATGAATGGGTATATTATAAAAAACTTATTACCGATGGTAATAATGATGAATGACTAATGATTTAATTACGAATTGAGCAATTACGAATGAGAAAATGATAAATGATAAATGTTCAATGATAATTGTTCTGGGATTTGCCTGTTTCCTATTGTTTTTATTGGATATTGCATTAGGCTCTGTGGCTATTCCGCTTGGGGATATATTGACTACCTTGGCTGGTGGTGAAGTAGAAAAAACGAGTTGGCAGAATATCATTCTCAACTTCCGCCTGCCTCGTGCCTTGACTGCTGTGTGCGCTGGAGCGGGCTTGTCCTTGAGTGGTTTGTTGATGCAGACTTTGTTTCGAAATCCTATTGCTGGTCCTTTTGTTTTGGGCATTAGTTCGGGAGCGGGCTTGGGTGTGGCTTTGTTGATATTGACCACTGGAAGTCTGGGAATGGCTGTGGGGCTGAATCCTTTTCATCACTGGACGATGGTTATTTTTGCAATGGCTGGGGCAGCTTTGGTCTTGGGTTTAGTTTTGCTGATGGCAAGGCATGTGCGGGATGTTACAACTTTATTGATTGTTGGATTGATGTTTGGCAGTGCAGTGAGTGCCGTGGTGACTGTACTTCAATATTATAGCGAACAGGAAGCTTTGAAGCGTTTTGTGCTGTGGGGTTTTGGGAATTTGGGTAGTGTTACCTGGTCGGAATTGAATGTCTTGTTGCCTCTAATTTTAATCGGAATTATCTGGACCGTCTTGCTTATTAAACCTTTAAATGCTTTATTGCTTGGAGAAGATTATGCGCAGAGCATGGGGCTGAAAACAAAAACTATTCGGAGGAGCATCATTATAGCAACGGCAATCATGGCAGGTGCTATTACTGCGTTTTGTGGACCTATTGCTTTTATTGGTATTGCGATTCCACACCTTGCCCGCATGAGTTTTAAAACACAAGAACATCAACTACTTGTACCTGCTACTATACTGACCGGCATATTGCTTATGTTGGCTTGCGATATACTGGCTGCTTTGCCATTTTTTGAGCAAAGCTTGCCTATCAACGCTGTTACTTCTTTGCTCGGCGCACCTGTTGTGATATGGATTGTTTTGAAACGTGGGGTTGTGTATTGAGTGTATTGAGTTGATTGAGTTTACTAAGTTGATTAGGTTATTGGGTTGCTAGTATTACCCCTATACTATGAAAGTCTAGCACTTTTGGCACTAGACTTTTATAGTATTATTTACTCAATTACTGAATAACCCAATATCTTAATCAACTCAATCAGTCTCTCCAGACGACCGTTTTCTTTTTGCCACTCAATTCGCGGATACAATCTTCGCGTACTTGCCATATTTTATCGACATTCCAGCGGCCACGGAGTTTATTTTGTTTCAACCAGTTGGTGAGATAAGTTCTATGATAGTCCTGCTTAAAATCTGAAATCTGATCTGTTCTGATAGGTACTTCTTCTATTAATGTATCAAAAGGTGATTGCTCAGAATCTATGTTGCTGGTAAAATCATAGCGATCTTGTTTGTATACAATATAGTTATGCGCTTCTGGTACATGTTCCAAACCATATTCTCTAAGTACTTTACCAACGCCTCTTGTATTATCACCATTCATTTGATAAATGCCAAGCATCAATTGTACATCAGGGTAACCATTTTCGCTCGCCAATTCTGCAAGAATCGCATGTTTAGTACTACATGTTCCCCGATTTTCTGTCAAAACAAGTTGCAGTCTTTTTTTATTCGATGTCCGTCCATAAGGAATGTCGCGAACATATTCAATCGCATCTTTAAAATCCCTCAGTCCCTGGTTCAGAAACTCAAAGGATATTCGACCACGGTTTCCAATAACAAAATTTGGTAATTTATTCACAGTGAATTAAAATTTATTGCAAAATGAAAAGAATTAACCACAAATATACTAAAAATAAGGGATTGCGCATAATTAAGTATAAGTGTCCGGTATTTTATCGTAATAAAATGTTTTTTTTGACAGTTTTTTATAAACGAATACGACTCTATATAGACGACTAACACAGGTGACTACAGCTTGTTTTCACGTTCCTTAATCTACTATAAATCTGATACCGATTGTGAATCCCATTCTGATTCTTTACTTTTGCGGGTAGAATGACTATAGCAATCATAGGAGGAGGTGCAGCAGGTTTCTTTTCAGCAATTTCTGCCAAAGAACAGCATCCTGATGCCCAGGTAAGTATTTTAGAAAAATCGCAAAAGATATTGTCCAAAGTACGCATTTCTGGCGGCGGGCGATGCAATGTCACCAATGGCTGTACTTCTATCAAACTTTTATCGGAAGGCTACCCCAGAGGAGGCAAGCACTTGAAAAAAGCCTTTCGGGTGTTCAATACACAACATACGATGGACTGGTTTTCGTCCAGAGGCGTGGCACTTTATACGCAGGATGATAATCGGGTATTTCCCGTTTCCGACAAGTCGCAGACTATTATTGACTGCCTGTTGAGAGCAACTAAGCAACTTGGTGTTCGCATTGAACTTGGGCAGTCCGTAAAAGCTATTCGCCCTAATGGGAATAAATTGGTCTTGGAGTTGAATAAAAGTAAGCCGCGAACTTTCGATAAGGTTATCGTAGCAACAGGAGGTTTCCCAAAACGTGCTGGTTTTGACTGGCTGGAAAAACTTGGGCATCAAATCGAAACGCCTGTGCCTTCACTCTTCACCTTCAATATGCCAACAGAATCCATCAAAGAGTTGATGGGTGTAGTCGCGGAGAATGCGCAGGTCAGCATACAAGGCACCAAACTCAAATCAAGCGGACCTTTGCTGATTACCCATTGGGGAATGAGTGGTCCGGCAATCCTGAAATTGTCAGCTTTTGGTGCGCGAATACTGAATGAACAAAACTATACTTTCAAGGCGCAGGTCAATTGGGTGAATGTTTCCAATAACGAATTGGTCATTGCTCAATTAAAAGAACTTGCCGATCAGCATCCTAAAAAATTCCTAAGTAATATCAAGCCTTATCAGTTGTCTGAACGCTTGTGGTTATACCTGTTGGATAGAAGTCAATTAGCTGCTGATAAAA
This sequence comes from uncultured Saprospiraceae bacterium, assembly GCA_937951615.1. Taxonomy (GTDB): domain Bacteria; phylum Bacteroidota; class Bacteroidia; order Chitinophagales; family Saprospiraceae; genus JAHDEO01. Next base: position 118,352 of record CALFBH010000077.1, on the reverse strand, counting down.
GATGGAGTGAACTGGGTAAAAAAGGACTTCACAAACTCACGACCACGCTCACTAATGATATATATGCTGTGCGGGGAAAAACAACTTTTAAGGAAGAGTTTGTTACTTGTGGTGGTGTCAGTCTCGATAGTATCGACTTTAAAACGATGCAAAGTCAGGTTTGCAAAAATCTCTATTTTGCTGGAGAAGTGCTGGATATTGATGGTATTACAGGCGGCTATAATTTTCAGGCTGCCTGGACGACTGGGTTTATTGCAGGACGATTGGGGGATTGAGTTTATTGGGTTATTGGGTGGCGCATCGGGGTGTTTTTTTTAACTACTGAGTAGTTCTTCCAGTTAATCATGTCGGGTAAATTAAATTTTATATCTTTTGAGTCAGGTTTTGGTGCAAATTGTTCTATTGCTATGATTGTTAAATTGTTATCGTGATTTTTTGCGTAGCAAAAAACAATAGCACAATTTCAACAATGAAACCATCCTAATTACCCGACAGAATTAACTGGAAAGACTACGAGGCTTTATTAGTCAGAAATGATAATTGAGCAAAGCTTAGTGTTGTCCTCGACTCTGCTCGGACAAAATAATTTCGACTACGCTCAATTCAAGCAATTGTTTTAGTCAAGTTGCAACCAAATGGGGTATAAAAAACAAGCGAGCCATTTTGATTTTTCAAAACGGCTCGCTTAGGTATTCTGTCTTCCAGTTACCAATCAACTAATCACCAACTTCTATTTAGGCACTCTGGATGAGTTTCCATTATTTTCTACCCATGGAATTTTGTCTGACCCATTTACATCTCCATTCATATCAAGGTCAGCTCTTGAATAGATGTCGAAAAAGCCATTATCACTTTCCCACATAATTTTATCTGTTCCATTGATATCATAACTCACGTTATCTACGCCCTGATCCATATCGCCTGCCAACATTCCCCAGACGCCGTTGCCGATTAATTTCTGGCCGACGCTGGTATTGTCTTTATAAGAATCTTGTGCGCTGAAATCGTAGGTAATTTCTCCATTGACTGGGCTTATTGGTGCAGCAGTCATAACTCCCATATGATTTCGATGCTCGATAACAACATAAAATGGACCAGGGTTGGCAGTTTGTACTTCACAATTTAGTGGAACACTTATGGAACCATCTTTCAATAATAAACCTGCAACCTGAGCAATCTCATCAGCTTTATTAATATCTGTTCTGATTGAAATCAGTACCCAGTCCACGACATCACTAGCATAACTCGCATCAGTATAAGCTGCTCCTTCTGTTCCCTGATAATTCCAAGGTGCTGCACTGTAAGGTTGTCCAGCAGGTGTAGCTGTAGCGTAAGGATTTGTTGGCGTTTGTCCCGGCAATATTCTTCTTTCAGTATTCAATATAGTCGTCATCTCTGTTGTTGTCTGATTAAATACACCTTCGAGGAATACTTTCAAATCTAACTTAAGACAAGGACAACCTTCAGTAGCAGGAAAGCCTAGGTCATCAGGACAAGCATCCACAGGATCTTGTACTGTATCTCCATCTGTATCTATATAGTCCAATACGCGCCAGTAATCTAATTGTGGCGCCGTCTGATTGACCAAATCAGTGGCTTCGTATTCCAATCGGATGAAAGGATAAAGCGTCGCATCTATTTCATTTACTGAAAAATAATAGGGAGAATCTGTATCCTTTAGTCCTTCAATAAGGAGTACTTCTGTTCCGTCTGCCTGCACACCATATATATTGATATGTGCATCATCATTTGTTTCTTGGTCGCTTATACCCCAATGTACTGAGCCCCACTCTGTAGCTGCTCCAAGACATATCGGTGGAGATTTGACACTTCCTGTGTGCCAACTTCCTTCAACAAGAAAAATACCTTCAACAATATCTGTCAGGCTTTGTCCAACAGTTTCTTCAGCAGTCCCGCCATTGATATCCAATAAGGCAACATAAGGCACACCACCTAAGGCTGCGGTATTTTGCAAATCAGTTATTCCGTAATTTGCGAAAGCATCAAAAAGTGAACTGTTCCAGGTTTCAGGCATGTAATCATTCAGGCTATATACCAATACATATTCGACGTCCTGCATACCCGGCAATTCAACATTCAGGAAATTCTCTAAATTCATTTGTCTGCCAGCATCATCTGTAGGATATAAAAAGACAGGCAATTGATATTTACATATCCAGGAATCATACAAACCTTCTCTTGTCGGTGAGTTGATGAGATAATTTGTTTTTGGCTCCATATTTTCATCGAATAAAGCCAAATACATTCCCTGCTGGTACTTTTCACAATTTTCTACATCATATATTCTAGAGCCATTGATAGAGTAATCTATCTGACTGAGCGGAAGAATTGGATAGTGGGCATTATTACTTGAAACTTCGGTAAAGCTGGAGATAAATTCAAAAAGTCGGTCATCTCCATAAGTCATATTATCAAACTCATCTTTTTGGAATTGATAAAAATGCGACTGATTCCAACCTGGAAATTCTCCATCAATATAAATGAAAGAGCTGGTTTCCCAACTTGAAGTTAAGGCTATATTAGGATCGACCCGTGCACGCCAGTAATACACTGTACTGTCCGTATAAGGCATTGCTGGCTGCCATTGCAATGTACCTCCGCTTTGCGTTATAGTCGTACTCATTTTCAAAGGACTGTCAAAGGATTCTGTCGTATCAATTTCCATATAATACACCTGACTTCCTGCTGCAAATAAAGGATCAATTGTCGCTTCGAGCACAATATTTCCGGCATCTGGCATAATGCGAAATTCTTTAGGCAGCACAGGCTCTATTGCATCTGCAAGGACAAATGCACTGACTGTAATCGAGTTATTATCTTCCGCCGATGGATTTGGTAGTTCGACTATATCATCATTGGCATCTACAGTGATGTTAAATTCATTGAGTCCTACGGAATTTGCAGTTGCTGGAATATTATAACAATACACTGTTTCAAATTTGGGCGCAGTCACTATATCACTGACGACAATGGTCTGGCTACCATCTGGCAGAATTCTTTCTATTTCTATTGTAAATTCTTCATCCGCACTTCTTCCTAAGTTGGTCACGGTAACACATACTTCAATTTCATCACGGTTTGTCGGTGTATCTGGTCCTATTGTTACAGAAGATGCATCAAGGCTATAATCTGGCTCTGTTGCATTATTTATTCTAATAGAAGGATCGCCATTCAGCGTCATTTGCTGATAAACCACTCTGTTTACTGTAGAGGTATTCTCATTTTCAAAATCAGTAATAATAGCCTGGATAATATCTCCAAGTCCTTGTCCGTATTTTGGGCCTGCAAGGTTTTCATAAAATTTAGTTGAAAACTTATCCAATGCGCTAAGTCCCGACAAATCTACTGTTGCAATAAATGCAACGGCTGCTTTATCTTCAGCAAAAACAAATTCTTCACTTAGATTGCGTTTTTTCTGATGAATCTGTCCGCTATAACATCCCATAGACAGCATCGTAAAGTAGCGGTCTGTATTATTATAACTATTAGGATTATTGATATTAAAATCAAGCGACTCTGCCGATGAGTGTCCGTAAAATGTGATGAGGCTCGTACCATCATTAATCAACGAATCTAAGGCCTGTGAACCTGATGTTTGAATTGGATCATCATTTTCAATAAAGAAGGACTCCACGTTTGCACCAAATGAATCTCCGGTGATGATTTCCTCATAATCTCTAAAATTATTTTTGATGACTCCCTGAATCAGTGGATCTCCTCCTCCAAGATGAATAACTCTTTTCAACCTAGCTCTGTCTTCTACCGTTTGTGGCAAACTTTCCTGTGCATTTTCATAAGCCATAACTTTTTCCAGATAGACTCTTATATCATCAGGATCAACAACAGGAATTCTTCCAAAAGGTATTCTTGGTGCATCAAACTGTGGGGTGGCTGTGATGAGATTATCAGAAGGTTCGTGTCCAAAAGTCGGTGTATATGAAGGTTGTCCAGTAGGGTTGTTTCTTGTCGAATAAAAAGGACGAGATTTGCCAATCATAAACCAGTACTTTGGTGGTGTTGTCCAGTTTTCGATAGAAAAACCTGTCAGGTTTCTGACTGCCTGAACATGTTTATTTACCCCATAAGAGAATTGGTCATAAATCTGTTCCAAGTTGACAATAATTGGGTTATACCCTGTACTCGCCCGATAATTGGCATAAGCCTGCACATGTCCTCCTGCATCATCAATAAAGGTGGGATGACTGGCAATAATAAAGTCGCCCTGTGTATCGAAATAATTTACAAAATCGAGTTCAAACACATCATCAATAGAAGTCGTACTTGCAGGGTTTACAAGGACAAGTTCGCGTTCTGTCACCGACGGTGGCAATGCAACACTAATGACATCTCCTGTTAGATTGGTGTTAATGCGTAATCCGTTTGTTATATCATACAGAATTGGTGCAAGTCCACCATGATCAAAATCCGTTATTTCCAGGTATTTTTTATTCGCTGGATCGGCGGCTACTTTAAATTTGAATGTATTTTCATTTCCAAAATTAAATGTTCTGGGGTATTTTATTTTTATAAAGGAAACCACATGTTTATCTGTACTTCCATAAAGTCCCTGTAAGACGACTGATGTCGCATTTGTCAGTGTACTCGCTGGCAAGGTTTTGTGTATATGCCGCATTCTATAGCCTGAATAAGCTGCGGTATCGACTGCAATTCCAGTCCCATTTACACTCAAAGTAATATTGTGATTGACAGAGCCTGCCGAAGCAAACCTCATCCACATTTCTGCATCTCCTCCTGCTGAATAAACATTTTCAGTAGCTACATTATAAGTTCCTGTTGTGAGATAACTTCCTCCAAATCCTTCACCTGGTGAGAAGGTCGATTCATATATGCTGGAATATGGTTTTCCCAGATTATACTTATTTCCTTGTACCATTAGGCTCTCATGCATAAAATGAGTTTCTGCCGCAGGCAAGTTAGAAAGATCATTAGGCGTATCTGCGAGGCGAGCGTTATTTCCTGTCCCCCAGGTTAGAAAATAAGCCAGTGTATCTGTGTACATACTATGAAAAGGGTTGAAAATATCTGAGGGAGATTCATAAAGATGTATATCTACATCTCCTTTGTTTTTCTCCGCATAAAACTCTACATAGTCCGTACTGGTAAGCGGCCCATTTGTTGAGGTATAAATGGGGATTTGCTTTCCTAATCCATAAAGCTGAAGATCACCCGTTGCGATAGCACTTAGCGGAATCCCTGCATCTGCGAGGGTTTGGTATGGAACACGATATACACCGTCTTCCTTAACATACATTTTATAGTATTCTTGATCGTAATTGATCCACTCATTACCATATAAGGTCTGTCCATCAATATACATCTGTCCATAAAGTGCGCTAAAGGACATCAGCCCCAGCCATAGAAATAATAACCTTTTCATTTTTCTGCTTTTCAATAGTTCGTGAAGTAATTCTAAATGGCGGTCTCACAGAAGGGTTTTTTCTAATTTGTACTATTAAGACGTCAATGCGTTTGAAAAGCATACAATATGTTGTAAGCTTTTTTTAGCAAATCATACATTCCGATAAAACCTATACAAAAGATACGAGGTAATGGCTGTTAAAATTAACAGTAAACATCCGAAGGAAAGGATAAAAGGTTTTGATTATTAGTCAGTTTGAGATACTGTTTTTTAATATTTATTTTGGCACTCTTGATGAAAATCCATTATTTAGTTCCCATAAAATCTTATCTTCTCCATCTACCGTTCCATCCAGATTAACATCTGATGGAATATAAATATCAAAGACCCCACCATCATAGCCCCAAAAAACGCGATCAATCGAGTTAATATCATAACTCACTGTTTCTGTTGCCTGGCTTATGTCACCTGCACACATCGTCCATATACCTGGCGTCATTTCTTTTTGTCCAGTACCAGTTGTGCCTACATACGAGTTTTGAATAGTAAAATCATAACTTAATTCGCTATTCACCAAACTCGTAAATTCGGCAGACATAATTCCTAGATGATTACGATGTTCAAGTACGACATATAGCGAATCAGTTACATCTGTTTCTATTGCGCATTGTGACAGTGTAGAAATCGCTCCGTCTTTCATAAGCAATGCTGCTACCCGACCAATTTCATCTTCTTTTTCAATGCCGGTTCTTACGGAAACGAGTATCCAGTCCACTACATCATCATTATAATTTGCATTGGAAAAACCTAGCCCTTCAGTTCCTGTGTAGTTCCAGGGTGCGAGACTATATGGTTGTCCGGCTGGTGTAGGAGTTGCTCCTGTTCCAATTGGTGTTTGTCCGGGCAGCAATCTGCGTTCGCTGCCTAGCGTAGTGTTCATTTCACCTGTAGTAGCATCAAATGGGCCTTCTAGGAAGACTTTGAGACTTAGCTTGATGCAGGGGCAGCCATTATTTTCAGGAATACCAGGTTCTGTTGGACAATCATCTACAAGATCCTGTACCAAATCATTATCTGTATCCACAAAATCCAAGACGCGCCAATAATCAAGCTGTGGAGCCGTTTCATTCAGCATATCAGAAAAGACACACTCAAGTCGAATACGTGGATATAACACGGGATCAATTTCAGTTGCTTCAAAATAATAATTCTCTGTACTAATGCCTGTGAGCAACAAGACTTCTGCATTACTTTCTGTCAGTCCATATACATTGACATAAGCCTCGTCATCTGCCTCCTGCTCACTGACTCGCCAATGCAAAGCCCCCCATTGTGTAGAAGTGCCTAAATCTATAGGCGTAGAACGAATTTTCCCATTGTCCCAACTGCCTTCTATTAGAAAAATAGCCTCAATAATATCTGTCAGGCTTTCGCCTAATACTTCTTCAGCACTTCCTGTTGTCAGGTTTAGCAAAGCTGCATAGGGTACACCTCCTAGCGTCATTGTATTTTCTAGCGCTGTTGTGCCATGATTGGCAAAAGCTGTAAATAATGTCGAATTCCAGGTATCGGGTACATAATCATTGAGGCTGTATATCAAAGCATAACGTGCATCCTGGATATTGGATAAATCATTATTGAGAAAATCTTCGAGTTTACCCTGCCCTGTATTGTCGCTTGTAGGGAATAGGAAAACGGGAGCTTGCGATTGACAAATCCAGGAATCATATTGCCCTTCATTGGTCGCAGCATTGAGTTGGTAATTACTGAACGGGGAAAAATCTTCATCAAACAAAGCTACATATATCCCCTGTTGTCCCAATTCACAATTTTCAACATCATAGATACGTGAGCCATTGACGGAATAATCTATTTGATTGGACGGCAATACTGGATAATGTGCAACCTTAGCATTTATTTCTGTTAGGTTGTTTATAAATTCAAATCTGCGGGATTCATCATAATCAAGATCAATAAATTCGTCTTTTTGGAACTGATAAAAATGTGACTGATTCCAGCCTGGATAAGATTCGTCGAGAAAAATAAATGAGCTATTTCTCCAGCCTGGTTCGTTTGATATTAAGCCCTGTTCTACCTGCACACGCCAATAATAAACAGTGCTGTCCATATAAGTAAGACCAGGTTGCCATTCAATCAGCCCTCCACTCTGCGTAATGACTGCATTCTGTTTAAGCGGGCTATCAAATAATTCTGTGGTATCAATTTCTATATAATAATTTAGTTCATCAGAAAAATCAGGATCTATAGACGCTTGTAATACAATATCTGAAGCATTTCCCCGGATAGCAAAATCGTAAGGCGTTATTGGGCTGACAACATTGGTCAGAATAAAGACTTCTGTCAGTACGGTATTATTGTCTTCGGCAGCAGAAGCAGGCAATTCAACAATCTCATTATCTGCATCTACAGTAATTCTAAATTGCTGGAGTCCACCCGCTGCTATTGCAGGAATGGTAAAAACATATTCTTCTTCAAATACTGGGGCGTCCACTATTTCCTGTACTAGGGGAATCGAAGTGCCGCCTGGCAGCATTTGATCTATTTTTATTTTAAATTGTGTATCAATGGCTTTTCCAATATTTGTAACGGTAAAAGACAAATCAATATCATCTCGGTTGGTTAGATTTTCAGGCGCGAAATCAATCGTAGGTTCATTGACTATATAATCCGGTGCGGTATCAAAATTGATTTTAAGTGCAGGGTCGCCATTCAGCGTCATTTCCTGATACACTTTTCTATTGGCAACCGTTGAATTATTGGTCGTAATATCTGCAATCACAGCTTTTATAATATCTCCAAGACCTGCTCCATAACTGTCATTAGCCATTTGGTCATAAAATGAATCTGCAAATTTATCCAATGATCCTAGTCCTGATAAGCCAACTGTCGCTATAAAAGCCACTGCTCCTTTGTCCTCTGCAAAAACAAATTCTTCACTGATATTTCGGTTTTTCTGGTGTATCTGACCACCATAACAGCCCATAGAAAACATCGTAAAATATTTCCCCTCATTTTCATAAGTGCTGGGATTATCAATATTAAAATCTAATGCTATTGGAGAAGAATGTCCATAAAAAGTAACCAGATTGACCCCTTCATTAATCAGCGAATCCATGGTCAGACTAACAGAAGTCTGCATAGCTTCGTTATTCTCTTTAAAAAAAGAGGTTACATCAGCTCCAACCTGCGCCCCCTCAATCACATTTTTATAATCATCAAAATTCAGTCTGATGACCTCCTGTATCAACTCGTCTCCACCACCAAGATGCAGCACTCGTTTTAGTCTTCGTTTTTCTTCAATCGTTTGGGCCAGTATCTGTGGGGCAGCTTCATAAGCCATAATTTTTCGAAGATAAATATCGATTTCTGCTGATGAAACGACTGGGATTTTCCCAAACGAAATTCGTGGAATATCCGACGTTGTAGTTGCCGTCAGGAGGTTATCAGAAGCCTGATGACCAAAAGTCGGTGTATAAGATGGCTGGTTGAATGGATTGGTTCTTATGGAAAAATGAGGCCTGGATTTGCCAATCATAAACATATACTCAGGTTGCATCGTCCAGTTTTCCAGCGAAAAGCCTGTAAAATTTCTAATCGCCTGTGGGTGTTTATTGACACCGTAGGCAAATTGATCGTATAATTCTTCCAGATTAATCACTAGTGGAGAAAAGCCTGTTGTTGCTCGATAATTAGCGTAAGCCTGTACAAGTCCAGCCGGATCGTTTATAAATTTCGGGTGACTCAAAATCAGGTAGTCACTCTGTGTTGTATTAAAATTTGTAAAATTGATTGGAAAAATTTCGTCAAGATTTGTGACCACATTCGGATTCACCAATACCAGTTCGCGTTCCATACTCGACGCTGGTAAAACAACCTGGATAAGCCCTCCGTTCAACTCAGTTGTCAGGCGTAAGCCATTGGTCAAATCGTATAATATAGGTGCTATGCCATTATGATTAAAGTCGGTAATTTCCAGATATTTTCTGACGCCTGCTTCACCGTCCAGTTTGAAAGCATACGTGCTTTCATTACCAAACTTAAACTCTCTTGGGTATCGAATTTTAATAAATGAAACCGCATGTTTATCTCTAATACCAGCACTTCCAGTCAGCTGCACCGAAGTGGTAGCTGGCAAAGCATTTGTTGCAAGCGGTTGCGATATTTGACGAAATGCGTAATCAATATAAGTAGAAGAATCAATCGTCAATGCCTGATTATTGACACTCAGTGTAATATTATGAGATGCCCCATCTCCTTCGGAGGCAAACCTAATCCAGAACTGCGCAGCCCCCCCCGCAGGGTAAGCATTGTCGGTATCGACCTGATAGGTAGCAGAGACCGAAGCGTTTCCACCAAAGCCTTCCCCCGGCGAGAATGTAGCTTCGTATAAGCTGGAAAAAGGCTGACCTTTATTATATTTGTTGCCGCGCACCATGTAACTATCGTAGGTAAAATGAGTTTCAGCCGGCGGCAGGTTTGTTAAATTATTGAGGGTGGTTTCCAGTCTTCTATTAGTAGCACTGCTCCAGGTGAGGAAATACGCGAGCGTATCTGTGTGCATACTATGGTAAGGATTGAACTGCTCGGCTGGAGTGCTATAAAGATGTTTGTCCACCTCTCCCCTATTCTTCTTAGCGAAAAATTCGATATAATCTCCGTTTACAAGCGTTCCATTGCCTTCAATATAAATGGGAATTTCTGTCCCCATTGCAAAAAGTTGAAAATCTGAGCTATTGATATTGCTAAGCGGAACACCTGCATCTATAAGGGTTTGTTGAGTAATACGGTAAACCCCGTCTTCCTCAACATACATTTTATAATAGCTTTGGCTATAGTCAATCCACTCATTTCCATACAATAAATTTCCATTGATGTTCATTTGGGCTTGTATATTACTGCAAAGCAATAATATACACAAGGATAGTCTGATTTTCATAAAACCGGGTATTCTGTAACGCGTTTTGCTTATAAACAAGTATGGGTAGAATTAAGTTAATTCTACCCATACTTGTTGTAAATATACAATATTTTCTTTACTATTACTTAGGAACTCGTGAAGAATTTCCATTGTTTTGTTCCCAGAGAATCTTATCTGCTCCTGTAGTATTTCCATCCATATTCATATCTGAGGGAAGGTATTGGTCGAAAATCCCATTTTCTACATCCCAGATCGTCTTATCCAAGCCATTTACATCGTAGCTATTAATGTCGGAAGACTGGTCGGTGTCTCCCACATACATAGCCCACACACCAGGTCTTACTTCTTTCTGTCCAACACTTGTAGCATCATTATAAGAATCCTGTGTCGTGAAATCAAATGAAATTTGTGCATTATTCATAGATAGTGGAATAGGCGACATAACTCCCATGTGATTTCTATGTTCTATGACTACATAAAAAGGTCCGGTTTCGGTGGTTTCTATTGCACAAGGTAATACGACTTCTATTGTACCATCCTTCATCAATAATGCTGCCGTTTGCGCAATTTCATCTACTTTATAAATATTAGATCGCAGAGAAACAAGTACCCAATCTACTACATCATCGGTATAGTCCGCATCTGTAAAATCGTCCCCTTCTATTCCTGTATAATTCCAAGGCATAACACTGTAAGGATGCCCAACTGGTGTTGGCGAAACCAATGGATTTACCGGAGTTTGTCCTGGTAATAGTTTACGTTCACTTCCAAGAAAAGTTGCCATATCACCTGCTAGTGTGTCAAAAGGACCTTCCAGCATGACCTTTAAGTTGAGTTTCAGACATGGACAACCATCAGACGCTATAAATCCAGGAACAGTTGGGCAATCGTCTTCTGCATCCTGAACAGTATCTCCATCCGCATCAGGACAGCCATTGGCACTAGCTACACCTGGAAGTGTAAAGCAATCATCTGCACCATCAACAAAGCCATCACCGTCGCTATCCATCTCCTGATAATCAAAAATACCGTCATTATCTGAATCAGGACAAGGTTCTCCACCTGGACATTCCTGCGCATCTGTCAGTCCGTCACCGTCTGAATCAGTACTTAGATAATCAGGAAACTGACCATTATTACTATTTGGGCAAGGTGCTCCACCCGGACATTCGTAAGCATCAGAAATACCATCACCGTCTGAATCTAAATCATTAAAATTTGGAATGCCATCATTATCTCTATCTGGGCATGGGCGACCGCCTTCACACTCATCGCTATCCAGAATACCATCATTGTCAGCATCTGTCAGCAAATCCGTTTTCTTGTTGATTGTAAAATAATCCATTTGCCCTGTCAGTCCAATAAATCGAACCAGCATCGAAGTATCTTTCACCTCTAATGAAAGTGATCCCAGCTCATTTAAGGAAGCGTGCATCACCGGGTGGTTTAGAGCACCACCTGAAATTTTACCTGAAGAACCTGCCGTGATGTACACCGCACCATCGCCTTCAAATACACCGCCTTCTTGTTTGCAATATGGCTGTCCGGCCTGTCCGCCACCTTCCTGAACAAGCATTGTATTTTCATCAAAAGTAGTAGAGTTTCCATAATGCCCGTGAACCAGTTTTGATCGTTCATAAGAGTGACTATGTCCAGACAAGACTAGGTCTACACCTGCTGCTTCCAGAATCGGCAGTGCATTTTCTCTCATTTCAATCAATTGAGATTCTGTATCTGAATTATGTGATCCTTTCGTATAAGGTGGATGGTGCCAGATGGCAACAATCCATTTTTGTGTGGTCTGTGCCAAATCATTTTCCAGCCAAGTCAGCATCGAGCCACCTACACTTCTGTCTGAATCGTGAGAGTCTAAAGAGACAAAGTGAATATTTCCATAATCAAAAGAATAATAAGCTTCTGTACCCGAAGCTAAACCACCTGCTTCTCCATTTTTAGGAAAAGTAAATATATCATAATACGTTCCAGTCTGAGTCGTAGCATCTGCTCCACTGAGATAATCGTGATTACCTGGACAAGACCACAAGACACTCTTACGCAATTGATCTTCGTACATGTTTTCGAAAACGGCATTTTGATATTGTGCATCTGTTCCTGTATTGTATGCATTATCACCAAGCATCAGCATTCCATGTATATAAGAATTACCATTGAAATTATTAAATGCATTCCGAACAGCTCTCGCATTATTATCTCCAGTGCCGCAATCTCCCAATATCCAGAACCGATAATCTCCTGGTTCACCTGCCAAAGGAGAAGTTATAAAGAATCGATTTACATCAATGTCTTGGAGCATATTACTGGCACCACCAAAACGATAAAAGTACTTAGTCGCAGGACTTAGTCCAGTCAATTCTACCTCATGATCGGTTGTGTAAGCATCATTTGAAAATAAGACATCGTTATTTCCACCTGCCAGCGTATGAATGACACCTGAAGTTGTGGGTACATCTGTTCTCCATCTTACCACGACACTGGTTGGTGTCATTTTTTGCAAATAAGGTCCGCGAGTAACGACTGGGCAGCCATCATTAGCGACTGTACCAAAAATCAATGGACAACTATCATCAACAGTCTGAATACAATCTGCATCAGGATCTGGGCAACCGCCTGTACATATTGGTCCGGCTTCATTTGGACAATTATCCTGCGAGTCTTTTATACCATCACCATCAGCATCGGGGCAACCATTAGTCGCTGGCGAACCAGCGATGAGATAACATTGATCCACTGCATCTAATACTGTATCATTATCTGAATCATTATCTAAGAAGTTGGGATAAGTATCATTATCTGAATTTAAACAAGGCTGCACTGGACATTCAAAAGAATCGCTCAGTCCATCGCCATCTGAATCCAGATCGAGATAATTTGGATTGGCATCATTATCTACATTTGGATTGGCAGCTATATTTTCTATTATCGTTGGTATGCCATCGTTATCATCATCTGTATCATACATGTCTGTGAGGTTATCACTATCAGTATTCTGACAAGGGAAACCATCGGAACACTCTATAATATCTTCAACTCCATCACCATCTGTATCATAATTCGCGCTATATGCTTCTGTATTTTTCACAATTGTAAAATAGTCTCTGGTCAGCGGCGAAGAAGAATTATTGATAAAACGGACATCCATAGTATCGGCATTAACATCCAAGACGACAGACCCCAGCTCAATAAAATCAGTAAACATCGCAGGGTGATTTAGTGGAGCATTACTAATTTTTCCAGATGCACCTGCTGTAATATAGACTACACCTTCACCAGCAAACACACCGCTAATATATTTTGTATAAACTGAATCTACATCTGCTTTACCTGACCCCATATCAAAGCCGTGTTCGGCTCCGCTAAAGGTATTGGATAATTCATGATGTTCTTTCATCATATAAGTCCGCTCATAGGAATGACTATGCCCTGAAAGAATCAAATCAACACCACCTGCTTCGAGAATAGGCATAGCATTTTGACGCATTTGTACCATACGTCCTTCCGTATCTGAATCGTGCGAACCTTTAGAGTAAGCAGGGTGATGCCAGATCGCAATAATCCATTTTTGTGTGGTCTGCGCCAAATCATTTTCCAGCCAGGTCAGCATCGAGCCGCCTGTACTTCTGTCTGAGTCGTGAGAATCCATTGAAATAACATGCACATTACCATAATCAAAGGAATAATATGCTTCTGTTCCGGATGCCAGTCCACCAGCTTCTCCATTTTTAGGAAAAGTATGAATATCGTAATAAGGTCCAACCTCAGTTTGTGCATCTGTATAACCATTATAATATTCATGATTACCAGGGCAAGACCAAAGTACTGTGTTTTGCAATTTATCTTCATACATGCCCTCAAAAACAGCGTATTGAAATTCGTTGTCTGTACCCGAATTATAGGCATTATCTCCCAGCATCAAGATGGCATCTGTATGTTCTACACCATTAAAATTATAATAAGCGTCTCTTACACTACGGGCATTGCTGTTTCCTGTCCCACAGTCACCAAGTACCCACATACGATACTCGCCTTCATCACCAAAGGCAGGGGAGGTTTTAAAATAATAATCATTATCATTCCCAACAACATAATCATTTATGTCACCAATAGCATAATAATAAACTGTGCCCGGCTGTAGTCCAGTCACTTCTACTTCATGTTCGGTGGTTGGTGTATTATCTGTAGCTACACTACTGAGGTTTCCAGGAGTAGTTCCGTAATATACTGCACTGGTATTGGCAAAGTCTGTTCTCCATCTGACCACCATACTGGTTGGTGTGCCTTTTTGTAAATAAGGTCCTCTGAAAATACGTGGACAACCTTGTCCTGCTGAAGTGCCATAAACATTTGGACAACTGTCCACTTGACTTCCAATACAATCATTATCTGGATCTGGGCAACCATTTGTACAGGCAACTCCAGGGTCATTTACACACACATCGTCTGCATCCTGAAAGCTGTCGCCATCGGCATCTGGACAGCCATTTGCACTTGCATCACCTGCCGTATTCGGACAATCATCTTCTGCATCCTGGAAACTATCTCCATCGGCATCTGGGCAGCCATTGGCACTTGCATCACCTGCCAAATTTGGACAATCATCGTCTGAGTTTACAATACAATCATTATCTGTATCTGGGCAACCATCGGCACATACAGAACCGAAATCACTTGGACAAACATCATCGGCGTCCTGTACAGTATCGCCATCAGCATCGGGACAACCATTGGCAGTTTCGTCACCCGCTATAGTTGGACAATCATCAAAATCATCTCCTATACAGTCATTATCGCCATCAGGACAAC
The DNA here is from genome assembly GCA_937951615.1 of uncultured Saprospiraceae bacterium. Classification (GTDB taxonomy): domain Bacteria; phylum Bacteroidota; class Bacteroidia; order Chitinophagales; family Saprospiraceae; genus JAHDEO01. The sequence continues at coordinate 103,191 of CALFBH010000077.1, read as the reverse complement.
CCTCTGCACACACAGCCCCAAAAGCGGTAGGACAAAGATCGTCACCATCTTCTACACTATCTCCATCGCCATCGGGACAGCCATTCGCGCTGGCATCCCCTGCGATATTCGGGCAATCATCATCCGCATCTTGTACACCATCGCCATCCGCGTCGGGACAACCATTGGCACTGATTACACCAGCCAAATTTGGGCAGTCATCATCCGCGTCTGTAATACAATCATTATCCATATCCGGGCAGCCGTCGGCACAAGCAGAACCATAATCAGCAGGACAAAGGTCGTCCGCATCTGCTATACAATCATTATCGCCATCCGGGCAACCATCTGTACAAGCTATTCCTGGTATATTGGGACATAAATCATCCACATCTTGTACGCCATCACCATCCGCGTCGGGACAACCGTTTGCAGTTGTACTACCCGCAGTATTCGGACAATCATCTTCTACATCTGCTACACAATCGCTATCTGCATCGGGGCAACCACTTGCACAAACTGTTCCTACATCATTTACACATAAATCATCGGCATCCTGTACGCCGTCACCATCCGCATCGGGACAACCATTCGCACTGGCATCGCCAGCGATATTCGGACAATCATCGGCAGAATCTACGATACAATCTTCATCAGCATCGGGACAACCATCAGCACAAACAGAACCAAAATCAGCCGGACAAAGATCATCGGTATCTGCGACACAATCGCCATCCGCATCGGGGCAGCCATCTGTACAAGCTATTCCTGGTGTCGCAGGACACAAATCGTCTGCATCTTGTACGCCATCACCATCCGCATCGGGACAACCGTTTGCAGTTGTACTACCCGCAATATTCGGACAATTATCTTCTACATCTGCTACACAATCGCCATCCGCATCGGGGCAACCACTTGCACAAACTGATCCTACATCATTTACACATAAATCATCGGCGTCTTGTACGCCGTCGCCATCCGCATCGGGGCAGCCATTCGCACTGGCATCGCCAGCGATATTCGGACAATCATCGGCAGAATCTACGATACAATCTTCATCAGCATCGGGACAACCATCAGCACAGACAGAACCAAAATCAGCCGGACAAAGATCATCGGCATCAGTGACACAATCATTATCAGCATCTGGGCAGCCATCAGCACAGACAGAACCAAAATCAGCCGGACAAAGATCATCGGCATCCTGTACGCCGTCTCCATCCGCATCGGGGCAGCCATTCGCGCTGGCATCACCCGCTATCGCCGGACAAAGATCGTCTACATCTGCTACACAATCGCCATCAGTATCAGGGCAACCATTTGCACAAACTGATCCTACATCATTTACACATAAATCATCTGCATCCTGTACGCCGTCTCCATCCGCGTCGGGGCAGCCATTCGCGCTGGCATCGCCAGCGATATTCGGACAATCATCGGCAGAATCTACGATACAATCTTCATCCGCATCGGGACAGCCATCTGCGCAAGCAGAACCAAAATCAGTAGGACAGAGGTCATCTGTGTCTGCTACACAATCATTATCTCCATCCGGGCAGCCATCTGTACAAGCTATTCCTGCTATCGCCGGACACAAATCGTCTGCATCTTGTATGCCGTCTCCATCCGCATCGGGGCAGCCATTTGCTGAACTCGCCCCCGCTATTGCAGGACAATCATCCACGGTATCTGCTATACAATCGCCATCGGCGTCGGGGCAGCCGTCTGTACAGGCAGGGCCTGCATCATTTATACAAGAATCAAGATCATCTGGAGTTCCATCTCCATCAGAATCAGGACAACCATTAAATGCAGGAAGTCCTGCTACAATAGGACAATTATCAATACTATCCAATACTGTATCTTCATCTGAATCGGTATCCAGATAATCAGGTAATGTATCTGTGTCAGAATTTGGACAAGGCGCGCCTCCTGCACATTCGTCTGCATCTAGCAAACCGTCATTATCAGAATCTATATCTAAATAATTTGGGATTGTATCTGTATCTACATTATCATTGGTAGGATTACCATCTGCTATAGGAAAGTCTTCATTAATGGTTAGAATACCATCGCCATCATCATCTGGATCTAGATAATCAGGCAGTAAATCTCCATCAGAATCTACACATGGGAAAGCCGGACACTCTATATTGTCAGCAATTCCGTCATTATCACTATCGTTTATAGGGAGTGATTCCAATTGCATATCAAAACTAATATCGGAACTAGTTTTACTGACCTGATGAATTTCGACTGCAAGCACATTATCGCCTGCAATAAAATCAGTTCCCGGTACAACCGTAGTGACAATATTATCTTCATTGCTTGAGGCAAAGGTGTTAAAACTAATCGTTCCGGCTGGCATATTAGAACGAAAGATTTCTATTCCATTAAGATAGACCACTGCACCGTCATCTTTTTTCAAGGATAATTCAACACCGCTCATATAGTCTGTGGGACTAAGCACATTGATTGTCCTTCTGAAATAAGTTGTGGTATATTTATTATTCTGGTTATTTCCAAAACTAAGAAGGGTTTCTTCATCGCCATCGCCATAACCTAGCTCTCCAGGTCCCGATGCCCAGGCACTATCGTCATAGGCAGGATTATACCAAGTTGTTCCTTGGTTAGAGCCATCATCTAAATATTTCCACACACTACCATAAGGCAGAATAATGGCATTGGAAGAGTTGGGAGAAGCCTGCATTAAATTTTGTGGTAAGCCACAAAATAGGACTAAGCAAACTAGGTAAAAAAAGTAACCTTTGAGTTTCATTTTCTTAAGTTAGAGCAGTCTTCTTTCTGTTTTGATTGAAGACTTATGGTTATCAGATCAATTAGACTATCGGTTTTTATTTTGGAGTATTCTGTTTCAATTCTATTAATTTCAATGATATTTGGGCCTGCAATTCTGTAACGAGTCGCGTACCTCTGGTATGTCTTGGCAAAGCACGAATCGCTTCCATCGCCTGCTCAGCAGTTTGGTAAGCTTCCTCAAATCGTCCCGCTTGCTCTAGTATTTCAATTTTTTTAAGCAGCCATTTTTCTTTGCGTTTCATGCCTACAATAATAACATCTGTCATACTCAGTGCCTTATCAAAGTCTTTTTGTAAAACAGCGAGGTCAACTGCATAAGATCCTAAAACTATATTCGCACCAATCTTTTCTTCTCCTTTTTTCAGCCACTCTATAGCGTCTTCAAAATTTGTAGAATCAGCTGTAAGCGTAGCCTTTGAAATCGCAATATAATGCTCTGGTCGTGGTTCGCGTATATTTTCAATTGCCTTTTCAAAGTCCATCACAGCGAGGTCGTCATTCATTAATTGAGTATGAATAGCCGCCCTTGTCATCAGTGCATCTACATGTTTTGGTCTTTCTGCTAATACCTTATTGACATACATCAAGGCTGATTCAGAATAATTATGTTCCAGAAATAATTTTGCGCACTGTAAATCTACATGTCTATTATCAAGATGAAGTGATTTGGCTTTATTATAGTCTGAAAAAGCATGGTCAAAATCCTCATCCATTTGGTAAAACTGTCCTCTTTGCAAGTAGAGTTCTGCGCTATCAGGATAAGTTTCTATGGATTTGGTCAGGCGTTCGATGCTTTCATGTACGGGTCCATGAGCATGCACACCTAAAGGAAGGGATAATGCGAATATACACGCTAAATACAGTGTGAACTGTCGGGAAAATTGCATATCAGATGATTTATAATAATAAGTGGCGATATCCTGTATTCTATTAAAGAATACAAGAATAAGGATGACATTTGGTGAGTGTGGATATTTGAAACGTTTAATACAAAGTCAGGGTCTGAATTAGACGTCTGTTTTGCAATTAAGGTACGTAAAGTAATATCATAATAGTAAGATGTTTTTTGTTAAAGAGAAATGGATGAATTAAAAACTGAAAATATTTCTATATATTTAGACACTTTTACTATACTATTACTTCTATGTAGAGGCAAATAAACCTTTTCAGGTTGTATCAGGCAATCAAATTTATTTATTTTCATGTTTACTTTGGCACTCTTGATGACACTCCGTTGTTTAGATACCAGATAGCTTTATCCGCTCCATTTACATCTCCATCCAAATTATAATCTGTAGGCAAATAAACATCAAAAATTCCATTATAGCCAAACCAGAATGTTTTATCCTGTCCATTAATATCATAACTAATAATATCAGAAATCTGATCACCATCTGCGCCAAACATTGCCCATACCCCAGGTCCTAATTCTTTTTGTCCATTTGATGTCGGGTCTTTATAGGTATTTTGTAAAGTAAAATTAAAGTATAGTCTTTCTCCATCTAGCGGAATAGGGTTTGGTGACATAATCCCTATGTGGTTTCGGTGTTCTATCACAACATACATCGGTTCATAAGAGTTGCGCATAAACAGGCAGCCATCTAATAATTCAACATATCCATTATCATGTATCAATGCTGCTACTCTCGCAACTGTCGTATTAGATTCTATACTAGTACGAAAAGAAAGCAGTATCCAGTCCACGACACTAGAATCGTATGATGCGTCTGTAAAATTCAGACCTTCATCTCCATCATAATCCCAGGGAATTTGATGATAAGGTTGTCCGGCAGGTGTTGGCGTACTCAGGTTGCTTAATGGTGTTTGTCCTGGAAGCATACCTCTCATCGTATTAAGGGTTGTTTTCATAAGTCCTGTAGCAGCATTGTATGGGCCTTCAAGAAGAGCGTATAATTCAATATCAATACAAAAAGCCTCTATAATAAAAACCAATTCTGCCTCGGCACACTTCATGGGTGTTCCATCATCACACACCTGATAGGTATAGACCTGTGTTCCAATATAATCACTTGGTGGGACATATAATAAATCACCATCTGAACTAAGGTTTAGTAATCCTGGCTCTCCAGCAGGAATCTCCTGTAATAAGCTTACTGAAAGCTCATCTTCATCTATGTCAGAATAATTATTTAAAATGCTGTATTGTAAAACAGAATCATTATACATATAGAAAGTGTCGCTCAAGGCTACTGGAGTATCATTCATTGCTAATACTTCAATATAGACTTCTGCTGTACTACATAAACCTCCTCCACATATCTCATACATAAAATTATCCTGCCCGTTAAAATTCGGTGCTGGAGTGTATTGAAAGCTACCATCAGTATTAAGTGTTAATGATCCATTGGTAACAGAAACCAATAGATTCTGACTGACGATAATACTATCACCGTCTGGTTCATAATCATTGTCCAGCACATTGCCACTAATAAGACTATCTTCTTCTATGCTGTAAAGATCGTTCAGCGCGACAGGAGCTTCCTCTACTTCTTCTATTTGAATAGTAACTATTGCTGTATCGCAAAGCATATAAGATGCGTCATCACATATTTGATAGGTAAAATCAAAAATTCCGAACTGGTTATTTTCCGGGATGTAGGTATAGATTCCATTTCCCGATAATTCCAGCGTTCCCGATTCTGGCGGGCTAATGATGTAAATACTAAGGGAATCCTGGTCTGCATCGCTGTCATTCGATAATATATTTATGGGAGCAGCAATATCTTCCAGTGTTGTGATGGTATCATTTACAGCAAGCGGAGCTGTGTTGCAAATACTAATTTCTAAAGGCAGAAAAGCGATGTTTGTACATTCTCTATAGCGGGAAACCAGTTGAACTGAACTGTTACCGGGTTCATCCCAAAGCACTCTGATTGTATCACCAGCAGTTGTATCCTGACTGGCATTCCAAAACGACCATTCGTACTCCATATCTTCATAGATTGTATCTAAAGTAACCACAATCATTTCTGCTGCACATAATTCAGGAATGACCATACTAGCTGGAATAGGACAGGGTTCATTTGGTCTTCCAGGTGTACCTAGTGGTGCGCCAATATTAGATGAAGCCTCCCATACCTGAGCTTGATTATTATCTGAAAAGCTATTGGTGAGAGATAAGGTTGCACCGCTTCCATCGGCAATCGTGTCCCAGGGCATATTATCATCATAAATCACATAATCTGCCAGGCAATCTCCATTTGCCAATAAGGAGATACGTTCTCCACCGCCACTCAAATTGAAGTGAAAACTGCCCATATAATTTTCTATACTCGGAAAGATACTGGAAAACATCAGCGAGTCTTCTACCAAAACAAGGTACTCATTCGGTGCAATAGATATATCTTCAGAAAAAGTAAAACTATTTTTTTCATCAAAAAACTGCCAGCCCGACAACTTAACGCTATCCGCCATTGGGTTGTACAATTCCACCCAATCTCCAGGGTCGGTTCCTGCATCCGAATTATAATTAATCTCATTAATAATAATTTCTTCTGTCAAACCTGCACAATCTCGTGTGTTGGCAGCACCTGGTGTACCGTCGCAAGACATGTCTGACCTAAACCAGTTCATTGGCTCTGCATTATCCCAGTCTGCATTGACTAATTCCAAGGACATTCCTACTCCATCAGGGGCAATATCCCATGGATTTTTATCATTATATACCAGTGAATCCAGCACATTATTAAATGGGTCTTTTAAAATCAACACATCTCCCCCATTATCCAGAGCATCCAGATATTGTCCATCTGGTTCAAATCCATAATGTACAGTAAACGAGTCTAAGTTTTCCGCAATAACATAGAAATCTCCTGGGTTAAGAATGGTCTTATATGGAAATTTATACCGTATTCCTTTTGTAAATTGGCAATCCGTCAAATCAAGCTGATTATAACCTGCATTGGTCAATTCGAGATAATCAAGCTCTCCTGTCTGTGTTGTACTACATAAACTATCCGGATTATAGTGTATTTCATTGATGACAATGCCACTCATATCCTGCTGTCTGTGAAATCGTTGTGGACACATCGCAGACCATTGTTGATCGTTGTCATTAAAAACTCTGGCTCTTACGTCAGTTACTCCATCAGGCAAAGCCAATGGTGCATCATATAATAATGCTGTAGATGATATACTTCCGTCTTCATTTTTAGGGTCTGTGCCATCTATGGTATAATAGATATCTCCATCCCCATTAGGATTATAAAGACTCACTTCCTCTGACACTGTGAGTTGTCCGCCATACCTGCTATATTGCACGCCTGTAAGTGTAGGAAAAACGCCCCGCCCCCTATATAGATTAAGTAGACTTTCACTTCTAAACGGCAATTTTAAAACAATTAATTCTGTAGATGCAGGAATAATATAAGAATCATGTGTATACAAAGTACCACTTACATCTCCCCAGCGTGCTGTCTCTGCAATAGACATACCTTCTATACTTGCTGCAAGATCGGTATAATGATCTGGTGCGACCATTCCTGTCAGTGGACCTCTACTTCTGCAAGTACATTGCACACGATCTGCGAAACGAGACCGAGCTTTTTCATTTTCCATTAATTTATGAAACAAAAATCTGGGATATGAATAATCTCCTGCTCCACTATCATACACAAACTCCTCATAATTAAAATACCCTAATATAAATTCGGCATCCCAACTAAAAAATTTGAACTGCCCACCTGGTTCTCGTTTTCTATTTGCATACCAGTTGTGGTTATCCCAATCGGTATTGATGCCCCAGTGATTCAGCGTCATATAATCAAAAAAATTATCAATGTCCAAATATTCCTCTATAGCAGCATAAGCCGAATCGCTGCTCAGCCCTGCTTGTGCAAGGTCATGCATTTCGTACCAGGCTATTGAGTCTCCATCAACGATTTTCAATGAATTGATCGCATCATAATCCCCTCTGTTTCCACCAAAATACGAAGCCATATAAGCAGCATCAGGGCGTTCTGTCAGGTTGTAAATCCCCCAATACATCCCATTTAGAAAGACGTGTACAAATTCCCCCCTAACATAGGGCTGCCCCATTTTTTTCTGCAATTCACGTGCAAACTGGTCTTTCCCCAACTGCATTTTCTCTCGCCTGTACACATTCCAGTCGTGCATAGAAAAATGCCCAATCATTCTCAATACAAAAGTATTAAATTCTTCTGCTCCTTCGTCGCCGAAGAGTGGATACTTTAGTTTGCTCGCCCCGTATTGGGATTTGAATAATAACCTAAATGCGTGTTTTTTAAAATACTCGGGGCGTCTGGTAGAACCTCCACTAATCCTCAAACCCGCGTCTTCCTGAAAACCTTCCTGCCCATCAAAATGAATCATCTCTATGGAAGTTGCTCTTTCCCATTCTATTCCTTCTTCTTGCGGATTTTGGTAAATTCCTGTGCTATCATTAAAAAGATGTTCTTTGTCTAACACCAGTGAAACTACAGGAAAGTCTTCAAAACTTTCACGAATCATATCTTTATAATAAGCATTGTTTGTAACCAAAGTGTCCACATCATAATCAGGACTAAGCTCTGACCATAAAGCAGGATAATCGGCAGGAATGCCCTGTTGGTCAAATATATCTTCCGGAAAAATATAGGAATGTGTGCTGATGTCGCTAGTATCAGCAGCAGTATAGGCGACAGCCCTTACAAGTGCAGTAGACTGAATATCAATATATTGAGCATAACTAAAACCATTTGTATCGGAAGGCTCCGAGCCATCCAATGTATAATAGATCTGGGCAGCAGGATCATCAGAAGATAATCCAAGGTAAAATGGATTTGTGTAAAGTCCCCGCTGTACAGAGAAATTCACTTCTGAAAGAACTTGTGCGTGACCAAAGCCCCAAAATAATAATAGTCCTAGGAGTGTGTAAAGAATTTTCTTCATAATTACTTAGTAAATGGAGGAGTGAAGTCTGCTTCTTTTAGGGCAATTTATAGCGTAAAAAACTAATATTCTAGTCACAAATGTCACATTATGTGACACTTATATTTGCGAATATTTACAAATTCAACAAATAATAAAAAAATAGTTACTTAGACAAGCCCTTACAAATCAGTTCACCATACTTACAAAACAATCAGATAACAATCATTCTGATTCAATATCTGGGAATCAGGAAAATATTAAATACACTAATTTTAAACCTGTTCCTCAATCAGTTCTTTTTTTCATCTTGAAACCCGTTATTTGCATACAAAATTGATGAGTATGTACCAGAAAGATTTATTTAAAGACAAAACTGTTCTCGTAACAGGCGGTAGAAGTGGAATAGGTTATGGAATAGCAAAAATGTTCCTACAATTGGGCGCGAAAGTAACCATAGCCTCCCGAAAAGAAGAACCCTTACAGAAAGCGGCTTCCGAGCTTTCGGAGTATGGAACATGTGATTATAAAGCCTGCGATATTAGAAAAACGGATGAAATTAAAGCTCTAGTGAAACATATTGAAGCCTGTCACAATAAGCTCGACATTCTCATCAATAATGCAGGCGGACAGTTCCCTGCCCCTGCCGAACTCATCAGTGAAAACGGTTGGGCAGCAGTCATTAATAATAACCTGAATGGCACATTTTACGTTTCACAGGAAATGGCAAAATCCTTTTTCATTCCTCAAAAGCATGGTGTGATTGTCAATATTACAGCTAATGTGTTTCGTGGTTTTCCGGGTATGGCTCATACTGGTGCAGCCCGTGCAGGGGTAGAAAATCTGACCAAATCGCTGGCTCAGGAATGGGCAGAATATAATATCCGTGTCAATGCTGTTGCACCAGGTACCATAGATTCTTCTGGGCTAGATAATTATCCACCTATGATGCAAGATTTCTTCGATGCTGAAGAGCATAAAAACCTAATGGGAAGATTTGGCAGCGTAGAAGATGTCGCTAATGCTGTTATATTTTTTTCCAGTCCTATGTCTTCTTATGTAAGTGGTACGACGCTTTATGTTGATGGGATGGAATCTCTGGCCGGAGATCGTATGAGTATGTATAAGTTGATGAAGTCTATGCTTTGATTGGGTTGATTGGTTGATTGCGATGTTGGGGTAATAGTTCCATTCATTCATTCTCTCATTCTCTCATTCATTTCACTAAAACTCCGCATCATCTACTACAGTCACTTTACTTTGGTCGCTGATATTCATGGTCGGCTTGCCTTGGTACATGGAAACTTTGCCTGTGACGCATATCTTTTTGCCCAGCAAATATACTTCAGGTGGGTAGCTAAAATTATTGCGGTTGTCTTTCCAAATAGAGACACTGAAAATTTGATTGGGAAATTTTTTATCTAAATTGAGGAAAGTTGCACCAGACTTCTGACTAAGTTTTGTTGCCACTACTTTGCCACAAACTGTAATGACATCGCCTTCGTACAGTCGAGCCTGTACCGTATTAAAAAGCCCTTTTGGCAAAGGCGGCTGCATCGGATTGGCATCCGAAATGACCGATTCATCTTCCGATTTCCATTTTTTATAGTCAAAATCACTTTCCCAGGATTCTGTTATATTGGGAAAAAAATCAATACCTGTCAAGGCTTCAATACTATCAATCGAAGCTGCATAACTTTCTAGCGGATAGATACAGTCTTTATTGGGCAGGATAAATCCGATGGTTCTCTTATTGGCTTCGTCCAGTACAATTTTATAATATAAGTTGGGAATACTGACCTGGTTTTCACCAATTGTTCCCAACCCATCTTCTAGCACACCGCCAGCCACTACATGTACCTGACGACCATTTGCAATGACATAATTCCGGATAAAGCCTTCCAACTCTGCCCATCTTTCCCGATTGAGTTCGGCGAGTTGCGGGCTCATATTGGAATACAAGTAAGATTCGCTGATGCCTTTTTTCGACCATCGAAAATCAGCAGAAGGTGCAACATGCCCCCGGTCATAACCGCTAAACCAGTAATCATCAAGTGTCGCCGAACCCGTTTTCACCTTATCATCTTCCCGAAAATCATTGGTTCGATTGAGATTGCCATCTGTCACTTCAGGAATCAGGATGTGCGCAACCCAACGCGCCTGCTCATGTTCTTCATCATAACACAAACTCAAGGCTTCATGCTCCACCACTTCGCAACCGGATGAACATTTAGGATAGCCTACAGATTTGAGGTCTTCCTTCACTTTTGTGAGCCGAAGTGTTTCCAGTTTGTTTTTTAAATCTTTTTCCTTTTGTTTTAGGGTCGCTAATTCCTGCGCAGCTTTGTCGATTTGCTGTGCTGTATTCTGGGCAATAAGTTGTGTACTTATAGCCAGCAGGACTAGGATATGGAAGGTGTAAATAGACTTCATGGATACAAAGCAATTTTTACAAAAATAGAAATTATCTGTTACACTCACTCTATAGTACAAAAGACTTACCAAATTTATTTCTTTTCATTGTTCCCAAAAAATGATACTTTTGCTATATGACATCTCTTCAATACCTTTGGCAGGAATATAATAAATGGGACGCGACCTCTGTACAGATAAAATCTCAGATCAGTAAGTGGCGGGTCATTTTACTCACACTCATTATAAGTAGTGCTTTATTCAGTATACTTAGTCATCTTGTGGCAACGGGTGGTATCAGCATTGATATATCCATTCAAAAAATAACGCAACAAGTCTTGAGTGGACTAAGCGCAGGCAGCATTGCCTTAGCAGCTTATTTTGGTGGAAAAATGTTGAGCGCATCCAAGGAAAAGCAATGGCTCAAAGCCCGCTCCGTTGCTGAAGCTTTCAAATCAGAAACCTTTTTGTACCTGATGAAAGCAGCACCTTACCATCGCAGTAATCCCGATGCTGTTGCGCATCAACGTATTACTGATATTGCAAAAAGACGCAAAGACATTCAGCATATTGCGCTTTCTGAACAGCAATTGCAGGCAAATATGCCTTCGGTCGACATGTCTTTTGACGAATATATTACCAAAAGGGTGAACGACCAAAAGGACGGATATTACCGCCCTAAGGCTCTTGAATATCAGCAGAAGGAAAATACGGCTAAAATGACTGGTTATTTTTTAGGAACGGTTGGAGCAATTTTAGCCTTATTGCCTGTAATCAACCCAGAATTCAGTAGCTATACCTCTATTTGGGTGGCTTTTATTACCACTATTTCGGGCGCACTCGCCTCTTATTTTGCTGCTAATCGTTATGAATATCTGATTGTTGCTTACCAATCGGCAGCCGATAAACTAGAATTGACATTGACCCAATGGGGACAGATGAAAAGCGATACACAACGCAGACAGTTTGTGCAGGCTTGTGAACAAATTATTATAACAGAAAATAATGGCTGGATGGCAGAGTTTGTGGATACGATTGATGACCGGCAGGGTGATTTGCCAAAATAAATTCAAAATCAAAAGACGATGGTCGATAGTCCATGGACGATGGCTGTTTTTAGCCTTCAGGTCATTTCAGTATTTCATTTTGCTTTGCAAAATGCGTGTAAAACTTATAAAACAATATTACTAAATTTCAGCCATTGACTATCGACATCTAACAGATTTGACATGAAAAAAAATACTTTTATATTGCTCCTCGCTGTTCTTTTTGTAGCTGCATGTACGCCAAAAATATCTGAGCAACTTCCACAAAAAGAAAATGCACCGGATAAAGAAGTCACCTGGAAAAAAACGAAGCCTGTAGAGCCGCCCCGTTCTGGTGCTTTTGAAAAAGATACTAAGCCTGTTGAGCCTGTTGTCATTGCCCGCCTGAAACGTATGCCTTGTTATGGTAAATGTCCTTCCTTTGAACTCAAAATCTATGATGATGGTATGGTCAAATATCACGGCATGGCGCATGTGGATCGACTAGGTTATTATGCTGGTCATGCAGGCAAGGAAGCAATCGTTAATATTCAAAGTAAGGCAGAAGAAATTGGTTTTTTCTCCCTTGCCGGGCAATATCCCCGCGCAGGTGCTCCGCAGATATATGATATGCCGGAAACAACTACTTTTATTCAAATTGATGGACAGGCACATACCATAAAAAACCGGCATGACAGTCCACCAGCTTTGTATAAACTGGAGCAGTTTATTGAGGCTCAACTGGCAGATGTGAGTTGGACAATAATTCCTTATGGTGAGTTTAATCAGTAGACATTAAAATTCAAATTTTCCATAATCATTGTTTTATTTATAAAAAAATAATGCTAAAGCATAGCAATACCGTTCGCAGTCGGGCGGCCGTCCCAGACTAACGTCAGAACCTCATTAGAGGCAGGTATATTTATGCTATTTTTTCGAGCTTGTTGAACATTTGCTGTGAAAGCAAACGCTCAACAAGCTCTTGGTGTTCCACTAACAAAAGTCAGGAAACAGGGCGAGTGTTGTCGTTTAGTTTAATCATCATCATTGTTTTGTCGCCCCTACGAGACTGCCTGAAAACTCAAGCAGTCCCGTAGAAAAATATAGTTTAATAAAAAAGTAGTTTAATAATCTTGTCAAAAGGCTAAATTGTCGGGTGTATGATACCTTTGTAAAACATACACCCGAACTTACTCAACCATAAATGTTATTCTTCGATACCTGGTGTGCAGGAGAACGTTCCCTTGTTCCTGTCCCAGATTATTTTATCGTCTCCATTAATGTCTCCATCCAGATTCAAATCGGAAGGATTGTATAGTCCCAAATTGCCATTTTCTGTATTTAGTTTGTTTAAAAATAAGTCTAATCTGTAAAATACCAATGCCACCTTTCACATTTTTTGAGAAAAGCAGTACCCTAATGATACCTAATGTCCTATTTATGTAATACATTACATAAACAAGCATTCAGTATTGTTAAATACAGGTTTGAAATTTTACTTGGGGATTGTGAGACTAAGGCTGGATACCTAGAGCATTTTTTAATCCGTTCAAAGTGGATTTATAGATCGGATGTTTTGATATTACAAAGTTAGCATAGTATTTCTTTTCAAAAAGGGTAAATTTTTCCCTTTTTCTAATATTAATTTTAATGATTTGTTTATACTTGCATTACAAAAAGATAGCAACATTATATGAGCGTAAAAAAGTTAAAAGCATTGGTCAGTAAATTTAATGAAGCTGAAAAATCAGACTTCGAGTTATTTATAAATTCTCCTTTTTTTAATAAAAATAAAAAACTGAGCATACTATACCAATATTTATACCCATATCTAGATGCTTCAAATAATGAGAAAATTCCTTTGGGCGTTATTACTAAGAAATGCAATATCCGTACAGGAACTTCTTCATTGAGTGTACATACTAGCAAATTACTTCATTTGGCGGAAGCATATTTGGTACAACTTGAATTGCAAAAAGAGACCGCTACTTATCAAAAATTGCTTTTGCAGGCTTTGACCGATAAAAACAATACAGAGCTACATCGTCGTTATGAAGATGCGGAGAAAAGGTTTCATCCCAAAAGGAAAAGCAGTACTTATTTTCTGGAAGACTACATGCTCAAAAATGCTTATCTGGAAAATCTGAGCGCGACCAAAAGCCTAAAAGTATTTCAGGAATTTTCTGAAGAAACCATCAGAAGTCTTCAGGTTCATTTTTTTTGTCGGATGTTTGGACATTATTTTAGTGGGCTATCTATGCAAAGTGTATATAACATGAGTTTTCAGGTAGATGACTTAGATTTAATCCTGAAATTATCTCGTAATATATCCGTCAGTCGGGAACCGCTGATAAAATTATACTATCAGGCCACACTCGTCTTGAAAGAAGATAAAGAAGCTACTTTTTATGAATTCCTCCGTTTGCTGAATCAATATCAAGATGAAATCAGTAGTAAAGACCTGAATGAGTTATATACAATAGCCTATAATTTTTGCATCCGCCGTTTTAGCGAAAACAATTATGTCAATATTCTTTTTGACATAATCAACAAAATGATTGAGCAAAATGCCTTATACTCAGGACCCTACATGCCTATCAATCGAATCCGAAATATTGTTGTCACTGCCTGTATATTGAAAAAATTTGCTTGGGCAAAGTCATTTATAAAAACATATCTTACAGCAATACGGCCTGAACTCCGAGATAGTGTCCGTGCTTTCAACATGAGTGTTATTCTGTTTAATGAACAACAATTTGAAGCAGCTCTAGCTATGCTCAATCAGTCTGAAATGAAAAGTCTGCAATACGAGACGAGTCGAAAACTGCTCTTACTTAAAACCTATTATGAACTCAATGAAGAAGAAGCATTATATAATCTTGCAGAATCCTTTAAAGGTTTTTTGAAAAAAAACAAAGCTTTTTCGACGCAGGCTAAAGCAGGCATGATGGGATTTATCAAAATTCTACTGCCATTATTCAGAACAAAGAACGGATTCAGCAGAATGTCTCCGGCTTCTATTCAACAAAAAATGGAAAGACTGGAGTATATTGGTGATAAACAGTGGCTTTTGGAAAAATTATCAAACTTAACAACTAGATAATATGCCTTATTTTGAATCATTTTTTGTTGAAAAATAACACCTGACAAGATATTTAAAAATAAAGTATAATAATTTATTTGCCACACACTTGCGACAAGAATCTGTAAAAAATTTACTTTTTTTTGACAACATTTGTTTTAGATAACCGTATACATAGTATCTAAATCTATAAATACTTTTTTATGGCAATTACGACTCAGCAATTCAACATTAACAAACAAGAAGATATTAAAGAAAGCTTATCTGAAACCCTTGCATCCTGTCAGCTTATATTTGCATTTGGCAATCGTTATTTCCTTGAGGATAATGCTATTGTACAGAAATTACAGGAAATTTGTTCTGATGCTCATTTTATTAGTTGTTCTACTTCCGGGCAAATTGCAGGTACAAATGTCTCTGACGAAGGACTAATATTGACTGGAATTTCCTTTGAGCATACCGAGCTTGTATCCCAAAAAATTAATATAAGTGAAGTAAAGAATAGCTATAAGGCAGGCTTGGCTTTATCCCAACAATTACCTGCCGAACAATTAAAACACGTTCTTTTGTTTTCAGATGGGCATCATGTAAATGGCGATAAACTGGTAGAAGGATTTAATAAAAATCTGCCGTCTGGAGTTACAATCACTGGTGGTCTGGCTGGAGATGACGCACGCTTTGAAAAAACACTCCTCGGATTAAATCAATTACCAGATACAGGAAATATTATTGCTGTTGGTTTGTATGGAGATCACTTACAAATAGCTTCTTCCCATGGTGCTGGTTTCGATACTTTTGGTCCCCGTCGCAGCGTTACTAAGTCTAAAGATAACAAACTGTATCAATTGGATAATAAAGACGCATTAGATCTGTATAAAAATTACCTGGGTGATCTGGCAGATGACCTTCCAGGTTCAGCATTATTTTTTCCTTTAGCTCTGACGACCAATGATGGGAAGTCACAGCTTGTACGAACGATACTTTCTGTGGATGAATCTACAAAAAGCATGACTTTTGCAGGAGATATTCCAGAAGGTAGTACAGTACAATTAATGCGCTGCAATCCAGATCATTTGGTAGATGGTGTTTATGATGCTGCCAATAAATGTCTTGAAGGGATTCCTGCACCGCAACTGGCCTTACTCATTAGTTGTGTAGGCAGAAAAATCGTACTGGATCAACGTATCGAAGAAGAAACAGAAGCCATTCAGGATACTTTTGGCGATATACCAACACTTGGTTTTTATTCTTATGGAGAAATATGCCCTGTTAATTTCAATAATCAATTTGCCCAATTGCATAATCAAACTATGACTATTACTACTTTTGCAGAACTATGAGTGATTATCATAAATTATTACTGCGGCAGATTCGTAGAAAACATGGAGGTATTGAGCATATTCCTCCAGAATTCCTGCCTCTTCTTGAGACAATCAGTAAAACTTACGATCAGTATGATCGTGACCGAAATCTTTTGGAACGGTCTATGGATATTAGCTCCAAAGAACTAAGCGAAGCCAATGAGCAATTATCTCAAAATACGCGAGCCTTAGAAAGTTCTAACCAAGACCTCAAACGTTTTGCAGTTGTAGTTGCTCATGACCTCAAAGAGCCTCTACGCACCATTACCAGTTTTGTGCAATTGATTCAGAAAAAAGAAGCAGGAAATTTTTCAACAGAAAGTCAAGAATACTGCAATTTTGTAGTAGAAGGAGCTAATAGAATGGCACAACTATTAGATGGCTTAATGAAATATTCAGTTATCAATAATCCTTCAGAAAATGAATTTAAAAAAATAAGCACACAGGAGGTCATCAATAATGTCAGGAATAATTTATACCTCAAATTCAAAAATAATCAGGCTGATATTATATCTAAAAATGAACTTCCTACTATCAAAGGCAATCCCTCACAGATACTCCAACTATTTCAAAATCTCATTGATAATTCCCTTAAATTTAAAGGTCATGCGCCTCCTTCTATTGTCATAGATGCAGTACCTTTCAATCATCAATACCATAAATTCACCGTAAGAGACAATGGCATAGGCATAAAAGAGGAATTTAAAGATAAAATTTTCCTTATTTTTAAAAGGCTTCACCACGGTGGCACGTCTTATGAAGGCACAGGAGTCGGTTTAGCCGTTTGCAAAAAAATTGTAGAACATCATAATGGCAAAATCTGGGTAAATACTGACTATACAGATGGTTTTAGTCTCAGTTTTACTTTACCTAATGCCCTCTGATTCTCATAAAAAAAGCCCTGACATGACTGCCAGAGCTTATCTCATAGTGTGGGTAAATCAGACAATTAAGTGGAAATACAAATCCAAACGTCAAATTCAAATTCAAAAAAATATTGACAATAAGCCAATTATATAAATTGAAAGTGGCGTTTAGTTGAGTCTAGGCACTTACTTAATCATCAGTTTACCTTTTGCAATTATACCATCTTTATTTGTCAATTCATAAATATAAGTCCCTGAATTTAAATTTCCACGGTGAATTTCTATTCCATTAGAAATTTGTTTCATGTTGCAATTGATTTCCTGCCCCATAATATTGAACAACCGAGCCTCCAAATCATTCAAATTTCCAGTACTCATTACCTCAATAACTGCACGATCTGAAAACGGATTTGGATAAACTATAACACTGTAACCATCTTCTACATTTTCTGTATTGGAAATCACAACATTCACGGTTTCGCATTGTGTATCAGAACAGCCATTATAAGTGCTTGTCAAACAAACATTATAAGTACCACTGCTGGTGTATTGGTACGTTGGATTTTGAACAGTACTTGTTGCACCGTCTCCAAAATCCCAAACCCAACTCACTGCGCCAGCATCAGAAGCATCTGTAAACACAACTATTCCATCTCCTCCAGTATTATCAGTGGTAAAAGCAGCCTGTGGCAAAGCACCAATTGCTTCCGTCACCAAGCGGAAATGAAAATCATCTGCAGGATCAAGTATCCAGTCTGTACCATCCGTCACATAAGTACGTTGTCCAATGGACATACCACTTGCAGGTGTCGTCTGCGTTACCCATACATCACCATTTGGTGCCATGAAGCCCATGAATACATCTCCACATATACCAGACAATTCATTGGCATAAGGACGCAAATCAACACGGGTCATTGGACTAGTCACCATCAGGTTCGCCTCCGGTGTTACGGTAAATGGTGTGATCAAATCTGCACCAGGAAGTCCAGCTCCATCATCAGCCCAAATATGAAATTCCATGTCCATATTCGGACGATTTGGATCTGTATAATTACGGATTAAAGCATAAGCTACATCCGTTGTACCATCCAATGAAAAACGCACCGCACAACCTGTACCAGAAGCAGAGGAAGGACTGAATACATTTACAAAGTCTGTAGCAGCATTATCATAAAAAATGTGATTCCCCGCAATATAACTAAATGTTCCTGCTGTAATTGCATTGCTATTATTGGAATCATCTGTTGCAGTAACGTCATAGTCTACTTGCGCGCCAACTGCCTGTGCAGGAATAGCAAATTCATAGGTATCACCAGAGGTATTTGTCCCCGCAACTGTAGCGCCTGAACCACCATCTACGCTATAAGAAAGACTGGCAGAACTTACACCTGATACATCGACAATATCAGCAACCATAGTAATGGCACCCAGCGTACTTTCATAAAATTCCGGTGGCGCATGTGTAATCAAAGGCGCAGAATTATCTACATTTGAACTGGTAATTTCTACATCATCAATGTAAATACCATCTACTTCATAACCGCCATCTGAGAAAAAGCGGAAACGAACGCGAACATCGCTATTGCCAACAAAGCCACCAAGAGAATAAGAACGTTGTACCCAAGTGCCAAGATTACCTTCTCCGAAAATAGCTTCCAATGTTGTCCAGGTAGCACCACCGTCGCCAGAAGCTTCTACATAACAATAGTCAAAGTTCCCATTTTCAATATCATAAATTGTCCAGAAAGTCAGATTTGCATCCAAATCTCCAGTCAAATCAACGCCAGAAGCAAGTGTGGCTGAAATATTCTGGTTTGCAGCATAATTCCCAGCGGGACTATCTGTAAGCGAATTGGCGCCACCATAAAACTGAGCGGTGGAAAGTCCCCAGGCACCGCTTAATGTCCAGCCTGCTGTCCCAGATTCAAAGTCGTCTGAAAACTCGACCGTTTGCGCTTGTACTGCAAAAGCAGAAAATAGCATTGCAAAAATAAAAATCAATGTACGTGTTGGATTCATAATTGTAGTTTTTTAGTAAAAAATATTTTTGTTTGCTCTGCAATATAATAAACAATTATGTATTTTTTTGTTTTAACAAGTCTCCCCGTAAAATTGAAGATTATTCAACAATACTTTTTGTAACTTGCAAGCACTATAGACTGGCTAGAAGCCAATGAAGACAAAATGGACGCTTTCTTTGAATGGTTCAAAAAAATGGGACAAGAAGAATAGACTAATGAAACTATTATTATTAAGTTGGAAAAACATCATATCCAAGCCGCTCTCTACACTACTGAGTGTTTTGCTGCTGGCTTTGGGTGTCGGGTTGATTGCTTTTCTTTTATTATTGAATAAGCAAACGACCGAAAAATTTGAACGCAATCAGGGCGGTGTCGATCTGGTGCTGGGTGCAAAGGGCAGTCCGCTGCAACTCATTCTAGCCAGCATTTATCACATAGACAACCCTACGGGCAATATTCCTTTGAAGTCTGCCCGACCATTTCTCAATCCAAAACATCCGCTGGTCAAAATGGCTGTGCCGCTCGCATTGGGTGACAGCTATAAAGCTTATCGGATTGTAGGCACAAACAAGGACTACCTGAAAGTCTATGATGCAACAATTGGCGAAGGAAAATTGTGGCAAAAGGATTTTGAAGTCACCATAGGTGCAAAAGTAGCCGACCTCACTGGCTTAAAAATTGGCGATGAGTTCAACAGCGCACACGGGCTAGGCGATGCCATCATGGAGCATGAAGACCATCCATATCGCGTGGTTGGTATTTTGAAAAAAAGCAAAACCGTACTCGATCAGTTGATTCTGACCAATATAGAAAGTGTGTGGGCCAGCCATGCAGATCACGCGCCAGCACCCAGCAAGGGACATGAAGGCGAAGATCATCATCACGACCATGCACACGATGGACACGAGCACCATGACCACGACCACGCAGCCCATGCAGAGATAGATGATGAAGACAAAGAAATCACTTCGCTACTTGTATTTTATAAAAATAAAACCGACTTCCGCGCCCTCAATTTACCCAACAACATCAATAAAAACACCGACATGCAAGCTGCTAATCCAGCTTATCAAACTGCCCGGTTATTTGAAATGATGGGCGTCGGTGAGCGTGCTTTGCGTTTTCTGGCTTATGCCATTGTCTTTGTTTCTGCCTTGAGTGTATTCATTTCGCTATTCAGTTCGCTCAAAGACCGACGCTACGAACTGGCCATCATGCGGGTAATGGGCGGCTCGCGTGGCAAGCTCTTCGGGCTACTCACTTTGGAAGGCGTTTTATTGGCACTCGTCGGCGGTATTTTGGGCATTCTATTGGCACATATCGGTATGGAAGTATTGGCACGTTATATGCAAGATGCTTACCAGTACAGCTTTACAGGACGTGACTTTTTGTCTGCGGAATGGTTACTTTTATTAGCTGCGCTAATGATTGGTTTCTTATCAGCATTGATTCCTGCTGTACAGGCATCCAAAACTGATATTTCAAGGACTTTGTCCAAAACATAAGAATATGAAAAAACTGGTTTTATTTACTTTTGTCGCTTTGTTCAGCCTTCCCATGCTCAGTCATGCACAAGAAGTAAGTGCATGGAAAACACTGTCTAAAGTCACCTTCAAAAAAGAAATGGACGAGTTTATGGGCATGGAAATCGAAAAACCGGTGTATATGCAATCCGTGCTCGACCTATCAGGCGAAGAAATCACCATCAAAGGTTATATCATTCCCCTGAAAGGCAAAAAGGCACAAAGCCATTTCATGCTGTCCGCCTATCCTTATAATATGTGTTTTTTCTGCGGCGCAGCCGGACCAGAAACGGTGATGCAGGTGTTTACCAAAGATAAAAAAGAAGTCGAATTTTCGTCCAAACCGATTACTATAAAAGGCAAATTATCGCTCAATCATGGTGATGTCAATGAATTGATGTACACGCTGACGAATGCCGAGGTGGTTGTTGAGTGAATTGGTGATTGGTAACTGGGATATTGGTGATTGGTTTATTTTTGCTTTGTAAAACCTGTGAATAGAATGGTTAATAAAATCATTGAAGAAGAATTCTTGAAGTATTTTAAATCGCCAATGAGATTAGTTGGGATAGATGAAGAGACTTCGGGAATCAACATCAAAGAATATTTTATTGAAATTTTACAACTTGAAGAATTAAACATAACACTGGACAAAGTTGAAATTCCGTATGTTTATATGGATGCTGATAGAAATTATGAACACATACTACTGTCTTACGGAATTGAGGATTTATTCATTGCCATAATTACTGATACTGAAAAAATCTTAGGCTATCATATTCTTGATCTGAAAGAGAAATATGGAATAGAAAAGCCCAGCAAGTCCGCGTAGCAGGACAAGCGCAGCCGAAATCCCTCTCTGCCGAAGGAAGGAGAGGCTAGGTGAGGCAAATAAGGTATTGCCACTACAATTGAAACTGCTACTGACACTAAAAAAATTGGAATTTGGAATTTTTACTTTTGGAATTTTACAATAAATCATGAATAAGACTATATTTCCATTACTGGCTGTAATGCTTTTTGCAACAGCCTCTTATGCGCAAGAAGAAAAAAAAGAAAACCCTTGGAAAACGCTGTCCAAAATCACATTTAAACAACAATATGATGAGTTTATGGGTTTTGATGTAGATGTCCCGGTCTTTAGTCAGGTTATAAAGGATTTGGAAGGCAAAGAAATTGAGATTGAAGGCTATATTATTCCGGTAGAAGGCTATAAACAGCAAAGCAATTTTGTCTTTTCTGCTTATCCTTATAATATGTGTTTTTTCTGTGGCGGTGCAGGCCCAGAGACAGTGATGGAAGTCAATTCGGAAGATGAAAGACTGACTTATACGTCCAAACCTATTGTCATAAAAGGCGTATTACAACTCAACTCTGGCGACATCAACAAACTCATGTATACGCTGAATGATGCGGTACTGGTGAGTGTTAAAAAATAATATAAATGGACGATGGTCGATAGTCCATGGTCGATAGCTGCTTTTAAATTCTCAAAGGGATATTGTCAAATTTCTGCCATCGACTATGGACTATGGACTATCGACAACTTAGAAATTGATTAATCGATTTTCACAACACTATGTCAAATATAGAAAACACCAACTATCAATTACCCCCGAAAATTATTGCTGACCTGATTGATGCCGACCCTGTTCCGGCAATTACACTACACACAAAAAGCAGGAAAATCCTCTTTTTGCATCGGGCAAATTTACCAGGTATTGAAGAAGTTGCTATGCCAGAATTGCGGCTTGGCGGACTCCGCATCAATCCGCGCACCAATGGACCGAGTAGGACAGCTTATTATAATAATATTTTCATACAAAAAGGCGAACAGCGCATCCGGGTAAAAGGCATTCCAGCCAAAGCCCGTATAAAAGATGTCACCTGGTCACCAGATGGCAAACAGATTGCTTTTACAGTCACGCGAGCAAACGGTATCGAATTGTGGGCGGCTGGCGGCGAGCCTTTTACAGCACGCAAACTAACCGGCGCAATCGTAAATGCCACAATAGGCAGCCTGCCTTACACCTGGCTTTCGGACAATAACACGCTGATTTGTAAAACCATTCCAAAAGGAAGAGGAAAAACGCCTGAGTCAGCTGCTGTGCCAGCAGGCCCAATCATACAAGAAAATACAGAGCGAAAAACAGCCCATCGCACTTATCAGGATCTACTGCAAAACCAACATGACGAGGCTTTGTTTGAGTATTATACAAACAGTCAGTTGATTCGCATCAATTTGAAAACAGGTAATATTCGCAATATTGGCAAGCCAGGCATACATAGTTCTTTTGCCAGTTCGCCAGATGGAAAATACCTGCGGGTAACGACTATAAAGCGTCCATTTTCTTATGTCGTGCCTTATGCTCGCTTTTCGCAAAATACTGAGATATGGACCAGCCTTGGTAGAAAAGTACGCAGCCTCGCAGAAATTCCTGTAGCGGATGATATACCAAACGGCTTTGAAGCCGTGCGCAAAGGCCCGCGCTCTTTTCAGTGGCGCAACGACCAGCCCGCTACGCTTTATTGGGTAGAAGCCCAAGATGATGGTGATCCTACCAAAGAAGTGAAATACAGAGATACTGCATTTTGCCTCAAAGCTCCTTTTGATAGTAAGCCGCAAAAAAGCATTTCCACGCAGCATCGCTTTGGTGGCTTTCAATGGGGTGATGGCGACTTGGCATTGGTGTATGAATGGCGCTGGCAGGATAGACGGGAAATCACAACCGCTTTTTCTCCTGATGCATCTAGAAAAGCTAAGAAGATTATTTTCGACCGTTCCTGGGAAGACCGCTATCATTCACCTGGACAATTTCAAAGTCATCAAAATGAATATGGCAGAAGTGTTTTGCTTCGCAATGAATCGGGCAAATTATTTTTGATTGGCGAAGGAGCTTCACCAGAAGGCAATCGACCTTTTGTGGATATTTTTAATCCGAAAAAAGGTAAAACCAAACGCCTCTGGCAATCACAAGCTCCCCACTATGAAGCCCCGATGAGAATTCTAAATCCAGACAGCCTACAAATTCTAATCAGCCGAGAATCAAAAACTGAGCCGGCAAATTATTTTATAAAAACCTTATCAGACGATACAGAACGCCCGATTTCCGACTACCCACACCCCTACCCGCACCTCAAAGACCTCAGTTTTGAATTATTGAAATACAAAAGAAAAGACGGCGTAAAACTGACGGCCAAACTTTATC
This sequence comes from uncultured Saprospiraceae bacterium, assembly GCA_937951615.1. GTDB lineage: Bacteria > Bacteroidota > Bacteroidia > Chitinophagales > Saprospiraceae > JAHDEO01. The sequence continues at coordinate 79,001 of CALFBH010000077.1, read as the reverse complement.
TGCCGATTGGTTATAAAAAGAAAAAACACGGTCCACTGCCTGTGCTCATGTGGGCTTACCCACGCGAATACAAAAGCGCAGACGCTGCTGGTCAGGTACAGGATTCGCCTTATCGTTTCACTCGCCTACATGCGCACTCGCCGCTGTACTGGGTAACACAAGGCTATGCGGTCCTGGAAGGTTTTGGTATGCCCGTTATCGGTGAAGGAGAACAGCAACCTAACGAACAATTCCTCACTCAAATCAAGGCAAATGCTAAGGCAGCCGTTAAAAAAATTGTCAAAATGGGTATTGCTGACCCGAAGCGCATTGCAGTCGGCGGACATTCCTATGGTGCATTTATGACGGCTAATTTACTGGCACATACAAAATTGTTTGCAGCCGGCATTGCACGTAGTGGTGCTTATAATCGGACTTTGACGCCTTTTGGTTTTCAATCAGAAGAACGTACATTCTGGGAAGCTACTGAGACTTATATGACGATGTCGCCTTTCGCCCATGCGCATACTATTGACGCTCCGCTCCTACTCATTCATGGAAAAGCCGATAATAATCCCGGCACCTATCCGATGCAGAGTGAACGATTTTATAATGCACTGAAAGGTATCGGAAAGACTGTTCGTTTAGTGATGTTGCCACACGAAAGTCATGGCTATCAGGCAAGAGAATCTGTCATGCACATGCTTCGGGAAATGACGGATTGGTTGGAAAAATATGTGAAGAATAGAAAGTGAGAGAGTGAATGAATGAATGAATGAATGAATGAATGAATGGGAGAATGGGTAAATGGATACGACTAAACGCTACTTTCAATTCAGCTAAAGGTTTATTTTAATTTGTTGAATTTGTATTTGACGTTTGAATTTGTATTTAAAATCACCATTCCATTCCTGGATAAGTGCGTTGCATAAACTGCATGTCAGCCAATATGAAGCCTAGATGTTCGCTGTGTTTGCCTTGTTTGCCACCACTTTGCATCCAGCTATTTTCTGGTTTAGTCAAAGTAGCCCGTGTCAATACATCCTCTATTTTTTGCGAATACGGTGCTTGTATCTTGGTCAAATCAACACCAATCCCCAACTCAACCATATAAGCATCTAGTTCATCAGGTGTCGTCAATTCTCCAGTGTACATCCAGAAATCATCCAATGCTTCCTGCATTTTCTGGTGGCTTTCTTCTGTGCCATCGCCGAGTCGAATAACCCATTCCGAACTGTACCGCAGGTGGTATTTTATTTCTTTCAGAGATTTTTCGGCAATAGCCGCCAGCCTCTTATCTGTACTGTTTTTCAAAGCCGTATAAAAAAGAAAATTATACGCATCATATAAAAACTGTCGCATCAGCGTGTGTCCCCAATGTCCATTCGGCTGTTCAACCAGCAAGACATTTTTAAATTCCAATACATCCCGCAAAAAAGGAAAATCATCTTCCGTTCGCCCTTTCCCTTCCAGCTCCGCAGCATACTGATAAAAAGCCCGTGCCTGACCAATAAAATCCAGCGAAATATTAGTAATCGCAATGTCCTGCTCCAAAATCGGCCCATGACCACACCATTCTGCAAGGCGTTGGCCCAGTATCATAGCATTGTCTGCCAGTCGAAGCACGTAATCCAAGTGAGCAGATTCTTTGCTTGTTGATGATGGGTGATTGGTGATTAGTGACTGGTGATTCATTGTATTATTGGTGATTAGTTAAGTACACATTCGTAATTCGTAATTAACCCATTCGTAATTAAATCAAATGTGCTTCAGTTCTTCTGGCAGGTCGTAAAAAGTGGGATGACGATACACCTTATCTTCTGCCGGGTCGAATAACTCTTCATGGTCTTCCGGTTTATTGGCAGTGATATGTACCGATTCCACGACCCATAGACTCACTCCTTCTCTGCGACGTGTATAAACATCGCGAGCGTTTTCAATTGCCATATCTGCATTTGCAGCGTGTAAGCTGCCCACATGCTTATGACTCAAGCCCTGCTTGCTTCTAACGAAGACTTCCCAAAGCGGCCAGTTCTTTTTCATCTTTGCTGATTTATTATTCGTAATTAACCCATTCGTAATTCGTAATTAAACTACGCTACTTGAGCTTTAGCCGCCTCGCGTTGCTCCTTCTTCTCCGCATGAACGATAGCCGCCTCACGTACCCACGCACCATCATCATAAGCTTTATTACGAGTTTTGAGGCGTTGGCGATTGCAAGGTCCATTGCCTTTTACGACATTCCAGAACTCATCCCAATCAATCGGGCCGTGGTCGTAATGTCCTGTCTCTTCATTATACTTCAATTCAGGATCGGGAAGTGTGACCCCGAGTACTTTGGCTTGTCCGACACAGACATCTACAAATTTTTGACGCAGTTCGTCATTCGTGAATCTTTTGATTTTCCACTTCATCGACTGTAGGGTATTGGGAGAATCTTTGTCGGATGGACCAAACATCATCATAGCTGGCCACCACCAACGATCTACAGCTTCTTGCAACATCGCCTTTTGTTCTGCTGTGCCTTTACTCAGCGTCAGCAGCATCTCAAAACCTTGTCTTTGGTGAAAACTTTCTTCTTTGCACACCCGAACCATCGCCCGTGCGTAAGGCCCGTAAGAACAACGACACAAAGGCACCTGATTCATAATGGCAGCACCATCCACCAGCCAGCCTATGCAGCCTATGTCGGCCCAAGTCGGTGTTGGATAATTAAAAATACTGGAATATTTGGCTTTGCCGGTGTTGAGTTGTTGAAAAAGTTCGTCGCGCTCTATGCCCAGCGTTTCGCAGGCACTGTAGAGGTAGAGTCCGTGTCCGGCTTCGTCCTGTACTTTGGCGATTAAGCCCAGTTTGCGGCGCAGTGAGGGTGCTCGTGTAATCCAATTACCTTCTGGCAACATCCCGATAATTTCAGAATGTGCGTGCTGAGAAATCTGGCGAATCAGTGTTTTGCGGTACTTCTCCGGCATCCAGTCTTTCGGCTCAATTTTGATTTCATTATCAACTTTTGCCTGAAAGTTCTCTTCTAAGGATATGTTCTTTGTATCAGCCATATTGCAAATTTAATCATTTTCTACTTATTTATAAACAGGCGAAGGCAAGTTTGGTTTTGAAATTTCAAATTGATTTATTTAATGCATTAAGTTCTGCGTAGCGTGACGTGTACATTTTAGCCACGAATGCACGAATTATGGACGAATAATTATGTGTGAAAGATTCGTGCATTCGTGGCTAATTTTTCCAAACTCTTACTCCACCTCCAAAATCCAAGCCCCTAATTCCCCAGTATCATAACAATCCAAACCAACTTCTGCACATTGTCTTTTCCAAATCCGAACTGCACCTTGCTTATTAGAACCATCAAAAATAAGCTGTTGCGGCTGGAATTGTTTTTGAATATCTGCCATGTTGAGATAAGGGCTGTTTTGCACAAAAATGTAATCCGGCTGAATCGGTAGGCTGGTTTTTAGTTGGACTTTATCGCGGATGATGAAAATAGTTTTATCGTGAAAACGAATCAACTCCTTTTGTGCAAACAAGTAGTCGTTTTTGTGCTGTTCATCAAAATAGGTTCGCTCCTTATGTCGAACACCAGTTGCTTGCTGATGATTTTCTGCAGTAAACCCGATCTGCTGATCATCGACTTCCCGACTAGTGATTGTGGTGGCTTTTTTGCCGGAAATAAAATCTACGATGGAGTTTTTATATAAATGGTACACGACAATTCTATTCTGTTTTTGTTGCTGTATGGAACTGTGTGCCTGTCCCATTCCGACAAAGAGCAGCAAAGACAGAGCAGCCAATAGCCAAACAGGTTTTTTATACCTAAAAAAGAAAACCAGGGCGAGTAGAAAGGCATATAAAAGCAGCATCGTCAGCCCAGTAATCCAGATGCCTGTTAGCAGGCTGTAAGGAATTTGTTGTATCGTAAAAATCAGGGCATTTACGACCCAGATTAAACCAAATAATACTTTTCCGACTAGGCTGCCCAGCACGGGAATCCAGGACAACATTAGCGTAAGCAAACCTAGTCCCAAAATAAAAGTAGCCGCAGGCACAACAATCAAACTTGCCAGCCAAAAGAAAATCGGAAATTGATGAAAATAGTACAAACTAAGTGGCAAGGTGGTCAGTTGAGCAGCTAGCGAGACTGCGGTCAAACTCCATATTCGGTCGCCGATGATGTGGTCAATGATCCAGCATTTATAAATTCGAGGTTGCAGATACACAATCCCTATGACAGCGAGATAGGACAACTGAAAACCGACATTCATCATCAAATACGGCTCAATACAGAGGAGCAAAAAAGCCGAAGCTGCCAGCGTATTATAGATGTTGGTATAACGATGCAAAGCCTGTCCGATGATGATAAAACTAAACATCATTGCTGCCCGCAATACGGAAGGAGCAAGTCCTGTCAGCAAGGCAAATACCCAGACGCCGAGAATCATCAGGAGCGGTTTGAGTATTTTGAAACCACGCCTTTTGCTTTTTATAAAACCCAAAAAGAAATTCAAGAATAAATAGACCAGTCCAACGTGTAGACCAGATACTGCTAGTACGTGCATCGCGCCTGTCCCTGCATAAGCCTCGCGCACTTCATCAGAAATTTCGGCTTTATAGCCCAGGATGAGCGCTGCGCCAACTGAAAATTCATGTTCAGTTGGAAGTGCTTTTCGCAATTGTTCTATGGCTTTTGTGCGGGTTTTATAGGCAAATTTTAAAATCGGATTACCTTTGTTTGTACCAACAGTCATCCACATTTCTCGTTTGACGAAAGTCTGAAAATGAATATTTTGTACATGCAGGTATTTTTGGTAATCAAACTGGTCAGGATTTTGGGGTGGCTCGACTGGCTGTACCCAGCCCCGCAGTACCACTACATCCCCGTATTGCAAAGCCAGACTAGAACTGTCTCCGTCGATATAAGCCAATAATTTGCCGGAAGTTGCTTGCCATGTTCCTACTGAATCCTGTACAGATTGTATAGACAATTGTGCTTTTAGCCGCTTGCCCAGTTCTGGTGTTTTCGTAATTTTGCCCACCAATACATTGTCTTGGTGTAAAAAATGGCTGTAATGATTGTGATGTGTCAGTTGGTCATGCCGCTCGCCCAGTCCCCAGCCGAATAAGAGCATCAGCCCAAAAGTCAGCGTACCAAAGACCCAGCGTGACGCATAAGGTATCTGTCTGAGAGCAAGCCCGAACATAGTAACCAGCAAAATAAAAATAGGAAGTAATAAATACAAAAAGGGAATGTCCAGCCACAAAGACAAAGCAATGCCCAATACAAAGGGCAGGAGTAGGCGAACCAGGGGGATTTCACGTAAATTGACAGCAGGTTTCACTATTCAAAGATAATATTTCACCGCAAATCAATACATTTTTTTAATATTATTTTTGATTTTATCTCAACAACTACGAGAGGCATTTGAATTTGCCTTACATTTCTCGCATCAAATTCTGGATAAACCCCGTCATGGCAGGCATAACTTCTTTAGGTGCCTGAAAATGAGGTGTATGTCCACAGCCATGGATCAGTAATTTTTCGGCTCTTCCTGTAGATTTATCTACGATAGATAAGATTTGTTTTTCCGTACCAAAATAATCTTCTACGCCCTGAATAGCCAGGATAGGACATTGCACCGCCTTGAGGTGTTCTTCAATATTCCAATTGCGAAAACCATCAGAGAGCCAGGTATCGGCCCAAGAAGAAAACATTTGTGGCGTTTTATCGCCATGATAACGAGCCAGGCGGCTGCGCAATGGCGTTATGTCATAAGTAAGTTGGGCATTTCTAATGCCTTTCAATGTTACATCTTCTACAAAAACATGTGCTGCCTCTGTAATAATGCCGACGACCTGTTGTTTGAAACGGGCAGCATACAACAAAGCAATGGTTCCGCCATCGCTATGTCCGACCAGAATCACCTTGTCAAGCTCTGTTTGTTCAAGTAACTTAGGCAAAACTTCCCAAGCCTCTTTGTGCATATAGTCATGCCCTCTACTACCAGAGATAGGTGTAGATTTTCCATACCCTTCCCTGTCGTATAAAAGCGCATTCAGTCCTGTTGCTTCACACAACTCAACTGGGAACTCCCTCCATTGTTCGATAGATCCTAAACCCTCGTGCAAAAATACCAACGTCGGACTATTTGCCCGCGTAGCCTTATGTATAATCTGCTGGGTAAAAATCGTTGAACCATATATTTCTATATGACCGTCTAATTTTGTCATTATTTTATATCTTTCGGGTGCTATAGTTATGTAAGGAATAGTGCGAAAATAAATTTACATTTGCCTCATTCCTTACATATTGACGCCAGATTGTCATTTTAGTAACACAGTGTAAGATTTTTATTTTTTCATTTCAAAATAAAGCCTATATTCTGTATTTTACTGATTTTACTTTTATAAACCATACTAAACAACATAACATGGAACAAGTTGTCAGAAAAGCAAAATTATTTGATCTTGAAGACTTAGCCTTATTATTTGATGCTTACCGGGTATTTTATGAACAAACATCTGATATAGAGGCTAGTCAGCAATTTTTGACTGAAAGACTCGTGAGTGAAGAGTCCGTCATTTTTATATCTTTTAATGCGGATAAAGTAGCGACTGGTTTTGTACAGCTCTACCCTTTATTCTCTTCTACACGTATGAAAAGACTTTGGTTATTGAACGACTTATACGTTCATGCCGATTATAGAGGGCAGGGATACGCTGTAAGTTTGATTGAAAAAGCTAAGGAACTTTGTCGGGCAACCCGTTCAGCTGGCATGTATTTAGAGACTGCGAAGACTAATGTGGAGGGTAATGCCTTGTATCCCAAAGTGGGCTTTGAACTGGATGAGGCGCATAATTATTATTCTTGGGAGGTGTAAAATGCCTAATTGTGGAATTGGGGAATTGGGGAATTGGGGAATTGTTTTTTGCTACGCAAAAAACTTGCTTTAACAGTGAAACAATCGAGCAATGAAACAGTTGTCCAATTACTCTTTCCACTGAAATACGCCACGATGGACGCCTTGTTTGCCTTGTCTTCTATCTTCAAAATAACATTTGAGGGCATGGCTAGAGGAAGTGAAGGCAATGTCCTCCCAGGGAATTTCTGCTTCTGTAAAAAGCTGGACTTCGAGACTTTCTTCTCCTATTCCAAAATCAGGAACAGGTAGCTCGGCGAGGAAAAACAGATAAATTTGATTGATGCGGGCAATGCTGTAGAGAGAGTGGACATTAATGATTCGGACTTTGGCGCAGGCTTCTTCCCATACTTCCCGCAGGGCACCTTCTTCGGCTGTTTCTCCGTTTTCCAGATAACCAGCGGGCAGATTCCAAAAGCCAGTACGTGGTTCTATGGCTCGCTTGCAGAGTAGTATTTTGTCTTGATAGACGGGCAGGCAACCGACCACCATATTGGGATTTTGATAGTGAATGGTATCACAGGATTTGCAGTAATAGCGTTGGTGCGTATCCCCCTCAATATCTGAGAGTTGAACCGACTGTCCGCAATTGCTGCAATACTTCATGGTGTACTGGTGTTTCTTAAAAATGGTTTTGAGGGAATTTCAGTTTCAGTAATAGTTTTCAATTCACCCATTCATTCATTTTCTCATTCACTCATTCAGTTCCCTACGCCAATAATTTTAAACTCTGTCCGACGATTCAACTGGCGGTTCTCATCTGTATCATTGGGTGCAATCGGAAAACCTTCACCATATCCTTTGGAGGTCAGGCGTGTTGGCAATACACCTGCTTCTCTGAGGTAAGTAACGACACTTTCAGCACGTCTCAGAGAAAGCTTTTGATTATAATCTTCCTCCCCTATAGAATCTGTGTGCGCACCTATTTCAATTGTAATATTAGGATTATCTGCTAACATCTGAATAAGTTCGTTCAGTGGTTCGTAAGAATCTTTGCGTAATTTTGCACTATTATAATCATAATAAATATTCTCTATCTTATACGTTTTACCTGCTACTTTGGATTTCAAAACGACGTCCTGCTTGTTTTGAATAGCCACCTCTACGCCTCTGGTATCTACTTCATAACTGGATGTCAGATAATCTTCGATGCTGGTTTTTACTTTATATTCTGCACCTGTTTTCAAAAATATTTTATATCCATCTTTCGTGGATTTCAACTGTTTCACAATTTCTTCTGCGCCAGCTTCCTGTTTTTTCAGGACTTCTATGTCTGCGCCGGCATAAGGTGTGAGTTCACCCTGCTCGTCTTCGGTATAAACCATCCCTTCTATATTGACCCCTTTTTCCAATAGATAAATATCTTTCCGGTAAGTCTTACTACCTGCTACTTTTTTGGTATTGAATTTAATTTTTTCTTCCAAAAAACCATCTTTAAGCACGGTTATCGTATAGGATTTATTGGCTTGCAATTTGAAAGAAAACCCTTCTGTTACGCTGGAAGATTGTTCTCCTACTAATTTAGGATTGCCTTTGATTTCATCAAATAAACGGACTTTTGCGCCGTCCATTTCCATGATAGATACATCGGTTGTGGCAAACACAAAACCACTGACCGCGAGCTGAGTGGTAGGAACTTCTGGTTCTGGTTCTGGCTCAGGTTCGGGTTCTTCTTCTACGCCAAACAAGATTCTATAAATATTATCGCAACAGGTTTTATTGTCTACACCAGAGTTATTGGAGCGATTGGACACGAGAAAACCATATTTTCGGCTTTCTGTTCTTGTATAGTACATATCGTCTGCCTGCGAATTGATGGGCTTGCCTACATTTTCTACTTCACCCCATTGATTTCCTGCAAGGCTCACTTTGAATACATCATAGCCACCAAGTCCAGCATAGCCATTTGAGCTAAAGTAAAAGGTATTTTCACCACCATCAAAAAACGGGGTGACTTCATTGAATTGAGTATTCAGTTCTTCTGCATTGAGCGCAGGCGTATATGAGCCATCTTTCTGACGGGCAACAGACCATATATCCATACCACCACGACCGCCTGGGCGATCAGAAGAAAAATAGATACGCTCCGTACCACGCATATCTCTGGTAATAATAGGTGTAGAGCTTTTATGACCTGCGATATTGATTTGACGAATTGAATTTCCTTTGCCCCAAATACCATCTTCATTGCTTTCGCTCACCACTATCCGGCATTTCACCTGATGGTTTTCTTCTGTCGGACAGATCGTATAATAAAAACGTTTGCCATCTGGCGAGTACGCGCCATGCCCAACGTGGTCGGTCGAATTATTAAATGGTCCAGGCATTGGCTTTGCTTTTGTCCAGCGCGACCCACTTATTCTTTCTGCCATGTATATTTTGGACTTTGCGTAACTACCTGCTCCAGTATTGATTAGCTGCTTTGACCGTAAGGAGGAAAAAATCAACAAACTATCACCAATAGGCATTGGTGCGTAATCAGTATACCCACTATTCATATTCCCGTTCATCGCTCTTACCGACATAGGTTCCATACTTTTTGCACCCGACATGGCTAGTTCGCAGCCTGTTATCTCTGTACTCGCTTTTTCGATGTATAAATCACTGTCCTGCCCATTATAGGTACTCATAAAACTTTTATAAGCCTCGATTGCTTTTCTATATTTTTTATTTTGCTTCAACATATTTGCATGATGCAAACGAATCAAAGGATAATTCAGGTAAACTGCCGGATCGTCTGAATTGATAATCAGTCCATAATAATCTGACGCATTATCATAATCTCTGGCTTTTCGATAGGTATCTGCCAGCAAATAGGCTGTTGAAATATTTCCCGGATCTTGCGAAAGTGCTTTTTCGATATAAGTAATCGCGTTATAATAACTGGATTGCGCCAATAAATCATTTGCAATCTGTAGGTTTTTACCAGACTGTCCTTTTCCTCTGCCAGGCTGAGCCATACTTATGTTGACCAGTAAGAGCGAGGTGATGAGAATAGCGATATATTTGTACATGACTGTATTGATTGTTTTTTTAAAAAAACCGGACTGCTGGAAGTACAGGATCTACGGCTTTATTAATGATGCCCACATAGCCTAAGGAAATTTCATAAGCACCTACTCCATTTGACGCAAGTTTCAGGACAGAAGTATTGAGATCATAAGAAAAACCAAACTTCAAGCCTTTAAATTCTCCACCCAGTGTAGCCAGCAAAGCATCTCCCGCTCTCATTCCTAAGCCAGTATAGACTTCAAAATCTCGACTCGCAACATACCCTACATGTGTACCGATATTGATTTGACTCGCTTTTGCCTGAGTCATATACAAAAAATGAGGTTGGGCATACAAACGCCCGCCAAGTCCAAATTTCACATCTCCATGTAATACAAGGCGAGCAGGCAATGTACTCAATTGATCAAACGTTTCATCTGGTTCTAAGAAATGCATAAAAGCAGCCCCTCCTTTGATGGTCATATTGTCGAGATAAGAACTCCACACAAGCCCAAGGCGCATGTCTGTATTGGTGACTGAAGTATTGGCAAATTGTTCGTTGGTGGGCTGACTAGGATTGAATAAATCGCCGTCAAATTGATCGCCGAAGATCAGTTTGCTGAAATCTATTCGTTTTTGAATAATGCCCGCCTGTACTCCAACGGATAGGTAATGTGTTTCGGTAGATTCTATCCCCCAATGATAAGCAGCACCTGCCAGTGTGGTGAGATTGGTCAGTCCGCCCGCAGTTTTGTCATTGAGTACTACAGCACCTATTCCAAAAGAATTTCGAGCGGTTTGTTTTCCAACATTCAAATCAAAAGAAGCAGAAGGCGTGTTATAAATACTGCCGCTTGTACTAACTGCCGCCCATTGAGTACGGTACATGAAGTTCAGTCGATACGTTCCTTCAATATGCCCGGTCATCGCCGGATTTAGTACCAAGGGAGCATGATAAAACTGTGTGTAGTGTACGTCCTGTGCTTTTGCCGAGGTCGTACACCACCACAGTAATCCCATTGATAAAATGAGCCTGATAAAATTTATATTCATGGTCGTTATATTAAGAGCATGTTGGGAATTTACCCTTTGGGCTGCTCTTGCTAAATTTTGTCTTGTGCTGCGTTGTTCTTCACTCATGTAGCTAAGGCTATAATCGTTCATCACTCCTTACCCAAAACAAAATTTGGCTGCGTTCGCTCCAAAAGCAAATTCCCAACATGCTCTAACGACCCAAAGGTAGGACTTTTTTCCTAATTTGCTGCCATCACTTTTTTAGCCTGATTCATCACAGTGGTCGCAGTCGTCATACCCAATTGTTTTTCAATTACATCACCATTGCTATTCAGGTAAATCAAAGTCGGAAAACCGCCCACACTGAATTTTTGTGCCAGTGCCGGCCCTTCCCCTTTCTCTGCATCCACTTTCACATTAATGAAATTTTTATTGAGCAAATCAGCGACAACATCCAACTCAAACACGTCTTTGTCCAGCCATTTGCAGGGCGCACACCAGGTCGTGTAAAAATCCAGCAGAATGGGCTTGTTTTCAGCTTTAGCCTGTGCCACAACTGCTTTATAAGATGGATTCATCTTGAATTGCACGCCTTTCATCGCAACAGGTTTATCTTTAACTGTTTTTGAAGTTGTTGTTTTTTTTGTGCTTTTCTTAGATGATTTTCGATTGCAACCCGTCAATACAAGTGTAGAAAGGAGTAAGAGCATCAGAATGTTTTTCATGTTTTAATCGTTTTTTCTTCTTTTAAAAAATCGTTCAGTCAGTTAGCTAATTCGTAATAGCTTTTGAATTTGATTTTTGCGTTTGAATTTGATTTTCGTAAGTAAAGGTCTCTAAGTCTGATGAAACCGCAAAATTATTAACAGCAAAAAAACAGTTTTGGTTTTTGCATTATAATTTAGTCCAAAATTATGCCTAAATTCATAAAGTGCTAATACAAACACAAATTCAAAGATATATTATGAAAAAGAACATCCTTACTTACGCCTGCCTTTTTATTTTTGTTCTATGTACTTCATCCCTTATGGCTCAAAACATCTTAGTCAAACCTTATCTGCAAAATGTATCTGAACATCAGATGTTCATGATGTGGGAAACAGATGATAGCGGAGTTGGAACTGTGGAATGGGGAAGTTCTCCATTTTCACTGACCAATACTGTGAATAGTAGTACACAAAGCGGCTCTGGTGATTCGCGAATTCATACTGCTAAAATCAATAATCTACTAGCTGATACAAAATACTATTATCGAGTGACGACAGCCTCCGGTGTTTCATCTTATGTGTATCATTTCAAAACTCTTGCAAATCAAACCGCAGAAGCATCGCTTCGACTTATTGCCATGAGCGATATGCAAAAAGACGGTTCAAACCCAAATATTTTTAATGACCTGATAGAAGATGGCGTCATTGCGCTTATACAAAATCAGTACTCGGATGACCTGTCCGAACATATCGACGGTATCTTAATTCCGGGCGATCTTGTTGGAACTGGTGGGACTTATTCACAATGGCAAAATGACTTTTTCAATCCTTCTGATAGCTTGACACCTTATGTGCCCCTCTATCCCGTACCTGGCAATCATGAATATTATGGCAATGGACTATCCAATTTTCTAAAATATTTTCACCTGCCGGAAAATGGAACAACCGCTAATCTAGAAGAATGGTGGTATAAGGACATGTCCAATGTTCGGGTGATTGGGCTGAACTCCAATTCGGGTGCAGCAGATCAGGATGTTCAGTTGGACTGGCTTCAGGCGACACTGGATAATGCCTGCAATGATGTGGATATTGACTTTATATTTGCAGAGCTCCATCATCCGTTTAAATCAGAACTCTGGACGCCGGGAGAGAATGATTTCACAGGAGAAGTCATTGCAAAACTCGAAAGTTTCAGTACGCTTTGTGGCAAACCTTCCATTCATTTTTTCGGACATACACATGCCTACTCGCGCGGGCAATCCAGAGATCATCAGCACCTTTGGGTGAATGTGGCCACTGCCGGCGGCGCTATCGACAATTGGGGCGAATTTCCAAATGCCGATTATGATGAATTTGTAAAAAGCCAGGATGAATATGGCTTTGTCGTCTTGGATGTACTGGCTGGTAATGCGCCCGAGTTTAGCCTAAAAAGATACAGTAGAGGCGATCAAAATGCCTCTTTAAATAATGTTCTACGCGATGAAATTTCTATCAGAAGATATGAGCAGCAACCCAATCGTCCCCTCGCATTATTTCCTTTTAATGACACCATCAGTCCATCTTGTTTTGACTTAAAAGCGAATCCTTTTACGGATGCAGGCGATACACATCAGGCGACACATTGGCAAATTGCAGACGATATGAACGATTTTGAAAATACACTCGTTTATGAATCCTGGAAACAAGATGAAAACTGGTACAACGAAATCAATACACAGGCAAATGACAATCTCACGGACGAAACACCAAACATCACGCTCGCGTCCGAACAAGATTATTTCTGGCGTGTCCGTTATCGAGATAATCATCTGACTTGGAGTGACTGGTCTTATGCAGTGCCATTTTCTACGTTTAAAGAAGATATTGCCCTTACGGGAAATTTGATTTTAAATCCCGGCGCAGAATCAGGCATCAGCAATTGGACAGGACAAATAGAAGCTTTAGCAGCTAATGAGTGTGGAAGTGTACCAACGCACACAGGAACTTATTTATTTGCTGTTGGTGGTGTTTGCACCAATGAATCGGCTTATGGAACAGCCTCGCAAGTCATTGATGTATCTATTTACAACAGTTTGATTGACCAAGGCGATATTCAGGCAAATTTCAGTGCTTTTATGCGATCCTATTCTGGTACAGACGTTCCTGCGATGAAAATTGAATGTAGAGATGCGGCTAATAATGTATTGGTGACCAGCAATACGATTTCGTCCAATACCACGACATGGACATCCGTCACAGGCATACAAAACATTCCCGCTGGGACTCGGAATATTCAAGTCATACTAGAAGGCACACGTAATGGAGGAACAGATAATGATAGTTATCTAGATGACTTATCACTGATTTTGCAGGAAAATTTCTTGTGTTCAAATTATGTTCCTTGTCCAATCAGCAAAACATTGAATAATTCCTTGAATAATAATGCGCAGCTTGTACAGACTGCACAAAGTATTTTTTCCACTGCACAGCTTCAAAGCAATTCGTCGGTGGAGTACAAAGCAGGAAATATTATTTGTCTGGACAAAGGTTTTTATACAGATTCAAGTTCTGATTTTAAAGCTATTATTGAGGCTTGTGTAGATTGAAAATAATGTAATAATTTGGGTCGATGGTCGATGGCTGTTTTTTTAGCTTCAAAGCTACCAGCCCGTCCGCAAAGCAAAATGCATATTTTAAACTTAAACTTATCATGAAGAATAATGCCATTAAAATCATCACGCCGCGTTTAATCGTTCGCAAATATGAATTGAGGGATGCTGAATCATTGAAGGAAGTGGTGGATAGGAATGTTGACCACCTTCTGCCTTGGCTGCCTTGGGCGGCAAACGAACCTCAAAGCATTGAAATGAAAAGAGAACTCATTCGAGGCTGGGATAAAAATTTTGAAGCTGATGAAGACTATGTGTACGCCATTTTTTTGAAAAACAATGAGCAATTTATTGGCGGTACGGGCTATCACACTCGACAAGGCAAAGACATTTTAGAAATTGGTTATTGGATGGATAAAAACCACGCCAATAAAGGTTACATTACAGAATCGTCTTACGCTTTGACGAAAGTCGCTTTCCAATATCTCGGTATCGAAAAGATGGAAATTCGCTGTATGCTAGAAAATATAGCCAGCGGCAGAGTGCCTGAAAAGCTGGGCTATTTGCATGAATATGATTATCGAAAGATAGAGAAAAATGAAGCCGGCGAACGTGCGCGACATAGCGTTTGGACGATGTTTAAAGAGAAGTTTAAGGCTATTGAGGAATATGATGATGTAGTGGTTTATGATGGAGCTGGGGACTTGGTGGGTACCATAAACTGATTCCATTTTTCCAATCCTTGCCAGTCCCACTAAAATTATCTACTTTTATACAGCAATTCTCAATTACCAATCAACCAATTACTAGTCACTATAAGAATGACAGAATTTATACTCAATAATACACACATCAAGACAAGTGAGCCGGCAGGTATGGCTCTATTGGATTTTATCCGAAAAAAACGCCACCTGACGGGAATGAAACTCGTGTGTAAAGAAGGAGAATGTGGTGCCTGCACCGTCCTGGTCGGCAATGAACAAGGCGACAAAATAGTCTATCAGTCCATGACGTCCTGCATCATGCCACTAGCCAATGCGCAGGGCAAACACATTGTGACTATAGAAGGACTGAACATGGATAAACTGACGCCTGTTCAGGAAGCTATGGTGGCTACAAATGGAACACAATGTGGTTTCTGTACACCAGGTTTTGTGGTTTCTCTGACGGGCGCGTTATTGTCGGGGCAATCCATAAGTGAAAGCTATATATTGGAAAATATTGATGGAAATATTTGTCGCTGTACAGGCTACAAATCTATCGAACGAGCAGCCAAATCGATTTATGAATCGCTGAATGGCTCGACTAAGATGAGTATTGCGGACTTGGTGCAGCAAGGCTATATTCCCGCTTATTTTGAAGACATTCTAAGTCGTCTTAATAAGATTCCACAGCCGGCTACTATAGCTGAATCTGCTAATATGCGGGTAGGCGGTGGTACGGATTTGTATGTACAAAAGCCTTATAAAATGTATGCGGCTGATGTGCTGCCTTTATACGATAATCCTGCTTTGAAAACAATTGAAATCATTGATAATCAATGTATTTTTGGCGCATCTATGACGATGGGTGACTTGTATCGTTCCGAATTATTCAATCAGGCTTTACCCCATTCAGAATATGTGTTCAAACTATTATCTTCTACGCAGATTCGCAATATGGCGACGATTGGTGGCAACTTGATCAATGCTTCCCCGATTGGCGATTTTACGATTTGGTTATTATCGCTGGACAGCGAAATTGTGCTAAACAATAAAGGCAGCAGACGAACGCTCCAACTAAAATATTTTTATCTGGATTATAAAAAAATGGATTTGCAGCCCGGCGAAATTTTGGAACAGATTCGGTTCGACATTCCACCTGCGAATGCTCATGTTCATTTTGAAAAAGTCAGTCAGCGAAAATACTTAGACATTGCCGGCGTGAATAGTGGTTCCTGGATAGAACTAGCTGCTGATAATACGATAACAACCATCCACTTGTCGGCTGGCGGTGTTGGCCCCATTCCGATGTATCTGCACAAAACCTGCGGGTATTTGCAAGGCAAAGTGATGAACGAAGCCACGCTTGAGGCTGCCATCGAAGTCCTGAATGACGAGGTTAGCCCTATCAGCGATGCAAGAGGCTCGGCACAGTATAAACGCCTTTTGTTGCGACAGCTTTTCCTAGCACATTTTCTGCAAATCGACCCTGAGATATTTCAACTTCAAAAACTCATAAAAATGTAGCACAGACATTCCTGTCTGTAAGCTCTGTTCAGATACAGACAGGAATGTCTGTGCTACGTTAAACGCATTACGCATGAAAAAAATATATGTTTTAGTAGTAATTTCAGGAATTATTATTTTGTAATTTTATTGCTCATAAATACCTTGTAAAACTCTGGGTTCAGTTCTTTGCTTTGTTCTTTTCCTTGATGAAAAGAACCAAAAATCAAGGTTGTATTGGTTTCTTAACGCCAAATGACTCTGAAAAACCTAAATTTCATAAACTCGCTATCGCTCAAACAGTATGAAATTCTTAACGATTTTTCAGAGCCATTTGACTAAAACCAATAAGACCGGGGAAGATTTCCAACTGTTATCGGTTGTTAGAAAACAAAATCCGAATTACAATTGAATAGAATTTACAAGATTTATAGACTCATTAGCGCATGACAAAACACGAAAAACTAAGCAAAAAATCATCGAATATTGACGCGCCTTTCCACGTCACCGGACGCACAAAATACGTGGATGATATGCCCGAACTACAAGGCACTTTATTTGTAAAAATATTTCCCTCCCCCGTCGCGCATGGACAGATCATTCGACTTGATTATAGCAAAGCACTGCAAATGCCCGGCGTGGTAGCCGTGCTTTCTGAAAAGGATATTCCCGGAGAAAATGAGTTGGGCGGCATCGTGAAAGACGAACCCATGCTGGCTGAACAGGAAGTACATTTTGAAGGACAGCCCATTTTGCTGGTCATCGCTGAAACAGAAGATATTGCGCACCATGCACTCAGTCTGATAGAGATTGATATTGAAGCACATCCCGTGACGACTGACCCAATTATCGCCCATCAACAAGGCGATTTATTGCACAAAAGTCGTACTTTTTCTATTGGGAATACGCAGGAGGCTTTCGCCAAATGTAAACATGTATTTGAAGGCACAGCCGAGTCGGGCGGGCAGGAACATGTCTATCTCGAACCGCAGGGTGCATACTCCATTCCGCAGGATAAAGGCGGCATCACGATTTACAGTTCTACGCAAGGGCCAACTGCCGTGCAGCGCACCGTAGCCCGCATTTTGGATATGCCGATGAGCCAGATCGAAGTGGATGTCAATCGAATTGGTGGCGGTTTTGGAGGCAAGGAAGATCAGGCTTCGCCCTGGGCAGCGATGGCAGCTTTGGCGACTTATCATCTCCGAAAACCTGTAAAACTGATTCTGGAAAGAAAGGAAGACCTCAAGATGACAGGCAAACGCCATCCCTACAAAAGCAGGTATAAAATCGGGCTGGATGAGGACTTGAATATTCTGGCTTATGAAGCGACTTTTTTTCAAAATGGCGGCGCAGCAGCTGACCTCTCCCCTCCTGTCCTCGGCAGAACTTTATTTCATTCGACCAATAGTTATGACATCCCCAATGTGGACGCGACAGCGCATTGTTGCAAAACGAATATTGTTCCCAATACGGCTTTTCGGGGTTTTGGTGGTCCGCAGGGTATGTTTGTCATCGAGTCGGCTATCCATTATGCTGCGCGACAAATTGGGGTAACCCCCATAGAAATACAAGCTAAAAACCTGCTGAAAGAAAATGCTGTATTCCCTTACGGGCAAATTGTAAAGGGCTGTGAAGCGAGGCAATGCTGGTCGGAGGCGGTGGAAAAATACCAAGTCGCTGCTTTGCAAAAAGAAGTGGACGATTTTAATCAGCAACATGCTTATCAGAAAAAAGGCTTCGCGCTGATGCCCGTGTGTTTTGGCATTTCATTTACCAATACGCCGATGAATAATGCCCGTGCTTTGGTGCATATTTACAGCGATGGAAGTGTCGGCGTAAATACAGGCGCAGTGGAAATGGGGCAAGGCGTAAACACCAAAATGGTACAGATTGCAGCGCAAATGTTTGGATTGCCACAACAACGCATCCAACTCAACAATACCAACACCACCCGCGTAGCCAATACCTCGCCATCCGCCGCCAGTGCCACCGCCGACCTCAACGGAAAAGCCTTGCAAGATGCAGGAAGACAATTGACAGAACGGCTTCACGATTTTATCCGACAGGACTTGAATTTGAATAAAAATGAGCGGATTAGTTTTAAAAATGAACAGGTTTATGTCAATGAAAAAGCCAGTGCATTGTCCTGGGAGGAACTGATCCAAAAAGCCTTGGCGCAGCGCATCAATTTAAGCGCGAAAGGACATTATGCCACGCCTGTTATTCATTTTGACCGCAATAAAGAAAAAGGACATCCTTTTGCTTATCATGTTTATGGCACAGCTATTCTCACCTGCACGGTAGATTGTATTCGGGGCATTTATGAGTTTGATAAAGTACAAATTGTCCATGATTTTGGGGCAAGTATGAATCGGGAAATCGACCTTGGACAAATAGAAGGCGGACTGGTACAAGGCATGGGCTGGATGACGCTGGAAGAGATTATTTATAATGAAAAAGGACTCTTAAAATCCAACTCACTCGCTACCTATAAGATTCCAGACATCTATGCTGCACCCAAAACGATTGATGTCCATTTTTTGAATACAGATACAGATAATGAAGCCATTCTGAAATCGAAAGCCGTCGGCGAGCCGCCACTGATGTATGGCATCGGTGCGTATTTTGCCATTTGTAATGCGGTGCTGGCTTTTAATCCTAAGGCTAAGATTGATTATGTCGCGCCTATGACTACAGAGCGGGTTTTGATGGGTTTGTATGGTTTATAATGCCGCCAATTTATTTCACAAAGAAGGCTTATTTTCTTCAATTCTTCGTATCCTCCTTTTTGGAATTTAAGTTTTAAACTTTATCTTTGACCAAAAGATAGCCCGTGCAGAAAATAGAAATTACCACCACACAAAAAGTAACCATAGAATATGAGTTGGCCTCTTGGGGTGAGCGACTTGTAGGCTTTGTGATAGATCAGTTTATCATTATCATGACTTTGGTGATATTGGGAAATATGCTGGTGGCTTCTATTGCTGGTGGTTGGCTCATGCTTTTCATGTTATTGTATGTCGCAGTCATGCTGTCAGGATATATTTTTCTGACGGGTAGTATTCGAAATATCTCGGTCACGCAGGCGGTAATAATGATTGTATTCATTCTGTTTTTCATGGTGTTTTTATCCGCAGTAGAAGGAATGAAAGAAACGGATGCTTTGTTTTATGTGTTCATTTTGCCCATCTGGATATTCTATTCACTGGTTTTTGAATCTATGATGGATGGACAGACACTCGGCAAGCGACTGATGGGCATCAAGGTAGTCAAACTGACCGGCAATGAACCCACCCTCAGCGATTATCTGATTCGCTGGACTTTTCGTCCCATCGACATTTGGACATCGGGTGCAGTAGCTTCTTTATTGATTACAACTTCTCCAAAGAGCCAGCGACTGGGCGATATTTTAGCCAATACAGCAGTCATAAGAATGAAGTCGAGTATGAATTTGCGTTTTGAAGACATCAGTCGTATAAAATCGCTGGAAGACTACAAAATTACCTATCCGAACGTACGCCAGTTCTCCGAAAAAGATATGTTACTGGTCAAAACAGTATTGAGCAGATACAGCAGTTTTCAGAATGACGCCCATAAAGATGCCGTATTAAAAGTATTGAGCATGATCATGCAAAAACTGAACATCACAGAAAGACCCAAAAACCCAATCAGCTTTTTGAAAACAGTATTAAATGATTATATCGTATTGACTAGGTGATTAGTGATTGGTGATTGGTAACTGGTAACTGGTAACTGGGGATTGTTTTTTTGCTCCGCAAAAAAACAATTTCACAATTTCACAATTTCACAATTTCACAATTTCACAATTTCACAATTTCACAATTTCACAATTTCACAATTTCACAATCACAACAACAATCCTCTTCACCGTCACCAATGACCTCACCTACGACCAGCGTATGCAGCGTATCAGTACCTCATTGGTAAATGCTGGATTTGATGTGTTGCTAGTCGGACGAAAACTGCCAAGTTCCAAAGCATTAAGAGATTTTCCTTTTCGGCAAAAACGTTTATACTGCTTTTTCAAAAAAGGAAAACTATTCTATCTCGAATACAACATTAGACTCTTTATTTTCCTGCTCTTTGCTCGCTTTGATATAATGTGTTCCATTGATCTGGACACCATTTTACCTGGATTCTATATTAGTAAAATACGAAAAAAGACCTTTGTTTATGATGCACACGAATACTTTACGGAAGTCCCTGAAGTAGTCGGTCGTCCTCGCGTACAGCGTATCTGGCAGCGCATAGCGAAACTGACCATTCCGCGTACTCTACACGCCTATACAGTTTGCGATAGCCTCTCCGAAATTTTTGAAAAAGAATATGGAACGCCTTTCAAAGTCATCCGTAACGCACCTGTTCCACCAGATTTTAATACCAAAAATGACCGCTGGAAAACAGATAAACCCATCATCTTATACCAGGGCGCACTGAATGAAGGACGAGGACTAGAAGAATATCTACAGGCGATGCAGCACATCGATAATGCAGAACTCTGGCTGGCTGGCGAAGGAGATTTGTCTGCCGAATTGCGAGCAATGGCAGCAGAGCTGAAAGTAAGCGACCGTGTTCGCTTTTTGGGTTATGTAGAACCTGCTGATCTTCGCGACCTCACCCCACAGGCAAGCATCGGTTTGAATATGCTGAGGAATAAAGGACTGAGTTATTACTATTCTTTGTCCAATAAATTTCTGGATTACATACAGGCAGGTGTTCCGTCTATCAATGCCGATTTTCCAGAATACCAAAACATTATTTCCCAATACAAAGTTGGCCTACTGGTTGATGATTTAGACCCCATAAAAATTGCTCAAGCCATTCAGGAATTATTGAATAATAAAGCATTATACCAGCAAATAAAAGCAGCGTGCAAAGAAGCCGCAAAGGTCTATGTGTGGGCAGAAGAAGAACGAAAATTAATTGAGTTTTACAAGGATTTGGAAGATAGAGGAGAGAGGAGAGACCACTTTGTTGAGAGAAGAGAGACTCACACAATCACCAATCACCAATCACCAATCACCAATCACCAATCACCAGTCATCAATCACCAATCACCAATCACCAATCACCAATCACCAGTCATCAATCACCAATCACCAATCACCAATCACCAATCACCAGTCACCAATCACCAGTCCCCAATCACCAATCCCCAATCACTAAGCAGTGGCAGTTTCAGTAGCAGTGAAAATGAAAATCACCAATCACCAACACCCCAACACATCAACACCCCAACACATCAACACCCCAACACCCCAACACATCAACACCCCACCACATCAACACACCTAATCTCCTTCAATATCCCATATCCTGCCAATTACGGCGGTGTCATTTCTGTTTTTTATCACCTGAAAGCCTTACATCAACTAGGCGCGAAAATCATTTTGCATTGTTATGAATACGGACGCGAACATAGCGAGGAATTAGAAAAATACTGTGAGCAGGTTTATTATTACAAAAGGAATATGTCGCCTGTCGGTTTGCTGAACTGCAAGCCATTTATTGTACAATCTCGTCAGCATCCCGGCTTATTGAAGAACCTGCTGAAAAACGATGCGCCTATTCTGTTTGAAGGCACGCACACTTGCGCTTTACTGGCGCATCCCCAACTAAAAAACAGACTAAAAATCGTGCGGATGCATAATGTAGAAACCCAATATTATGCAAATTTGGCAGGTATGGAAACCAAGCCGCTAAAGCGATTGTATTTTCAATCTGAAAGCCGAAAATTAAAGCGTTTTGAAGAAAAAACTGTACTTAAACATGCGGATCATATCTTAGCGATTTCACCTGATGATACAACTTGGTTCAAAAGAAACTTTGATGCAGTGCATTATGTACCCGCTTTTCATCCAAATGAAACTGTAGACATCATTCCCGGCAAGGGAAAATATGTTTTATTTCATGGCGATCTGAGTGTGAAGGACAATGTCAAAGCAGCGTTTTACCTAATAGAAAACGTTTTTAAAGAAAATAGTATCCCATTCATTATAGTAGGTCTAAATCCGCCAGATAAACTGGAAGTAGAAGTTGCAAAATATTCTCACATTCAACTTAAAGCCAATGTGCCACAAATAGAAATGGAACAACTTATTCAAGAGGCACATATCAATTTACTGTACACCTTCCACGCTGCTGGTATGAAGCTCAAACTACTCAATGCACTCTATCGCGGACGCTTTTGTCTTCTTAATTCATTGATGGTACAAAACACAGGTATGCAATATTTGTGTCATATTGCAGATAATCCCGAAAAAATGCGTGGGGAAGTTAATAGACTAATGGGTCTTCCATTTGGAAAAGAAGATATTATCATACGTCGCAATTTATTGGAAACTAAATTTTCTAATATTGAAAATGCAAAAGTTACTTTTAAGTTGATTCAGTACTAATGTCTTTAGTAGATACAACTCTTTTAAACTTATTGACTTATGAAAATACCATTACTTTTGCTTCCAGCAGTATTCCTTTTACATACTGTAGGATTTACTCAACTAGCCACTCCAAGTCCTGAAGACAATCCTTTAATTATTACAGATACAAGGTGTGGAACCGTGGAACATCACGACTGGTTGAAGACTCAATATCCTGACGAATTTGCACAGGATGATGAATTCGAAGCCTGGCTTCGAGAGGCTATGGTACAAATGAAAGCAGAGCGAAGTGCTCAAATGCCAGTTGCGACAATTCCAATCATCTTTCACGTCGTCCACAATAATGGACCAGACAACATAGCAGCAACTTATATTAATGCTCAAATTGAACAACTCAATTTTGATTATAGAAAAACACCCGGTACTTCGGGAGACAACAGTAACCCTGTAGGAGCAGATACCGAAATTGAATTTTGTCCAGCAGCAATCGACCCGAATGGCAACGCGCTTGCAGAACCCGGTATCAATCGGATACTAGCCAGTTCTGCTGGCTTGACGAATCCGCCTTATGGTCCCAATTATATCGACAATACCATCAAACCAACTACAATATGGGATCCAGAGCAGTATTTTAATGTATGGGTCATGAATCTGGGCTATGGACTATTAGGTTATGCACAATTTCCAAGTAACTCCACCTTGCCGGGGCCAGGCGGAGGAGCTGCCAATACAGATGGATGTGTGATCTTATACTCTGCAGTTGGAAGCACCACGACACCTTATCCCACCGGAGGACCTTATGCTGCCGGAAGAACGCTTACGCATGAAGCAGGACATTGGCTCGGCTTAGTACATATATGGGGAGATAGTTTTTGCGGGGATGACTACTGTGCCGACACCCCGCAATCGCAGGGAGCGAATTTCGGTTGTCCTAATTCAACGACTTGTGATGGCATACAAGACATGGTGGAAAATTATATGGATTATTCAGATGATGCCTGTTTTAATATATTCACTTTTGACCAAAAAGACAGGATGATGACTGTATTGATGAACTCTCCGAGAAGGGTAAATCTGCTGACCTCAACAGTTTGTAATGTCAATCTGGATTGTGTAGGCTTTACGACAACAACAAATTCGACTAATGCAACGACCTGTGCTGGTGGTGATGGCACTGCGACCATAACGCCTGCTTCAGGATTAGCACCATACACCTATCAGTGGAGTGCCAATGCCGGAGGGCAAAACACCCAAACAGCAACCGGACTTACCGCAGGAACTTATGCGGTTACTGTAAATGATCAGAACAACTGTGAACTAGTAGAAAGTATAACAGTAAATGGACCTCCTGTCCCAATGCAGGGCAGCACAATACTTACACCGACTACTTGCGCACAAGGGGATGGATCAATTTCCATTAGCTTTATGGGAGGTACGCCGCCTTATCAATATAGTATTGATGGAGGAGTCACCTTTGTCACAAGTGGAAGTTTTGCAGGACTTAGCATAGGAACTTATACCATACAAGGGCTTGATGCGAGCGGATGTACAGTCGCTCCAATCTCACTTGAAATTCTTGATGGATGTAATTGTGCCATAAATGCTACTATATCTACGGTAAATGCTACCTGCGGAGAAGTAAACGGTAGTGCTACAGTTAATGTAGTAGGAGGAGATGCACCTTTTAGCTATACCTGGAGCTCAGGAGGAAATACACAAACGATTAACGGACTGTCACCTGGCACTTATACCGTGACCATAATGGATGCAATTGGTTGTGATGTTATCAGCTCTGCTACTGTAAATGATGTCAATATACTTGATGTTCAATTGGCTACAACGGATATTGCTTGTAATGGAGATAATAACGGTTCGGCTTCTGTAACGACAACGGGAGCTATAAATTATGTTTGGAGTAATGGGGGTGCTGGTTCTACCATCAATGGACTTTCGGGCGGCACTTATACGGTTACCGCAACTCAAGGAACTTGTACAGATATTGAATCTGTGACCGTCAATGAACCAACAGTACTGAATGGAAATGTATTGGCACAAGACAGCCCATGTAGTGATAATAACGGAGCAGCAACAGCAATTGGCTCAGGTGGTACACCGCCATTCAGTTATACATGGAACACAGGAGACAATACACAAACGATTGGTGGATTAGTCTCGGGTTCTTATACCGTAACTATAGTTGATTCCAATAATTGTGCAGCCACTTCAGGAGGAACAGTCAATAGCCAAAACTCAGGACCAGTTGTTATCCTGACGCCCGGCTCACAATCTAGCGTAAGTTGTCCTGGCAATAGTGATGGAGCGGTTGATATTAGTATCACCGCAGGGACACCGCCTATAACTTACAGCTGGAGCAATGGGGCAAGTACAGAAGATTTAAGTAATGTGCCTGCGGATGTTTACACTGTAGTTGCCACAGATGCCAATGGCTGTATTGGAGTGCTTTCTGTTCTGGTAAGTGAGCCATCTCCGATGTCATTGAATTATAATGCGATACCGTCAAGCGGTAATGATGGTATGGCTTCTGTCAATGTATCTGGTGGTGCACCGCCTTACACTTATCAGTGGAGCAATGGACAAACTGGACAAACGGCAACAGGATTATCACCAGGCACTTATACGGTAGCCGTTACTGATGCAAATAACTGTACCGTGAATGGCAGCGTCAGTATAGAAGTTTACACAGGAACTTATGACCTGGAAAACCTAAACAGTTTTGAGCTATATCCAAACCCATCTGATGGAGAATTTACGATTGCATTAGATTTTAATGCGTTTGAAAAAGCTGATCTTGCTATTTATAGTGTATTGGGACAAGGGATTATTGCACTTTATGTAGAAGGCACAAACCTACAGATTCCAGTCAATATCAGCGAACAGGCAGCAGGGACTTATTTTATTATAATAAAAACAGACAAAGGGCAAGCCGTGAAGAAGTTTTCACTGATTCACTAATTGCTATGGTTTTGTAAACTTTCGTTAAGGCTTTGTGAGAAGCGAGTTTGCTAAACCTTCTGTAATATTTTATATTCTTTTATTTATAAAACGGCTCAATGCTTAATGGCATTGAGGCGTTTATATATATATAATGAATTAAAGTCAAATTAGAAAAAAACGCTTTTGAAAGAGCATAATAAGTAATAAATTATCCCTAATTTGGCACCCCAATTCATAACACACCCTTTACAAGTTTTATTCACAAGAGTCAAGTCTTTAATTTTGCTTACTCTAAACACAAAATGCTAACTATGAATCGTTTGATTTTACCCCTACTTGTATTGTTTCTACTAAGCAGTATCGGGCTATATGCCCAAATCAGCGAAGGAGGAACACCGCCAAGCTTTAGCCTTACAGCTAAAGGGTTTAATAATAATATCCCCTCGGAATGGCTGCCAACACTCAACCTGGAACAAATCCGTGAAGAAGATGAAGCTGATGGCGGATTCTACAAAATCGGACGTTTAATTCCTGTAGATTATAATACAGACAATAGTGGTCTCTGGCAGACTTTGCCAAACGGTGATCGACTTTGGAGACTTAAAATTGAGGCAAATAATGAAGCCAAAGCACTTAATCCTTATTTCGATGATTTTTATATGCCTGTTGGCGCAAAATTGTTTTTATACAATGAATATAAAGAACAAATATTAGGTGCATACACGCACCAAAATAATCCGAAAAATGGAACAGAATTTTCCACCGATCAGATTCGGGACAATACACTCATTATAGAATACTACGAACCTGCGGGAACAACAGATGCTGCAAGACTGAGTATTTCAGACATTGGTTATGCCTATCGCGGAGTAACTTCCTTACGGGAAACGCGCGACTTCGGTGATTCGCAAGGCTGCGAGGTCAATGTCAATTGTTCACCAGCAGGAGATGACTGGCAGGATGAGAAAAATGCAGTTGCACGTATTTTGGTTCGGGTGAACCAGGGCTTCGGCTTTTGTTCAGGTTCATTGGTCAATAATGTTAGACAAGATTGTACGCCTTATTTTCTGACAGCCCTTCATTGTGGAGTTGATGGCTCTGTACTGACTTCTGCTTCTAACCTGAATCAATGGGTTTTTTATTTTAATTATGAAGCTCCAGATTGTACCAATCCTGGCTCTGAAGGTACTTTAGCCAATCAGTCTATCTCAGGATGTACCGCAATATCGAATAGTAATGATGGTGGAGGAAACTCTGGCTCCGATTTTCTTTTATTGGAATTGAGTAGCCAGCCACCAGCTTCTTATGGTGTATATTACCTAGGCTGGGACGCCAATAATACAACCAGCGGATCAGGCGCTTGTCTGCATCACCCGGCTGGCGATATTATGAAAATTTCCACTTATTCTTCCAACCTGACAAGTACGCAGTGGGGATCAGCAGCAGGCTCTCACTGGCAGGTCGTCTGGTCAGCAAACGGAAATGGCTGGGGCGTCACAGAAGGCGGTTCTTCTGGTTCTATGATTGCCAACTCAGCAGGTCAACTGGTGGGTACTTTGACGGGTGGATCGTCTTTTTGTACGGCACAGTCTAGCCCCGATCAGTATGGAAAAATGTCCTATCACTGGACATCAAACGGAACACCAGCAACTGAACAACTCAAACCCTGGCTAGATCCTGATAATACAGGAGCTTTGACCCTAGGCGGAACTTACGCGCCTTGTAATGGCTGCGACCTTAGCGCAACAACAACTGGCACCGATCAGTCTTGTGCTTTAGGGGATGGAACAGCAACCGTCAGTGCTACAGGCGGAACAGCTCCTTATACTTATCAATGGGATGCTGCGGCTGGTAACCAGACCGGACAAACAGCAACTGGGCTTGCACCAGGTTCTTATTCTGTAGTTGTTTCAGATAGTGATATTTGTGTATATACAGCAAACATTACGATTGGCAACTCATGTAATGCAATTTGTGATACCATTGGAAATTTTGATATTATAAATGATACGCCAAGTCTAATCGGCAGTAATAATGGTGGATATATATCTGGACAAAATGGCTATGGAGATATAGGGAAGTCCGATTATTTCGATTACACAGGAGGTATTCATTCTGATGTAAAAGGTGTCTACATGGGCTTCGGAACAGCTTTTGCTGGTTCGGCAACTTCTACCTTTGATGTCGTTATGCGAGATGGCACAAGTGGAACACCAGGAGCAGCACTCGAAACTGTCCCTGTTTTATATCAAGATATTGTGAACTTAATTGCAGGTGGAACGAATACCGCTTATATAGAATTTCCGAATCCAGTAGCTATTCCAGCTTCACAAATGTTTTTCATAGGGATTGAATTTGCCGGTACAGGCGCAGATACCATTGCTTTAATTACGAATGCTGACGGCGAGCAAAGTCCAGCTACAGCCTGGGAGCAATGGAGCGATAACGACTGGTATGCTTATGATGATGCTAGCAGCTGGGGACTTGGGATGGCTCACCTGGTTTTGCCTGTTTTAGGTACTGCACCAAGCGTTGCGATAACGCCCACCACTGCAACAGCCTGCGACGGAGATCAAGTAAGCTTCGCTGCTACAGGAACTGATGTAGAAATGTATATGTGGGAATTTCCTGGAGGTAGTCCAAATACCTCGACAATGCAAAATCCAGTCGTGACGTATAGTACACCTGGCACCTATGATTTTAGCTTGATTGCGATTAATGGCTGTATGGAAGATTCGCTTGGCTTTTCCAGTGCAGTGATTATTAACTCATGTTCAGGCTGCGATTTGACAGTCAGTACTTCCGCTACAGACGAATCCTGTACAGGACAAGATGGTACAGCAACGGTTGCCGCTACGCTGGGAACAGCACCTTATAATTATCAGTGGAGTATTGGAGCAGGAAGCCAAACTACAGCAACTGCCACAGGCTTATCGGCAGGAGCTTATACTGTTACTGTAACGGATTCAGGCAATCCTCAATGTACGCAGGTCGCAAATGTTACAGTAGCTGGCACACCGAATACAGTTACAGTGATGACGACTTCTTCTACACCAGAATCCTGTGCAGGACAAGATGGAACAGCAACGGCAGCAGGAGCAGGAGGTTCTGCACCCTATAGCTATATGTGGGACAATGGACAGATGATGGCTACCGCTACCGGACTGGCAGCAGGCACTTACACCGTCATTATAACAGATGCAAACGGCTGTTCCGCCACAGCGCAAGTACCAGTAGGAGATGCTTGTGCGATGGGTTGTGATAGTATTTCTAATTATGACTTTGATTTATACACAGCGGCTCTGTTTGGCGTACCTGCGCCAGATGCAGGTCTGCTTTCTGGTACAAATACATTAGGCGATCAGGCTTATGCAGATTATTATGTTTATCCTGGTGCAAATTCAACAATAAAAGGCGCTTATTTCTACTTTGAAGGATTAGACATTGCCAACCCTGCAACGTCCACAGTAGATGTGACGATATGGGATGCAGTTGCTGGTGCGCCAGGTAGCGTATTGGGCGTAGCACCTGTGTTGATGCAGGACATTCAGACCTTTTTGGATGATGCTACTGCAAATATGACCAGCCCATTATACTGGGTAGAATTTAATCCTTACGTAGCTTTACCAGCTAATCAGGAATTTTTCATTGGAATGCAAGTGCCGACAACAGCGGGAGATACAATAGGAATTGTGACGAGTACAATAGACTTTGTACAAAACCCTCCTGTTGCTGATGCACCTTCACCTGGTACAGGGTATATCCAAGACGCAACAGGTGCATGGGCTACTTATGAAGCTGTTTGGACTTTTCCATTCACCCACTTGATTGTACCAGTTCTAGGAACTGAACCTACTGCGGCATTTACACCCAATCAGCCGACCACGATATGTACAGGAGATATGGTTACGTTCACAAATCAATCGACTGATGCGACAGATTACGAATGGGTTATACAAGGTGGCACGCCTTCATCCGCTACCACAGAAGATATAACAGTGACCTATGACACAGAAGGGATATTTGGTGTAGCTCTTATAGCGACCAATGATTGTATTTCGGATACAATCGCTGTACTTGACATGATAGAAGTAGAAGTTTGTACAGGTTGTACAATAGCTGCTACTGCGAGTGTAATAGATATCTCTTGCAATGGACTTTGCGACGGTGCTATCGACTTAGTCGTGACAGGTGGTACACCGCCTTATACCTATACTTGGAGTGATGGCTCGACGGGAGAAGATCCAACAGGTCTATGTGCAGGAACTTATACTGTTTCTGTAATTGACGCAACAGGGACTTGTGGAACTGCTGTCACGGCAACAATTACTGAACCTTCTCCAATTGTCACAAGTATATCAGCGACCGCTGAGACCTGTGCAGGACAAGACGGTACAGCAACAGTCACCGCAACTGGAGGCATTCCACCCTATGCTTATCAATGGGATGCCAATACAGGAAATCAAACAAGTATGACGGCAGTTGGCTTGGTCGCAGGAACTTATACGGTTCTGGTGCTAGATGCTAATGGCTGCGCAACAGATGCTATTGTGACCGTAGATAATGATTGTGGCTGTAATGGATTGAGTGCAGCAGTTACAGCAACAGATGCAAGTTGTAACGGTCTGTGTGACGGCTCTATTGATCTTACTGTAACAGGTGGCACCGCGCCTTTTGTATATACTTGGAGCGATGGTTCAACCGTAGAAGATCCAACAGGTTTATGCCCCGGAACTTATACTGTTACTGTAGTAGATGCCACAGGAAATTGTCAGACGACTGCTTCTGCTACGATAGGAGAACCAACAGCTATTGTCGCTACTACTTCCGCTACACCGGAAACCTGTGCTGGCAATGATGGTACAGCAACCGCTACTGCAAGTGGAGGAACAGGAGCTTTGG
Organism: uncultured Saprospiraceae bacterium; assembly: GCA_937951615.1. Lineage (GTDB taxonomy): Bacteria > Bacteroidota > Bacteroidia > Chitinophagales > Saprospiraceae > JAHDEO01. The sequence goes on along the minus strand of CALFBH010000077.1, from coordinate 48,325 downwards.
CTTATGAATGGGATGTAGCAACAGGCAGCCAAACAACGATGACTGCAACAGGATTAACTGCAGGTTTATATATAGTGACCATAACGGATGATAATGGTTGTACAACAATTACAGAAGTAGAAGTAGCTGATGCCTGCGGCAATTGTGTACTGACCGCTAGCACAACAGGAGAAGATATTCTCTGCCAATTGATTACTTTATGTAGTGGCTCGGCAACGGCTATCCCAAGTAATGGCATCGCTCCTTATACGTATCAATGGGATGCTAATGCATTCAGCCAGACAACAGAAACAGCAACTGGACTTTGTGCCGGAACTTATGCTGTAACCGTAACAGATATAGCAGGTTGTAGCGCAACCGCAGAACAGACTATACTCGACATTCCTGGACTTACAGATGTGACTGTGGATAGCGCACCTGAATCTTGTCCTGGTGTATGTGATGGACAGGCAGCAGCCGTGGTTATAGGTGGCACCATGCCTTATACTTATCTTTGGGATAATGGCAACACGACTGCTTTTCAGGATAATTTATGTGCGGGCACATACACAATTACAGTGACTGATGCCAATGGTTGTGCATTAGCTCAATCTGTTGTTGTAGATGGGGCTGCGCCAATTATGCAAGGCAGCACAATTGTGAATCCAACAAGCTGCCTAGGTGGTGATGGTTCATTTGATGCCACTTTTTTCGGCGGTACACCACCTTACCAATGTAGCATTGATGGCGGAGTTACTTTTGTCTCTGGTGGTTCATTTGGTGGACTTGATGCTGGTGTCTATATTTTAAATTGTATTGATGCTAATGGTTGTGTAGCTGACCCAATTACAATTGAAGTAGCTGATGGATGTATTTGTACTGTAGCAGGGACGATCACAACAACTGATGCAACCTGTGGAGCAGCAAGTGGTACGGCTACAGCTACAGGAACTGGTGGTGCAGCACCTTATACCTATTCATGGGATACAGGTGGAACTACGCAAACGATTACCGGATTGGCGCCTGGCACTTATACGGTAAGCGTCTTGGATGCTTTAGGTTGTGATGATATTGCTACAGCCACAATAAATGATTCAGGTGTATTGGCGGTCGCACTAGATGCTACCGACCTGACTTGCAATGGAGATAATAATGGCTCGGCTTCTGTTACTACAGCTGGCTCATTTAATTACCTCTGGAATACTGGCTCAACAGCTTCAAGCATCAATGGTCTGACTGGCGGAAATTACACCGTAACAGTTACACAGGGAACGTGTACAGATATTCAGTCCATCGTGGTCAATGAACCTGCTGCATTGAATGTCAATGTACAAACACAGGACAGCCCATGTAGTGCTAATAACGGTAGCGCAACAGCGATTGCTTCAGGTGGTACACCTCCATTTACTTATAACTGGAATACAGGCGATACTGCACCTGCGATTAGCGGCTTGTCATCTGGTTCTTATACCGTGACCGTAATTGATGCCAATAACTGTAGCACAGTATCGGGAGGCACACTGACCAGTCAAAATTCAGGACCAGTGGTTACTTTGAATACAGGTTCTCAAACGAGTATCAGTTGTAATGGCAATAGTGACGGTATAGTGGATATCAATGTCGGTAATGGCACACAACCACTGAATTATAGTTGGAGCAATGGTGCAACAACAGAAGACCTCAGTAATGTGCCAGCAGATACTTACACGGTGATTGTTACAGATGCAAATGGATGTATTGGCGTATTGACAGTTGTGGTTTCCGAACCTTCACCTATGTCATTGACTTATAATACTATGCCGTCTAGTGGCAATGATGGAACAGCATCCGTCAATGTTTCAGGTGGTACACCACCATACAGTTACCAATGGAGTGACGGACAAACTGGACAAACCGCTACAGGACTAGCACCAGGTACTTATACCGTAGCCATTACAGATGCAAATGGCTGTACCATAAACGGCAGCGTCAGTGTTGAGGAATATACAGGTACTTATGATTTAGAAAACCTCACTAATTTTGAATTATACCCAAATCCATCAACAGGTGAATTTACGATTGCATTAGATTTTACAGTGTTTGAAAAAGCTGACATATTTGTATACAATACATTAGGACAAGGCATCGCTGCGCTCTACAGAGAAGGCACGAACCTAAGAGTTCCTATGAATATCAGCGGACAGGCAGCAGGAACTTATTTTGTAATCATACAAACAGATAAAGGAAAAGCGGTGAAGAAATTCTCTCTGATTCGATAATTAAAGAGCAGTTCTAAACTGCGTATAAAAAATGCCTCGACTGGTTTTCCAGCCGAGGCATTTTTATATCCATCAGAATCTTTTCCAAACTCAATCCGGACCCAAAATAGGATTTGTCTTCCGCCCTCGCCCAAGCGTAGGCCGCACAACCGGCGCATTCTCCTGCGTTTGTGTAAACACCTTCTCTATACCATACCACTTTCCCTTTTTATACTTGAATCCATGATAACTACCATCCGGCATCATCGTAATCCCTTCCTGCTGATGCGGACTACCAAACATAATCAAGTGGTCATACACCACCATATCCAATTCTTCATTATAATTCAGCGTAGCCGCACTCGAAGCTGCATACTTCATAATAAACCGCTTAGCAGTTTCCTGCGGACGCCCTTCTTCCTGCGTAATCAGCACAGGCGCACCAAATTTCGGTCTGCCATTTTGAAAATACAGTACATCAAGCACCTTGACCCGCTCCGTATAAGAATGGGCATTAAAGCCAAAAACCAGGTAATATTTATTTTTTTTCCTTTTGGTAAATGGACGAATATTATAATACAATACACCATACCATTTGCGAGTCGTCAGTACTTCCTGATTGGGATTGCGAATTTTTTCCGACTTGTCCGTCAGTGCATAAACCTTTGGTTTTTTGGAATCATTCATTTGTATAAAACCAAAATATTCAAAGGTGTCAGAATCCTTACACAACTGCCAGGTAAAAATGCGAAATTTATTATCAGGCGGCTGCTGGATAGAAATCGTTTTCAGCGAATCAAAAGGATACGCAAAAGACCCTGGCTTTTTCAGCGCATCTTCCAGCGTTTCCTTGAATAGTTTTGCCGTCTCTATGCGGACTTCGGCAATGGTATCTTCCATCACTGTTTTTGCCAAAATTTTCAAAGAATCTTCGTAAGCTTCCAGCGATATACCTTTCGCCGTTGCAGACGTGGACATCGTGCATAATACACATAAGACAAGGAGAAAAAGAGAAAGAATTTTATACTTCATCTTGATTTTTTAGCGTACTAACGTACCGACGACTTAGCCGTCGCTTCTAATTATAGGCAGCTAAAGCAGCCTGTACGTTTAAACGAACAAGAAATTGGGAAATTGTGTTCTTTTAAGAATAAATAAGGCTTCATGCGGTGCGCAGCACCAAGCATGAAGCTGATGTTGTACGAAACCGTAGGTAGCCGGACATCCTCAGAATTTTTAGTTTTCCCTTTATTTACCACAGCGTAAGGAGAACTTACATCTCCACAGAGTAAAGTATATCCAAATTTATTACCTTTGGATAACGGTGTCCATTCGAGGCACACACAAAGCGTCGGCAACCAAAAAAAATAGCAGAGGTTAATCAAAAAATGTTGTTTATTTAGCAAATAGATTTTTTAAAGAAAAAAAAATGAAGAAAATTGCAATTAGTTTATTTTTAATTCTCATTGGAATACAATTTCCCTATGCCCAAGAAATGGCTATTGAAAAAGAAATTAAAGAACTTTCAAAAGCGAAATGGCAATGGATGTCAGAAAAAAATGTAGATAAGTTGGCTACACTTTTTCACGACAAATCAAAATTTGTTCACATGAGTGGAACGTGGAATAAAGATAGAGAACTTGAAATTATCGAATCAGGAAGTATTTGGTACAAACAAGCTGATGTTCATGATGTCGTTGTGGAAATCTTTGATAATACTGCCGTCCTTTGGAATCGCATTACTTTGATAGCACATGTCAGAGGAGATGATGTATCAAATGAATTTACAGTTACCGAAATTTATAAGAAAGAAGAAAATAATTGGAAATTATTAGACTTGACATTTAGCAAAGTTCGGGACACCCATAAGATTGCAGCCAAAGCTAATCCTGAAAAACGAATCATTGAACTTTCCAAACAAAAATGGAAATGGATGTCGGATAAGAATGTAGAAAAACTTGAAGGATTATTTCATAAAAATTCAGTTTTTGTTCACATGGGAGGAAGTTGGGGGAAAGAAAGAGAAATAGATATTATTAAAGGTGGAATGATTCATTATAAAAAAGCTGATATTCACGAAGTGTCAGTAAATGTAATTGGAAACACGGCAATTCTATTGAATAAAATTACATTGTTAGCTGTTGTTGGAGGCAATGAAGTCACCAATCCATTTATGGTAACAGAGGTATATAAAAAGGAGAATGGAGATTATAAATTAGCATCTTTATCTTTTACGAAATTATTGGAAGGAGATAAATAAAAAAAGAAGGCAGCCGACAACAATGTGAACGGTGCGACAAGATAAGTCGCCACAAATACTGCTAAACTCCTGGTCATCGGATTTTTGCAAAGATTACAAGAGTGGATTTAACCTCCAAAACTGCTTGAAGGTTTCTAGGTCATCATGCAGTTTTGGCGACGAAGCTATGTGAAGCCTGACTTTAATATTCGATATTCTTTCTTACTTCCGAACCACCTTTTTCACCAGTCGCTCCTCTCCTACTGAGATGCTCAGCAAATATACGCCAGATGCAAGGTCTGACATGTCTATGCTGTGTTGATATGCTCCATTAAGTAAAGTTTGTTCCGTTTGATAAACGGCTTGTCCGAGTATGTTTTGTACTGTCAATTGCACCATATTCGTTGCCAGCAGGTCAAATTCTACCTGAAATTGGTTGCTTGTTGGATTTGGATAAATGCTTAGGCTGTTTTGTGCTAGTACATCCTCCAAACCAACTGGGCAGGCGATGGTGCCGGTGAGTACTTCAGCTTGTGCGCAGCCATTGGAGTCTTCTATAATGATGGTCCAGGCTGTGCCATCTGCTAAGACTTCTCCGTCTGTGTTTGGCGAATTGCTGGCAATCTGATACGTGCCATTTCCGCCTGCTGCACTGGTATAATCTACTGCTAATGTTCCTAGTCCTGCATTGCAAGTGAAGCTGGCGGTCACACCTGAAACTTCTGCAAATACGGTGGCTGTAAAGCAGGCAATACCTGTGCAGCCATTCGCAGCCGTAAATAAAGCGCAATAATCATCCAGATTTTGAGGAATCACATTTGTAGGGTCATTAATGACTGTTCCGCCAGCCTGTGGATTGCCGAGGTACCAGTCGAATGTACCGGCATCAGTGGTAACATTTGCATTATAAGCCGTCAGGTCAATCATTTCCATACCACAAAATGGATTTGGACTTACAGTGTTTAATATTGGATTATCCAAAACCGTAAAGGTCAAACTTGTTGTAGCTGAACAGCCCGTCAGTGCATCTTCAAATTCTACGACATAAGTCTGCCCGTCAGTCGGAATGACTTCATCAGGTTCAACAACTTCCTGTCCATCGAGATACCAGGTAAATGTACCCGGCGATAAAATAATGCCCGGCTCGTAGGTCGTCAAATCAACTTCTGCGCCTACACAAAGCGCTGCAGGTGTAGCTGGTTGATTGAGCATAGGTGCGGGTAGATTCGTGAAGCTGACGCCAATGCTGTTTGTACAATTGGTATTCGCATCTTCAAATACTGCAAAATACTCGTCTCCGTCATTGGGCATCGCATTTGTCGGGTCACTGATTTGCGTGCCACCTGTACCTGGATTGCTGTCGTACCAGGTGAATGTTCCTATCAATCCTCCTGCAAGATTAGATTCGACGGAAGTCAAATCAAAAATAGCTCCGCTACAGAGACTTTGACTCAAAATAGGTGTGAGTTGTGGCGGATTATTTACGGTATAAGTGGTACTGACCTGATTGGAACAGCCAGAAGTTCCTGCAAAAACGGCCACGTAAGTCGTGCCAGCAGCCGGCGACTGATTCATCGCTGCTGCGCTGGTCAATTGGACTGCAAAAGGGTCGGTTTGCGGATTGCCACGATACCAAGTAAAAATGCCAGGGTCGCTGCTTATGCTATTTTCCAATTGAGTCAAATCAACCACATCGCCGAGGCATAAGGCTGGCTGATTGGGAATTGCATTGAGACTAGGCAAAGCTGTGGTATTGATAACTAAACTTGTTGAAGCTGTACAAGTCGGATCAGCGTCTGCTTCAAAAAGCACCCAATATTCATCGCCATTCGTCGGTGTAATAGCTGATGGATTTGTGATTAACATGCCACCTGAATTGGGGTCAGCATCATACCAATTGAATGTTCCGACTAGATTAGACGATGGATTTAAGCTGGTTAAATCTAATTGCTCTCCAGCACATACTTGTGGTTGCGTGGGTGTTCCCAATATAATTTCAGGTAATAATTCTACAACAACTGAATTGCCAACATCATCGCAAGAGAGGCATAAAGTTGGAAATGAATAATCACCTGCATAACTGACGGTCAGACTATACGCGACAGTCGCGCCAAAGCTACTGGAAATTTCCAGATAAACAGATTGCCCGGAAGGGTTATTGCTATAATTGGATAATGTTTCATTGAAACCACTTCCTCCTCCATTGCTAAACAAACCGCTAATTTCATCAATCGGATCTCCTCCTCCACTTGTTTGTGTTGCCGTGAAGGTGATGTTAAATTCCGTTACACCCGCGCAGTAAATTTGTTCTGGTATCGTAATATTAACTGATTCTACATCAAAAATAGTAGAAGACTCTAAAGAACCAGATTGAGAAAACAGGACTTGGGAATTATCCAGATTAAGGCTGGTGAATGGCGTAAAATAGAAGGTTCCTGGTCCATAATCTGTACCATTGGTCAGCGAAACAACATCTGCTGCTGTGTAAGGGCCAATCACATTTCCTGTATTCACCGCATCTATCACAGTCGATTCCAGATTATTGAATGGATTGGTTGTGCTAACTGCGTAACCTATTGTATAACCATTTTCAAGTGTCGCTCCATCTGTCGCAAGGCTGAACGTTTCTCCATCGCAATACACATTATCCGTTGCATTGACACCTGCTCCGGCATCGCTGCCACAAGCTTCACATTCTATCGTGTATGTACCTGTTGCAGCGCATCCCGCAGGCGCACCTGTCAGGGAAACCGTGTAATTTACGGTAACTGCTGCATCGCCTGGCATAGGGTCACTCACTGGTGAGTTCGTGATAACTAGTCCGCCGCAATTATCAATTGGAGTAACAGAACAGCCGGAAGGATCTGGTATAAAATCTATGCCTAATTGTGGTATGGGGTAAACTGTTACAAAACCGGACACATCCATCGTTGGGTTGGTTGCGGGTGCAGCATTTGCCGTAAGGCAGGTGATCTCAGCCGAAAAAGACTGGACTTCTGGCGCACAGTTCTGACTAGTTGAAAAGTCATAATTATAAGTCAGCACAGTCGCGCCGGGAATCGGCTCATCATTGACCAGCCATTGTATGGCATAATCTGTTCCCAATATACCCTGATCGACAGTCGCCTGCAAAATGACTAAATCACCACTACACACATCGCCTGATGTACTTGCAGTTGTGGACGTGAGATTTGGACAGGATAAAGGATTGCAGTTATTGGTAAAATTGCCCAGCGGCAGGTTACAAGAAGGATCTTCTGTATTGTCAATGCTGACAGAAATGGTGTTATCATTCGCAAATGGACCGAGTTGTACTGTACCCCCATTGGACGGAATCGCGCTCCCGTCGCTTGCCGTCACAAGATAGCTACTTGCCGATCCTGCTGTAAAACTGACTTCAATGTAAAAATTAAAAGGATCATTGGTATCACAAATCGACATAGCTGAACCAGAAGGCTGGGCGCAGCTTGTGCTCCCGCAAGTCAGTGTTTCAAAGGCTGTTTCATTACAATCAGTCAAGCCATTGGAAATAATAAAACTAATCGTATTGCCATCTTCTGCGGCTGTGCCTGTATAAGTGTCGGAGCCAGCATTTCCATTGACGGTAAAGTCGGGGCAACGTCCGGCAACTGTAATCAGACATTGCTGATTCAGGACACTTGACGTTCCTATTTCTGGATAAACGGTTACATTCAAGACATTGGATACTGCGGTGCAATTGGCGACAGCCGAAGTGCCATCATCAGAAACTATACCTTTTATATAAATGGTAATTTCATCGCAACCTGTATTGGTCGGCAGATTCAAATCGACATTATTTGTCCCTGAACCTGCATAAGTTCCTTCATTATTATAAGGGTTAAAATTGATATTTTCATCGTAAAACCAGGCAACACTCTGTCCGTTCGCGCTTAATGGCAATACTGCTCCCGAAGTACTGACTTGCATAGTCGTACCTGAACAAACATTTGTTCCATTTTGTCCGGAAGAAGCCATTCCTGCCCCTGTTGCGCCATCTTCAACAGTTACGTCAAGCGTAAAAGTTGGGCGTTCAGAAGCACCGGAAACATAGATATAATAGATTCCGGCAGGCAGCGATTGAGCAGTGACAGCGGCTGTGCCACAGGCAGAAGATTCGACAACTGTACCCAGTTCCAGCGTTTGTCCAGGTGTAAATACAGCTGCTCCTGTAATTGGATTTGTGCCATTATCTCCAGGACAATTGACGCCGCTCAAAATAGCGACATTATAATCATCAGAACCGCCCCAGACAGAAACATCTGCACTGATGATATTGCAATCGTAAGTTGCATTGATTTCGTACCAAAGCGCGGAAGCCGATTCCATGCCACAAGGTACGGGTAGGTTGTTCACGGTACTCGCCAGACCACCGTAAACTGTTGCATCGCACAAACAGCCAGAAGTCGAACCTGTCATTATACCTGCCGAACCACTTAGAGGCAACGAGATAGCATCGCCGCAAAGTGAACCAGCTTCATAAGTCGAGACTTCAAAGCAGATTTCCCCTTGCCCACCATCGCTGCTTACAAATTGTATCCAGTAATTGATGTCATTCAAGTCCAAATCAATTCCGCCCTGGGCATCTACAACAGGGTCGAGTTCAGCTAGTGTTGGGAAAGTTCCGGCTACTGCGTAGAACTGTTGTCCGGGTTGCTCTGGTGGCAGGCAGATGGCATTTTCAATAATAAAACCATCGCCACAGTTGATACCGATGACGTTGATGGCTGTTCCTGCGAGGTTGGCATCTACTTCTGCGTGAATGGCTACGTAGGGCGGCAATGCTCCTGTGGCTTTATTGGGCCAGTTTACCCAGCGTAGTCCAATGGAGCCATCGTATCCAGGTACGGCATTGTATAGATTTTCGGCGTGTATCCAGAGGTCATTCGCATCGCTTCCCCCCATGCAGGAGAGGTCACCGACCTGTCCGCTCGCGCCTACGCCTGTATTATCGAGGCAGATGGTTTGGCAAACATCAAAATATGGGGCGATGCTGAGGCTGGATTCCGCTGCACCGCATGTTCCGGGTTGTGGCGTTGGATATACGGGGGCTTGTTCGGGGCATTGAGCGTTGAGGCTTGTGTATAGACATAACATTGCGCTAATGCACAGGGCAGGTAATGGTATTTTCATAGTCGTGGTTTAGTAAAGAGGAAATACAAATTCAAACTCAAATGTCAAATTCAAACTCAAATTCAAACTCAAACTCAAATTCAAAAGCTGGGCAATCAATCAATTTTACAATTTTAAAATGGTGTTTGGTTGAATTCAGGTAGTTCCTCGTTTGTTTATTAGTGGCTTAAAGATACGGAAGGATTTGGAAATTATACCGCTAGGGGCTGGTTAATTCTGCCCATGGTTTATACGCTGAGCTACACTTTTGGGGTACAGTTCATTTCTTGGTCAAGTTGATTATTTAATGTATATTGTATACGTAAGGGTATTTGTATTCAATTATAACCTTAAAATTTGCTGCAAAGAAATTTATTACAAACCAATAAAACGGAGCATTATGAATTTTCAAGAACTAAGAAAACAAGCTACCAACGGATAGATAAGTGAGGTTATTTCTTTTCTGAAAAACTATTTTGGTGACAATAAGAACGACCTGCTTTATTCTGATTTTAAAGGTATTGAATTAAAAATTCCTTCTAAAGCTCCCTCTCAAAAACCACTTCGAGATTCCCTCCCTTCACCGCACCTCCGTCAGCCGATAATAATCCCGAAGTATCGTAACAAAATGCAGCGCATCCTTTTCTTCATTCAAAAAAGGCATTAATTCGCCTTTATCTGTTTTCAGTTTCAGAGACTTTCCAGTCATCAAAGCTTCATAGACTTCACCGGCAAACTCATATTGCGCCTCTTTAGTCGGCGTCGTCATAAAAAACATACCCGTCGTGTCGGCATCCAGCCAATATACCTGCAAAGTATCAGGATGGAAATGCGGGTAGTCATTTTTTTCAATAAAAATATAAGCCTGGTCTGCCAGCCAATCGTTGATGATGACTGGTTTTAAAATGGGGCGGTCTGTCGCGCTGCTGATTTTTTTGAGTTGATAAATATCTTTTTTGGAATTGGGGCGGCGGGAACGGTAATAGTAGGTGCTACGCATATTTTTGAAATACAGTCGCGACGGGTCTGTTGTTCTAAATTGCTTTTTACCGGTAAATTCTTTTTGTGGCGCTGGCGCGTAGCAGGCGGTGTAAGCAATAATAGCATAGAAAATTAACAGATATTTTCTCATAGCTAAAACAACAAATAAGCATTAGAAACTGTTCACTACCTTGTATTAACAACTAAGATTGTATAAAATGAAGTCCTATCCAGTCGAACATATCAGTTCTGTGCAATTAAACGATGAAACTTTGGTCGTATTAAGACCTATTCATCCCATTGACGGCAAGCAGGCTGATAGTTTCAGGGCGCAGTTGTCTGAGGAAAGTATTTATGACCGATTTCTCGGCTATGTTCCTAAAATATCCGATGCACTTGTCAAACGGCTTACTGAAATTGATTATTCAAGAGAAATGGCAATTGTAGCTGAAATTCAAGAGGGATCTCAAAAGGAAATTATTGCTGTTGTGAGAATCGTCGGTGAAACAAACACCAAGGCAGAATTTGCCATTATTATATCAGATAACTGGCAGGGCAAAGGACTTGGTACAATAATGACGACCTATGTTTTAGATATTGCAAAAAGAATGGGTTTTGAGCAAATTTATGCGTTGGTATTTTCTTCTAATATTCAAATGCTGGAAATACTCCGACACAGAGGATTTAAGCTGGAAAAAGAAGATGAACTGACTTTTCGTGCGCAGTTAAACATAGGGGATAAGAAGGATTTTCTCCATTACCTCAGAACAAAGAAAATCAATAAAGGTTTCCAATAAAACCCTCGGTTGTTTATTAGTGGCTAATCAACTTCGTCCAACTTGGTTATAAAGTCTTTATAGGTAAGAATTTGGGTATTATTGATTTGAGCTATTTCTAGTAAATCTTTATCACCAGTCACCAAAAAATCAGCATTTCCGTCCTTTGCCAGATTGAGCAAAAAATTATCTTTTTCGTCTCGACACAACTGTAAGTCGGAATGCACTTCAATTAACTCACCGACAGAATTGATTTGCTCAATTAAGTTCATTACTTCATCCTGACTGAAATATTTTTCAAACTTTGGTCGTTCAGCTACTATAACAAATTCATTGATAAGTTCGGCACTAAAAAGTAAAACACACTCATCGGACTCAATTAATTCATCTAATCGGACATGACGATTTGATATCAGATAACTTATCCAGAGGTTGGTATCTAAAATAACACGCATTGAGGTTATTTTCCTTTATTTTGATACCTCTTAAGCCTAACCGCTTCTACTTCTTTTGAGATTTCTTCCAAGCTCATTCCTCCCTTTTTTTTCTGCCTTATGTTCTTCACTAAATCAAGGAAATCAGGTTTTGATTCATCCTTTCTTTTTATGCGAATTAAATTTAGTTTCTCTAATTCATTTAGTAAATTTTTGGCACTGGGATTTAATATTTGGATATGAAGTGTCATAATCAATTTAATTTTTTCTCAATTTACATTTTTTTGCCAAACACAACAGCAGCTGTAATGGATGTTCCAATATTCCATATCGTTTCAATAATTGCACAAATCTTTTCTCGGAGTGTACTGGTTAAATTTATTACTTGTTTCATAGGCAAATCTTTTTTAGTTAGAAAATAAGTTTTCAATTTTAAAGCTGTTAAAGCTACTGTTAAGCAGACTATTGAAACAAAACCATTACAGTGCATGTTGGCTATCCCTGAAAACAGGGACTTCTTAAATATCTTTTGATGTTTTATAATCATCATTATAGAACATCACACATTATTATACAAAATAATAGTTAGAATAGTTCATTAAAAATGCTTTTCAAGCAGCAAAAAATGACCAAACTATTTTTACTTTTTCTTCCAATGTGATATATCTATCATTCCTTATTGCCGTTCAGATACGCAATTTACAAAAATAATTTGATGGATGTGGAAAAATTATTCCCGACTGACGCTCCCCATCACCTCAAAACAAAGAAAACCAATAAAAGTCCCCAATAAAGCCCCGGCAAACACATCGAGTGGATAATGCACGCCCACATACACCTGCCCATAAGCGATAGACGCTGCCCAGCCCCACAGCAGCCAATTGATACGGCGAAAACGCCTGCCAAAAACCAGCACAAAAAAAGAAGCTAGAGCGAAATGATTGGTCGCATGAGAAGACGTAAAACTGTAGCCACCTCCGCAGCGCACCAGTTCCCGCACTTCAAACTCCAGGGCAGGTTCATTGCAGGGGCGCAGTCGCTCTACCACCGGTTTCACCAGTTTGCTACTCGTCAGGTCAGCAATTCCGACGGTCAGTAATCCAAATACGATAATAATAATTCCTCGTTTTTGCCAGTTGATGAGCAGGAAGGAGAACAGGAAAATATAAAGCGGCATCCAGACATATTTGCTTCTCCAATACGGCATTATGGCATCAAAAAGGCTATTGTGTAGCTGCCCGTTGATGAGGTGAAAAAGCCATTGATCGAATTGTAGAATTAAATCAGTCATAGTCGTGTTGATGTGTTGATGTGTTGATGTGTTGTCGTATTTTTAACATCAACACGACAACACATCAACACCACAACACAAGTCACTTCTCCGCTATTAAAATTAATCTTGGGGATGTGGTTTTGTCAAAATTATTCAGTTTATAATCTCCGAATGTTTTCTGGACTGTTAAGCCTGCTTTTTGAAATAAATCCATCAGTTCTTCCTGCTCGAAAGCCCTGACTCTTTCCTGATGTTTGTGTGCTTGTCCATCTGCTTCAAAGCTGATTGTTTTAATAATATAGCCGTTTTCAATATTGCGTTGAATATCGAAGTTTATGCCCGATAAGGTTTTTTGTTCTGTCCTCACTAAATTGGCTTTTACCAAATGAGCGTTCATAAAATCCATGACAAAAGTACCGCTGGGTCTCATGGCTAAGGCTACATTTTCCAAGGTATCTAAATGGTCTTTCTGATTATCAAAATAACCAAAGCTGGTGAACAGATTAAATACATAATCGAAATAATTGACTCGAAAATATTTCCGCATATCGTGTTGAAAGAAGGACAGTCGTTCATGCTCATAATTTTGGGCAATGGCTATACTTTCTTCCGACAAATCTGCACCAGTTACATCAAAACCTTTTTGTGCTAAATAAATAGAATGTCGTCCTTTGCCACAAGCCAAATCCCATATTGTCGCCTCTTCTTTCACGTCTAAGTGAGCCACAAGATTATCCATAAACACTCCTGCTTCCTGTTCGTCTCTGTTTTGGTATAAGATGTGGTAATATTTAGAATCAAACCACGATGCAAACCATTTTTTTTCTGTTTTCATTTATAAGTTTAAGTCAAATCTGATATCTATCAGATAAATTTAAAAGAGAATTTCGGCTATTTTTCTCGCAAAGACGCTAAGACGCAAAGTTTATTTTTGTATTTCCACTCAACAATCTTCTCGATTTGTTCCTTCCAGTTCCAGCACTAAATCTGCTCCATAGGCACCTGCGGGGGTTTGGAAACCTATTGGTGCATTTCCTGATAATACTTTTTGAGCAATTATCAGGGACAGGTGAGCAGTGAGTGTATAACCTTCTGGCCCTATCATACGCGCCGCTTTTGTTTCTCCTTTATCATTGCGCACTTCTCCCCACACCAGGCAATTTGTTGTGGCTCGTCTTTCATCGTCGGGACCTGCCGGGCGTTGGTCAATACGTTTTTTTAAAGCATTTTTCAACCAGCGTCTATTCAACAACCAGCCTAGATAACGAACTTTCTTCATCTGCTTATACATCGCCTCACCGCCTGCCATATAGGTGATGATATTTGGGATTCCTGTGGTGTAATAAGCGGTAGAGACATCGCCCCAGGGAATCGCTATCGCAAATATTTCTCCTGCGCTGAAAGGAATACGTCGGGTCTTATGTGCAACAGCGACCTCCGTAATTTTTCCATCTTTTCTAATCAAGCCTTTCCCGCCCAGATTCTCTACCATCGTTTTTGCAGTACCATGAGAAATGCCAGTCTTGGTTGCTCCAAATGCCAATTCCAAATGACTTGCGTCGGGCATCTTTTCTTTGAGGTAAGCCGCCATACAGTCTGTCGGCACGACATCAAATCCTGTTCCTGGCATCAACATAATTCCAGCAGCTTTGGCTTTTTCATCATAAGAAGCCCCCAATTCAAAGACCTCTATTTCGCCAGTTATATCCAGGTAATGAGTCTTTGTTTCAATACAGGCTTCCATCATCGGTTTTGCTGTATACATAAATGGGCCTGCAACGTGTAAAACGACTTCTACATCTATTAGTGCATCTTGTATAACAGAAGTCTGGTCTAATCCGAAGATGCGATAATCCAACTTATGCTCTTCTGCAAGAGCTTTTATTTTGGTCTCGCTACGCCCTGCCAAAATCGGCTGTATATTGTATTTTTCTGCAAATCTAATAATCAGACCTGCGGTGTAGCCATTTGCGCCATAAAGAAGCAACTTTTTCATGTTTTTTTCGTATAATTTTATTTAAAAGCAGTGGCAAAGCAAACAATTTGCTATATTTGTTTATCAAATTATTATTACCTAGTACCCAAACAATAAGCATCCCTTCATAAAAGTAATTTTTCTAAGCAAAGGAATCATGTAAAAGTAATTGATTTTTACATATTTCCTAGTGTCCCATCACAAGTGACTTAGCATTCTTTCTACTTATAAGCCGAAAGAATGCGGTCAAAGCTATGTTATTAAATAGACTTTTTTAAAACATTCAGAATTGCATGGGCAATCGAGCTGCCCTGTATTCTAGGATTAAATATTTTGTGCTATGGTACTTACTGGTGTCTGGGAATACGTATCAAATATAGGAACAAATAACAGGTATAGTCAGCTGGAAAATAAAAAAATTCGGCTGCTCAATCAAATTTCTCTTTGTATTACTACCTTTACATTTGTTCAAATCATTTTTGCGATTTGGACAGCAGAAATTCAGGCTGTTATCATTTGTGTTTTTGCCTTTCTTCTTTATACACTGCCTTTTATATTCCAATACAAAGAAAAGATTTTATTAGCGCGGGGTTATTTTATGATGCTTGCTCCTTTCTTACTCACTTGTAGTTCTATTGTTTTACCCCCTGGTTTACACCTTGAGTATTTGCTACTTTGTTCTCTTGTTTTTCCTTATCTCTTTTTCAAAGTAAAAAAATATCTATTATTTTTCACTATTTATATTACCTGTTCTATTATAGTCAGTATGGCTTATAACCATATCAACCCAGAAGCTATAGTACCTATGCCTGAATCACAGGTACTTGTCGGGGTATTTATGAATATGTTTATGGCCTGTGCTTCTCTTATTATTTTTATCCGAACATTCAAATCTGAAAACAAACGATTTGAACTTCGAACGACAGAACTTTTAGCCTCTTTAAATAAGGTCAACGAAAAACTAGTTCACAATCAAAAAGAAATAGAACATCAGAATCGCCAGCTTCTTGGCTTCAATAAATCACTACACGATTCGCAATGCAAACTTGAAGAAAAAAATAGAGAGTTGGAGCAATTTGCCTATGCTGTATCTCATGATCTGAAGGAACCCCTTCGCATGATTAAGAGTTATACTCAATTATTAAACAAGAAAATTGATTTTTCAGACGAGGATGAAACGTTACCAGAGTTTATGAGTTATATTGTCGGCGGTGTAGATAGAATGGATCACTTATTAGAAGGTTTACTGGAATACTCTCGTGTAGGGTACGGAAATTATACACCAGAGCAGGTAAATATGAATAATATTGTTTCCATTGTTGAAAATACACTGCGACTAGCAATATACGAGACGAATGCAAGCATCCAGATTGGATCTTTACCGATTATCACTTCTTCAAAACTCTTACTCTCTCAGTTGTTTCAGAATTTAATTAGCAATGCTATTAAATTTAACAATCCTAATCGACCTCCTAAAATCACAATTGATTCACACACAAAAGGCGATAAACATATTATCTCTGTAAGCGATAATGGCATAGGTATTCCATCAAAACACTTTGAAAGCATATTTGCCATGTTTAAACGATTACATGATCAAGAGACTTATGAAGGTACAGGAGTCGGCTTAGCACTTTGCCACCGAATTGCAGAAAAACTCGGTGGCAAAATCTGGTTGGAATCTAAGGTAGGTCAGGGTACAACTTTCTACTTTAGTTTACCCGTTTCTACTGCTCAATCTGTTACTTCTTCTGAGCTTTTGCCCAGCTATCACGCAGTGTAACTGTCCTGTTGAAAACAGGATGTGTTGCAGCAGTTTCTATATCAGCACAAAAATAACCTTTGCGCATAAATTGAAATTTATCGCCCGGTTTGGCATCCAGCATACTTGGTTCTGCTTTCGCAGTAATTGTATTCAAAGAATCAGGATTCAGAAATTCCATGAAACTTTTCTCCTTATGTCCATCTGGTGCTTCATCATTGAATAAACGATCATACAAACGCACTTCTACATCTTTTGCATGAGGAATAGAGACCCAATGCAAAACGCCTTTAGCCTTAATACCACTGTTGTCTGAACCACTTTTTGAATCCGGATAATAAGTACAATGCAATGCTGTAATATTCCCTGCCTCGTCTTTTACAAAGTCGTTACAAGTAATAATGTACGCACCTTTCAGGCGGGAATTTCTGCCAGGACCAAGTCTGAAAAACTTCTTTGGCGGATCTTCCATGAAATCATCTCTTTCAATATAAATTTCACGACTAAATGGCAATTTCCGCGAACCGTCTTCCGGACGTTCTGGATTATTGATAATTTCCAGCTCTTCTGTTTCTCCTTCAGGATAATTCGTAATCACCACTTTTAATGGATCAAGTACAACCATGACGCGCGGCGTGATTTTATTCAAATGCTGGCGAACACTATATTCCAAACGAGAAATGTCAATAATGTTTTCACGCTTTGCCACACCTACGCCCGTTGCAAAATCACGAATAGCTTCTGGCGTATACCCTCTTCGTCTCATACCAGAAATCGTAGGCATACGCGGATCATCCCAGCCACTCACCACACCTTCTTCTACCAGTTGGAGCAATTTTCTTTTACTCATAATGGTATAATTCAGGTTCAATCGAGCAAATTCAATTTGCTGTGGATGGTACAAATCCAAGGCATCTATCAGCCAGTCGTATAAAGGACGATGTACCTCAAACTCCAGGGTACAGATAGAGTGCGTGATGCCTTCTATAGAATCGGAGTACCCATGAGCAAAATCGTACATCGGATAAATATTCCAAGCATCTCCTGTGCGATGATGGTGTGCTTTTTTGATTCGATATATAATCGGATCACGCAAGTGCATGTTAGGATTCGCCATATCGATTTTAGCACGTACCACCTTGCTGCCTTCATCAAACTCACCTGCTTTCATACGTTCAAACAAATCAAGATTATCCTCTACGTTTCGACTGCGATATGGGCTTTCTATACCTGGCGTGGTCGGGCTACCTTTAGTCGAAGCGATTTCTTCTGCCGTAGAATCATCGACATAAGCCTTTCCTGCTTTTATCAGCCGAATGGCGTATTCGTATAATTTGTCAAAATAATCAGAAGCAAACAAGATGTCATCATTCCATTCAAAGCCCAGCCATTCTATATCTTCTTTGATGGCGTCCACATAGCGTTGCTCTTCTTTGCTTGGATTGGTATCATCAAAACGGAGATTGGTTTTTCCATCATATTGCTGCGCAATGCCGAAGTTGAGGCATATAGATTTGGCATGTCCAATGTGCAGGAAGCCATTGGGTTCGGGCGGAAAACGAGTATGTACTCGTCCGTCGAATTTCCCTGTCTCCAGGTCTTGTTCCATGATTTGCTCGATAAAGTTGAGCGATTTCTTTTCTTCAGTCATGTGTTAATTACCAATTGGTTAATTACGAATTACGAATGCTTTAGTGAGGTTTGCAAAAATAGGTGTTTAATTTTACAATGAGTGAATGAATGAATGGTAATATGAGTAAATATTAACATCAGGGCAGCTTCAATCGTTCGATAAAACCTGACTTATTTGTGCCACAAAGCCATTCTACCACATTATCTTTCCAAATTTGCTGTTTTTCTGCTTTTGTAATAATGCCATGCTCCACGCCTTCATCTATCACCTTCCCCGGATAACAGCCTGGCACACTTTCCATTTCTCCTAGTGGATAAGGGTCGTCTAACCCTGCTACGACCTGGCTAACACCTTGCCTGTCCACCAAGAGTCGGAGAGAATATACATCGTGAACTAAGGTGTCAAAAAACAGATTAGATCGCCCTAGTGCTTCATTTGGAGCTGTGGTGCCTTCAAACAAGTCGGGGCGACCAATGAAGCCTTGTGTGCGCCGACCTATATTGACTTGCCCAAACTGATTGCCGTGCGCAAAACAAACCCGCATATTCGGATAACGTTCCTGATAATTCAATAAGGTAAAACAATGGTAAGTATCCGCCGTCTGCGCACACATCCACACCAGATGAAACCGCCAGAATTTGTCTTCTAGTGCAATCATTTTTGGCGCATCATAAGGATGAATTTCAACTGCTAGTCCATATTCATTGGCCAATTCAAATATCGGTTCTACAGCTTCACAGGCAACTGACCGCCACTGCCCTGCCCCATCTATATAATGTGTCGGCAGACAGAGCAATTGCAATTGATGTTCTTTTACACAACGTTCTATTTCTTCCAGGGCATCATCTATATAGGCAGCTTGCACCACAAAACCACAAGTAAATTTATCTGGATGGCTATGTTGTACTTCAGCATTAAAATCGTTTTGAAAACGAATGACATCTCTGGCAGTCTGCTTTTCAACACCATTGGCGTAAAGCTGTGATAAATTCAAGACCACTTCATGGCTGATGTCATTCTCTGCCATCCATTCCATTTTTTCCTTTAGGAAAAAACTCTTATCTGTAATCGGACGCTTCCAATCACCCTGTCGCATATATTTCCGGTCATCATCTATCCAGAAAATACGCTGCTTTCGCATAAATGCAGGAATTTGTTCTGGGTTGGGCAACAGGTGTCCGTGTCCGTTGATTTTATACATTATTAATGATGAATGATGAACGATAAATGATGAATCACTAACAGGATTCATCCTAAATTATAAATCAAGAATACAATTTCTAATAGATAAATCATGCCTAATTAGCTATTATTTTCTTTTTACAAATGGAGTTTTGCTTATTATTTAACTCTTTTGATTACAATATCAACAAAAATAACTTTTTTGATAAAATAAATGTTAAAAAATTTGCAGGTTTATGGAATCTTCCTTTACTTCGCATATAAGTTACAAATAAATACCAAATAAGTTACAAAAACAAAAATTGTTCGTCATGTTAAGTTTGATTAAACAGATTTTCAATCCTCCTCCTTCTATTGCAATCGCACCTGCACAGACCTTACAGGCAGCCAAAGTTGCCTTGCCTGTTATTCAAACAACACCTGCTACATCTAAAGAACCAGAAACTGTTGTTGAGGAGATTGCAGCACCAATACGAGTTGCAAAACTAATTATGGTCACGGCTAATAATAACAATAAGTTTTATGAAATGCGGGAAAACAAAGACGGCTCATTTACTGCAACTTATGGACGAGTGGGCAGTACAGGTACAGCAGCCAGTTATCCTATGAGCAAATGGAACAGCAAGTATAATGAAAAAGTCCGCAAAGGGTATAAAGATCAAACACATCTGTTTTCCAGCACTTCAGATAATGAAGCTCAAGACCTTGATATTGAAGACGCTACCGTCGACCAACTCATTCAGGAATTGACCCGATTTGCCCGTAAATCCATTAGCTACAACTATATGGTATCAGCTGAAGAAGTGACACGCAAGCAAGTAGAAGAAGCTCAGGCATTATTGGACAATCTGGTTGCACGAGTAAAAAAAGGTATGCGAGCGAGGTATTTTAATGATAAACTCCTCGAACTTTTTCAAGTCATTCCAAGACGCATGTCGAGAGTAAATGACCACCTCATTTCCAGCCCCAAAACGCCTGCTGACCTCAAAGCCATCGAAGAAATGCTGGCACAAGAACAGGCTACACTTGATGTTATGCGCGGACAAGTAGAGCTGAATGAAAAACAAGAGGACAATACCAGCACCAAAGAAAAACTAAGCTTATTGGAGGCAATGGGCTTGCAAATTGCTCCTGTTGAAGATAAAACGCTTATCAAGTCTATCAAAAAAATGATGGGTGGCAATTCCAATAATTTCAAACGAGCTTATAGTGTAGTCAATGTCCGTACCCAACAGGATTTTGATCAGCATATCGCAAAAACACAACAGAAAAAGGTCGAGCTATTCTGGCATGGTAGTCGGAATGAAAACTGGCTGTCTATTATGAAAACCGGACTAGTACTTCGTCCTGCAAATGCCATTATCTCCGGTAAGATGTTTGGTTATGGTTTATACTTCGCCGACCGCTTTCAGAAATCGCTCAACTATACTTCTTTTCATGGCTCATACTGGACCAATGGCAATTCCAATAAAGGTTTTCTGGCTTTATATGATGTTCATGTCGGCAAGCAATTAAAAATCAAAAATCATCAATCCTGGTGTTATAAGTTAAATCAAACTGAATTGAAAAAACGTGGTAAGGACTACGATTCTTTATTCGCTAAAGGTGGTGTAGATTTACTCAATAATGAATATATCGTTTATAATCATAAACAATGCACCATTCGATATTTGATTGAGGTACAATAAAGACTGCTCTGCCTCGTGGAAGTTGCTCTCTCTTCCTCTTGGCGCAGCAGTTATTTTTTTCATGTAAAAGAGTTTTTTGCTTCGCAAAAAAAACATAATAACAATTTCACAATCAAACCATCACACAATTTTAAAATCATGACTAACACATTCAAAAAAGCGTACCGACATATTGACATTCATGCCGTGCGACAAGTAGCAGAACACCTCATGCTCACCAATTTGGAAACCACAACGCTGGAAGTTAAAAAACTGCTCAGAGCAGCAGGTTTTATTGCTTTCCAGCGAGATGTTTCGCACATCATGGATGTGCTCTCTAGAAAATCGCAGAACTGGCAATACACCTGTAATGGCGAGTTTAGAACCTATACATTTCAAAATAATTTTGGGTATCAACTGACACCTGACGTTCCGAAGTTTTCTTTGAATTGAGTTGGTGATTCGTGATTAGTAACTGGTTATTAGTGATTGGAAAATGGTAAAAAAACCCATTACCAATTACTAATAACCAATCACTAGTGCCTCGATTTATAAATAACTGATAAGTTTAGCGAGCTTATTTTTTCGTTAATCAAGGCATGAGGAAGGATAATAGCCCTAGCTACTTGACTGACGAATAACGCGGAGTAACGGAAAAAGAAGCCGATTAAGTTGTCTAGTATTTATAAATCGAGGCACTAGTTACCACTCAAGCCGTACGATCTACCACACTTCTCAGGTGATCTTCCAGTCCCAATTCGCGAGCTTCATCATAGATATTCGCTAGAGGATCAGCATCCGCGAGTCCTCTTGTATTCATTCCTTCGCGGTTTTTCAAGTATTTGGAAATCAGCTTTAATACCTGCTGATCTTTATCGTCCCATTCTGGCTGCTCGTGTAGTTTTTGTTCTGCCAAAATAGCCTCCAAGTCCTCGCTCAATCCACGTACATCCATGGTTTCTCTTACTTTCTGCACCAACTTGTCATACTCCGCCTGATTACCAATTTCGTTAATCTGCTTTGTCAAAACTTTGATGATATTTTTATACCGTCGAGTCGAAGAATAATAGCGCAATAAGCCCCACAATAATATAAGTCCTGCGACACCGCCGAGTAATAAACCTACAATATTTCTGACCCCTCGCTGCGTTGTGCTGATGGTTTCATCTACCCGTTTACCAGTATCCCCTGTGACACTTTTGATTTGCTCTACATAATCTGCTACACGCGGAGAGAAGTTTTTATCAAATTCTGCGGAAGCTGTAAAAATAGATTGCACAAGCAAAGAATCTAACTCCACAGACAGTTTCTGTCGTAAGGCTGCGATATTGTTCAGATTGTCGGGCGTTGTCAGACGTCCAGGTAAATCGGAAATAAAAAGCTCCAACTGTTTAATGACTGCGTCCTTGATAAATGCCTGTGTCGCCTGCTTAGAATTCTCCCCCAGCAATTCTGTTCTTAGTCCGCCTACTGCGCCCAGTAATTGCGCTGTCAGCAAGTCAGTCTGCGCCTTCAGCCATTCAGCCGTTTTAGGGTCGGTAATACCTTCTGTGATATTTTCTGCCAGCTTATCCGAAGCAATGTCTAAAGAATCTATCAATTGCTTGAGTATTGGGTCTAGTCTTTGTTGCAAACGTACGCTCACACTATCTTTCAGTACTTCTTCCAAAGCAGAACGGGTCAAGGTACGCGAAGCATCCTCAATGGCAGTATTGATTTTTGGGTCTTTCAGGCTTTTTTTAAACCCATCGCCAAGATTCATTCCCAATTTCTGAAAAGTTTTACAACTATGGCTGATTAAAACCACGCTACTTATCAAGAGGAAATATTTTAACGTATTTTTCATATAGAAAATAAAGATAGGGAATTATGGCAGTTGCTCAATGAATATTATCGACTAATCATGATGAACATGAAATGAACTAAAATCCGCGTTCTTCAACCTATCTTCTTGTATTGAAATACACATCATATTCCCGTCTCCCCAAGACCAGCCTAAAACGTGACAGGTATCAACTATAAAAAGAGGTATATACCCCTCGGGCCCAGGGTCTATAGCGTCAATTTGACAACTCTCAAAATATCCCATAAGTCGATGTCTCTTACCCTCTAATGTCTTATAATAAAGCTCATGGTTTGCCATCGATTCAAGAAGGCTTTTGATCCCCGGATGTAAAATCTTTCTAAGGTTCTGAATTTGTATTTCTTGCTCTCCGTTAGTAATGTGAGGATTAAATGGCAGTCCATTCGCAGCTATATCTCCTGTTAGCGAAAATTTTACGGGTACAGAAGAAGATGATATAGTATTGTCAGGTATAGGCAACATTGCTAATGCATCTGTATTGGGAGTATATATTAGATGCGCATATCCATCATCTCCATGCCACTCCACTTCATCCACCCTAGTCTCATAATCAAAATGAGTAACAAAAACACTTAACAAACCTACTTTGGGTAGTACATCAATATGAGGTAGTTCTGCAAAGTTAATTTGCCCTACAAATATATAAGGAACCCCCTTATAAGTAGGCCAAGCTGTTCCTTGAGGCAAATCAGGTGCGCCTCCGAAATGGCTTTGCCCCAATTTCACTTCCCCTCTATAAGGCAGTATATCAATAGCCGGACGAAACTGATTCATTAGCATTTCTTTGCAGTCCGTTAGATTATTTTCTTCAATGAGTTTTTCAAATTCCTGTATTGTCATTCTCTATTAATTTAGGTGCAAAAATTTTATTCTAAGTTACAAATACTTTTGCTTTGATGTGGTAAATTATTCTGGTATTTTTACAAAAAACCATTTCCAATGAAAAAGAGATCACTAAGTATTTTATTTGCTTTTCTAATTTGCTTTCCAGCCATTCCATTAGCAGCACAAGACAGCATTTGCAATGACCCAAAAGCTAAAAACACAGGAAAGTCAGCTCCCTGCAAATATCCAGCAACAAGAAAGATTTTTAAGAAAACCACCAAGTTGGACAATGTACTTGCTGAGACATCAGGACTGCTCTACATCAACGATTTCATCTGGACACATAATGATGGTGGTGGCGAAGCTGCTTTGTATAAAGTCAATCCAAAAGATGGAAAGATTGTGCAAACAGTCAGCATAAGAAACGCTAAAAACAAGGATTGGGAAGACTTAGCTCAGGATAATCAGTTTGTTTATATTGGTGATTTTGGCAATAATAGAGGTCGGCGGAAAGACCTGACCATTTATAAAATAAAAAAAGCCGACCTTAACGAAAGTAGCACAACAACAAATGCAGAAATGCTCACTTTTTCCTATCCTGAACAGACTGATTTTGCGCTAAGCGACCAGCATAATTTTGATTGTGAAGCTTTTTTCTGCTGGAATAATCAACTCCATCTGTTTACCAAAAATCGGGGAAATGCCCAAACACAGCACTACACCATTCCTATTACTCCAGGCAATCACAAAGCCCAATTACAGGAAACACTCGACGCAAAAGGTATGATTACCGCAGCTGATATTAGTTCCGATGGCACTGTTGTCTTGATAGGCTATACGCCTGGCAAACTGTTTATGTGGATATGCCGCGACTACGCAGGCACACAGTTTTTTTCCGGAAAAAACAGAAGAATTAAAATGGGTAAATTTATCTTTCGTGGACAAATAGAAGGACTATGTTTTTCAAAAGCACAGAAAGGTTATATCTCAGCAGAACGTTTTAAAATCGTGAAACAACACCTTCGTTTCTTTTCTTTGGAGAAATGGCGGTAAATAGTGGCAGTAACAGTTCAAACTACGACAATAAGCACTTCTTTAATGCAAATAAGTTTTGTCTTTGGCTTAAAATTCAATACATTTACCTGCCCAGAAAACACTTTACCGTATTTTATTCCCAACCATTAAGTATTATATCAATTTAATCATTTATATACCAATCGTTTACTAAACAAAACCTAAGGCATGATACCAGAAACATTTGGTTATTCTGCGCCAAGCAACTTGAACGATGCTTTCGCGCTCCTCAAAGAACATGGAGAAGATGCAAAAATTCTCGCTGGCGGGCATAGTCTTATCCCTATGATGAAACTCCGATTTGCCAATCCTACTCATCTTGTGGACATCAATAACATTCCTGACTTATCCTATATCAAAGAGGAAGATGGATATCTAAAAATTGGTGCGATGACCAAAGAAGTAGAGCTGGAAGAATCAGCACTTATCCGTGATAAGTATCCTATTTTTATAGACGCTTCCAAATTGATTGCCGACCCACAGGTCAGAAATTTTGGTACAATTGGCGGCAACATTGCACATGGCGATGCTGCCAATGACCATCCGGCTGTGATGATGGCACTCCGCGCAGAAGTGGTCATCAGCAATGCAGATGGTAGTCGAACTGTCCCGATTGATGAATTCTTCTATGGTTTTTACATGACTGCCGTCAAACATGGCGACATTCTTACCGAAATCAGAATTCCTGCCCTTGATGCTAGTACAGGAAGTGCTTACCATAAACTGGAACGCAAGGTAGGCGATTATGCCACAGCAGGCGTTGCGATAGCCATTACCAAAAACCCGGATGGCACTTGCGCCCGTGCAGGTATTGGACTCACCAATGTAAATTCTACGCCTATGCGGGCTTCCCGCTCAGAAGAGGCACTTGCTGGCTCTAACCTGACAGATGACGACATCAACAAAGCAGCTTTATACGCTTCAGAAGATTGTAATCCGACGGAAGATTTGCGCGGAAGCGAAGCCTTTAAACGGGACATGGTACGTATCATAACCAAGCGCATGATTAAAAAAGCCATTTCTCGTATTTGAAAAAATTCCAAACAGATATTTGGCTTTGCCAAATCATTCATTTTGGAATTTGGAATTTTTAATTTGAAATTTTACTATACTATGCACGAAATAAAATTTAAAGTTAACGGCGAAGAAAAAACCGCCTCCGTAGAATCCCGTTTATTGCTGGTACACCTCATTCGGGAAAACCTCTCCATGACAGGTACGCACATTGGCTGCGACACATCAAGTTGCGGCGCATGTACTGTCCTTATTGATGGTAAATCTGCCAAATCCTGTACCATCCTTGCCGTACAAATCAACGGTAAAGATATCACTACGGTGGAAGGACTCGCAACTGCAGAAGGTTTACACCCGCTTCAGGAAGGTTTCAAAGAAAATCATGCCTTACAATGCGGCTTTTGTACGCCTGGCGTCATGCTAAGAGCAGTAGAATTATTGGAAAAAAATCCAAACCCAACAGAAGAAGAAATTCGCTGGGGTATTTCAGGCAATTTGTGCCGCTGTACAGGTTATAACAACATTGTAAAAGCCATACAATACGCTGGTGCTAAAATGCGCGGTGCTGAACTTCCTTCCACCGAACCTGAATTTGTTTGATGGAAAGAAATGAGTAAATCCAAAAACAATTTACTCATTCTATCATTTATTCATTCTCTCATTGATAATTTAAACTTAACATGATAAAATGCAAAACGTCTAAGGAAATCGGCGGAATGGGACATTCCATTAAGCGTAAAGAAGACGCAAGATTCATACAAGGTAAGGGCAATTATGTAGATGACATCAAGCTACCTGGCATGTTGTACATGGACATTGTACGTAGTCCTTATGCTTACGCAAAAATACTAAATATAGATGCTTCTAAAGCCTTAGAAATACCTGGCGTCGTCGCTGTCGTAACAGGTAAAGATTTAGAAAAATACAACCTTCACTGGATGCCCACCCTCATGTCTGACACTCAAATGGTACTCCCTACGGATACCGTCATGTATCAGGCTCAAGAAGTTGCAGCAGTCATTGCGACAAGCAGATATATTGCAAGAGACGGCAAGGAGGCAGTCATGGTCGAATACGAACCGATGAAGCCACTTATCAATGCGCACAAAGCACTCGACGCCGATGCGCCACTCATGCGTCCCGACAAAGAAGGGCAAACCAATAACCATATCTGGCATTGGGAAGCTGGCGACAAAGAAGCGACCGACAAAGTATTTGCTGATGCAGATGTTGTGGTGAAAGAACACATGTATATCCCACGCATTCACGTTGCTTCGATTGAGACTTGTGGCTGTGTAGCATCTTATGATAAAGTAGATAATCACCTCACCATGTACATGACCACGCAGGCACCACATGCCATACGTACCGTCATTGCACTCGTAGCCGGGCATGTTGGGCTGACAGAAGAAAAAATACGGGTGATTTCACCCGATATTGGTGGTGGATTTGGCGGAAAAGTACCCGTATATCCAGGCTATGTCATTGCTATTGCAGTGTCTTTCCTCACAGGTTCTCCCATCAAATGGATAGAAGATCGTAGTGAGAATCTCCAAGCCGATTCCTTCGCCCGTGACTATCATATAGATGTGGAAATGGCGGGTACAAAAGACGGAAAAATTCAGGCAACACGCTTTAAAGTTCTGGCAGATCACGGCTACACAGATGCTTCTGCCAATCCTTCTAAATTTCCGACAGGTTTATTTTCTATCGGAACAGGGTCTTATGATTATGGTACAGCATTCATGGAAGCCGATGCCGTTTACACCAACAAACCACCTGGAGGCGTAGCCTATCGTTGCAGTTTCCGTGTGACAGAAGCGGTCCACGCTATAGAACGCATCACCGATATATTTGCTAAGGAAGTCAATAAAGATCCGGCACAATTACGTTTTGAAAATTTTATCAAAAAAGAAGATTTCCCCTGGAAATCACCAACTGGCTGGGAATATGACAGCGGTGACTATCATGCAGGATTGCAAAAAGCAATGGATGCGATAGAGTATGATGCTTTACGCAAAGAACAGGTCGAAAAACGAGCTGAAGGCAAATTAATGGGCATCGGCATTTCTACTTTTACTGAAATTGTGGGTGCTGGTCCTTCTAAGGACTTTGACATTCTCGGTATTAAGATGTTTGATAGCGCTGAAATTCGGGTGCACCCAACTGGAAAAGCTATTGCTCGCTTTGGTACTAAATCACAGGGACAAGGGCACGAAACTACTTATGCTCAAATCATTGCTGAAGAGTTGGGTATTCCTTCTGCACACATTCAAATAGAAGAAGGCGATACGGATACGGCTCCTTATGGACTGGGAACGTATGCTAGTCGAAGCACACCAACTGCTGGTGCTGCCGCTGCTGTTGCTGCAAGAAAGCTACGCGACAAAGCCCGCAAAATAGCGGCTTATTTAATGGAAGTTAGTGAAGAAGATTTGGAATGGGAACCCGGAAAATTCTCCGTAAAAGGGGCACCGGAAAAATCGAAAACCATTCAGGAAATTGTCTTTGCAGCTTACACCAATCATCCGCCGGGCATGGAAGCTGGTTTTGAAGCCACACATTATTATGATCCGCCAAATTTGACTTTCCCCTCTGGCGCGTACATCTGCGTTGTGGATATTGATAACGAAACTTTCGAGATTAAAGTTAGGCGTTTTGTAGCGATTGATGATTGTGGAAATATTATTAATCCAATGATTGTTCAGGGACAGGTGCATGGCGGACTGACACAAGGCATTGCCCCCGCGATGTATGAAGAACTGATTTATGATGAGGATGGAAATATTCTGAATGGTACATTTATGGACTATTTGGTACCGACTGCCGTCGAATCGCCAAGTTGGGAAACCGGACACACCATCACACCTTCTCCGCATCACCCGATTGGTGCGAAAGGAGTTGGAGAATCGCCCACAGTCGGCGCACCTCCCGCCATTGCGAATGCCATTGTAGATGCCCTATCGGTTTATGGTATTCAACACATGGATATTCCA
This sequence comes from uncultured Saprospiraceae bacterium, assembly GCA_937951615.1. Classification (GTDB taxonomy): domain Bacteria; phylum Bacteroidota; class Bacteroidia; order Chitinophagales; family Saprospiraceae; genus JAHDEO01. The sequence goes on along the minus strand of CALFBH010000077.1, from coordinate 19,284 downwards.
ATTACGCCGTACAAGATTTGGAAGAAATTGAAAGAAATGGGGAAAATTTAATTATGTAGTAGTAGATTGAATTCATGAATTCAATCTACTACTACATAATTACCCCATAATTTAATCAACTCAACAACCAATGTTCAATCATCCTTCAGAATTAATTCCGCGCCTTGACGAACTGGGCTATGTCGTCGATCAGGAATTGGCGACCGTTCTGTATTTAATGCTGAAACTGGAAAAGCCGCTTCTACTCGAAGGCAATCCTGGTGTTGGCAAAACAGAGGCAGCTTATATCTTGGCTTCTTTATTGAAAACGGACTTGATTCGGCTGCAATGTTATGAAGGACTTGATGTCCATTCCGCCGTCTATGAGTGGAATTATCAGAAGCAGTTGCTGGCGATTAAAATTCAGGAACAGTCTGATTTGTCTGCTGCACAAAAGGAGGACTTGATTTTTAGTGATGATTATTTATTAAAACGACCACTACTCCAGGCGATCACATCTGACCGCCCCAAAGTATTACTCATTGACGAAATTGATCGGGCAGACGAGGAATTTGAAGCTTTTCTGCTCGAACTTTTATCTGCTTTTCAAATTAGTATTCCCGAAATGGGTACGATCAAAGCGACTTCTAAGCCTTTTGTTATTCTGACTTCCAACCGAACACGCGAACTAAGCGATGCGTTGAAACGCCGATGTTTGTATTTCTGGGTGCCTTATCCGAGTATGGAGAAAGAGTTGAAGATTATTCATAAACATTTGCCTGAGATTGAGACGCAACTGGCCCGTGAGATGGTGGGAATTATTCATAGAATCCGGGCTTTGAAGTTGGATAAATCACCTGGTATTGCAGAGACGATTGACTGGGCAAAAGGGATTTTGGCTTTGGGGATTACTAAGTTGGACAAGGAAGGTTTTGAGCAGTCTTTGTCTTGTATTTTGAAATCTACTAATGATGTGGAGCTGGTGAAGGGGCAGATTGATCGGGTATTGGGGTGATTGGTGTGTTGTCGTGTTGATGTGTTGATGTGTTGTCGTCTCAATAACTCAATTTACTTAATCAACCTAATCACTCAATTACTCAACTTACTCAACCATGCATTACACAGACCATTCCTCCTTTACCGCTGCTTTTCTTGGGTTTGCTCAGTTGTGTCGGGCGCGTAAGCTGAATGTTGGGATACATGAAAATCAGGAGGCGATGCTGGCTGCGGTGCAGGGGCTTTGGGGGGATTTTGAGCTTTTTCGCTATGGCTTGAAGAGTATTTTTTGTACTTCGTCGGACGAAGGAGTTGCTTTTGATAAATTATATGATAAATACTGGTCGGAAAAAATGGGCAGTATTAAGGGGAAGACCACCTTTAAGAATCAAAGTAATCTGATTAAAGATAGCAAAGGCTCGCTTGTGATGGTGGGCATTGGAAATGAGGAGGACGATAATGAAGAAACAGATGCCCGAAATACTGCTGGTGCAAATACGAAGGAGACGCTACGAAAGACAGATTTTGCAAAGGTAGAACAAATAGATAGTCAGTTGCTGGAAGATTTGGCAGAGCAGCTTTGGCGGCAAATGAGTCTTCGCCTGAAACGTAAATATAAAAAAGGACAGAAAGGCAATATTCATATCCAAAGTACGATTCGTCGCAATATCAGTAATGGTGGGACGATGCTTAACCTCATTAGAAAAGATAAAAAACAACAAAAATATAAGCTGATTATTTTGCTGGATGTGAGTGGATCTATGGACAAGTATTCTTTTTATTTATTGAAATTTATTCATACCCTACGGGCTAATTTTGACCATGTGGAGGCTTTTGTGTTTAGTACTCGGCTTATTCAGATTACAGAATTTTTGAATCGTAAAAATTTGCGAGAATCCTTGGCTCTACTGAGTTATCATGCACACAATTGGTCAAGTGGAACTAAAATCGGCGAATGCCTGAAAACTTTTAATGACCAGTTTGCCAAGCGTTTGCTGAATGGCAAAACCTTGACTATTGTCCTGAGTGACGGACTGGATACTGGTGAACCTGAAGACTTGAAAAGAGAGTTGGACAAGATTAAATTAAGAACAAAAAAGTTGGTGTGGTTGAATCCACTAAAAGGCATGACAGGTTATCAACCGATACAACGGGGCATGAAAACCGCACTGCCTGTCTTACATCATTTTGGCGCAGCACATAATATTGAAAGTCTGCTGGCTTTAGAAAACATTTTATCTGATGCATAGTATATTTCTGGAAAAAGCACAAACGCTTAATGAAACCAATGAAACTTACGCAGTGGCAATGGTCGTCAGGCGGCGGGTTCCTTCTTCTGGCAAACCGGGCGATAAAGCCATTATCACCAAAGACGGGCAAATACATGGCTGGATTGGTGGCGGCTGTACGCGGGGTATTGTGATGAAAGAAGCCTTGCTTGCTATACAGGAAGGTAAGCCGCGATTTGTGTCTATCAGCCCAAATGCGACGGAAGGTGCACAGGCACATACCAAAACTTACGTGATGACTTGTCAGAGTGGCGGTGAAGTGGATATTTATATTGAACCAGTCTTGCCTAAGCCGCACATTGTAGTTTTCGGGACTTCTCATATTGGTGTTGCGCTAGCGAAGATTGCCAAAGCCATGAATTATCAAGTCAGTGCCATTAATTCAGAAGCCTATCCCGACCGTTTCCCAACTGCCGATCAGGTTTTGACTTTTGAAAATATGGCAGAACATTCACTTGGTAGTCATTCTTATGTTGTTGTGTGTACGCAAGGCGAGGGCGATACAGAAGCACTGCATCAAGCCATTCAGCTGAATCCGCCTTATCTGTCTTTTATCGCCAGTCGCAAAAAAGCCAATGCCATTTTCAGAGAACTTCATGATGAAAAAAATATAGATTTTGACCAATTGACTGACATCAAAACGCCTGCCGGATTGGACATTGGCGCAAAGCTGCCAGAGGAAGTTGCGATTAGTGTTTTAGCGCAGATTATCCAGGAATTTCGGCAAGACAATGATAATGCTACTACGACAGAGGTGCAAATTAATAATGACGAATATTATATCAATCCAGTCTGCCAGATTCCTGTTCATAAAAGTACGGCAAAGCACGTTGTTGAGTATAAAGGCGAGCAGGTGTATTTTTGTTGCGATGGTTGTAAGGTGAGTTTTGAGGCGCAGCCGGAAGCTTATATTACTTAGAGAAGAGAGACCGCTTTGCTGAGAAACCGCCTTCGGCTGAGAGAAGAGAGACCGCTTTGCTGAGAGACCGCCTTCGGCTGTGAGAAGAGAGACCGCTGCGCTGCGGGAGGCGAGACCATTGCATTGCGAGACAGAGATTTTCTTTTTTTGCTTCGCAAAATTATTTGATGTGTTGTCCTCGACTCCGCTCGGACAACTGCTTGCATTGAGCGAAGTCGAAATGCAGTTGGTTGAGCGGAGCCGAAATCAACTTTCCGTTTATTCCTCCATTCCTGCAATCGCTTCATCCAATTGAGTCAGATAAGGGTCAAATTTTCGGGCTGCTTTTTGGTTGAGCCAATACACAAAAAGAGCAAGTCCTAAAACTAAGGGAATGTAAATCATTTTAAACAAGAAACTTCCTCCGCCGCCTAATGCCATGAGTAATATGGCAGTCGTCAAAGGTAAAATATACCAATACAAGATATTTTTGAGCAAGTCTTGTTCTTGTTTCACATAGGCTTTACTAGCTAGCAATTGTTCTTTAATGCTCATCGAAACATCGGCAGATTTTTTGGATAACTGTACTTGCAATAATTTATAAATAATAAAAACAGCCGCAATAACTGCCAATCCAGCTCCAACTTGTTGTAATCCAAAATCTGATTGCAGACAACTTCTGCCAAAGAACACAATAATAAACAGCGCAGCTATAATTTCCAGTACATTTCTCTGCTTGATAGATTTTTCTATTTTTTCAATTTGTACATTCATGTCTTTTAAAATTTGTTGGTGATTAAATTCGACAACACCTTTTTCGGGTGCGTCTTTCCATAAATTTTTTAAATCTTTGTCATGCATGGCCCTGCTTTTTCAAACAATTTAATAATCGCGATTTGATGCGCTTAATTTTTACAGCCACATAGTTTTCAGAAATACCTGCTATGGCTGCAATGTCTTTATAGGATAAATCTTCTAGAAATAATATAATAATTGACCGGTCTGTTTCTTCTAATTGAGCAATACAATGGTATAGATGTTCATATTTTTCGTCTTTATTTTCTTCTTGCGGGTATTCAATTTGGAGGCTGTCTATCTTGATCTTATTTTTCTGTACTTTTTCATATTTGGAACGCAAACACACATTGAGCGTGATTCGATACAGCCAGGTGTTGATATTCGCCCGATGTTCAAAACCAGATAAAGCCTTCCAGATATTCAGCAATACATCCTGCACCAGATCTTTCTGATCTTCTCGATCTTTTGCATATACCGAACATATCCGATTGATTTTCGCTTTGTTTTGCTCAATCAATTTCAGAAATTCCTGTTCATTTTTTGAATCTGTCTTCATCTACTGTTTCGTTTCTAGTGTTTCAAATCGTAAGTATCTGATAATTTAGACGAAGTTATTTTTTGTCTGAATGAGGCAAAGGTTCACGATTTTAGCCTTAGCTAAATGAGTGGTTCTTTAACGAAATGCAGGCAAAAAAGAACAAAGTAAAAATTGTCAAGGACTTACGATTTGAAACACTACTTTTATTAGTGTCCAGAAAAAGGAAAATATGACAAGTCATGTGATTTTTTTATTTTTTTGACTGGTAAAGCAGTATTTGATTTTTATTCAAAAAAAGAAGTATGATGTCGAAAAGATCAAAACCCTATTAGATTTGGCAGAAAGGCATCCTTATAAATTCCCTAAGCCTTCTTTACAACACTGATAAGTTTGCCATTTTTGAGTCTGGTTTCCAATTGGTCGCCAGCTTTCAATTTGTTGGCATCTGTCACTGGTTTGCCTTTGTGCAGCGTGATGCTAAATCCGCGTTTCAAAGCAAATTCAGGGCTAAGGATATGACAGGTGTGTTCTAGATGTTTTAGTTCCTGTTCGGCTTGTCGCAGGCAAGTATTGGTGAGTTGTGTCAGGCGGGTTTGGATGAAGTCGAGCATCTGGTCGGCTTGCTTGATTTGGTTATTGGTTCGAAATTGAAATTGCTGGGAGAGTACATTGAGTCGGTATTCTGCTGCTTGCAAACTGTTTTGCGTGTGTGCATGAATTTGAGTTTGAATATCGTATAATGCAGCATCAAATTCCCGAAAGGAATCCAGTATGCTATCCGCTACGGCAGTGGGTGTTTTCAAGGCAGCACAAGCTACCAAATCGGGCACCGTTTCATCAATTTCATGTCCGATTCCAGTCAGCACAGGCAGTGGGAAATTGGCAATTCGTTTCCCCAGTTCATAGCTATCAAAACCCGCCAAATCCAACTTAGAGCCGCCGCCTCTAATAATGACCACCACATCATAGGATTTTTTTCGTTTTTTAATGGCGTCCAACTGTTTCAGTATATCGCTTTCCAGATATTGTCCCTGCATCCTGGAAGGAAATAAGGTCATGTTCACCCCATAAGCTGAGGAATTTTGGCTCAGGTGTTGTCGGAAATCCTCCCAACCAGCAGCCGTCTCCGAGCTAATCACAGCCACTCGCTGCAAAACTATCGGCAAAGGAATTTCTGCATTGCGTTCCAACAAACCTTCTCGCCTCAGTCGGTTGATGATTTCTCGGCGTTTTAGCTCCATTTGCCCCAGCGTAAAAGCTGGATCCAAATCTTCTACATTCAACTTGAAACCATATCGTTCATGAAAACTCACCTTGACCTTCGCCAAAATCTGTATGCCTACTTTCAACAATCCAGGGAGTTGATGTCCCAGTTTTGCAACCAATTCTTTGTATTGCCCTTTCCACAGCACCGCGTCTGCTCTAGCTATGACTTGCTCTTCCTCTTTTTCCACAAACTCCATGTAATAATGTCCGCCAGATTTACGGATGTTCGCAATCTCGCAACTGATCCACACCGCTCCACCCATATTGAGTGCGATGACGCGACGGAGGTATTCGTTGAGTTCGTATAGTGTGTGCGTTTGCAAAATATTTATTTGAGTGTAATAGTCGATGGTCGATGGTCCATAGTCGATGGCTGTTTTTTAGTATTCGCAATTAATGCCGTATAATTTAAGGTATTTTTTTTATTCAACATACAAATCTACCTCGTGTTTTTTCCCTTTTTCATTCATTGGCTGGTCGTCAAATATTCCTGTTAAAACTATTGATTTAATTAGCATATCAATGACTGGAACAGAAACACTATTTCCGATTAATTTCATCCATCTAGCTCTTGATTCGGGTAAAATAAAATCTTTTGGAAAACCCTGGATTAAACAAGCTTCTTCTTTTGTTATCTTTCGGTATTTATTGGAAAAATAAACTTCTTTTAGGAAATTCTCCTTGTATTCTTCGTGAGTCGTGGGAGTGATATTCTTTAATGAAATATAGTCATTTGTATCACTTGCCACTAAGGTGGGAAATACATCAGAGGAAGGCATGAAAACTCTATTAACGCCGTTTATACCACTACTGATTTTTGTGTTTTTAAAGTCAAATCTTTCCTCTACACATTGGACAATATTTTTTTCAATCAGAGAACTTACAGTATCTGCAATGGATATTCTCTTCATTTTTAAAGACCGCTCTGTTTTGAGTTTATCAATGATTATGAAGTTGTCAGAGCTAAGTTTAAGTAATTCTAATTGTTCTTCGTTCAAATCTGAATCTTCAAAGTCAAAAATTTCAAATTTATATTCTACTCTCTTTAAAATTCCCAATTTAATTAAATTATCTATTTCTTTTTGAGAAATAGTCGAATCTAATAATTGGAACTGTTTTAAAGAAAGAGGATTTCCGTCAAGTGGTCCGAATTGACTCTTTCTTCGGTTTTTTAGCAGTAGCAGACAAATTTCTTTTTGTCTATCTGTCGTTTCTTCAATATCCCAAGAATGGATTGTAGTATTTCCGTTTCTTAGGTCGTTAAATAGGAAATAATCATTAAATCCATTTTTACTGGACAGGCTCATTTGTCTGGATTGAATTATTTTTCCAAACAGGTCTTTTTGTAATGGCTTATTCTGATTTTTTGAGGCTTTCTCCAATCCTAAAACATCCGCTAAAGTTTCTTTTTTATCAAATGGCTTTAATAATGAGAATTCATCAAAATACTTTTTGTCTTTGAATCCAATTATATAGATTCTAATTCGGTTTTGAGCTACACCATAATCATGAGAATTAATGACAAAAGGTCTGGCATGATAGCCTGCCTGATTTATTCGCTCTAAAATATATGATAATGCTTCCTTATTCCTTGGATCAACTAATCCCTTTACATTTTCGAAAATAAAGGCTTTGGGTTTTGATTGATTAAGAAGATAAATCGTATCATTCCATAATTGCCCTCTGTCATCATCAAAGCCCAGATTTTTCCCTGCTATTGACCAGCTTTGACAAGGAACACCTGCTGTCAAAACATCATGATATGGTAATTCTTTAATTTGGGTAATATCTCCGAAATTTGATTCGGGTTTAACTTTATGGTTTTGACAATAGGCATTTACGGCATCCTTGTTCACTTCACTAAAACCTAGGCAAGAGCCGCCATTATTAGTTAAGGCCATTTTAAAGCCACCGATTCCAGCAAATAAATCGATAAATGTAAATGCTTTATTCATATTTTTTTATTGCAAAATTGTTTTATCGAAGCCCTCAGGAGGTTCAATGCCTAAAAATTCTCGATAAATTCTTTCTCTGTATTCTTTGCCTAATGAATTTATTTCTGATATAAAATTTTTATACGTTCCTTTCCCTCCAATTAATTCCCAAAACTCATTTCCGATTAAAACTGACTCATCATTGTGCATATCAAACCACCTCATAGGAAAACTCCAATTATAATCTTCTTTCTTCCCATAAGGATTATAAGCCAGCGCATAAAATGCAGCATCAACCCTCTTAGGATTCATAGCTAAAAGTTTGAACATTTTTTCTTTACTTACTTTTGTTTGGTCACTATTGGGGAGCGGTGCCTTTACCTCGAAAGCGTATATTTTCTTTGTCTTTTTGCTTTCAATATAAATATCGCAAACTACACTTGTAGGAATTGGCTTGCCTTTTCCTTTTAGGATATATTTTAGTTCTTCATCCCAATCCGGAGCAACTCTATTTTCTCCTTTCTTTTTGTGTTCCAGTTTATTCAGTATTTCCTGTATTCTTCTAAGTCGTTCTGCACCAACCTCTCCTGTAATTGTTTTACCCATTTCACAATGTCCATGATGTTCCTGAGCAACTACATGAGCCAATTTCTCCCAAACGCCACCAAAAGGTGTTACAAATCTTCTTTCAAAATGCGAACCTTTGAATATTTCATCAGGCACTAAAGCTGCATATAATGGTTTCTTTGAGTGGTGCATTTCCTTTATGAAAGGATCAGTAATCAAAACCTTATTCATAACTCTATCCATGAGATCAGTTACAATCCTTTTTATTCCGTCATTTACTTTTTTCTTGCTCAAACTTTACTGCTTTTAAAAACTTGATGGAATCAATTCATTTCTTGTCCAACATCTTTGTCTTTTTTCATTGAATCAAAGTTACAAATCTCATCTTAAAAACAATTTGTTTTCAAGAAATCATTTTCGTTTTTCTATAAAAAAGCCAAGCAGCCCGCCTAGCGTATAACTGACTAGATCGCTCCACAAAAATCCATGTCCTAATATCAGTCGTCCCAGTTTATTGGCTCTGATTTGGTTGATCCAGTCTGCTTGATACAACTGGCTGCATTCTATTACAAAACATATTGCTATGCTAAAAATCGCTATTTTGTAAGGTACTAATTTTGGAAACAAAAAACCTATTATAAAATAGAACATCAGCGTATAGAGCATGTCCCCAAGATAAGGATAAATGAGTGCGGGAATATAAGATGTTCTTGAAAATAAGCCTAAACCGATGGTTAGGAAGATGAGGATGGCGTATTGCAGGCGGTTTCTTTTTTTGGTCATTTTGGTTTTCCTAAACGCTTTCAGTATCCAATAATTTCATCACGTCGAAAAATTACCAGTTCGCTACCTTGTTCAAACGCAGTGCTTACTTCATCTAAGTATAAATCAAAGAGATTGAATAAATCTGTGTTACTAATATTACCGAATTCAATCAACAGTACTTTTGGAGGAGCTCCTTTAAGTAGAAAATAATCGGAAAAATCAGAATCTTTTGTCACCACAATTCTTTCCTGTTCTATCGCAATGGAGACAATTTCAGTATCTGCTAATAAATGCCCCTCTTCAAAATAAGTAGTATGAATACTTTCATATCCCTGTTTAGTTAGGTGTTTAGCCAAACGAGGAGGGAGTTGTGTATCTACAATAAACTTCACGCACTAAGTTTTGTAATTGTTTTGGCATTGGCAATTAGTGCTGCATATTTTAAGGTAGCCTGAATATCTTCTTTTTCAATATAAGGATAATCATCCAAAATCTCTTGAAAGGACATCCCACCTGCCAGCAATTCTAACATCTCCGCTACTGAAAAGCGCATATTGCGGATGGTTGGTTTCCCTTTCATTACTTTTGGGTTCAATGTGATTCGATTCAAAATATCCATTTACTTACATTTAGATTATTATTCCTGCTTTCACTCTAGTCTAGTAAAAACCTTTTATTTTAAATCATCTGCTTGTGCCAGCTATCGGCGAGGCGCACTTTCCATTTACTGTCAAAATCGGCTTTATTGCTCACCAGGTTATCAAAAACAAGGGTATCGTCATTGATTTTTCCTGCTGCGTACAATTCGGCAAACTCATTTCTGTCAGCTGCCAGTATTTCGCCATTTTGCTCGTAGGTAAAGGTCATTCGATCAAATAGATTGAGCTTATACTCTTGTTCTAATAATTGCACAAAATGCACAGAACTATCTATAGAGCAGCCGCTTGCGCCAGACAAACTTTCATCTACCATCAACACAATGAAGCGTTCATGTAAGACTTCGCCAACTGCCTTTAAAGCCTGATTATGACTTGTCCATTGGCGAGTAAACTCTTTTAAATGTTGTTGAATTGCCGGCAAAGATGCAGGCGCGATGGGTGTTTTGCTTTGGTAAATCCAAACCCTTGAGCTTTGGGACAGCTTGTTCATTTTTTATTAATTCAATGCTACGAAATCAGAAACCTGACTAATGACGGAATGTACATTTCCTTTGTCGTGCAGGACTTCCGACCACAAGTTATCGTAGTTTTCCTTAAATACATAACTTCGTTTGGCATTTTCTATGATCCAGGACCCTTTTTTCATTTCCTCATTCAACTGATTAACTTCCCAGCCTGCATAGCCGACAAAGAAACGAATATCATCAGGTTTGACCTGACCAGCATCCAACATCAGTTTGAGTTGCTCAAAATCTCCACCCCAGAAAATTCCATTTGTGATGTGTACTGAATCTTTCAGCCTCGCTCCTATCGTGTGCATATAGTGTAGCGTATCTGTACGAACTGGCCCACCGTAATATACTTCCGATTCAAAATCAGGAAAGTCATTCACCAATTCGGCTACCTGCATTTTCACTGATTTATTCAAAATAAAACCTAATGTTCCTTCCTCTTTATTGTGTTCGCACAATAGCACTACTGATCGTCTGAAATACGGCTCTAATGCAAATGGCTCTGCCAATAGCAGATCCCCGGATTTTATTTTTTTAGCACTTGTCATTGGCTGGAAAAGGTTTAAGGTCTTTGTATTTATCTAGTACGTAACTTTTTGCTTTTTGATTGGCAAAATAGTAATTTTTTAAACAAAGATTATAAAGTTTTGGTTCACGACTCTTGTTTTTTATCAGCGTCCCAGAATATATTTTCCCGCAGATTTCACGGATTCACGCGGATATTTTTCTGCGCTTACCTGAGAAATCTGCGGGAAATGAAAACTCCTTATCCTACCAAATAGAAGTCCGTCGCTATCTCATTTAACAGAACATGATTTACTTGGGTACACGAGAAGATACACCATTATTCCCTTCCCATAGAATCTTGTCTAGTCCATTGGCATCGCCATCCATATTGGCATCGCCAGAAGTATAAATATCGTATAAGCCATTATCTTCACGCCAGGGTACTTTATCTAGTCCATTAATGTCGTAGCTATCCAAATCTATTGCCTGATTTAAATCGCCTGCATACATTCCCCAAACACCAGGTTCTATTTCTGCTTGTCCAAAACTGGTTGGGTCTTTATAAGAATTCTGAATGGTAAAATCATAGATCAACTCATTATTGATCAATTCTACAGGAGTTGCAGACATGATGCCCATGTGATTTCGATGTTCGACAACAAGGTAAAATGGTCCAGGCAAATCCGTTTCAAAAGCACAAGGCAGCATCAGTTCTACTCGTCCGTCTTTATACAATAAACCTGCCGCCTGCGCAATTTGATCTTCTTTTTCTATGCCCGTCCGAAGAGACACTAATACCCAATCTACAACGTCCGGCGGATAACTGGCATTGGTAAAATCTAATCCCTCTGTACCTGCATAATTCCAGGGAAATGCATCATAAGGTTGTCCGGGAGGTGTCGGAGTAGCAAGGGGGCTTTGTGGCGTTTGTCCTGGCAGTACCCGTCGCTCACTACCAAGTTTTGTCTGCATCAGCCCATTAGCTTCATAAGTACCTTCTAAAAAGACTTTTAAATCCAATTTGAGACATTCGTCATATAATACCCTCCAATATTCCAGTTGTGGCATGGTTTCTTGTAAGGCATCTTTAGCAAAATACTTGAGGCGTAGATAGGGGTACAAAGTAGCATCAAAAATCGTATTATCAAAAATATAATCAGGATCGGTTACTGTCGCCAGTAATGTTTCTTCATAGTTCTGACTGACACCATATATCTTTACTTCCGCTGTATCTGTCGGTTCTACTTCTGTTATTGCCCAATGGAAAGATCCCCATTCCAGCGCAGGTCCGATAAGTGGTGATTCGACGTAACCGTCTTCCCATTTGTTTTCTACTGTAAAAATATGATCGAGGACATCATTTATACCTGTTGTCCAGGCTTCTTCAGTTGTACCATCTTCTATATTCATTAGACAAGCATAAGGTACACCTTCTAAGGATGTAATATTTTGAATTTGTGTTGCTCCACGTGCAGCAAAAGCATCGAGCAGATCAGCATTCCAGGTTTCTGGTTCGTAGTCATTCAGGCTATAAGCCAATACATATTTTACATTGGTAAAACTTTGCATTTCTATATTCAATAAATCTCTCAGCTTATTTTGCCCACTTGCACTATTGGTTGGAAATAAGAAGGCAAAGGCCTGTGATTTACAAATTCGCGAGCCGTATAAGCCTTCATTTGTTGCAGAATTGACCTGAATATTTCCAAAAACAGACAAATCTTTGTCCAGAAAAGCCAGGTAAATTCCCTGTTCATTCAGTTCACATGATTCTGCATCGTATATTCTGGAGCCATTCACAGCATAATCAATCTGATGTGCCTCTAAAACCGGATAATGCGCAGTGGATACTGTTATCTCATTAAAATTATCTATAAATTCAAACCTTCGATTATCTTCATATTGTGTGTTGTTAAAAGTATTCTTTTTAAATTGATAAAAATGAGACTGATTCCATCCGGGGAACTCATTTTCCAATACAATAAAAGAATGATACTCCCAATTTCCTGCATAGTCTACCTGACCAGGCTCTACTCTTGCTCGCCAGTAATACACGGTACTATCTGTGTATGATACGGTAGGTTCCCATTCCAATATCCCGCCAGTCTGTGTAATCGTTGTGCTGTCTTTTAAAGGACTATTGAATAATTCTGTGGTGTCTATTTCTATGGCATAAAGAAGATTCGCGTTCGCAAAATCAGGATCAATAGCAGCCTGTAAGACAATATTGTCTAAATCATTTGCGATTCCAAAGCTAGATGGATTGACGGGGTCTACAACATTATTGAGGACAAACAAGGATTCAATTTCAAAATTATTAGATTCTGCTGCGGGGTTGGGCAGTTCTGTAATTTCACCTGCTGCATCTACGATAATTTTGAATTTATTCAGCCCTGCGCCTGTGGGTATAGCAGGCATGGTATAGCTAAATTCTGCTTCAGAGGTCGGTGTCGGTTCTCTTGCTTCCCAAACTGTTCCGACGCTTCCATCTGCAAAAATTCGGTCGATACGAATGTTAAAAGAATCTGTACTTGTTCTACCTACATTATTGACCTTAAAAGTAACACTAATATCATCTCCATTGGTAGGTTCTTCTGGTTCAAATTTAATGGAAGGTTTATTCACAATATAATCTGGCGCAGTTGTATTATGAATCTTAATTGCCGGATCGCCATTCAAGGTAACTTGCTGATAAACAATTCGGTCGCCTATATCAATATTGGGTAAAGTCTGCATATCCTCAATCGTTGCCTTTATAATATCTCCTAAACCTTCTCCGTAGTGATCGCGTGCAATGTTCTCATAAAAGACAGTTGCAAATTCGTCCAATGCGGTCAGGGTAGATAAGGATACAGTGGCTATAAAAGCAATCGCTCCTTTATCTTCTGCAAACACAAATCGTTCTCCCAGATTTTTTACTTTTTGATGCAGTTGTCCTGCATTACAGCCCATAGAGAAAAAAGTAAAATAACGATCTGTATTGGTGTATTCATTAGGATCATCTACATTATAATCAAAAGCCTCCACCGATGAATGCCCGTAAAATGTAATGAGTGTTGTTCCATTTTCTATCAGCGAATCTAGTGTTGCTGCGTTTGAAGTCTGCGTAGGTTCATCATTTATTTTGAAAAAAGAAGTCACTTCAGCTCCCCAGTATTCATCTTCTACAATATTTTTATATTTATTAAAATTGTCTTTAATGTCACCTTGTATAAAAGCATCCCCACCTCCAAGATGAATGACCCGTTTGAATCTGGCGCGTTCTTCTACTTGCTGGGGCAGCGTTTCTCGCTCTGTTTCATAAGCGATTACTTTTTCCAGATATACCCTTACTTCATCAGGATCGACAACCGGAAGCCTACCGAAAGGAATACGTGGAACATCAGATTGTGGCGTAGCTGTTAGTAAATTATCTGAAGAATGGTGTCCAAAAGTAGGCGTATATGAAGGCTGGTTAAAAGGATTTGTTCTAACGGAATAATCGGGTCGCGACTTGCCCACCATAAACATATAACGAGGTTCTACCGACCAATTTAACATCGCATAACCCACCAGATTTCGGATAGATTGTGCGTGTTTGTTTATACCATATCCAAACTGGTCATACATTTCTTCTACATCAATGATAATTGGATCAAAGCCTGTAAGTGCGCGATAGTCACGATAAGCCTGAATATGTTGTGCAGGATCATCGATGAATTTTTTATGGCTTAAAATGATGTAATCTCCCTCCTTAAGTCCATAATCAATAAAAGAAACTTTGAAGACCTGATCTATATTGGTATGGCTGTTCGTCAGATGACAAAGTACCAGTTCTCTATCCGTATCTGAAGGCGGCAGTGCTACTTTTACGACGCCATTATCCAGAAAACAGAGTATTCGCTGTCCGTTGGTCAGGTCGTAGAGAATCGGGGGCAGTCCATTTGCTGCAAAATTGCTAATTTCCAGATACTTTGTATTTCCTGGGTCTCCAGCTACTGTAAACTTAAACGTATTTTGATTATCAAAATCGAAAGTGCGTGGATAGCTGATTTTCACAAAAGAAGTGGCGTGCTTATCTTCCGCTCCCTGCATTCCTTGTAGGTTTACAGTTGTTGTAGTTGTCAGCATATTTGTTGGAATATCCTTAATCACCTGGCGCATCTGATAGCCCTGAAAAGTTGCGGTATCCAATGGCAGGTTATTAGCATTTAAGCTCAATGCAACCTGATGTGGCATCCCCTGAGCAGAGGCAAATCTCATGGTCAATTGTGCATCTACACCGCCTATGTAAGCATAAGGTGTAGCCACCTGATAATTCCCATTTCTTACAAAGGAACTACCGTAGCCTTCACCCGGCGAATAACGAGATTCGTATAAAATATCCTGATAAGCCTCTCCTTTATTAAACCTCGCGCTCTGCACATTATAGCTGTCGTGCATAAAATAGTCCTCTGGTGCAGGCAAATTCGCCAATACATTGCTTTCGTTTTCCAACCTGGCATTACTTGTCCCTGTATTCCAGGTCAGAAAGTATGCTGAGGTATCCGTGTACATGCTGTAGAAAGGATTAAAAGAATGATCGGGAGATTCAAAAAAATGGGCATCCATTTTTCCATTATTTTTCTCCGCATAAAATTCTATGTAATCGCTTCCACTCAATGTACTAGGCGACGAAATGTAAATCGGCACCTCTTTTCCCATTGTAAACAACTGAAAATTATCAGTCGAAATACTTGAGGTAGAAATACCTGCAGCTGCCAAAGTTTGAGCAGGAATGCGATAAACACCATCTTCTACGATGTACATTTTATAATATTGTTGATCGGAATTGATCCACTCATTTCCATACAGGGTATCACTACCAACATACATCTGGGCATGTAATCCATTGAGCAGGAACAAAACGGACATTAGTGTTAGTAATCTCTTCATCATCTAAACGATTTTTAATTTGATAAAATGGTTATGGTGTTTTCTGCGTGATTTAGGAATTATTGTTGCTTATCAATGCTTTATGCATAACACTTTACAATCATGGCAAATATAGCTGATTTTATCTGACACACCTAATGTACGGTTCAACAAATATGCATATTCTTACTTTGTATTTTTTTCATCATTATACATTTATCCTCAATCTGGCTTCTGTTATCCTTATGACTTGATAATGGTCAAATGATAACATACAGATTTAATACAAATCTTACACCCTGGTCTAATTGCTATCAGAATGACCATTACTAAGCATTTATCTTGCCATCTTTCATACATAGCATCCGTTTATTATGCAGCACTAAAGTGCTTCAATCAAATTTTAAATGGTGATACAAAAAACGCTGAAAGGAATGTTGCAAAATAGTCGTAGGCTTTTTATGGATGTTTTGAATCCTCCTTGCAAGCCAAACTAAAAAGAAGTAAATTGCAGCCAACGAAAATAATCAATATGCTAAATATTCCAGACAATACATTTCCCAGAATTGTGATTATCGGAGCAGGTTTTGCCGGACTGAATCTGGCTAAAAAAATCTGCAAAAAAGACTTTCAAGTGGTGATTCTGGACAAAAATAATTATCATCAATTTCAGCCGCTTTTTTATCAGGTTGCCATGGCGGGCTTAGAGCCTAGTTCTATTATATTCCCCTTACGGAAAATATTTCAGCACAAAAAAAATGTCCATATCCGGATTGCTGAGGTGCAATCCATTGACCACGAAAATAAAAGAGTATATACGGATGGCGGCGACATCTATTACGATAAGCTCATCATCGCCACAGGTGCCCGCACCAATTATTTTGGTAATAAAACACTGGAAGAAAATACTTTGGGACTCAAATCCCTCAACCAATCTCTTATACTTCGCAATGCCATTCTGACTGATTTGGAAAAAGCTTTGATGACACAGGATTATGACGAAAGACAGGGTTTTATAGATATTGTCATTGTAGGCGGCGGACCTACGGGCGTGGAACTCGCAGGCGCATTAGCTGAAATGAAAAAATATATTCTGCCAAAAGATTACGGAGAATTGGATAAAAAAGAAGTGGATATTTATTTGGTACAAAGTGGCTCACAACTCCTGCCCGGCATGAGTGAAAAAGCTGGTAAAGCCGCAGAGAAGTTTCTTGATAAACTTGGTGTTCATGTCCTCCTGGGTAAGCGGGTAAGTGATTATCAGGATGGCTATGTCATCACCAAAGACGGCGAAAAAATACGCGCTAATAAAGTCATCTGGGCAGCTGGTGTACGGGGCAATATTATCGAGGGTCTACCCGAAGCTTCCTGTATCAAAAGTTCCCGTTTTTGGGTTGATGAATATAATCAGGTACTCCATACAAAAGACATTTATGCTATCGGTGATATCGCCTGTATGAAGTCTGAGGAAACCCCTTATGGGCATCCGCAAGTAGCGCAGGTCGCTATTCAACAGGGCAGTCATCTGGCTAAAAACCTGATCAAAAAACAAGCTCAACCATTCAAGTATAAAGATTATGGCACTATGGCGACCATAGGCAGAAACAAGGCAGTGGTCGATCTAAAAAACTTCAAAATGCAAGGCTTTTTCGCCTGGATATTATGGCTGATTGTACATTTAAGGTCTTTGATTGGTTTTAAAAACAAAATAATCGTCCTGCTCAACTGGATGTGGAATTATGTGACTTACGATCAGTCGCTTCGGGTTATTATTAAGCCAGAGGAGGAGCAGTCTAAAGAGCAGGCTTAGGGCATGTTTGGTCTCTTAAGGAACGTGTAGGGAACTGTACAAAAATAAATTTACATTTCACATCTTTACGATACGTTCTGTTATAATTTCATTATCCAAAATAATAGACATCATATAAATGCCTTGCGGAGCATTTGAAATATCAATCGAAGTATTCCCAGTCAGTTGTCCCTGCTGTACAAGCTGTCCAGCGATATTAAAAATAGTATAATCTCCTTCCATAATGCCAGATGTTTCAAATCGCCCAGCATTGGGGTTGGGTGAAATGGAAATTATCGGTAAAACTTCTAGATCGCTTACAGAAACTGTCGAGCAGCTTGCGAGTATTTCAATATCTGTATTGCAATTCAAGGCATTATTATATACTGAATAATCACCACCATTATTCAAAAAATAACAAATATTCGGCAATCCGCAGACAGACAGATTTGGATTACCATATATCCTTAAGTAATCTATTCCGTTTGCGTCAATATTCTCCAAACCTGTTAGGCTTGATAGGGAGCCATTATCCGTTATTACTAAAAACCTGGCACCGGAAGTTGCATTTTGCAAGGATGTTAAACTTCCTAGAATCGGATTATCATAAATTCGCACATCTAAGCCAATAGACACTAAATTCTCTAAGCCTGCTAAACTTATTAAGGCTGGATTATTATTAATCCGCAACTCTCCACTCATAGATGTCAAATTCTCCAAGCCTGTTAAATCAGGTAAAGCAGCATTATCTAAAACCCAGAGACCTCCAATTATAGAAGTCAAGCTCTCTAACCCTGTTAAACTGCCTAAACTAGAATTACCTCCGATTAGTAAACCTCCGACAATCGATGTTACATTCTCTAAACCCGCTAAATTTGACAGGCTTGCGTTTGCGGTAACCTTTAGTCCCCCAACAGCCGTTAAATTATCCAAACCTTTTAAACTTGTAAGTATATTATTGCCACTTACCCCCACTTCTCCACCAACAAACATTAAACTATTCAAGCTTTCTAAATCTAATAAAGCGTCATTATTGTCAATATCTAATCTTTCACCAACAGAGGTCAAATTCTCTAAGCCTGCCAGACTTGATAAAGAAGAATTATTTATAATCGATAAACTTCCTTCAATAGAAGTAATCTGATTAAGTCCACTAAGCGATAAAGCACCGCCAATAATTATAACATCACCAGAGACTACCGTACACCCTTGATAATTCGTAGCAAAATCATTAAGTTCTTGTTGGGTCATAAATACAATCCCATTTGGGAGGCAAGATTGTCCCAATAAGCCATTTAAATAAAATACTGAAGTCAGCACTAAGTAGCAAAAGCGTTTCATGGTTATTGTTTTTAGTAAAAAATGTGTGTTACACAATATAGCCATTTTCAAATATCAATATGTAAAAAAGCTTGGGTTTCTTAACAAACTATTGGCCAAAGCGCAAAAACAAAAAGAACACTCCTGCCCTTTTTGTTTTTGCATAACTCTTACTTTTAGAGCAAAGGGCTAACTTCCGATGACATACGTAAAGCCAAGAAGAACAGGTAAATGAAGCGATACACAGTAAACTGGTCGCCTCAATCTCTTGACGACATCAGAGCCATATATAACTTCATCTACGAACAATGGATTACTAAAAAATGCAACCCAAGAATTGAAAAGTGCAACCTCAAATGCAACCTGAAAAGAGGGTACTCTATACTTAAACTGGAAGTAAGAGAAGAGTGAAGAAGTGTCGGTTTACCGTAATGACGACTTTACAGGCTGACCGCGAACATCGTAATGACGACTTTAGCCGTCAGGTATACTTATTTTTTATTTATAATAAAATGAATATCATTTTACTATAAATTCACTTTTCACTTTTACGACGGCTAAAGTCGTCGATACG
>CALFBH010000076.1 GCA_937951615.1 uncultured Saprospiraceae bacterium | reverse complement strand
CGATTTGCTCAACTGCGAAATAACGATTTCAACGACTTTGGAATCTGCTATGAATAACCTTGAAAACGAGGACTTTGCAGCTGTTCTTTTGGATTTGTCTCTACCTGATAGTAGGGGTTTTGTAACACTTGAAAAGGTGATCAATCGATTCCCTGACAACAACATCATCGTTCTAACTGGTCTATCTGATAAGACCCTAGGTGTCGATGCCGTTAAATCTGGAGCACAAGATTTTTTAATTAAAGGAGCCTTTGATGCTGATTTATTAGCAAAATCATTGCGTTACTCTATTGAAAGAAGCCAGATTATTAAAAGACTGGAAGAAACACAGCGGGTTGCGAATATCGGAAACTGGGAATACAATCCAACGACCAAGGAATTTATTGCTTCAGACGAACTCTACAGGATTTTTGGATACCCACCAAGGAGTACTTTTTTCAACCTCAAGGAAATTGAAGATAGTAATCACCCTTTTCACGTTTTTAAAAGTATACACGAAGCAACCCTCAACAATAAGTCTTACCGAAAGGATATTAGGATTAAAAAAGTAGAAGGTGTATCGAGATATGTTTTTGTTCAGTGTATCATCAACTCTGATACGAGAAACAATCCTGTCCTTAACGGGATCATTCAAGATGTCCATGAACGGAAGAAGGCGGATCAACGCTACCAAGATATCTTTACCAAATCTAGAGATGCCATTTACATCGCCAATTTAAACGGGGAATTTGTAGATTTTAATGCAGCTACTTCTGAATTATTAGGCTATGATGAAAAGGAATTGCGGAAAATTAATTTCCACAATTGTCTACATGCTGAAGACCGTAAGGAATCTTTTATTTCAAGGATAACAGAAAGACGGCCAGTTCGAGATTTTGAATTAGAAATTGAAAGGAAAGATGGAACGAAGCGGTTTTGTTTGATTTCTGCCAACTTTCTAGATTTCGAAAATGCAGAAGATGTTAACTACAATGGAATTATTAGGGACATCACAGAGAAGAAGCAAGCTGATGAATTGAGAAAATCTAGGGATGTTGCCAGCCAATCTGCCCAATTAAAGGAAAAATTTATTGCCAGTATCAGTCATGAAATGAGAACCCCAATGAATGCCATTCTTGGGATGAGTAACTTGGTTATAAAGACTGACCTAACTTCAGAGCAATACAACTATATCAGTTCCATCAAGCAATCTTCAGAAATTTTATTGGGTATTGTTAATGATATCCTTGAGATTTCCACCATTCAAAATGGTAAACTGACATTTGAAGATAAGGACTTTGACTTGCATGCATTACTGCATAATCTAGTCAATGTCATGCAATATAAAATTACAGAAAAGGACCTTGGATTTGAGTTAAACATTGACCCACAAGTTCCGCGATATATCAAAGGAGACAAGCTTCGTTTGAACCAAATTTTATTCAACCTTGTCGGTAATGCAGTTAAATTTACGGACAAAGGATTTGTAAAAGTAAATATCGATAACCTCAACGGTAGTGATGGAAGTGTTGTCCAGATAAAATTTGAGGTGGAAGATTCTGGAATCGGAATACCTGCTGATAAACTGGCTGCAATATTTGAATCCTTTACTAGAATTCGAACAAAAGATCGCATCTATGAAGGTACAGGTCTAGGTTTGTCCATTGCAAAAAACCTTATCGAACAACAAGGAGGAAAGATTGGTGTAGCAAGTGAAGAGAGTAAAGGATCTAAATTCTTCTTTGACTTGATTTTTGAAAAAGGATCTCCAATTTCTGATCTACTACCAGAAAAGGATGAGATCTCAGAGCTCGTTGATAATAGTGAAACGGTCATCAATTTATTATTGGTGGAAGACCACAAAATGAATCAACTTGTTGCAAGAAAAACTTTAGAAAAACAGTGGCCTAATATTAATATCACCATAGCAGACAATGGTAAGATCGCTGTAGATATATTAGAAAAAAACGAAAAAACATTTGACATCATCCTTATGGACATACAAATGCCTGTAATGGATGGATATGAAGCAACCAAATACATCCGTGAAAATTTGCCTCCGGCTATTTCCCGCCTTCCTATTTTGGCTATGACTGCCCATGCCCATATTTCCAAAGATGAAAAATTCAAGGAATTTGGAATGGACAATTATGTCTTAAAACCTTTTGAACCGGACGAATTATTTTACAAAATTGCTAAATATACTAAAGATGGAAACAAATCAAATGGGAGCTAGAGCCTATATGCACATCAATTTGGACTATTTGAACCTGATGGCTGATGGAGATGACTCTATGAAAAAAATCATGATGGAAATGCTATTGGATGAACTTCCCGTAGAAATTGCTAAAATGAAGGAAGTGCATCGAACAGATGATCTTGATGAATTGTCCTCTATAAGCCATAAAATGAAATCGACACTAGCCTTTGTTGGAAACGAGGTATTGACGAAAACAAATAAGGAAATTGAGGAAATCTGTAAAACGGAGGAAAATAAGGAGATGTTACCGTTTTTATTGGAAGTACTTGAAAATGGATATCAAAAAGCGGTCGTCGAATTGAACGAAGTTTTTAAAAGTTTGTAAGCTTTTGTAGGCACATTGCCTACATATTAATAAAAATTTAATTCAACAATTCATAAGTTATAAATATTCTTTATACCTTTGCTACCTATTTTCCACCTTCAGGTAATTTTGGTATCTATGAAAGTAATGATTTGTGAAGACGAAGAAATTATGCTTACGGCATTAGAATACCGTTTGCGTAAGCACGGATTTGAGATAATTCGGGCTAAAAACGGCAAGGAAGCTATGAAGCTAATTCCTGAAGTTGGGCCTGATTTAGTCGTTGCTGATATCATTATGCCTTTTATTTCAGGGTTGGAATTGGTAGACTTTATTCGAAAGGATATTAAAAGTTCCCTACCAATTATTATGATCTCTGCATTGGAAAATGATGATACCATCCTTGAGGCTTTCCGCCTAGGTGCAACCGACTTTATAGCAAAACCCTTCAAACCAGATGAATTGGTATTACGGATTAAGAAAATATTCCAGGATGCTGGAATGAGCCGTACATCTTAAGCGTTGTTTAAAGATTTAAACAATTTCTAAGTATTAATTCAGTTTACAAACCATAATTTACTTCAATCAATGGCACGCCATTGTAAAATTAATGATATATGAAAGGTATTATTCTAGCTGGTGGCTTAGGGACCAGACTTTTTCCTTTAACTCTTGCTGTTAGTAAGCAAATGATGCCGGTTTATGACAAACCGATGATCTATTATCCGTTATCTATCCTAATGCAAGCTGGTATTAGGGAGATTTTAATTATTTCTACTCCTCATGACCTTCCAAATTTTGAAAAATTATTGGGTACAGGAGAAGATTTAGGTTGCTCATTTAGTTATATCATCCAACATGATCCCAATGGATTGGCTCAGGCTTTTGTCCTTGGAGAAGAATTTATTGGGGATGACAGTGTGGCTCTTATCCTAGGAGATAACATTTTTTATGGTGCGGGCTTAAGGGAATTGCTACAAGAATCCGCTGATCCGTCAGGTGGTGTTGTATTTGCATACCAAGTTGCTGATCCTGAAAGATATGGTGTTGTTGAGTTTGATGAAAAATTCAAGGCTTTATCCATTGAGGAAAAACCAGATGCTCCTAAGTCTAATTATGCAGTGCCTGGTTTGTATTTTTATGACAATGATGTTGTTGAAATTGCTAAAAACCTTAAACCTAGCCCAAGGGGAGAGTATGAAATTACTGATGTCAATAAACATTACCTCAACCATGGCCGCCTAAAAGTCGGTGTCTTGGGTAGAGGAGTTGCTTGGCTGGACACAGGAACCCATAAATCTTTGATCCAAGCTGGTCAGTTTATCGAAGTCATTGAGGAAAGACAAGGGCTTAAAATTGGCTGTATTGAGGAGATTGCTTGGGAACAAGGCTTTATTGATGATGCTCAATTGGGCAAACTCGGTGAAAAATACATTAAAAGTGGTTACGGAGAGTATTTACTCAAGTTACTCAAGTAACACACTTTAATTAATTATATGAAGTTGTTTAGATTTTTGATTTAAAGAACTTTTAATAGAAAGAAGGCTTTACATGTTCGATGTAAGGCCTTCTTTTAGTTTAAACGAGTTGTAGACGTTCTGTGCCGAAGGAATAGCTAAGAACTTCTTAAACTGAAATGCCCTTAAAAATGGGTGAATTAAAAAAGAAAAGCCCTTTACAAATCATGATGATCTATAAAGAGCTTGTTTCTTTGTGGTGCCTCCAGGAATCGAACCAGGGACACATGGATTTTCAGTCCATTGCTCTACCAACTGAGCTAAGGCACCAACCTTCGCTTCGGAAGCGACTGCAAATTTATAGCGTTTTTCCAACTTTCCAAAATAAAGCCCATTTAAATCAAATTATTTTTGAATTATTTTTGATTCGCTTTTTGGACGGATTCATCTTTTGCTAAAATTCTAAGAGAAAACTGGCTTTGCGCCTTAGCGTCTTTGCGAGAAAATAGCTAGAATCATTTCCGAACTTCATAGCCGTCAGGAATACGGAAAACGCTGACACTGATGCCTTTCGACTGAACACTTTCTATCGTCTGCGAATACAAAGGCAGCCCTTCCAAATCATAAGTATGAATCTCCATTGGCGTAGCAACAATATTTCTTTTTTCTAAAAATCGAAAATAATTGGCCGCACGAATCAAAGGTGGAAAATCGGATAAAGCCAATTCGCCCGCTTCATCCAGGCAAAACTCGCTACGCAAAAAAGCATTTTCAAGAATCCAGCTTTTACAGGTTCTTGCTAACTTGCCAAAGGTCGGCAAATCTTTCACTTCCCTCGCTCCCGCCAGGCTTTGGTCTTTTCCATCCAATACCGAAATCGGCGTTTCATACACCCATTTTTCACCGCCTGCATCTGATAGCATTTTCAGCATCGGGTCATTTTCCAAAAACAATAAGGTATAATCGTACTGATGCTCGCCCACTGTCGTATTGATGTCCAGTCGATGATTGTCCCCTTTTTTTGACCAGACAATCTCCGATACTTCTCCCACTGAATGGTTTTGCATCGTAAAATTGACCACGCCCTCAAAATTTTGCGCAAAGCAAAAAGAAGTGATGAAGATGAAGAGGAGGAGTATATTTAAAATTATTTTGCCAGTCATTTTAGCTTCAATTAACATTTGAATTTGTTTTTTGAATTTGAGTTTGAATTTTCAATCAACTCAATTCCCCACCCGCCCTTTCAAAAAAGAAGTGCTGTAATTATTGTCGGGAATATTACAAGTATTTCCATTGCGCTTGATCGCAAAACCTGCATCGCCCGCAGGAGGCGGAGGTACAGGAATTGGAATCGGAAACGGACCAATCGGGATGGGTATAGGGCCTATTGTCACAGTTGCGCCAAGCCCAACATTAAATGTCCCCTGCGTACCAGGAAAACCATAAGCACCACCGTCGCCGCCGCTTGCCTGCGGATCAATATCCACACTGACTGTGCCGATGCCGATGCTGATTGGAATATTAATTGGAAAATTCAGAAGTCCGCCATTGCCTGGCACACCAAACTGCCCACCAGTAGCATCGCCTCCGGGAGAATATTGCGATAAGCCGACAACAAAACCCGGCTCCTGACCACCATAGCCATCGCCAGCTCCGCCGCCGCCGCCGCCGCCCAGAAAGATTCCGAAGGTAATGGGACCCAGTGGCTGTGAAACTGAAAAAGCCATAGCATTTCCACCGCCGCCGCCGCCATAAATATTGAAATTATTATAAATATCTGTATTGACTGTCAGATCGAGTGCATTGCCACCTATAAAACCTTCGCCCGTCAGGTTGTTTGCTGGATCGTAGGCTATGCCGCCATCACCGCCCTTGCCTATGATGTTGCCATTATTCACAATAGCCACAATAGAGCCTGCTGGAAGATTGCCCGTTGTATAAGCTGGCACAAGTGTCGTGTCTCCCTCAATCGTCACGCCCTGATCTATATTGGAAATCACACAGACGGGCTGGTTTTGGGGAAGGGCAGGATAAGTATTGTATAAATCTGTTGCTAGGTCATAAGTTCCTGTGCTGTTGAGTACCGCGACTTCATAGCAGGGCAGCACGGTGACTTCATAGACAAAATTAATCGAGGTATTGCCGCAAACGACCTGAAAGATAACAGGATAGGTGCCAGCAGGTGTGAAGGTCGTGACCTCAATAGTCGCATCCACTGTACCCGAAGAAATCTGCGGATTGGGATTGACTGACCAGGTCATGCCAAGTGGCAGGCTATTCGTTACCGTAAATCCAATGCTCTGTGGCGGTCCATTAAACTGATCGACAATAAACTGAAAGGTTGTAAAATCGGCTATAATTCGGTCAATCGTATCTGCTGTGCTGCTGGCTGTGAGGTCAAACAGGCATTCATCGCAACTGCGCTGGTAGGCGCGTAGCCAGCAATTTCCATTGAAATATTGTATCGTGCTATCTGTGGTATTATAAATAACTAAACCGGGTTTTGGAGTCACTATATTATCGCGCTGCGTATCGCTGAGTCGGGTGAGTAATAAACCTCTGTCCTCCGATTCCAGATGCAAAACTGCACTCGTGTCCGGTTGCAAAATACCGATACCAACTTGCGCATTGTTTTCTGTTATACACAAGGAACAGATACATATTACAAATGTCCACTTCTTTATCCAAAGTGGAAATTTCCTTTGACGAAAAAGGAATAAGGGTAGCATAAGGAGTAGCTTTTTCATATTTGGTTTGCGAGTGTTGTGCAAAATAGGTATTTTTAGGGAATCGTAAAAGGATATTTGATTTTTGGCAAAGTCGTTTTATGATTTCATCCAAAAAATATTTAACCATGAGAAAGTATATTGCCTTTATTATCACTTGCTTGTTTCCCACCATAATTTTTAGTCAAGTATATAAACAACGGTTGGATTCTATAAAATCAGAACGGTACGATGAAAGCATCATGCAGTGGAACGACGCTTCTAAAAGCAATTTGACCTATAACACCGACGGACTATTAACCAACTACCGCTATTCTTACTGGGACACAAATACTCAAGAATGGTTTATATATTATCAACGTACTTTTAGCTATGATTCCAACGGAAACTGTACGGAACGTATTCATGATAGTTGGCAGATAGATACAGAACAGTTGCTAAGTATTAAAAGGCAAGAATACAGTTACGATAGCAATGGCAACATTGTTCAATTAATTAGTTATAACTTAGATGCAAATCAGCAGCTCGATTTGAGCTATAAAGAGTCGTATACATGGAATTCAGACAACAACCTAATTCAAAAATATGAATATTTATGGGATACAACTACACAGCAGTGGACTAATGCTAACCAAGATACACTCATATATAATGCTAATGGGGTTCTAATAGAATTCGTCAGAGAGAAATGGGATGAAGATGTTCTACAATTCGTTGATGAGAATGAAGATGAATATATTTATGATACGTACGGAAACAGAATAGAAAAAATTCGGTCTATTTGGTGGCAGGGGCAATGGAGAAGGCAATACCAACGTAAGTCTACCTATGATAATGCATATAGTTATAATGAATTGATTCTACCACACCAACCCCAGATCAACATATTTCCTTATTTTATGTATGACAGCACCTATACAAAAGTAGGTTTCAAACATAAAATGGTTTTTGGTTCTGTGCAAAGATGGGCTAACAATCAATGGAATGATGAAGGTATAGCTAACTATTATTACTCGGAACAGCAACTTCCTACGACAATAATAAAACCTCGCGAAACGAATGTAGTTATCTACCCCAATCCAAGCAGCAATTTCATCATTTTCGACCTAGAAAACCCAACTTCTACAACTGTTGAACTCTACGATACGCAAGGCAAACTCATCTGCACACAGTCACTTTCCGCAGACAAGAAACTAGCTGTCGGCCATTTGCCGAAAGGCGTTTATTTCTATCAATTGCAGGATACAAACAAGAGATATAGTGGAAAGATTGTGGTGAAATAAGCATCAGCTGCAGTATCAGTTGCAGCGTGCTCAACTATTCGATTGGAACTGATACTGTTATACTCATCCCAAGCACTAATTCTGATTCAACTTTAACTTCGCCACCGATTTTTTTCAATAATTCCTTAGGTGTATTGGCTATTTTTCTCGCAAAGCCGCTAAGGTGCAAAGTTTGTTTTCTCTTGCCGGCTTTGCGCTTTTGCGAGAGGTTTTTTCTTTGTTAAATTTTATGCCTCGTCCCTTATTTTTTGTTTAGATAATTTCTTTGACTGTAACAGCTCCTATCGTCTCAAAATAAGCTGTCTTAATCAGAAAACCGAAGTGGTCTTTCTCGTCAATTCTTAATACTCGACTTTGAAGTTTTTTATTAGCCCCTTCGCTAAGCATATTATAAAAAAATGGAAACAAATATTCGCTTTTGTAGGATTTTTGCGTCTTGGGCAAGGTAAGGCTTATAGAGGGGTTTTCGCTATTAGCAAAGTAGTTGTCATCATATACAAACACATAGGCATTTCTGTTTTCTTCGGTTAAGGTTCCTGCTAAAATGCCATTTCTATATACGTTTGCTTTTCTCATTTATGCTAATTTTTCTTCACATGCAGAGCAAAAGAAATCAATGCTCAATAAGTAAGCAGAATTCTTAGATTCTAAATTGATTGCTTTCATGTTATCAATATACGGGAAGTTTTTGGGAATTGCTACTGCTACGCAGTCAGTTTTATTCCTCTTCATCAATTTCTCTAATTCCAAAAGGATCTCCAAACATTCGTTCTAAAAATTCACTAAAAAGATAATGTGAAGATAACGTTTCTACTGCCCAACCATAAATATCTCCTTGAACTGGGTGTGTTTTAAATTTCTTCCAAAATTGATAGTCAATTCTTGTTAATTCTAAATACAATTCTCTGATGATGCCAGTCGGTTTTAAATCAAAATTATGGCAAAATATATTTTCAATAAAACTCGATTCATATTGCTCCCATGTCATACTGCCTCTATCTGTATTTACAGAAGTTTCGAGTGTATTTAAATTCAATGTATCAACTATTTCTTTTCCTAAAATTCCTAAATGAGAGCCCCAAACTGCATTTAACCAAAACAAATGGTTTTCATCT
Source organism: uncultured Saprospiraceae bacterium (assembly GCA_937951615.1). Classification (GTDB taxonomy): domain Bacteria; phylum Bacteroidota; class Bacteroidia; order Chitinophagales; family Saprospiraceae; genus JAHDEO01. The sequence continues at coordinate 36,395 of CALFBH010000076.1, read as the reverse complement.
TCATGAAGATCTTTAGAATTTTTATTAAGCCCGGGTATGATATCAGCTAAATTAAATCCATAACAATCGTCAATTTCCGGTATTTTAGAAATTGGAATATTTGGGTATGTCTTTTTATATTGAACATCACTTGCAATTTTATAAGGATTGAAGCCAACGAGAACTAAAGTATTTGGGCACGGCATTTTTAATTCTTCCCATGATTGTTGGGTATAAGTAAATCCATGAATCTGTCTAGCTTCCATTAATTGAGCCGCATAAGATGAAATTCTATTCATATTTCTTTTTACTTCGTGGCTTGGCGCACCATTTACTTCGGGTAAATTCCAGAAAGAATCAACTCCATACCATACAATTACTTCAACATCAAAATTTCGTTTTGAAAAAGCAACTTCAGATAATGTGGCGAAATCTTTTAATGTAGGTATATAAGGCTTTAGTACTAAACTTTCCAATGAATTGCTATCAGTAAAAGATGGTATTAAAGTGAATATTTTTTTGCGGTCAAATAAAAGAGATTGTAAATATGCTTCTCTAGTCGTCCTTACTTTTAATGGAGAAATTAAAACCAGAATAGTATCTTCTATGCAATGAGTAGGAAATAAAGTGTTTAAATGTTTAGAGTAGGCTAATAGTTCAGTAAGTGCTTCTCTTTCTGTTTGAGTACTTCGCTTTAATTCAATAATTCCGATTCCTGGAGCTCCTTCTTGAACGCCTAAAAAATCTGCTCTTATTGTCGAATCATCTTTTTTTTCGAGAGGCACTTCAACACCAATTAATGTCAAATATTTAACATCTGAATAATATTCTACCACTTTTCTAATCCCAATATTATACAGCAGTTTTTCTGGAGAAATATTGACAATATCGTTTTCAGTTTCAAACGTAAATTCATCAGTAGTTTCTAGGGGAGAAATAAAATCACTCCAATTATCTCTATGTTCCCATAGAAAATTTTGAATCTCTTTTTCTGAAAAGGGTATTTTCATTGTAAGTACATGTTACACATATAGTGCTTTATTCTAATTGAATACAACTTAAAAATAGAAGTAATAAATCTGCATATATTCCCCATAAAGAATTTCCCGACAAACAAAACCCAAGAAGAAAAATCTCTCTGAAGCTATTCAATCCCATAAAAATACACCATTATCCACGTTTCTCCAAAAAACATATTAAATTGCAGTAGCTATGCCCACCAAACCAAATATCAAAAGCCTATTCACCATATTCCTGTTACTCACAGGAAGCCTATCCGTATGCGCACAAGCCATCCTATCCAATAACGGCGCAATCATCTCCCTCAAAGACGGCGCGATAATGTCCGTACACGGCGATGCTTATAATCGGAACGGCGGCGAGTTTCACAACAGCGATACCATTTATCTATTTGAAAATTGGACGAATACAGCAGGCAATGAAGCCTTCAGCAGCACAGGCGAAGGCATTGTGATTTTGAAAGGCGACGAGCAGCGCGTACAGGGCAACGACATTACCCGATTCTACGATCTTCGACTGGAAGCAACAGGCATCAAGTATGGCGATCTGGATGTGTATGTAGATGGTTTTCTCCGACTCAATGACCGCGAATTTAGTTTGGACATCAATACAGTCAGCGTTTTTAATACAGATTTAAATGCCGTCACGACTGATGGCGGTTTTGTCAGCAGTCTGCAAAATGGTGGCTTGTTGCGCTATGTACAAGATACACAGCCTTACTTTTTTCCCGTGGGTTCTTCATTGGGCGTCAGCCGTTATCGTCCTATCGAATTGAGGTTGAGTGCTAATGCCTTGAATGTTTTTAAAGTTCGACACGCCAATACCGATGCGACGCTGGAAGGCTTTGACCGCGATTTGCGACAAGCAGAAATATGCCTGATAAATCCTGATTATTATCACCGCATCTGGCAAGAACAAGGCACAGATTCTACACAAATCACTTATCACTACGATGCTGCGACAGATGGTGTTTATGATAGTCTGGCGCATTGGCAAAACGTACCGCAATGGGAAGTAACTGGCGGCGTGACTAGCGGCATCAGTCCCATCACAGGACTCGATGTTCTGGAGACTGACAATTATATTTCCGACTTTAGCTATCCAGCTTTTGCATTGACACAGGTCGCAGATACCATCACGCTGACCATCAATCCTGATCCTTCCTGCGATGGCGAATCTGTCACCGTCACTGCTCCGTCCAGCTTGTTGAATTATGATTTTTATTTGAATGATGTATTAGCGCAAAGCGGCACAAATAACACTTTTACATCGTCCAATTTCCTCGATGACGACAAAATAACAGTCATTGCAACGGATGATAATTGCACCTATTTTAGTAATTCTGTGCTGGTCAGTATTTTCATGAATACCGTTTTGCTAGACACCAACTTACTAGGTATTTGTGAAGATGGTGATGGCACGTTTGCAGCTACACCAGGCTTCAATAATTATGATTTTTACGTAGACAATGCGCTTACGCAAAGTGGAGCAAACAGCGTTTTTACTTCCTCCACATTGATGGCAGGCAGTACGGTTTTTGTCATTGCAATGGATGATAATTGTTCCTACAACTCTGACACCGCACAGGTTTTTATTTTTGAAAATAGTATCGAATTAAGCGTCAATGATTCTACGCTTTGTAATGGAGAATCTTTTGTATTCAGTGCAACAGCAGGCTTTTTAAATTATGATTTCCTAGTCAATGGCGTTTCCGTTCAAAGCACCGCTTCCAGCACTTTTGGTGCTAATATGCTCAACACGTCAGACCTAATAACAGTCATAGGTACAGACGCCAATTGTGATTATGAAAGCAATACCATTTCAGTAACGATTTACAGCGATGAAATAGAGCTTATCGCAAATACCCTAAGCGACTGCCCAGGCGAAACCTTCACCTTTACGGCAACGAGTGGATTTGATAATTATGACTTTTATGTCAATGGCAATCCAGGACAATCCGGCACACAAAATAGCTGGACAACGATTTTAAATGATGCAGACGAAATCTATGTCATCGGTACAGATACAGCCACAGGCTGCGAGTATGTCAGTGATACTTTAACGGTTACAGTTTTCACTAATGAGGTCACACTAAGCGCGAATCCCCAAACCGCCTGCCCAGGCGAAATTTTCACGCTTTCCGCAAATGGTGGATTTTTAAATTATGATTTTTATGTCAATGGCAGCCTAGCACAAAGCGGAACAAACGCCACCTACACAGCAGCCCTGAATGATGGCGATGTGGTAAGCGTCACCGCAACCGACGCCAATTGCACTTACGAAAGCAATGCCATTACGCTTAGTTGGTTTCAAAATACGATAGAACTCAGCGTGGATATGGGTACAGCCTGCGATGGCGACATGCTCACTTTTACAGCGACTTCTGGCTTTACGCAATATGATTTTTATGTAAATGGTATCCTCGTACAAAGTGGTTCACAAAACACATTGATTAGTACAATATTGGAAAATGGGGATATCGTCACAGTAATCGGTAATGATGGCAATTGTGATTACGAGAGCAATCCAATTCAAATAGACATACAAAACGGTATGATGGAATTGCAAGTAAACAGCCTCGCCGTTTGTGAAGATGAGCCATTCGAGTTTACCGCCACGCCTGGCTTTGCGCAATACGATTTTTATGTAAACGGCATGCTCAGCAACAGCAGCCCGACCAATACCTGGACAACATTATTGGATGATGGCGACCAAATATCCGTCATCGGCATCATCAGCAATTGCCAGTTTGCCAGCGATGAAATCCAGCTAACAGTCTTCCCCGCCCTCCAAATCACCGCCCTCGGCGATACCACCATTATTGAAGGTCAAACGGCCCCGCTTTCTGCCCTCGGCGCAGCCACTTACACTTGGACACCTTCCAGCAGCCTATCCTGCAATATCTGCGAATCGCCCCTCGCACAGCCCACTATCACGACAGAATACACCGTCATCGGCACAAGTCCTGATGGCTGTACAGCCCGCGCTACAGTGGAGGTCATCGTCACGCCTGCCGCAGAAGCCGAGTTCATCATCCCCAATGCCTTCACCCCAAATGGCGATGGCAAAAACGACGTCTGGAACATCAGTTTCCTACAACTCTTCCCCGAAAACGATGTCGTGGTCATCAATCGCTGGGGCGACGAAGTATTTTATGCCAAACCCTATCAGTCAGATTTTGATGGACGATTCAAAGGGAAAAATCTACCCAAAGGAACGTATTATTATGTTCTGCGAGTGGACGTGAATGGAAGTGACAGAATATTCAAAGGACCGCTGACTATTGTGAGGTAGTAATTGAGTAATTGAGTTGATTAAGTAATTATGTGATTGAATATATTGAGTTGATTGTGGAACTAGGAAGCAATAGTACAATAAACTTTGCGCCTTCGCGTCTTTGCGAGAAAACTACTGAGTTGATTGGGCGATTAATTTATTCGTAATTCGTAATTACCCCATTCGTAATTAAAAACTATGCGCTATATAATTTTGCTTATTGGTTTACTATTTACCTGCCAAGTCCATGCGCAGCAGCTCCCTCTATTCAGTCAATACAACCAAAACAACTTTATCCTAAATCCCGGAATGACCGGCATGGACGAATCCACGACAGCCTCCGTCACCCTCCGCCGCCAATGGCAACAAATGCCCCAAGCCCCCGAAACAGGACTCGTCTCTTTCCGCACTTATCTCGATGATTATGGAACAGGAATAGGCGGTTATATCCTCGCAGACAAAACCGGCCCGACCTCATTTATCAGTCTGAACGGAAGTTATGCCTATCACATAGATTTTGATCGCTGGAATACACAAAGGCTGGCACTCGGTTTATCTTTTTCGCTGGCGCAATATCGTTTGAAAGGCTCAGAACTGGTTTTAGATGAAGCAGATGATATAGCTATTTTCACCAATAATGTCTCCAGGATTTTGCCAGATGCTGGCCTAGGCGCGACCTATTACACAGACGATTTTTATGTCGGTATTTCCATCCCACAAGCCGTCTCCTTGAATGTTCGTTTTGATGGCGATGATGGCATTTCCAGTATCCGTCGCATTGCTCACTTCTATGCCATGGGTGGTATCAAGATTATCACCGGCGCAGAAGATCATATTGAATTAGAACCTTCGATTTGGCTGAAATATGCTCCCCATTCTCCCATACATGCCAATCTCAACTTCCAACTGACTTATGATAATATCATCGGCATGGGCATCGGTTATGCTACGGATAAGACTGCCTTAGGTCAGGTGAATGTGATGATTGCAGAGCGGCTGCGACTAGGCTATGCTTTCAGTGTTCAGTTTTCTGAATGGACAAATTATCTTGGTGGGACGCATGAGATTGGGGTTAATTATGTTATTGATTCGGGTGGGGTTTATGGGTGGTGACTTTATGCTTTGCTTTAGCAATGTTTGTTGTAGCAACTATTTGAGCTTAAAAATGAAGACATCTTTTTTTGCCGATTGTCTCCACAGACTTTTGAGATTCGAGTTTGGTTTCGAATTTTGGTTTTATTCTGTATAGAGTTTTACTGTTTTAAACAGTAAATTTTTGGCTTTTAAGATGGCTTCATTCCAAATAATAATAATAATAATAATAACTTATGCTACATCACCATCCTTGGAAGCACTTACATCATTATTTTTCGAATAAATTTTAGAATTTGTCATAATTGAAAGTTTTTTCTGCTCATGTGAAACAAGCAAATTGGTTTAGTTAGATTAATTAAGGTCTAATGACATCACCATCCTTCGACCCAGTACTCCTATTATTAGGATTATTAGGTCTTTGATTTGGTTTTTCAATGCCTTGTGCTTGCTGTTCTGTTTGAATTCCCTGATTTAGGGGTTTTACAAAAGTACTACTATCTGTGGGTGTACACAGAAGTGTACTCCACATTAGTAAGAATGAAACAATCTGCTCCATGATTTTAAAGAGTTTAAAGATTAAAAAGTTGATTACAGTTTGCTAACAAGTCACATTTAAGAGAATATTTTTTAGAGTTAGCATTTAAATACCTCTACAAGTGTTGCAAAAGCACTTACAATTATACGTATATATTTTAAAACAAACAAAATATTTCAGAATGTATTTTAAATTTTAACATTTAAAATAAAATTGATTGGGATTTAATTTCGAAAAATCAGCTTTTATTTCTTTTTTGTTTTGCAGGAGCATCTTTTCTTAAGTTCTAATTTTTGTGCATAAAAACATTGGTTGATTTGTCGTAATTTATGACATTTATAAATTACTCTGAACTAACGGAAATCGTTATACTTCATCATACCATAAATTAAAAATGTGCCAAATAATACGGTTTAAATCACATGTACTATAACTCAAAACTATTGTTTAGATATTTTTCGTAGAGAGAGATGTATTCTTTTTCTTTTTCTTTATTGCCTAGTAAGAAAAAACAATAGCTAAGAAGGTGATATGTTTCTAAATTCAAAACACCAATCTTTAATAGTTTTTTATTTAGCACAAAAATAGCTCTTTTAATTGACGACTTATCGCGCTGGGCAAGTAAATCTGCTACGATTTTATGTGTTTTCTTAATATGCTCCGCACACAATTTTTTTACATCTTTTTTATATTTATCTGCATTATATACTTTAACGTTATTTAATTCAGCATCACTCTTTGAGTCAATTACATGCATAAAATCTTCTTCAAATGCAGCCAATAGAGCATCATATGCTTCTATTAGCTTATTTTTCAGGGAGTAAAAGCACGCTAAATTGTATAGAGTTAAGCCACTATCGTTTAATATATTTTTCTTATCGCTTGAATTTTGTTTTTTATTAATCTTTTCTTTTTCTTTAACCAGTTTTTCTAGTTCTTCAATTCCCCTGTCTAAATAACTCTCACCTTTTCCTTCTCCTAAAACGTACAAGTCTTTTTGAGTAGTTGCAATATTGTTACGAGCCAAAACGGCGTAGTATTCCAATTCCTTCATCTTTTTGATGGACTCTTCAAACTGCGCCATAGACTCATTTAATTTATCTATTGCTCCTCTCAATTCTCCTTTATTTTTTAAAACTTCTCCTTCTTTTTTTAAAAGAATTCCATAGTTGTAATATCCAGACGGGTAAGACGGATCTGCTTCTATTGCTTTAAGTAACATTCTTTTAGCAAATATTAAGTTCTTTGATTTTATATAACATGCTCCAATTTTGCTAAAAACTTGAGGGTGGTAAGTAGATGGGAAACCGTTATTTAAAGATTGATAAAATCTTCTTAATGCTTCTTCGTGATTACCGCAAGCGAAACTATATAAACCAGCTATGAAATACTCTCGTGAATTAAGTCTCAATGATTCATTTTCATATTCAGTTTGGTTTTTTATATATTTTTGTCCAGCATGTTCTGTACGTTCTTTTAGAACTTCTTTGTTTTGTCCCTCATAATTTTTATAATTAAAATCCATTGCATTTTCGTCCAAAATTTCGGGTCTATTGGTCTCATTAGCAATAGATTTAAGTAGTCCAAGAATACCTTGTCTGAACATATACTCCTTACTCTCATCAGATTTTGAAAAGAAATCAATATGTTGAAAAGTATTTAGTATTTCAAAGTGAATTTCAGATTCATCTAATCTAACAGGCATAATAAAAACTGTATTTTCAGGTTTTTTTTGGGCATACCTCATAGCTGTTCTAATCTGGTACTGAAAATTACCTGTTTTGTTTGAAGACTTTGACGAAAACAAAAGAATAAAAAAATCTGATTCTTTAATAGCTTGTTCAAATTCTATATCTTTTGTTTTTCCTGGAAGTAATTTTTCCTTTTCAAACCAAACTTTCAGTAAAGTATTTTGTCTAAGTTCGTCATAAACTTTTTGAGCACTTTGAATATCTATCTCGTGATAGCATAAAAACACCTTAATTTCTCCTTTATTTTTTACCATTTCAAATTAATTTAACTGCTTTATAATCATGCTCAAATACTGCCAATGCTCTTCAAAACCAACCCAACCCCAACATCCCAACCCGACTCAGGAAACAAATCCACATAATGCAAATCCCACAGCTCCATAAAAGGAACTTCACATTGATTAATGCGAGCAGGTATAACAAAAACCTCATTAGGATTTTTTTCTTGGAGTTTATCAATCGCCTGTCGAATTTCAGCATTCAGGTAGCCTGTTTTTTCAACGGATTCTGAAGAACAGAGCAGCAGAAAAATATCAGATTGACGGATAGCCTTTTTAACTTCCAGTTTCCAATTCTGACCAGGCAAAACCGACTCTTTATCAAACCAAACCTCACAATTACCTTTCTCTATCAGGTCGTGATACAAGCGGCGGGCAACATGAATATCCTCTCTGGCATAATTCAGAAATACTCGTTTGGGAGTTGGCATAACATTAATTTTGTAGTGAGTAGTGCGGTTGTTCTCATCAAAACTACGAAAAAATACATTTCATAACAACATATTCGTAATTAGATTCTCCGAAAACCTTACACCCAAAACAAAAAACGCCATCGGAAACCGATGGCGAGCGTCTACAATTAATGGAAAAAAGGGGAAAAATTATGAGTACTTTCTCTGTAACTCTCAATCTGAATGTCGGGGTTGATACTTTGTACGACTATACATAGCTTTTGTTTCAAATATTATAAAAAATGTCGGGCTTGTCGCAAAAAAGCGGGATAAAATGACATTTTGTCAGCCATTTCGGCATGGTACGGCATTTGAATGGCAAATGATTGTTAGAACACTATTATTTGTAAAAAATAATTGGTAAAATAATGAATAGCGACTCTAGGAATTCAAAGAAGACATATTTGTTTGCTCATTCCTAATCACCAATCACTATTAACCAATTACAAAAAAAAGCAATATGCAAAAGGGTAATATCTCCGTACAGACCGAGAATATCTTTCCGATTATTAAACAGTTTCTATATTCCGATCAGGAAATATTTTTACGCGAACTGATTGCAAATGCAACAGATGCGACTTCTAAAATTAAAACCCTGTCTTCCAGAGGTGATGTAAAGGGAGATTTGGGTGATTTGACGATTGAAGTCATACTGGATGAAGAGGCTAAGACATTGACCATCCGAGACAAGGGAATTGGGATGAGTGAAGAAGAGGTGGATAAATACCTGAATCAGGTGGCTTTTTCCAGTGCAGAAGATTTCCTAAAAAAATATAAGGACGAGAACGCCATTATCGGACATTTTGGCTTGGGTTTCTACTCCGCTTTTATGGTCGCGGATAAAGTGGAAGTTTTTACAAAAAGTTATAAGCGCAAAAAAGCGGTCGTGTGGACTTGCAAGGGCGATCCTGCATATACGCTGGATAATACGGACAAAAAGCAACGCGGTACAGACATCGTATTACACATCAGTGAAGACAGCACCGAATTTCTCAGCAAATCCCGTATTCAGGAATTGCTAGATAAATATTGCAAATTCCTACCTGTACCGATTAAATTTGGTACAACAACAGAGACCGTTTACGAAGGAGAAGGCGAGGAAAAAGAGGAAAAGAAAATCGAGAAAGATAATATCATCAATAATCCGCACCCGATTTGGAAAAAGAGACCGAATGACCTGACGGACGAGGATTACAAAAACTTCTATAACGAATTATATCCCTTTAGTTCGCCACCATTGTTCTGGATTCACCTGAACATTGATTTCCCATTCAACCTGACTGGTATCCTGTATTTTCCTAAGCTGACCAATAATGTAGAAGTACAGAAAAACAAAATTCAGTTGTACTCCAATCAGGTCTATGTAACGGATAATGTTTCTGAAATTGTTCCTGAATTCCTGACCTTATTGCACGGAGTGATTGACTCACCAGATATTCCTTTGAATGTATCGCGTAGTTACCTGCAAAGTGATCGGAATGTGAAAAAAATCACCTCTTATATTACTAAAAAGGTGGCGGACAAATTGGACAATATGTTCAAGAAAGACCGTGAAAACTTTGAGGAGAAATGGAACAACATGGGCATTTTTGTCAAATACGGTATGTTGTCGGAAGACAAATTTTACGATAGAGCAGAGAAGTTTGCTTTGTTGAAAAATGTGGATGACAAATTCTTTACCCTTGAGGAATACAAAGAAAAAGTCAAAGACAATCAGACAGATAAGAATGAGCGCGTCGTGATGTTATACACCAATAACCCGACAATGGAAATGGACAGCTACACTATCGCTGCGCGCAAAGCAGGCTATGATGTGCTGAAAATGGATACGACACTGGACAACCATTTCATGCAAAAACTGGAGCAAAAACTGGAGAAGACAGGCTTCATTCGGGTAGATTCAGATACCTTGGACAAGTTGATTGACAAAGATGAAAAACGTGAATCAGTACTGAATGAAAGTCAGCAGGAGAAAATCAAAACTGCTTTTACAGAACAGATAACGGATACTGGCGCAAATATCCAGTTGGAAGCCTTATCGCCTGATGACCAACCGGTGATGATTACCAAGCCGGAGTTTATGCGTCGGATGCGTGAGATGTCTGCCATGAATGGAATGGACATGAGTGCGATGCCAGATTCTTATAATGTGGTGGTCAATACCAATCACCCATTGGTCGCAGAGCGTTTACTGAAAGCTAAGAAAAAGCAAGGCGAGCTAGCCAAGCATTTATACAATCTGGCTTTGCTGAATCAGGGTATGCTGCGTGGAACGGAATTGTCTACTTTTATTAATAAAAGTATAGAGTATTTGACGAAGTAAGGTTTGAAACTCAAATTCAACTGTCAAATTCAAATACAAGAGTAATAAACAACAGCCATTTTGCAATTGCAAAATGGCTGTTGTTTATTTTAGGGAACCAATTCACAAGTAATTCCGTTTTCTCTGAATAGCAATAAAAACAGAGCTAAAATGAATTATAAAAACGAAAATGAAAAGAGAAACTGGAGGAATAAAGTCTAAGAGTATATTGGAAATTTGCCGCCCCACATTTTATTGCTACTTTTACACATCCAAAATCGCCTCAATTCATTTCAAAAAAAAGGCACTATGAAAAAACTATTTCCACTCGTCGCCCTCCTAATATGGGCGGCATGTAATTCATCAGAAACTCATAACAGTACAACAAATATGGACGCACCAAAAGCGAAGATTGTAGAACACAGAGACACCACGCACGGAGATGTGCGTATAGATAATTACCACTGGCTGCGTGGCAAAGAAAAACCTGAAGTCATTTCTTACCTCGAAGAAGAAAATGCCTATATGGAAGCCCTGACCGCACACACCAAAGGCCTGCAAAAAGAATTGTATGATGAAATGGTGGCACGTATCAAGGAAACGGATTTATCTGTTCCTGTGAAAAATGGAGATTACTATTATTACACGCGCACAGAAGAAGGCAAAAATTATCGTATATACTGTAGAAAAAAAGGCAATCTGGAAACCGAAGAAGAAATTTTGCTGGATGGTAATCAATTAGCCGAAGGCAAAAAGTATTTCAGTATCGGCAACTTTGAAGTTAGCGACGATCACAAACTACTGGCATACTCTGTTGATTTTGATGGCTCTGAGCAATACGACATTTATGTCAAAAACTTGGAAACAGGAGAAATGCTGGCAGATAAAGTAGAAAAAACTGCCGGTACAATCGTCTGGGCAAATGACCATAAAACCATCTTTTATAATACACTGGATGAAGCGCGTCGTCCTTATCGTTTGTTCCGTCACCAACTAGGCGCGACTGATGATAAATTGATTTATGAAGAAAAAGACGATGCCTATTTTTTATATCCTTATAAAACAAAAAGCAAGCGTTTTATCGCTTTATACCTCGGCAGCAAAGTCACGCATGAATACCATTTCTTGGATGCCGACAATCCAACCGGAAACTTTGAGTTATTTGCAGCACGCAAACAAAACGAAGAATATAGCGTAACACATCACGGCAATGATTTTTATGTCTTGACCAATGATAAAGCCCTGAATTTTAAATTAATGAAAACGCCTGTCGGCAAAACAGCAAGAAGCAACTGGACAGCAGTCATTCCACATGATGATAAGGTTTTACTGAGCAGTGTGGAAGCCTTTAAAGACCATCTCGTCGTTTATGGTCGCAAAGATGGTTTCAAAAATATCCGCATCATGGACTTGAACAGCAACAAAAGTCATGAGGTAGAATTTCCAGAGCCGGTGTACACTTATTGGGGTTCAGGCAATCCCGACTTCAATACCGATTTGGTTCGTTTCACTTACTCGTCTCCCGTCACTCCTCGTACAGTTTATGATTATGACATGGCGACTAAGAAATTTATACTCAAAAAAGAATATGAAGTATTGGGCGGCTATGATAAGAACGATTATGTGACGGAACGCACCTTTGCGACAGCGAAAGACGGCACAAAAATTCCCATTTCTATTGCCTATAAAAAAGGTCTGAAGAAAGATGGGAATAATCCCTGCTACATTAGAAGTTACGGATCTTATGGCTCAAGTTCTGATCCTTATTTTTCTTCTGCACGGATTAGTTTGCTGAATAGAGGTTTTGTCTATGCCATCGGACATATACGCGGCGGCAGCGAGATGGGACGCCAATGGTACGAAGATGGCAAGTATTTAAAAAAGAAAAATACTTTTACCGATTTTATCGCCTGTGCTGAACATCTGATTGCTGAAAAATATACCAAGACTGAACGTTTATGCGTATCTGGCGGCAGCGCAGGAGGTTTGCTGATGGGAGCTGTAGCGAATATGCGTCCCGATTTGTTCAACACCGTTGTGGCAGAAGTACCTTTTGTAGATGTCATCAATACCATGTTGGATGAAACCATTCCACTGACCGTTATCGAATATGAAGAATGGGGCAATCCAAATAACAAGGCGTATTATGACTACATGAAGTCTTATTCGCCTTATGATAATGTGGAAGCAAAAGATTATCCCAATATGCTCATCACAGCCGGACTGAATGACCCGCGCGTACAATATTGGGAACCGGCGAAATGGACAGCAAAACTCCGCGCCATGAAAACAGATAATAATACACTGATTCTAAAAACCAACATGGGCGCAGGGCATGGAGGGGCATCTGGCCGCTATGAAGCCCTCAAAGAATTGGCTTTTGAGTATGCTTTCGTAATAGACCAAGTCGGAAAACAATAATAAAAATTGATTTTAATTCAATATTAAAATTATACTTAATTCATACTAAAAGTGCTTGCAAACATAAGTTTTGCAAGCACTTATTTCTTTATGCAAATTTTGTCATGTCACAAAACATTAAATACTATGCAAAGTGTAAGTAAATTCCCTTGCTTATTGCAGTCATCAATTACACAATTACAACAATCCAATTCAACAAGAAAACAATTCAATCCAACACGAAAGGCGCTTAAGGTTTTAAAGAAAACTGACAAGATCCTTAACCCAAAATGAAGGTTTACGTTTCACGACGTAAACCTTTTTTATTTTATGCCATCCCTTAGATATAAGTGCAAGTTGTTAAACATAACTTAATGTATTTTGCCCAAAAACTTAATCGGAAAGAATTAAATTATAGCTCTATAATGTTCTATTTTTAAAAGTATAGTGTATATTTGCCTTACCTAAACACTATACACAGTAACAAACAATTGATTAAAAACTACTCCTTCCTGTAAGCATAATTAAACTAAAGTGCTTATACATATTTATGCCGTTCTCTCCCGTATCCAATATAGATTTTATTGATGCGAGTTTAATGGTGTAAAATACAAATACCATACTATGAGAGACCTTCGATCCACCCCTCACCGAGGTATTGGAAACCTCAACACCTACCTTTTGTTTTTGTTTTTATTAACAGGCATCTCTAATGCCTCTGAGGTACAAGGACAACAATATGTCCAGCTTGGCGACGGAACGCTGGTAACGGGTTCACAGACCCCTTCACCAGTAAACATTTACTACCGAAGCACGCACGGACAAGTCAATTATAGCAAAGCCGAGTTAAATGCTGCTGGTTTTTATGGCGGTATCATTAGTGAGTTGGGATTTTATATAGAGGAAGTACCGTCATACAGCCTGCCTAATTATAGTATCGGTATGAGTACGACGACAGAGGGAGATACCAGTAGCTATAATCCCGGACCATTTACCATAGTATATACCAATAGCAGCTACACCCCAACTGCGGGCGGTTTTGATATGCTAACGCTGGACGAGCCTTTCTATTGGGATGGCATCAGTAATATATTAATCGATTTATGTTTCGACCTTGTACCCAATTATACATCTACGGGTAGGGTAAGATACTATGATGCTGATTATGGCTTTCGATATACCTGGTCGGATGGAAGCAGCCAGTGTGGTGTACCCACTAGCAGTTTCACTGGAGAAAAACCGCAATTGCAGTTATTGGTATCTGGTACGGCTGAAAACGATGCAGGCGTAAGTACTTTAAATGCACCAATAGATTTTTGTGCTGGCAGTCAGGATATCGTCGTACAAGTTAGCAATTTTGGTACAAATATCATTGATTCTGTACAGGTGAACTGGACTTTTGATAATGTGAGTCAGACAGGTATTTTACTAACGACTCCTCTGGACACTTTTGGAGGACTTGGTTCACAATCAGCCTCCCTAACCTTGGGCAATAAAACTTTCGTCAATGGCAGTTCCTACGATTTACAAGTATGGACAAGCATGCCCAATGGCGTCCAGGATACCGTGAGTATTAATGATACACTGATGACTGTTTTGCAGCCATCCTTGAACGGAACGTATACGATTGGTGGAATCTCACCCGATTATACCACTATTTCCGATGCTGTTGTAGACTTGAACGCCTATGGAATCTGCGGACCAGTGACCTTTAATATTCGCAATGGTTTTTATAATGAACAATTTTCCATCAATCAATTTTCTGGTAGTGACTGCAATTTACCTGTCATTTTCCAATCCGAAACCGGAGACAGTACAGGAGTTGTCATTAATGACGTTACTGATGTCTTTAGTAGTAATTATATTGTAGAATTAAATGGCGCAGATGGCGTCACTTTTTCAGGACTTAGTTTTGTAGGGGCAGGTTCTTATGCCCGAACAGTATATATCCGAGGTGGTTCCAATTGCAATACTTTCCAAAATTGTGTTTTTGAAGGTAGTGCAGTATCCTCCACTTCTTCCAATTATATCCTAATTGCATCAGAAGCCAATACTTCCAATTACGATAATACCTTTACCAATAGTGTTTTCAAAAATGGTAGTGCTGCTTTCAATCTTACCGGAGATTATGACGGCGGTCCGATAGAAGTAGAACTCGGTTTTGCAGCTAATGCCGTTGATCCCGACTCCGCAAGTCTTGAAATTTCTAATAACTTATTTGAAGGACAATACTATCGCCACATCTTTCTGGATTATTATGGAGGCACAAGAATTATAGATAATATTTTCAACTCTAATTCTACTTATTCCAATTGGAATTCAATTTATATTGATAATGCACCAGGTGGCGTTGAAGTCTCAGGTAATCAACTTACTGCCATAAGAGGAACTGGTCTTCGACTTAGTTATTCTGACGGAACAACTACACAACGTAATTTATTTGCCAATAACTTTATCTCCATATCAGGTACGGATAGCAGCACGCGGGGCATCTATGTCTATTCCTGTGCAAATACCGATATTTACCACAATAATATCAACATAACGACTGCTCAGGATCAGGCGGTTGCCTTATACGCAGCGGCTCTCACCAATATGAATGTACTGAACAACTGCATCGTCAATACTGGTGGCGGTTATGCTGTATATTATGATGGCATCAATAATTCCCTGTCTGATTATAATAATTATTATCAAACAGGCATCTATCTCGGCAATTATGCTGGAACTTTGGTGAACGATTTGACCGCATGGCAAAACGCAAATGGGCTGGACGCCAACTCTATTTCTGCCATACCATTTTACCTAAGTGACACAGACTTACATGTCGCTACTATTGACCTCAATGCCGCAGGCACGCCCGTAGCCGATGTATTGTATGATATTGATGGAGAACTGCGTGACGTCGCTACTCCCGATATTGGAGCAGACGAATTTTCTCCACCGCCCAATGATGCAGGTGTGCTGGATATAGTTGCACCCGGTATTCCATTTCCCGCAGGCACATATCCAGTATATGCTGTGCTTAAAAATTATGGAAATGATGACCTCCTAAGTGCTGATTTAGCTTGGTCTATAAACGATAGCCTACAAACAGTCGTGAACTGGACAGGAACACTCTCTTCGGGCGATACACTCTCCGTCCTCTTAGGAGATGTAGCCATTGATAATGGACAAGTTTATTCCTTAGTTTCCTGGAGCAGCTTGCCCAATGGCGTCAGTGATATTATCAACTCCAATGACACCACAGATGTTGTCGAAATATATGCAGGGCTAGGAGGGACTTACACCTTAGGTGGTACAAGCCCGGATTTTACAGACTTTGCTTCGGTAGAAGACGCGCTTAATTTCGGGGGTGTTTATGCACCAGTGATCATTAATGTACGAGATGGAATTTATAATGAACAAATTCACCTGACGGAAATAATTGGAGCAGATGCGACCAATAATGTCGTTTTCCAATCTGAAAGTGGAGACAGTACCGGTGTAATTATTGAGTTTTCACCAGACAATATTAATCCTTATGTCTGGCTTTTGGATGGCACAGATTACCTGACGATTAAAGGAATGACCCTTAGGTCATTAAACACTTCTTATGCCAATGTAGTCGTCTTTCAGAATGAAGCAAATAATAACACCATTGAACACAACTACTTTGATGGAAATGGCATTTATGGCTATTTAATATATTCCAACACTTATCTGGATGAAAATAATATCATTAAAAATAACTTCTTTCAGGATGGACGTTATGCTATTTACTTTGCAGGAAATAGTAGTTCAGATAGAGAAAGCGGCAATATCATTAGTGGCAACAAGTTAGAAAACCAATATAGGTACGGGGTTTACCTCCTTTATCAATCAGGGCTTATTTTTGAAAACAACCAAATAGGAAGTTTTGCAGAAAATACGACTTATGGAGCTGTTTATCTGCTCTACTCCAATGATGCACAACAGATTACTGGCAACACTATCATAAGCAACAGCCGGAATTATGGTTTGCAAATGGAATACTGTAGCGGAACGCTGGGTAATGAAGGTTTAATTGCCAATAACTTCATCACCCTGCTCCGTACAAACAGTACTGCGAATGGTATTTATACCTATTCTGGAACGTACCAAAAATATTATAATAATACTATAAACATACAATCGACCGACCCAAATAGTAGTGCCGCGCTTTATACTTATTACGGAGGAAACATTGATCTTAGAAATAATATTTTCAGCAATAAAGGTGGTGGTTATCTTATTTATATCAACAACAGTATCCCAATCACCAGTTCAGATAATAATGATTTTTACACAACAGGTGCAAATGTTGCTTATTTGACAAACACGCCTGTCGCAACTTTAGCTGACTGGCAAACTGCAACCGGACTGGATGCCGCTTCCCTTTCCGTTGATCCATTTTTTGAATCTGACAGCACTTATGTTGTCACACAAGTATCGCTGAATGGTGCAGCACAGCCTCTTGCGGAAGTGACGACTGATATAGAAGGTGAAGCCCGCGATGCAGCAACACCCGATATAGGCGCAGATGAGTTTGTACCCGCTGCGGTGGATGCAGGAGTGATTGCACTTGGCGTACCAGAAGCACCTTTTGCTGTTGGTGATCAATTGGTCAAAGCGACATTCAAAAATTTTGGAACAGACACAATAACTACGATTGTGATTGACTGGGAATTGAATGGTCTTGCACAAGCTCCGATCAACTGGACGGGTATGCTGGCCAGCGACGATACACTCGAAGTCGCACTGGACATTGTCAATTTTGAATTGGCTCAAGCATACAATTTCAAAGCATGGACAAGCCTGCCCAATACAATAGCTGATCCAGCAGCCGTAAATGATACCTCAAGTATAAATAACATCTATGCAGGACTTGGCGGCAGCTACACTTTAGGCGGCACAACACCTGATTTTGCCAACTTCACAGAAGCAGCAACAGTATTGAATTATGGTGGCGTTTACGCGCCAGTTGACATACAGGTTAGAGATGGTGTTTATAGTGAAAAGATAGAATTGTTTGAAATCCCAGGTGCCGATACATTAAATCAGGTTACGATAGAATCTGAAAATGATGACCCCGCATTAGTCACACTTTCCTCCACAACGAATAGCAGTACAAATTACATTATACGCCTGAATGGTACAGACTGGCTCACCGTCAATGGCATGACGATACAAACCCTGACCAATAGCACTTATGCCAGAGTCATCTTAGTGGAGAATGGTGCCAATCACAATACATTTTCAAATAATCATATTATTAGTACAAGCACAACTTCAACTTCGACCAATCGGGCAGTCGTTTATATATCTCCTATTGGTGTTAATAAATATAATGGTCTTGTTAATAATACCATTTCAAATGGTAGTATTGGTTTGTATTTAGATGGGAACTATAATAATGCGGTATATACACGAGGAAATTATCTTACAGGCAACCAGTTTGAAAATCAATATTACGCAGGAGCTTTTATCCAGGACTATTTATCCGATGTACTTGTTGCGGATAATATCATAACGTCCAATACAAGCTACACCAGTTATTATGGTTTATACATGGATGATCTGGAAGAAAACATCTATGTATTGCGCAATCAAATACTCGGTGTCCCTGGTTATGGCATCTTCTTTAGAGATGTGTATAGCGAGCAAAACAGTCAAAGTTATGTCGTCAATAATTTCATTCAGCTCAATGGCACATCAACCTCCTATGGTATTTATAGCTATCAGGGTAGTTATCAAAACATCTATCACAATACAGTTTCTTTGACCAATACAAATGCTGATTCCAGAGCTTTTTATCAAATCTATGGTAGCAATAAAAAAATCAAAAACAACATATTTTCCAACACAGGCGGTGGTTATGCCTATTATTCTGGTTCTACTTATGGTATTATTGAGTCGGATTATAATAACCTCTATGCTACAGGAACTTATGCCGGCTACTGGAGTGGACAACAGGCAACACTTGCGGACTGGCAGACTGCCTCTTCGTTTGATGCAAATTCTATAACATTGGATCCACTTTTCGCAGCAGAAACAGACCTCCACGTTTCCAATGTTTTAATGGACAAACAAGGTACACCAATTCCGGAAGTAATAGATGATATTGACGGCGATACCAGAGATCCGCAGTTCCCGGATATGGGCGCAGATGAGTTTAGCACCTCCAATAATGATGCAGGAATATATTCCATCGACTCCCCCAACATTCCTTTTGCAGCAGACAATCAGCCCATTTATGTAACGGTCATCAATAACGGACTTGATACCCTCGAAAATGCAGATATAGACTGGCAGGTTAATGATGAAGCACAGCCGCCACTCTCCTGGACGGGTATGTTGCTTCCTGGTCAGCAGGCAGATTCAGTCTTGCTGGGCAATTATATTTTTGAACGCGACACTTTGTATGGCATTACTGCCTGGACCAGCAATCCAAACGGCGTAGTAGATACCGAAACCTATAACGATACGCTACAACTAAATGATTTATACGCTGCCTTATCAGGTGTGTACACCATAGGCGGTACATTGCCAGATTATCAAAATTTCACAGAAGCTGTCATCGCACTGGAAAGAGGAGGGGTTGTAGGTGAAGTAACTTTTGATGTGCGCACAGGCACTTATAATGAACAATTGCTCATTACTGAAATCATTGGGGCGGATGCCCAAAACACCATTACTTTCCAAGCGGAAACAGGTGATAGTACACAAGTCGTGCTGACCTTTGACGGACCAACTAACACCAACAATTATGTCGTACAACTAGACGGTGCAGACTGGATAGGCTTTAATCAAATGACGCTTCAGTCCAATGGAAGCACTTCTTATGAACGCATTATCAGCCTGATAAATGGTGCAGATAATAACGTATTTTCAAATACGGTCTTTACAGGACGAGATGTAAATACAACCAGTACAAGCTATGCAATGGTTTATAGTACAGGTACAACACCGAATAATAATAATACATTTATCAACAATCATTTTACAAGAGGAAGCTACGCGATTTATTATGTTAATGGCAATAGCACGACACCACATACTATACTGATTTCAGAGAATACCTTTGAGCATCAGTATTATCGCGCGATTTATCAACGCTATACCTATAATTCGGAAGTTAGCAACAACACAATTACAACAGATGAGCTGTATAGCAGCTATGATGCAATACGTTTATATAATGCATTAGGTGGCAACTTAGTAACACAAAACACAATAACTGATTTACCGAGAGGTAATGGTATCGTCATGTATTCTTCCAACGGAACCTTGGCTGAACCCAACTTGATTAGCAATAATTTTATACAAACAGGTACAGGTAATTATAGCATCAGAGGTATTTATAATGAGAGCAGCTATTTTACAAACATTTATCACAATAGTGTTCACGTAACTTCAAGCTCTACATCTGCTACCGCATTATATATTGCTTATGGCAATAACACAAATATCCAAAACAACATCCTCGCCAACACAGGCGGCGGTTATGCGATATATAATAATACCAGCAATAATATTTCAACTTCAGATTATAACAACTTATTCACGACTGGAACAAATATTGCCGCTTGGAATAATTCAGTATTGACCGATTTATCCGCCTGGCAGACAACATCAGGGATGGACGCCAATTCCTTATCTACTGATCCACTTTTTGTATCAACGACCGATTTACATATCGCAGAAATAGATTTGGACGGAGCAGGTACACCACTAACTGAAGTCACGATAGATATTGACGATGAAGCTCGCGACCCTGCCACACCTGACATCGGTGCAGATGAGTTTAATCCGGCTACAGCCAATGATATTGGTATAGAAGAAGTTGTCACGCCATCTGCACAAATACCATTTCCTGCGCAAAATCAAGAAGTGGTGGTGGCACTCAAAAACAATGGCATTGACACCATTTATAATGCGATCATCTCCTGGTCGGTCAATGACAACATACAACTTCCTATCAATTGGACAGGTGAATTATTCCCTGGCGAACGCGATACGATAATAGTTGGCGATTACAATTTTGAATTGGGCATACCACATGAAATTGTCGCTTACACCAGTCAGCCCAACGGCTTACCCGATGCCCTGCAAGTCAATGACACAACAAGAGTAGATGATATTTATGCAGCCTTATCAGGCGTTTATACACTAGGTGGAAATTTTGTAGATTTTGCCAATTTTGAACAGGCAGCCAACGCATTGAGTAAAGGTGGCGTACTTGGTCCCGTAGAATTTTTAGTAACCGATGGCACCTATAATGAACAGGTAAACATTAGCACTATAAACGGAGTAGATGCCACCAATACCGTCATCTTCCGCTCCGCTTCCGGCGATCCTGCATCCGTCCTATTACAACATGGTTCACCTTATGTTGTCAGATTAAATGGAGCAGATTATGTTACGTTTGAAAACCTGTCTATTGATTATACCTATTATTATTCAGGCAGTGGTGTTGAATTGATTAATGGAGCAAATAATAATCAATTCCTCAACAATATTTTCACAGCATCCAGCATCAATGGCTATTCTAGTGCACATATTTATTCCAATTCCAATTCTCTTGACAATAACACAAGGATAATAGGCAATACTTTCCAACAGGGTAATTATGGAGTAAGAATACATGGACAAAGCAGTTCCTCTCTGGAATCTGGCACCATTATTCAAGACAATATTTTCACCAATCAATATTATACAGGTATTGATGTATACTATCAGGATTCGCCTCAAATAACGGGCAACCTGGTCACTACAGATGAAAATTACAGTTCCTTTATTGGCATCTATGCAAGAGATACAGATAATGAATTGAATGTTTCCAATAATGAAATCTATGCAAGTTCAGGAACAGGAATTTACCTGTACAGATGTGATGGTACACCCGCAGCGCACGCACTTGTCAGCAATAACTTTGTACAGGTAGGCGGCACAAACTCTGCTAATGGCATTTATTTGTACTATGGAAATTATACCGATGTTTATTATAATAGTATAAATCTAACCAACACAGCAGCTTCAAGTAAAGGCCTGTATTCTTATTATGGCTCTAATAGAAACGTTGTCAATAATATTTTTGCAAATCCAGGTGGTGGATACGCGATTTATGCAACAAACTCTGGCTTTGTTTCACTGGACTATAATGACTTATACACAACAGGCAGCATACTCGGTTACTGGAATGGAACAGATGCCACAACACTCGCCAACTGGAGACAGGTAAGCGGTAGAGGAATTAACTCGGTTTCTCTTGATCCTTTGTATGTATCGAATACCGATTTGCACATCACGCAGACAGGTTTAGACAGTACAGGTATCTTCCTGCCTACTATACAGGAAGATATTGATGGAGAAGTCAGAGATGGCTATTTCCCCGACATTGGAGCAGATGAGTTTTCTACTTTGCCAGCTAATGTTGGTGTATTGTCTGTTATAAATCCGATTTCCGATTGTGGCTTACCGTCAAATGACAGTTTGGTTGTCACCATTAAAAATTATGGAACACTAGCGCAGTCGGGCTTTGATATTGCTTATCAAATCGGCACAGACGCACCAGTCATAGAAACCGTTAGTGGAACAGTTAGTGTAGGCGGTACATTGGATTATACTTTTGCTACGCCAATAAGTTTCCCAGCAGACAGCACTTACGAAATCACCACTTATACCCTGCTGACCAATGACCAGCAGCTTCAAAACGATACGTTGGAAGTACAAGTCACAGGCTATCCAGCAATGACCCCCATGATACTGACACCCGGACAAACCATTTGCCAGGGAGAAAGCATCACATTGGAAGCAGCAGGAGAAGGCACTTTCCAGTGGAATGGCAGTTACACCAATAATCAGTTTTATGTAACGCCTTCCGACACGACAACTTACACAGTACTAAATACCAATCAATACGGCTGTACACAGGAAGCTACTATTCGCATTGATGTGATTCCACAACCTGCCATTGCTACGATTTCCGCTACAGGCGGCAGCTTATTAATATGCAGTGGCGACTCTGTTGAATTGGTTTCTTCTATTGCTGAAAATATCCTTTGGTCAACTGGTGATACAACACAAAGTATCATGGCAAGTACGCAAGGATATTATTATGTAGATCATTACGACACGGCAAGCGACTGTTATGCACGTTCCAGTTCTGTTTATGTCAATGTATATCAGGAACCCTATTTGTATGTAGATGGTTTCACCTCAATATGCGATGGCGATGCAGCAACGCTAATTGTCTATAATGGAAATGGCTATCAATGGTCTACAGGAGAAACGACACAGAGTATTAGTGTCAGCCCATCTGTACCGACGACCTATACCGTTACCATGACCAATGCGGGCGGTTGCAGTCAGATTGACAGTATCGAGATTACGCAAGTGCCAGCAGTACCACCAGGTGCAGTCAGCAGCATGTTACCTGCCGATGGTACGATGAATTGGGCGCCACCGATTAACTTCTCCTGGTTGCCGGCAGCCAATGCTTCAGATTATGATGTGTATATCTGGCCGCTTGGAAATAATCGTCCATCTTATCCAACATTTTCTAATGTCAATGGCATCAATGTTTCTTATTCCAACCTGAATTATGGCGCAACCTACAACTGGCAGGTCGTCAGTGAAAATTCATGTTTTTCAACCGATGGACCTGTGCAAACCTTTACAGTTAAAGACCCGTCGAATCTTGTTGTTGAAAATATAGACATGTTAGCTGCACCATTTTCTGGGCAAACGACGGGAATTTCCTGGGAAGTCAATAACATTGGTATAGGAGCCACAGGTGTCAATAGCAACTGGAAAGACCGAGTTTATCTCTCCATTGATTCTACTTTGGGTGCCAGTGATCTCTATTTAAAACAGGTGGATAATATCTCAGCATTAATGCCTGGAGAATCCTATCTCAATTACGCTTCCATAAACCTCCCAGAAGCTGCGATTGGCCCGTACTACTTCTTAGTGAGTGCCAATAACAATCAGGCAGAAGTAGAAAGTGATTACAGCGATAATGTAACCGCAATTTTTGTTAATATTGCCTTATCGCCGCCACCTGATTTAGAGGTAACCAATACGCTACCGCCAGGTGTCAATGGCTATGCCTTCTCTGGACAAACCATCCCCTTAACTTATACCGTAAGCAACAACGGGATAGGACTTACGCCTTCGCCCAACTGGCAGGACAGAATATATTGGTCGGAAGAATCAACTTATAATCCGACTAATCTCAATTATGTCGGTTATCACAACCATTCGGGTAGTTTGCAACCAGGCGAATCCTACACCCATACAGCTGAGGCTGAATTGCCTGAAAATTATTCGGGTACCGTTTACTTTTACATTGTAACGGATTATAATGATGCTGTTTTTGAGCATCTGGATGAAGACAATAATATCACTCGAAGCCAGCCGCTAGATATACTGCTCACGCCTCCGCCTGATTTGGAAGTGTCTTATGGTTATGTTACGGATGCTTTTATTAATGATGGTACCATTGATGAGATTAATTATATGACTACCCAACTTCTCACGACCACAGCCCATAGTGTAATAAATGATGGTGGCTCAATAGTGGATGGTTATTTTGTAGATAGCATGTTTTTAAGTCCGGTTCTCGCGTTAGATTCTACGGCAATTCCTTTGAGAACCAGAAACAGAAATATAGTTCTTGAAATCAACGAATCAGACAATGCAATCACACAAAACATACCAGTACCCAATGTACCTGCCGGCGTATATTATCTAATCATCAAAACGGATGCAAGAGATAATATTTACGAAGGTAATAATGAGGGCAATAATGTCTATGTTAATCCAACACCGATTAATGTTTCTAATCCTGACCTTCGAATTGATTCAGTACTTACATTTCAGGATACCATAGAAACCGGTGCTTCAATTAATCTATATTGGTGGGTAAATACTCAAGGACCCTTAGTAGCCTACAAACCGAGAAAAGATAAGATATATATATCTGAAAGCCCGGTCTTGGATACAATGACTGCCACGCAGCTTGCTGAGAAAAACTGGAATACTAATTATTTTAATGACAATGGTGTTTACCCTTTATTTGAAACGGTAAATATTCCGGTTGAATTTGTAGAAGGGCAGCATTACATACATATTATGACCGATCAGGAGGACGTCATTTATGAATTGTATGAAAATAATAACACAGAGACCATTCCACTTTATATCAATGTAGCTCCCTGGGCAGATTTAGTGCCACAGGGTTTCAGCACATTGCCAGACAGTATTTTTGCTGGTGAACCTTTCCCATTTGGATTTACTATAAAAAATAATGGAATTGCCGATGCTGACCAAGCTAGTTGGAAGGATAGAGTGTATGTGTCTATCTTGGATACCTGGTATCCTGAAATAGCAGTTCCACTAACAGATTTTGAAAGATTCCAGGCAGTAGAAAAGGATTCTAGCTACACCGTTGAAGCCGAGATCAGTTTCCCTATGCTTTCTTTGCTGGTTGCTGGATTGGATAGTTTCAGCTACGTTTATGCTTATGTGTTTACGGATGCCGACAGCACTATTTTTGAATACAATTCAGAAAATAATAATATCCTGAGAAGTGATCCGATTCATGTTACTTGTCCGCCGCCGGTGGATATGAATATCCTTTCAGCAACAACCAGTATGCCAGATACCGTAGCAGAAGGTTCTACCTTTACCTTAGGCTGGAATGTCCAAAACCAGGGAAGTACTACGGCAAACTGGAATTACGAACTTTGGTATGATGGATTGTATTTGTCCACAGACATGGTCTACGATGAAGATGATATTTTTGTCTATGACTGGACGGAAAGCGGACCATTAGCATATAATGAAATTTATGACGATTATCAATCCTTCACTATTCCGAATGGCAATTATGATTCCTACTATCTGCTATTAGTCTCTGACCATACAGACTTGAATAATGACGGCGATCCTAGCAATAATGTTTTTGTGGTGAATAATCTTGCTGGTAATAACCAGATTTACGTTGCAAGCACACCTAAGCCTGACCTAGAAATTACGGCATTAAATATACCGTCTTCAGGTATTGCCGGACAACCGATTACCGTTTCCTGGACAGTACAGAATAATGGTGATGCAGCAGTAGAAGTGCCATTTACAGAGCAATTTAAACTGGATACAAATGATGATGGTGTAGGCGGACAATCTTTGGGACAATACACCAAATCAGACTCCCTGCTCGTTGGCGAAAGCTATACAGAGAGTATGGATGTCACTATTCCTATTTCAGCTTCCGGCAACTATTACATTGTGATGAAAACGGATGCCACCAATCAGCTATTTGAGTTGGATGCAGGAGAGGACAATAATCTTGCTGCCGCTATCATTCAGATTGCACCACAGACACCTTCCGATTTAATTGTACCAGCCGTTTCGGTTGGAACAAATACTGAAGTATTGGTTGGCGATACCCTGAGTTTTGATTATTTAATAAAGAATATCGGCAGCAATCCGGCAGAAGGTGTGCGTAAAGACATTATTTACCTGTCTCAAGATTCCTTATTTAATACCAATGACCCCATTCTGGCAACCATCAATTATAATGAGACCGTCCTGCCTTATCAGGAATTGACCGATAGCATTGATGTGGCCATTCCTGGCGTTACACCAGGCGAATATTTTGTCATTGTCAGCGCAGATGGGTTCAATAACATACTGGAAACAGACGAAACAAATAATACAACAGCTTCTGTCAATAAAATCAATGTAGTATTGCCAGAACTGGTCATTGATATACCGGAAAATACCGTTTTGACAGACGATGAATACCAGTATTATGAACTAGTTGTCCCCGATAGTCTGGCAGGCGAAACGCTGGTCATTACACTGGAAAGCGATGAAGGAGTTGGTAATAATGAACTCTATCTGAAATACGAAGAAAGTCCAACCTTATCCAATGCGGACTATACTTATGCTATTCCATTCTCGACCTATCAGGAATTGATTGTGGAAACTTTACAAGCGGGTACGTATTACCTGTTGGTTAAAGGCACGACACAGCCTAATGATGAGCAGAACATTACCTTATTAGCAGAAATACTGCCCTTTGAAATTCGTGCAATAGATGCCGAACAGGGTGGTAATACGGGCAATGTTACGATTAGAATTGACGGTGCAAAATTTGAACCTAATATGGCAGCAAGGCTGGAAGGTAGTATGAATGTCACCGCTATCAATACTTATTTCATCAATTCCACGCGCATTTTTGCCACCTTCGATTTGAACGGAGCAGACCTTGGCTTATATGATGTCATCGTGGATAAAGGATTGGAAGAAGCAACACTCACAGAAGGCTTTGAAGTCGTAGTCGGCTCTTTCGGAACGTCGGAAGATACTGGTAATGGCAGTCCTGGCTTTTTCTGCGACATTAGTTATAATGAAGGCGTCAGCAATTTCCTAGATCAGGATTTAGACTATCCAAGTGCGGTACGCCGAAACAGAACGGTTGAGATCAATATTTACTTCCGCAACGATGGGAATATTGACATTCCGATTCCTGCCCGATTCTTACTCAGTGTATCTGGGCATCCGGTCTCTGCTGATGTAGCTGGACTGGACGACGAGGGACAAGAACTATTTCTTGAATTTACAGAAGACGGAGGACCGCCAGGTATTTTGCGTGCAGGCGCGAGCGGACTGGTACGGGCTTATACAAGATCGTTTTCCTCTGGGACAGTTATTGAACTGATTTTGGCAGAATAGAAATGATTCAATTACGAATTACGAATCCGTTTAATTACAAATCAAGTAACCCATTTATCAGAATAAAGCAATTCAAAATGAAAAATATAAGTGCTATTATAATTTGTTTATTATTTATTTCAAATGGCATACTCTATGCTCAGGCGAAACCGAATATTCGCCTCGATTATGGATTTAATGTAGGGAGTTATACCGGAAGTTTGAATTATGAACGAACAGATATATCCATTCCCGGAAAGGGACTTCCACTAGAAGCTGTCTTTAGTTATAACGGGATGCTGCGCTATAAAGACTTTGGTTACGGAGCAGGCTGGACCTTTACTTATAATTACAATTATACACCGGATACGCTGGGTATTTTGGTGGTGCATAGAAGTTCAGGTAGCGAACATAACTACACGCCTAATGCTGGTGGTTATATCCCGCCACAAGGTGTCTATGATGAGTTTGAAGAGTATGCTCCTGGAAAATTCAGCCTGACCATGAAGGAAGATCAGACCGTTTATTATTTTGATGATGCCTCGCATGGAAGGCTGACTTCAATTGTAGAACGGAATGGAAATACGGTCATGCTTTCTTACACAGATAGTCTCTTAAATACAGTGACAGACGCCGCAGGCAGAACACTTGAATTTGGCTGGGAAAATGGCAAACTGGCTTCCATTACCGAAAATAATACCGCATTGGAGCGTACCTTTACCTACGAGTATAATGCTGCCGGGCAGATGATAAAAATGACTAATCCGCTGGGCTATGAGGTAAATTACGAGTACGACGAGTATAATAAAATGACCAGTTATACCGACGAGATCGGCACGCCGATGACCATACAGTATAATGGCAATGCTGCGGTAAAAAAAGTGAATACCTGCCTCACCACTACACAGTTTACTTATGATTTGAAAAACAGAAAAACATTTGTCGTAGAAACTGTAGGTGGAGAGCGTTTTATCACCACTTATCGTTTTGACGAAGGGGGACGGAATGTAGAGCAGACTGGAAATTGCTGTGGCAATAATCAGGTCATGGCTTATGACAATAATGACAATGTCGTCAGCCGTACCGACGGCAATGGTAGGGAAGACACCTATCTCTTTGACGCCAATGGCAATGTGAGGAAACGGACAGATTCGGAAGGGAATACAGAAGAATTTTCACACGACCTGTCACTCAACAGGCTGATTTGGGAAAAAGACTTTCTAG
This sequence comes from uncultured Saprospiraceae bacterium, assembly GCA_937951615.1. Taxonomy (GTDB): domain Bacteria; phylum Bacteroidota; class Bacteroidia; order Chitinophagales; family Saprospiraceae; genus JAHDEO01. Next base: position 7,362 of record CALFBH010000076.1, on the reverse strand, counting down.
GCAATATTTTTACTTATGCCTATGATGCAAAGGGGAATATGGTAACTGCTAATTATCCCTTGGGCATATCCGTATCTTATACTTACGATAGTGAAGGGATGGTAACGTCCTTTACCGATGGAAATGGCAATACGACGAATTATAGTTATGATCAGTATGGTAATCAAACGCTGATTACACATCCGGACAATGCAACTTATGAGTATGTATATGATGCGCTTGGCAATTTGCTCGCTGAAATCAACGAAAACGGAGACTCACTGCTTTATGAATATGATGCAATGAACCAAATCGTGAAAGAAATTACTCCGCTAGGCTATGAAAGATTTGCTATTTATGACGGAGTTGGAAATGTGGTTGAATATATAGAGGAAAACGGAAACAGTACACTTTATGAATATGATGGACTGCGTAGACTGATTTCTACCACTACACCAGGCGGTATTGTTGTGACTAAAGAATATGATTCACGAGGCAATGAGGTCAAGGTATCCGACGGTAAAGGACGAGTTAGGACTTATACTTATAACGATCTGGACATGCCACTAACCGAAACCGATCCTGCGGGTAATGTTGTCTATTATGAATATGACGCAGTTGGCAGTAGAATTTCTCAATCTGACAAGATGGGGAATGCAATGACTTTTGAATATGATTATAAAAACAGATTAACTAAAAAAATTGACCCTTTGGGCAATACTTATTCTTATAAATATGATGTATTAGGCAGAAAAATAGAAGAAACAGACGCTAGAGGAAATACCACTTTTTATGAATATGACGCACTGGATCGACTCACCAAAAAAACCAATGCACTAGGGAGTTTTGAAACCATGGTTTATGATGGTAATGATAACCTGATTGAAAAAATTGATGGTAATGGCAATGTCTATAAGTATTTTTATGACAATAGAAATCGCCGAATCCGCTTAGAATCTCCACTTCAACTGGTCACTGAATATACCTATGACGCTCTAGGCAACCGACTGACCAAAAGCCATGCATCAGGAATTGTGCACGAGCATGTTTATGATGCAAAGCAGCAAAAAATAGCAGAAATAATGCCTAATGGAGACGTAACAACTTACGTTTATGATTCGACAGGCAATGTCATTCAGGAAATACTGCCTAATGGTAATACCATATTCAAAGAGTATGACAAGGATCGCCACCTGATTCGTCAATATGATAACGACGGGCTGATTATTGCTTTGGTTTATGACGAAAATGGAGAAGTGATCGAGGAGATGGACGCAGACAGCGTCGTGACCATTTCTCGGTACAATATATTAAATCAGCTGATAGAGAAAGAAGATGCGCTGGGCAATATAGAAACCATGACTTATAATGCGAATGGAAACCTGCTGACGCAAACAGATAAAAACGGTAAAACAACAACTTTTACTTATAACGAATTGGGTTTGGTAACTCAAATCAGAACCAGCCTTGACGAGGTTACTACTTTTGAGTTTGATGCAATGGGAAATATGCTAAGTATCACAGATGCAAAAGGCAATAAATCTACCTATACCTACGATGCACTCAACCGTCAAACGCTGATTACCTACCCAGATAACTCTACAAAAGAGTATCAATACGATGCCAACGATAATATTATTAGAAGAATAGGAGCAGATGGTGTGGTAACCAATTATATCTATGACGCACTTGACCGACAAATCGAAAAGTCCTATGCCAATAGTACTTCTTGTATTTTTACCTATGATGAACTAAGCCGTCTGACGGCTGCAACTAATCCGAATTCGACAGTACAATTTGAATACGATTCGAATAATAGAATGACTAAAGAAATCGTAAACGGTACGGCAGAAACAACTTATAGTTATGATGTACCCAATCGAAAGAAGACGATTACCTATCCGAGTGGCAGAATCGTTGAAGAAGAAATGGATTTCAGCGGACGTGCCATAAGGGTTAAACAAAATACTACTACGGTAGCCGATTTGTCTTATAATGGTTATCAGATGACCCAGAAAGCCTTTAATAATGGGCTAACGACCAACTATAATTATAACGTACTTGCACAAATGGAAAGCATAGTGGTGAATCCCGGTGCAACATTTCATTTTGAATATGAATATAATAATATAGGAGACAGAACAGCTACACGGGCATTACACCAGCAAAGCCTCTCAGAAACTTATGCGTATGATAATGTAAATCGCCTGATTAATTATAAAAAAGGAGCGATTACTAATGGAGATATTCCAAGCCCAGATGACCAGATTGATTTTCAATATGATGCATTGGGTAATCGGGTTAGTCTTACTCAAAACAGCAATAGTACAACCTATGCCTCAAACAACCTGAACGCCTATACTTCCATTATGAGTACTGGTACGACTATCAGCCCACAGTACACACTCTCGGGCAATATGAGTTCAGACGGACAAAATGCCTATACTTATGATGCCGATAATCGCCTAACGAGTGTCAATGGAAATGTTATTTATAAATATGACGCATTAGGCAGAAGATATCAAAAAATAGTAGATGCCACGACGATCACCTATTATTATTACCAGAATCAGATGATACAGGAAGCTGATAATAATGGGAATACGACGGAATACATTTATGCAGGAGGAAAGAATGATTATCTGCTGGCTATGATTAATACAAGCGATACGTATTATTATCACCTGAATGCCAATCAGTCAGTTGTTGGAATGTCCAATTCTACAGGACAGATTGTCGAACGGTACGAATATGAACCTTATGGCACACCAACTATTTATGATGGCAGTTATACCGAGCTCACAGCTTCTGTCATAGGAAACAAATTTTACTTTACGAGTAAAGAACTGGACGAAGAATCAAACTTGTATTATTCTCGTTCCCGACATTATCATCATCAGCTCGGCCGGTTTATGCAGCGCGACCCGATTTCTTATCGGGATGGAATGAATCTTTATCAATATGTCGATTCCAACCCAATCAATTACATAGATCCTGACGGGATGAAAGGTTGTAGTTCCTTTGAATTTGGAGGCGATGTTCCCAAGACTGGAAGAAAGAGCTTTGGATTTACAAAAAATTGGGCGGCTACGGCTTTATCAAGTGCTATTAGTGTAAAAGTAAAAGGAGAAACCTGTAACGAGTGTTGTTCGAAAACCAACTCAATGGGTACTACTTATTCTATTAATGTTACCATATCCGGCTCTATCAATTATAGTATCAATGGATTGACCTATTTTCCATATACTCGCGCTCTGACCTTTGCAGCAAGTATTCTTGGTGTTGATATTTTTGCAGGTATTAAAATAGGGGGATCGGCTTCTGGTAGTGCGAGCAAAGAGGTAGATGCCTGCGGCGAAGTGAGTGGAAGTGGTTGTGTATCTGCAAGCGTATCGGCGTCGGGAGAAGTATCAGCAGGAACCGACCCAGACCGGTCTGAACGAAGAGGACACAAAAAAGCCAATGGTGGTTTTGGAGCTTCAATTGGTGTAGAGTTTAAAGCAAAAGCTTGTTATAAATGTGTAGGGAAAAGTTGTAAATGGGAATGTGAAACCTCAATTGGTGGAGAGTTTAAAGCATGGGTGCAAATAGAATTTACATGGCTTGGTGTTACCACTAGGCGAAGTGAAGAATATTCCAAAGACCTCGGTAGTGCGAAAGGCAATGCTTGCCCAGGCTGGCTACCAGGACTCTAAAAAAACCTAATAACTATGGATAAAATTTCAATCAACGAAAAGGACAAATAAGATGAATATATTAAAGATAATTTGTGTGGTTTTATTTAGCTTCATGGGGACTATTGGTTTTGCACAAGACTGCGACGAAGACGACTGTCCTGCACCAATGGGCTGTCCATGCCAGGGAGCAGAATGTAAACCACCACCACCACCGATAAAAATTCCCGTCATACACGGCTACGACCCCAATATCATCATTGGACCAGATGGCTACGATACCATACGCTGGATATCTGCTACAGAGACTTTGCCTTATAAGATTCTCTTTGAAAATGATCCGGATTTTGCGACGGGGCCGGCGCAGACTGTACTGGTCTATCAGCCACTGGATGAGCATGTAGATCCTTCTACCTTCCGGCTGGGTTCCTTTGGTTTTGGGAATTACGTATTTACTGTGCCGCCCAATACTTCTGTCTATTCCGAACGATTAGACGTTATTGACGGACTGGGCATATATGTGGACATTCTCGCTGGGGTAGATTTCAATGAACGGCAGGCTTTCTGGATATTTAAATCCATAGATCCTGCGACAGGACTGGCTCCTGAAGATGCTTTTACTGGTTTTCTGCCTGTCAATGATACCTTAATCAATTTCTATAACGATACAGTACCAAAACCTGGAGAAGGTTTTATGAATTATACGATCAGAAGTGCAAATGATGTGGAAACAGGAGATACGATTTCCGCACAGGCGGGCATTGTGTTTGACTTGAATGCACCTGTAATTACCAATACCTGGACGAACGTCATTGATGCCTTTCCGCCGACTAGTATGATTGAGCAATTAGCAGAAAATACAGATTCGCTGACTGCCATACTCAATTTTATAGCGGAAGATGACCCTGGCGGAGTGGGCATTCGGGATTTTGAATTATATGTTTCTAAAGATGGCGGCTCCTATTATTTACATGAAGCAGGTATTACCACAATGTCCTACGCTTTTTCCGGCGAAGGAGGAAGCGAGTATTGCTTCTTTACATTAGCGACCGATCATGTAGGTAACAAGGAAGCCATGAAAACCGCTCCTGCAACCTGTACTACACTGGAGGGTCGATATTCATTTGATATAAAAGTCCTCTTGCAAGGAGCTTATGATACTTTAGGTTTAATGAGCACCCAACTCAATGAACGAGGTATATTGCCTGGACAAACTCCAACAAGTCTATTGGTCACTCCAACTTCCCCTGGACAACCGTATAATCGTCCGCCCTGGAATTATACAGGAACAGAAGGTATAGACTGGACAGATGCGGACTACTATCCAGATGTAGTGGACTGGGTACTGGTATCCTTCAGAACGGATAGTACTAAAAGTACAGAAATCGGTATAACAGCCGCCTTACTTTATGAGGATGGCAGAATAGAAATTCCTGCAGATTTTTCTATGTCATCGGAAGAGACTTCTATGTTTATTGTCATAGAGCATCGTGGACACATGGGCATCATGACGCCTGAGCGCGTAAGTATTTCCGATAATACCCTGTCTTACGATTTTAGGCTTGCAGACAGTTATACTGACGGTACTGGATATGGGCAAAAACAACTCACTAGTGGCAATTGGGCAATGTATGCAGGCGATGCTGACCAGATGGATACACCGAGTTATGACATTACAGGAGCAGATAAAATCATCTGGCAATCAGAGAATGGTGTTTTTGATTATTATTTATCACCTGATTTTGACATGAGTGGAAGTGTAGATGGAAATGATAAAATTTTGTGGGATAATAATAATGGTATTTCTTCTAGGGTGCCGAAGTAATACCTCCCATCATTCTAATCACGTTTCAATAGAGATAATACCAAATATGAGTCTATATTTGGTATTATCTCTCTTTTTTTGGTACTTAATACCAAATATAGCGCGTCCTTTCCCTTCCTTAGCTGGCAAATGAAAGGTTTACGTTTCACGACACAAACCTTTTGTTATTACTTTTTTGTGTTTCCCAATTTGATGTTCAACTTTTATCCTTGGGGCTTATCGCTTAATGTTGTAGAACCATTGAGCCATAATAAAACCCGCATCCGTTTCAGAAACTATAAGTTTGCTGATGCAGCCCTCGACTAGGCGGTCTATAATTTGGACAACACAGAAATGGAAGATGAAGCCGTTGTGCAAAGTGTGACGTATTCAAATTTAGGGCAACTTATTCATCACTTTCTTTGTTGAACTAATCATACATAATATCCCAATTACCAATACTCCTAAAAAAACAGTATTTTTGTCAAAATTTGTAAAACATTTCAATCAAAAAAATATGTATCCAGTAGAACTTACACTCCCTATGCAGGGCGAACTGACTGACCACGGCTTTGAAGCCCTCTCTACGCAGGAAGCCGTCGCAGAAGTATTAGATCAAAAAGAAGGCACTGTACTTGTTGTCATCAATTCCGTTTGTGGCTGCGCGGCTGCCAATGCCCGCCCAGGTGCAAAAATGGCTATACAAAACGAAAAAGTGCCTCAAAAATTGACCACTGTTTTTGCCGGTGTCGACAAAGAAGCGGTCAATACTGCACGCCGCTACATGCTGCCTTATCCAGCATCTTCTCCATCCATAGCTTTGTTCAAAGATGGCAAATTGGTGCATTTCTTAGAGCGTCACCACATTGAAGGACGCACAGCAGATGTAATTGCTGAAAACTTAAAATCAGCTTTCAATCAGCATTGTTAAGAAGTATTCAGATTTGAATATATCAAGATACCCGCCCGTTCCTCACAAAGAGGAATGGGCGTTTTTATTACCCATTATTCAAGCAAATACTATTTTCAAATCACATCTATTGTCAATGTTTTTTGTATTTGAATTTGGCGTTTGAATTTGAATTTCTAATCACCATACCTATGGAACCAGTAAGATATACCCTAGCAGAAGAACGCGCAAATTACCTCACACATGGCTTTGGCTTTATTATCAGTCTGATTGGCTTATACCTCTTGATTCAGAAAGGCTGGACACACCAAGATGCTTATTTCTTGCCGGCCGTCATCGTTTTCGGACTTGGACTCGCGGCTTGTTTTTTAAGTTCGACCATCTATCACTGGGTTTCTCAGCCTGCACTGAAACACAAGCTTCGCATGGTTGACCACCTGTGTATTTATTTGCTGATTGGCGCATCTTATACGCCTTTTGCACTGGTCAATTTGCGGGAACACTGGGGCTTACCTGTCCTCTTTTCTATCTGGACATTGGCTATTGCTGGTTGTATTTTCAAGCTTGCAATTCGCAATAATCTACAACGCTATCAAAAAGTCGATGCTTATATTTATGTGCTGATGGGCTCCTCTGCCTTGTTGTTTATCAAGCCTATTATAACTCATGTTCCTACTGGCGGTGTACAATTACTGGCATTGGGCGGAGCTGCTTATATCATAGGCGTATTTTTCTACCTGAGCAAAACGATTCGCTATAACCACGCCATCTGGCATTTGTTTGTATTGACTGGTGCTGCTTTGCATTTTTCGGCTGTTTGGTGGTATGTTGGGTGAGTTGGCGGGTTGGCGGGTTGGCGGGTTGCGGGTTGGCGGGTTGCGGGTTGGCGGGTTGCGGGTTGCGGGTTGCGGGTTGCGGGTTGGCGGGTTGCGGGTTGCGGGTTGGCGGGTTGCGGGTTGGCGGGTTGCGGGTTGGCGGGTTGCGGGTTGGCGGGT
>CALFBH010000075.1 GCA_937951615.1 uncultured Saprospiraceae bacterium | reverse complement strand
TAAAGTATGATGGAGTAAACTCCGTTGTCGTCAGACGAATTCGGTTAGAAATACGGCATATCTAAAGGGATAAATCACCAATTTTCATAAAATCCTTCGTCTGCCGACTATTCCATACTTTAATCGAACACCCTTAATTATAGATAATTCTGTTCAATTACTTATGAAAATAAAAACATTCATTATAGATGCTTTTACCAATGAAGCTTTCAAAGGCAACCCCGCTGGTGTTTGTCTGTTGGATAATTCAATCGAACCTGAAATGATGCAGGCGATTGCCAATGAAATCAATTTGTCGGAAACCGCCTTTCTAACGGATTTTGATACCAATAAAAACACTTGCTCGATTCGATATTTTTCCCCGGCAGTTGAAGTGCCTTTTTGTGGACACGCTACGCTGGCAGCCGCAAAACTTGTTTTACACAAAATGGGCAAAACAAGTATCCTCTTCAAAACCTATCACAATCTGGAAATAGAAGCCTCATCAAGTGGTGATTTTATTTCCATGCAGTTTCCATTATACAAGACTATTGAATATCCGCATCAACCAAAAATATATGAAGCATTGGGCATTGACACGCCACTTGCCGTAAGATTTAATACAGACCTGAGTCTGCTACTTATTGAAGTGGAAGAAAAAGCGACTTTGCTCGATATCCAACCAGATTATCAAATGTTATTGGAAAGTTCAACGGAGATCAAAGAAGTGGTGGTGACGGTGAAGTCAAAGGAAGAAAAGTACGATTTTTATTCCCGGTGTTTTTGTCCCTGGCTGGGCATCAATGAGGATCCAGTGACAGGTTCTGTTCATGCAGTTTTGGCAAAATACTGGCAATCTATTCTGAACAAAACAACTTTACAAGCTTACCAAGCTTCTAAAAGAGGTGGATTCATGCAGCTTAAGATTATGGACGACCAAACCTTAGAAGTGAAAAGTTACGCTAAAATTATTTTTGAAGGAGAGATGAATATATAAAAACTTGCCTAAAATCTCCATTTTCAAATCTTACAAAAAATGCCGATTAAGCATTAATATGAGTTTTACCCGAAATTATAGTAATTTTGCCCACCCTAATGATCGTAGAAGCGAGACCGCTTCGCTGCGAGAAGAGAGAAGAGAGACTTTTGTGAAGTAAAATTTCGCTTCTAAGCCCTTAGCAGTGTTGCACGAAAGTCGAGCATATAGAAACTAAAATCACAAGCATTAAACCAATGAAAATTGCGGTAATCGGTGCAGGGCCTGCGGGTATGACAGCAGCTTATGTGTTGGCTAAAAATGGAATAGCTGTGGACTTATACGAAGCAAGCGACCGCGTCGGGGGCATGGCTCGTACACTTGAGTTGTGGAATCAAAAGGTAGATATCGGACCGCATCGCTTTTTTAGCAATGACAGTCGGGTCAATACACTTTGGCTCGAAGTGGCTGGTGAAGACTATGCGATGGTCGATCGACTGACCCGCATTTATTATAGTGGCAAATTCTTTTATTATCCCCTGAAAGCCTTCAATGCATTGGCAAACCTCGGGCCATTTGAAGCAGCCAACTGCATGTTTAGTTATGCAAAAGGCAGATTATCACCCACACCTTTAGATGGTTCTTTTGAAAACTGGGTCACCAATCGTTTCGGACGCCGACTGTTTGAAATATTCTTCAAAACCTATAGCGAAAAACTCTGGGGCATCAGTTGTAAAGAATTGGATGCTGATTTTGCCGCACAGCGAATCAAAAAACTTTCCCTGTTTGAAGCCGTAAAAAATGCCCTATTTAGTGGACGAGGCAATCAACACAAAACACTGGTCGATCAATTTGCCTACCCTATTGGTGGGACAGGAATGATTTATGAACGCATGGCAACAGCTATTCGCGAAAACGGGGGAACCATTCACCTCAGCACGCCTGTACAACAGGTGCATACAGAAAATCAAATTGCTAAAGGACTGACCCTCGAAAGTGGCACCTACCACGAATACGATCAAATCATTTCTTCCATGCCGCTTTCACTCATGGTGAGTCGGCTACCTGAAGCTCCTGAAGCGGTCAAGCAAGCCGCCAATGCACTGGAATTTCGAAACACTATTTTGGTCTACCTGAATGTAGATCATGATAATCTGTTCCCCGACAACTGGTTATATGTGCATTCGCCAGATTTGAAAATGGGGCGAATTACGAATTTTAGAAACTGGGTGCCACAGCTACACGGTGATGAAAAGACTTCGATTATTGTATTGGAATACTGGTGTAATTTTGGAGATGATATTTGGACATGGGAAGATACTCGACTGATTGAACTGGCGAAAAAAGAGATTCGGGAAACCGGACTTATTAGCGAAGCAAAAATTCTGGATGGACATATCTACCGTATCCCTCGTTGCTATCCGGTATATAAAACGGGCTATAAAAGCATCTTGCAGCCCATCGAAACCTACCTAAAAACGGTGGATTGTTTGTCGGTCATTGGGCGATATGGAGCATTCAAGTATAATAATCAGGATCACAGTATTCTAATGGGCTTATTGGCCGCAGAGGGAATTGTCAATAACACAAAACCTGATCTTTGGAATATTAATACAGATTATGAAAGTTATCAGGAAGCCTCAGTCATTACTGAAACCGGGTTGGAAAAAATATAAAAAATCGATGGTCTATAGTCGATAGCTGCGAATTAGTATAAAAATAATCGGAATTGACGATTATGATTTGCACGCCTATTTCGCAAAAGCGGTGGGTTGAAACCCACCGCTTTTGCGAAATAGGCGGATGGAAAACTCATTTTTTTAGCACTTGAAACCAATTAATGGTCAATTCCGAAAATAATTTAGCCTTCATTTTGCTTTGCAAAATGCGTATGCAGCTTATGGACTATCGACTAAACTGTTACACTTATTCTTGAGCTTCCTGAGATTAATTCATCAAAAGCACCTTAGTCGCCATTCGTTGCGCACCATCTTTGCCAGTGATATACACCAGATAAACACCCGAATTGGCCCGACGTCCATTATAATCATTGCCATCCCATACAGCTTGTCCGCCGAGGGCTGTGGTTTCATAGACAAGTGCGCCACTCACATCTGTAATCTTGACATTCGCATCCGTCACCAATCCTTTTATTGCAATCGGGCCAATGTAATCCGGTCTCACAGGATTGGGAAAAGCATAAACGTCCTTGAAAAAATCTGCGCCATCTGTTGCTGTTGACCGATAAGAAATAATGCCGCCACTTGTCCCAATGAAGACTTCTCCATTTTCGCCATTGATGGCAATATCAATAATCTCATCGGTAAATAATGGACTATTGCCTGTATTCAGTCGGAGAACTTCATTTTCGACATCGGCGTCCAGCACAAAAATACCATTATTGGTGCCAAACCATTTTTGATTGGCGCCATCAATGGCAATCGTATTCACGGTTTCAAAACGAAGCAATTGCTCGGAAATTCCACCCTCTTCCACAACAGGCTGTCTGCCTGGACATTCATTCTCAAAAACCCGTCCGGTACACTCAAAAACAGTGACGCCTTCCGTCGTACCGACCCACACATTGCCATCCAAATCCGTTGCAATGGATTCTATATTATTGTTTCGCAACTCTGAATTGCTGCTGCGCAAATTGATGTATCGATCATCGGAAGTATCGTCTATTGTGCCGCCATCATCAAACACCAATACGCCTTCATTTGGGCCGCCGCAGGCAAACCATTTATAGCCATTCAAATCAATCGCAATCTGAGTCGGATTATTAAAAACAGAACTTGGCGTAAAAGATTTCCACGTACCATCATTCTTCAACACCGAAATCGGCGCAGGCGCACCATAATTGCTGATCCAAAGATTATTGTCCCGGTCAAAACGAAGTCCGCTGACCCGTACATTAAAAGTATCGCCAACCGGAGCTTGCAGGCTGGAATTATTTCTATTGTATAAGGTAAAATCTGTACCGTCATATTCGACCAGACTACTGTTATAAGAACCTACAAAAACACGTCCATCCGCAGGATGAACTGCCGCCGTCACCATGTCCAGATAACCATTCAATTCAGGGTTATCGAAAGGACGTAAAGTTTCCCATTGATTGTCTTTATAATGAAAAAAGCCATCGCTCAAAGTCCGGTATTGCCAAAGTGGTTTGACAGAAACAGCAGCCACCCAGACTTCATTATTATGTATAATAATTTCTCCGGCATTGCTCGAATAAGGACCATTGACATCATAGCTGCGAATATCGCCCGTGTCAGGATTAAAACTGCCCATACCCCGAAACTGATCTGCAATCCAAATCACGCCATTTTCATCTTCTATAGCTTCGCCAATTTTGCCGACCAATTCCCCGCTTGTAATGCCATAAGACAAGCCACCTGTTAGAATGACTTCAACTCTATCTATAAAACTATCATTTACCATAGCTGCAATGAGTTGGTCTGTTCCAGCAGCCAATGTTTTAAATCTATGTTCCTCTTTATAATAAAAAAACTGCCAGTTTGCACCATCATACACGTAAAGACTGTCATTCACATCAGCGTATAATTTATCGTTCAGCGTTTCATTGACATTGGAATAATAAGCCGATGGAAAGCCTTCTGCGGGTCCTAGTTTTTGCCAGTTTGCAAAATTAGCCTGATACAATTCTGACTCATTTTGTCCGATGCGAAAAACACCGTCATCCGTAGAAGCGTAGAGATTATCATTATAGGCAACAATGCTGTTTATTCTCAAGTTGGTGAAAGAAGTAAACCGAAACTCTTCGTTTTCCATGTCAAATTTCACAATGCCAAAACCAGTAGAAAGCCAGGCAAATGTATCCTGAAAATAGATGTGATAAATCTTATTGTCTCCAATGATATTTTCGTCCTTGATGGCAGAAATATTGACAATGCCCCTTTCTTTTGAAATGAGATCAACATTGCTATTTGTGTAAGCAATAAACAAAGTCTCCACCGCCTCATTATAGGCTATTCGCTGCACGCCTGCATCGCTCAGTCCGCTGACTTTATTGAATAATTCAATTCCATTATCCGATTTATTCACAGAAAATAAAGATTCCTCACTGGCAAAATAGACCGCTTCGCTACTTTGTGCCACCGAAACTGCAAAAGTGTAAGGCAGGTGAGAACGCCATTGTCCGATGCTGAGATCCTGTGCCTGCGTGGAAGTATAAGCGAGTAAGAACAGGAATATGTAGAAGGTGTATTTCATAAACGGTTTTTTATTTTTGCCACAAATGCACGAATAGGTTTTGTGCGAGAATTTGCACGTCTATTTAAAACTGCAAATCAGCTTCAAATATTACGCGAAAGCGAAAAAAGATAAGTGGGGGAATTGTCCATAGTCGATGGTCCATGGTCGATAGGCTATTATGTAAGAACGCATTTTGCAAAGCAAAATGTATTTTTCCTATCGACAATCAATATCGCAATCTGCCTCTCCTAACCTCTCCATTCTTCGATGGAGAGGGACTTCGGCTGCGATTGTCTCGCTATCGCTTACAATCTGGACTTCTTGATTTCCGGTTATCAACCAGTTACCAATCAAGAATCACCAAAGTTTATTATTTTTTAGAATGACAATTTCCAGTTACCAATCACGAATCACCAGTTACCAATCACCCAACTACCTCCGACTATAATTAGGAGCTTCCTTAGTAATCGTAATATCATGCGGATGACTTTCATTCACACCAGCAGCAGTGATTTTGACAAACTGGGCATTTTGCATTTCTTCTACATTATGTGCGCCGCAGTAGCCCATACCTGCGCGTAAGCCACCTGTGTATTGTACCATCACTTCTTCCAGCGTACCCCGAAAAGGAACACGTCCTTCTATACCTTCTGGAACGAGTTTTTTAATATCGTCTTCCACATCCTGAAAATAGCGATCTTTCGAACCTTTTTGCATCGCGCCAAGAGAACCCATTCCACGATAAATTTTAAATTTTCGACCATCATAAATCACCGTTTCTCCTGGAGATTCCTCTACACCTGCAAACAAAGAACCCGCCATGATGGTGTTTGCGCCACCTGCGAGTGCTTTGGCAATGTCGCCTGTATAACGAATCCCACCATCACCAATGATCGGAACGCCAGAACCTTTTATGGCGGAAGCCGCTTCATAAATAGCATATAATTGTGGGACACCAACACCCGCAATGATACGAGTGGTGCAAATACTGCCCGGACCAACACCAACTTTCACACCATCTGCACCAGCTTCTACGAGGGCTTTCGCGCCCGCGCCTGTCGCTACATTTCCACCAATAACATCTAAGTAAGGAAATTCTTTTTTAGCCAGCCGAACAGCATCCAGAACTCCTTTTGAATGTCCGTGCGCTGTGTCGAGGCAGATAACATCTACGCCAACTTCCGTGAGGGCAGTGATCCGTTCCAGCATGTCTTTAGTCACACCGACTGCTGCGCCTACGACCAGTCGTCCGTAGCTGTCTTTGCAAGCATTGGGATAGTCGATGAGCTTCATCAAATCTTTATAGGTAATCAGTCCGACCAGTCGTTTTTTATCATCTACGACAGGTAGTTTTTCAATCTTGTATTGCTGAAGAATATCGCGGGCCTGGTCGAGCGTAGTCCCTTCGGGTGCAGTGACCAGCTTATCAGTCGTCATCAATTCTCTGACTGATCGTTGTCTATTTTTTTCAAAACGCAAATCCCGATTGGTCAGAATACCAATAAGGTGATTGCCGCCATCAATGATAGGAATTCCGCCAATTTTGTACCGCTTCATCAGGTCTTGGGCATCGCCAATGGTCGCATCAACAGTCAGCGTGACCGGATCAAGAATCATCCCGCTTTCCGACCGCTTGACTCGACGCACCTGCTCGGCTTGCTCGGCAATCGTCATATTCTTATGTATAATCCCCATCCCACCCTGTCGGGCAATCGCGATGGCCAGTCGATACTCCGTCACGGTGTCCATAGCCGACGAAATAATCGGAACATTTAAACGAATATTGCGGGTAAGTTGTGCGCTGATGTCCACCTCACGGGGCAGCACTTGCGAGTAGGCAGGAACGAGTAAAACATCGTCGAAGGTAAGCCCTTCGCCCAGGAATTTGCTTGTCATTGATTTTTCCATTCGCAAAGGTACGGAAACTCAAGTTCAAAATTCAAATTCAAATTCAAATTATTTCTGATTTTTAATCTACAGTAAGGACTCAACCACTTCCACCATCTGCTGAACCGTCTCCGCGACCGTCCCATTTCCATCAATCTCAATAATATAATCACCATGCACCGTCCGCAAAAAATCAATGGCTGAGATATATTTTTTGCGATAATCATCCAGCCGACTTTCAAACAACTCCTCCGGCTCATTGCGGATACTCATGCGCTCATAGCAAACTTCATTGCTGACATTGAGAAAGAAAATCAAATCGGGCTTCAGCGCTTTTTCATTGACCTCCATCACTTTTTCAAACGGAAAATCTTCGCTACTTTGATACACTAGAGAAGACAAATAATATCGGTCGCTGATGACCATCTGCCCAGCATCCAGACAAGGCTGCACCAGTCGGACACAGTGATCGAGGCGATTCGCCGCAAAGGACAAAGGCAGCACACGCGGATGAAATTTGGTGATTTTTTTTGCCAATACTGCACGAATGTAGTCCCCACCGCAGTAGTCCTTATTGGGTTCGTGGGTCAGTTGTACTTTTTTATGTAAACGGCTGCACAGTTCTTCCGCCAGTTGTTTTCCAGCAGTCGATTTCCCAGAGCCATCCAAGCCTTCTATTACGATAAACATATTTTGCAAAAATAGCTAATCTTATTTGAAAAGAGCAGATGACCTGGAAAATTTGTATCTTATATTTAGACTTTATTATGAAATGTATTTTTGTAATTTGAAGGCGGATGGGCAGCTGATGAGTCGGAGGTTTGTGGTGGTGGAGTGAATGGACAAAGCATTTTATTGACGCTACACAAGTTGAAAAAAATCTCCATTTTCATACATATCTGAAGCCTGAAATCACTTCAATCCTACCCAACTTCCAATAATTTTGTAACTTAGTCCCCGATAAGTTGAATTTGAATTTCTTGTTTGTATTTGAATTTTAAACAAATGTCCATACTAATAAAAAACGCAAGAATAGTCACCGCAGCCGACGACTACACCGGCGACGTCTATATCAAAGGTGAAACCGTGCAAGCCATCGGTGCCAATCTCGATATGCCAGCCGATGAAATTATCGACGCAACAGGCAAATGGCTCATCCCTGGCGGCATTGATCCCCACGTGCATCTCGACATGCCATTTATGGGAACGTTTTCCAGCGACGACTACTCAACCGGAACACTCGCTGCCCTACATGGCGGCACGACCACCGTCATAGATTTTGTCCTGCAAACACAGGGCAAATCGCTCCACCACGCGCTCGACGCATGGCAGGGACGCTCCAATGGAAATGCTTATGGCGATTATGGTTTTCATATTGCCGTGACTGATTTCAATGACAACACAGCGAAGGAAGTCCGACAAATGATTGAAGAAGAAGGCATTTCATCTTTCAAAACCTTCATGGCATACAAAGGCGCATTGATGATTGACGATGGGCAGATGGTCGGGCTGATGAAAGAAGTGCGCGAGCAGGGCGGCATTGTCACCGTTCATGCGACCAATGGCGATATGATTGATGCCCTCATTGCCAAGCATCGTGCAGAAGGCAAACTATCTCCATTATACCATTATTTATCACAGCCAGAAGTCACGGAAGCAGAGGCCTCTGGGCGGTTTTGCGACATGGCGAACTATACAGGCGTGCCAGGTTACATTGTACACATGACCTGTGAAGGTGCGCTCAATGCTGTCCGTAAAGCCGCTTTGCGCAATCAAAAAATGTTTGTCGAAACTTGTATTCAATACCTGCTCTTAGATGCTTCTTTATACGAAAAAGACTTTGAAGGTGCCAAGTGGGTCATGAGTCCGCCCTTACGGGAAAAGAAAGACCAAACTGCCTTATGGGCAGGACTGAATCAAGGCTTAATACAAGTCGTCGGTACAGATCATTGTCCATTCAAATGGGAACAAAAACTCATGGGCAAAGACGATTTTTCTAAAATACCGAATGGACATCCAGCCATCGAGCATCGAATAGAATTGCTGTTTTCTGAAGGCGTGAAAAAAGGAAAAATCAGCCCCAACAAATTCGTAGAAGTCACCTCAACCAATGCGGCAAAAATATTCGGCATGCACCCGAAAAAAGGCTGTATCGCTATCGGTTCAGATGCCGATTTAGTCATTTTAGATCCCAATAAAGAACACACCCTTTCGGTGAAAAGCCACCACATGAATGTCGATTACTCTGGCTACGAAGGCTGGCAAGTCACCGGCAAATGCGAACAGGTATTCCTACGTGGCAAAAAAGCAATTGATAAAGGAAGTGTAGGCATTCAAAAAGGATACGGACAATTCCTAAAACGCGGGAAGACGTCCTTGGTGGTTTAAATTGGGTATTTGAAACTACCTTATTTTTTTATATCTTGTAAGAAAATTAAACAGATGTTAGATAGACAACAAGTTATTGACAGTGTTAAACAACTACCAGAACAGTTTTCTGTAGATGAGCTAATAGAAAGGCTTATTGTATTACAAAAAATTGAACGAGGTTTGGCTCAATCAAAAGCAGATAAAATAGTTTCAAGTAATAATTTAAAAAAAACTAAATTGGGTAAATGGTTGCGCTAAATTGGACAGATGGTGCAATTGATGACATGGAGGCTATTGCAGAATATATTGCGAAAGACTCTCCAGTTTATGCGGGCATCAAAGTTGAAAAAAGCTATCGTTGCTTAATAAATAAGTAATTCGTCGTCGTCTTGTCTTCCTGCCTGATATAATCCAAATAAAGCAAGTCCTAAGAAGCCTCCTAAAACCTTTTTTCCGCTATCTTTAGATTTTAATAAAATCAAAGAAGTTGCTATTCCCACATGTACTAAATGTACAGCGTTATCATCAGAAATATCTAAATTTAATACCTTTTTTAGTCCATGACCTTTTCTTAAGCTTATAGACCTTCCGCTATTGTCTCCCAATACATATTTATTTGCGGCTTTAGACCCATCAGATAACAACCAATAATCTCTTTCTTGGCTATCATATCTTCTTATTTCATTACTCATAACTAATTTTTTTAAAAGTTAAATATCTTTGGCTTAAAGTGTGAATAACGCACATATGAACAAAATAGTTCACTCTAAACAACAAAGACGTGCATAAAACCAAAAAAAAACGTAAATTTGGAAACTTAAACTTACGTCGCTTATGCTTGTATTAGAAAATAAATATACCATTCAGAACTATTCCGAAAATATGACGGATGAGGAGTTCCTCCATTTTTGTATGGTCAATAAAGACATGCGGATAGAGCGGGATAAAAACAAAAACATCATTATTATGGCACCTGTGAACAACACATCAGGTTATTATGAAAATGAGGCGGCTGGTGAAGTTCGTGCCTGGGCAAAAAAACACAAAACAGGTGTTTCATTTAGTCCCTCCACAGGCTTTACATTACCCAACAGAGCAGTACGCTCACCCGATGCCTGCTGGGTCAGCCCCGAACGCTGGGCAACCTTAACAGATACAGACAAAACAAAATTTGCCCCTGTCTGCCCCGATTTTGTAATAGAAATTCGCTCGAAAACCGACAACCTCAAGCCACTTATTGAGAAAATGGAAGAATGGATGGAAAATGGCGTCCGCTTAGGCTGGCTGATAGACCCACAACAGCAGCAAACTTATATTTATCGTGAAAACGCAGAAGTAGAAATTATTAAAGGCTTTGACAAAGTGCTTTCCGGCGAGCAGGTCATGCCGGATTTTGAGTTTGAACTTGGTTTGTTGGTCATGCCGTGAAAGTTTTTATCGTTTCTTAATTTTTCATACCTTGCAAAAAAACCTACGCAGATGTCAGATAAGCAACAACTTATTGAGAAAGAAAAAACACCATTTATCCAACTAATTACTAATCAACCAATCACCAAATCATGCCAAGAATAGTAAAATCAGGACTCATACAGATGAGCCTTCCCATGACAGAAGGCGAAGGAACAATTCAGGAAATCATGGACGCCATGGTGGACAAGCACATTCCATACATCGAAAAAGCTGGTGAGCAAGGCGTACAAATCCTCTGCCTACAGGAAATTTTCAACACGCCCTACTTTTGTCCTGGACAGGATAGAAAATGGTATGCATCAGCAGAAAGTGTTCCCGGCCCGACGATAGAACGGATGCAGGCTTACGCCAAAAAGTACGACATGGTGATGATTGTGCCGATCTATGAAAAAGAGCAGCCCGGCATTCTCTATAACACTGCTGCGGTCATTGATGCCGACGGGACATATCTCGGTAAATACCGAAAAAATCATATCCCACACACCACAGGATTTTGGGAAAAATTCTTCTTCAAACCAGGCAACCTCGGCTATCCTGTTTTCCAAACCAAGTACGCCAAAGTCGGCGTCTATATCTGCTATGACCGGCACTTCCCCGACGGCGCAAGAGCATTGGGTTTGAATGGTGCAGAAATTGTCTATAATCCATCCGCTACTGTAGCTGGCTTATCCCAATATTTGTGGAAACTCGAACAACCCGCCCACGCTGCTGCCAATGGCTACTTCATGGGCTGCATCAATCGCGTCGGCGAAGAAAAACCCTGGGATTTGGGACGCTTCTACGGCACTTCCTACTTCGTGGATCCACGCGGACAAGTCTTCTCCGAAGCCTCTGAGTACGATGACGAATTATTAATCGCTGAGTTCGATTTAGACCTTATAGAAGAAGTCCGCTCGACCTGGCAGTTTTTCAGAGACAGACGTCCGGAAACTTATGGTAAATTAACTGAATTGTAATTTAGTGATTGGTGATTAGTAACTGGTTATTGGTTAATATATTTCGCAGAGCGAAATACCTTCTACGACCATCCACGAATCACTACTTACCAATCACGAATCACCAGTTACCAATAAACCAATACACCAACCATGTCAGAATATAAAAGACCAACAAGCGAAGCAGCCTTTCATCAAAACTTTGAGCAAATCAAACCTTTGATGAACGACACAGAAGCCTATTACGAAAGTTCTCGCTGCTTGTTTTGCTACGATGCGCCTTGCATCAAAGCCTGTCCGACAGGTATAGATATTCCCCTGTTTATCCGACAAATCAATACGGGTAACCTGAAAGGCTCGGCAAAAACCATTTACGAATCCAATCATTTTGGAAATGTATGTGGCAAAGTCTGCCCGACAGAAGTGCTCTGCGAAGGCGCTTGTGTATATAATGAGCAAAACGTCAAGCCTATCGAAATTGGGCGATTGCAAAGCCATTCGACGACAAAAGCCATTCAGGACAATACAAAGTTGTTTACTTCCTTGCCAGAAAATGGGAAAAAGATAGCTGTCATTGGTGCTGGTCCAGCTGGAATTGCTGCGGCCTGCGAACTGAGATTATTTGGCTACGAAGTAGATATATTTGAAGCAAAAGCACAACCTTCTGGCTTAGCTTTGCATGGCACTGCGCCTTATAAAATTACCAATGCGGAAGTTTTGGAAGAAATGCAATATTTGGAAGCCCAATTCGGTTTTAATACTCATTATAATAAAAAAATAAACAGCGCGGCAGAAGCCCGCGAACTGGAAGAGAAATATGATGCAATTTTCTTAGGCATCGGTTTAGGCGGCACACGTTCAGCCCGTATAGAAGGCGAAGATTTTGAAAATTGTGAAGGCGCGACTGAGTTTATTGAAACTTTAAAATTAGCTCCGCTGAAAGCGGCAGTTGGCAAACGAGTCGTCGTGATTGGCGGTGGAAATACAGCGATGGATGCCGCTTCCGAATCCTCAAGAATGGGCGCGAGTGAAGTCACGCTTTTATACCGCCGGGCAAAAGAAGAAATGCCAGCTTACGAATTTGAGTTGGACTTAGCAAAAGGCGTTGGCGTGCGGGCAGTATTCAATGTACAGCCATTAGCAGTTCTGGGTGATGGAAAAGTGGAAGGCATTCGCAGCATCCGCACCGAATCTAAAGACGGAAAACTATCCAATATAGCAGGAACAGAATTTGACATCGCCTGCGACATGGTCATCAAAGCAACAGGACAAGAAAAACAACGCAATTTTCTGGATACATTAAACGTAGCTTACGATAATAGCGGCAGAATAGAAGTGGACGAGCATTTTCGCTGTGGCAAAACCAAATATTTCGCCGCCGGCGATGCTGTAAATGGAGGCGCAGAAGTCGTCAATGCTTGTGCAGAGGCTAAGAAGGCGGCACAAGGAATCCATCAATTTCTAAGCTAAAAACAAAAAACTTAGTGTCCCTTCTTCATTTAGTGGTTCAAAAAATGCCTGGATACGCAACCCAGTAAAACCAAAAGAAAAAGCCTATCTACATGTCAAGATAGTTTTGGAATTTGGATTTTATTTTTTGGAATTTCCCACAACAACACATTAACACAACAACACCGCAACACAAATAAATGTCAGTAAAAATACAAGGATTAACAAAAATTTACGGCACACAACGCGCAGTAGATAACGTAACATTTGAAGCCAAAAAAGGAGAAGTCCTCGGCTTCCTCGGACCAAACGGAGCAGGCAAAACCACCACGATGAAAGTCATCACCTGCTTCATTCCACAAACCGAAGGCACAGCAGAAGTCTGCGGCTACGACACATCTGAAAATTCGATGGAAGTCCGTCGTCGCATCGGCTATCTACCCGAACATAACCCTTTGTACAAAGACATGTACGTGCGCGAATATCTGGCTTTCATTGCTGGTTTGCACAAGCTCAAAAACCCTAAAGCCCGCATAGATGAGATGATAGAAATGACGGGTTTGCAGGTAGAACAAAAGAAACTCATTGGCGCATTATCCAAAGGTTATCGGCAGCGGGTTGGACTGGCACAGGCGATGCTCCACGACCCTGAAGTGCTGATTCTCGACGAACCAACCTCCGGCTTAGATCCCAACCAACTGGTCGATATTCGGGCATTGATTAAAAATATTGGACAAGAAAAAACCGTCATTTTTTCTACCCACATCATGCAGGAAGTTCAGGCGATTTGCGACCGGGTGATTATCATCAATCAGGGCAAACTGGTTGCCGATGATCCTATTGATGTCCTGCGTGAACGTATTTCTGGAGAAACGGGTGTGGTGGTGCAATTTCTGGAAAAAATCGGCGCAGGAAAACTGGCACAAATCCCCGGAGTCAAGCGCGTTGAAATACTAAAAGACAATGAATTTCAGTTGATTTCTGGCAAAACGGACATTCGTCCTGCCGTCTCCAAGTGGGCAGCACAGAATGGGCTGACCCTGATTGAAATGCGCCGAGAAATTTATAGCGTAGAAGATGTATTTCAGAAGCTGACAAAGAATTGAGGGATTATCTATTTAAAATTTTGCAGAAGGTATAGAAATAGAAAAACACCCCACAGAACAAACAAAAAAATTGCTTAACATATTAGATTGCCCCTAATTATTTACACCCTCAAATAAACTTGTTTTTTACCATAGCCCCCATTTATTTCCAAACGATACAAAAAATATTAAAGAATGAAAAAATACGCTATAACCACCTGTATCTGCTTTTTTTATTTGCTTTTTAGCAACAGCACTTACGGACAAGATTGCAAAGTTTTATATGACGGAATAGATAAATTTTACGCCGGTGCCTGCAAAAAAGGACTTGCACATGGAAAAGGCGTAGCCAAAGGAACGGATAGTTATAAAGGCAATTTTCGAAAAGGTTTGCCACATGGACGCGGCACATACACCTACACGGAAGGCGGCATCTATGAAGGAGAATGGAAAGAAGGCGAACGACATGGAAAAGGTACTTTTACCGACGAAGATGGCAGCATTTATACAGGTGGCTGGAAGGAAGACCTTAGAGATGGAGAAGGAGCATTCCACCTGAAATCCCCAGAAAAAGACACCTTATATGAAGGTGTCTGGAAAGAAGGCGAATACATCGGACCTAAGCCCAAAAAACCCTATGTCGTGACCAACCGAAGAAGCATAGAACGATATACCCTGAATAAAGTAGGAGATGGTAAAAGCAATGCAAATCGCCTGACCATCAAAATCATGCAAAATGGAATGCCTAATATTACGGTGACAAATTATCGTTTTCAATGGAGTAGCGGCAATGAACTGGCTTTACAGCAAAATGCAAGAGGCTGGGAAAATCTCGATTTCCCCTTTCAAGGAAGTATTGTTTATACGACTGAAAATAAACTCCGCACCTCAACTTATA
Organism: uncultured Saprospiraceae bacterium; assembly: GCA_937951615.1. Lineage (GTDB taxonomy): Bacteria > Bacteroidota > Bacteroidia > Chitinophagales > Saprospiraceae > JAHDEO01. Next base: position 114,732 of record CALFBH010000075.1, on the reverse strand, counting down.
CCGTATATTTTGATTTTAAAATCAATGAACCCGGAGAATGGGAGTTGATTTTGCATAATTAAATAATTACAAGAACATGGATGCCGAAAAAAGACTTCTAGGAAACGTAATGATTGTTATTGGTATATTAGGCTTAATAGTACAACTTATAAGCCCACTTTTTATTGTAGCAGGATGTTTCGGAGGAAATAGTTTATCTAAATTTCTCCCATATTGCATCTGTTTCATTATAATCTTTAGGGGAGTATATATTCGAAAATATAAAGCCGTCAGCGAATAAGAGCATGTTCGTTATTTGAAGTATGCCAACTGTTTCGCGATCAAAAATAAACAGTCAAAAATAAAAGAGGGAGTCGGAAAACAAATTTTCCAACTCCCTCTTTTTATCTCCCTCTTCTCACAATGCCAAAAGGCATGGGTCTCTCCTATAAAATTAATACTTCCGCACCACCAATCGCTTAGTCAATTGCTGACCATCTACACGGATTCTAATCAAATAGATACCTTCAGCATATCGACTGAGGTCGAAAGTTTGTTGTATCAACATCGTATTTTCATACTGATATTGCTTCAATACCTGACCAATAATATCTATGACTTCTACCTGTACTTCTGCTGACTTACTAAATGCCAATGTCAGTTGAGCTTGTTGATTGGCTGGATTCGGAAACAGTTGTATATCGGTGAGCGTAGCTATATCGCTTATCGCAATAACACCATCTACCATATAAATAGCAGCATCCTGACATCCATTGGCATCTGTTACCGTTACGCTATAATTTCCGGAACCTAAGGCACTGATGTCTTCAGTCATGTCGCCATTGTCCCAGACAAAACTGTATGGCGCAGTACCATTGCCGACACTTAGGTCTATAGAACCATTATTGCCACCAAGGGCATCTGTAATTTGTACAGCAGTAATCAGGTTAAACGGACAACCCACACCTACAGTATAGCAAGCATTACCTGTACAAGCCAAAGCATCGGTCACGACCACACAGTATTCACCCGGCGCGAGTCCGATTAAATCCTGACTTGTTTGTCCATTATCCCACAAATAGGTGTAAGGTGCTGTACCGCCTGTAAGCTCAAGGTCTATCGCTCCATCATTTAAGGTCATCTGACTTTCATCAGTCACCACAGCATTTAGCGTAATGCTGCCTGCACAAATCGTATTGACAGTAGCGCAAGCTGTTTCTGTACAACCTGAACCATCTGTTACAGTAACACAATATATTCCGCCTGCTAGTCCGCTGAGGTCGGCTGTTGTTGCACCATTGTCCCAAGTATAGGTATAAATTGGGTTGCCCCCAAATACAGACAAGTCAATTGAACCATCATTAACTCCAACTACACTTTCATCTGTTACATCAATATTAGCGATAAGCGAAGGATTACAACCTGCCGCTACAGTCGCGCAAATTGCGCCTGTACAACCCATTGCGTCCGTCACCGTCACACAATAAGTACCTGCTCCAAGTCCTGAGAGGTCTTGTGTATTTGCTCCAGTATTCCATAGATAAGTGAATGGTGCGAGGCCTGCTCCAACGACTAAGTCCACTGTCCCGTCATTTTGTCCAAGGAAAGTTTCATCTGTAACATTGGTAGAAAGCGATAAGTTTGGCGAACAAATTCCATTAACTGTACCTGTGAAACTATCTGTACAACCTGCTGCGTCTACAACAGTTACTGAATAGATTCCAGGGATTAGTCCGCTAATGTCTTCACTTGTTGCTCCATTACTCCAGCTATACGTAAATGGTGGGTTTCCAGAATTGACAGTAAGGTCAACAGCTCCATTCATCAAACCAAATTCCATATCTGTCACTACTCCGGTAATCGCAAAATCAGGCGCGCAATCAGTGCCTACAAATACATCATAAGTAATCATACAGCCTGTGGCATCTGTTACTTCGACGGTATATGTTGTATTGCCAGATAGCCCTGCTAAGTCTTCAGTCGTTTCTCCATTACTCCAGGAATAGATATAAGGGGCTGTGCCGCCAAATATGCTGAAATCAATACTACCATCTGCGGCACTAAATCCGCTTTCATATTCTACAATGGCAGCGTAAGTCCAGTTAGCAGAACATAAGCTCTCGACTGCATAGCAGGCATTATCTGTACAACCTATTGCATCGGTCACCGTAACACAATATGTGCCTGCGACTACACCTGTCAGGTCTTCTGTTGTTGCTCCATTATCCCACTGATAAGTATAAGGTGCTGTACCTGCTCCGGCAACAGTAAGATCAATGCTTCCATCATTTGCACCTGCACTAGATTCGCCCGTTGTGGCAGCAGATAGTCCGAGGTCTGATGGACATGGAGGAGGAGCGCAGCTTACTGTTGCCTCCCAACCTACCAGTGCCACAGAAGCATCTGAGTTGAACACAAAAGTCAGACAACCACTTGCATCGCTAGAAGAAAACCCATCGCCCGCTGCCAGTGCCAGTCCTGTACCAGAAGCATCCGGACTAGTACAATAATCCCCTAAGAAACCGGCAGCCGTACCTGCTCCGTCATAAACAGAGAGATAATCCCAGCAACCTGTGCCATCTGCACCAGCAGAAGCAGCCGATTCAATATCTACAAGACTAAAGGAAACCGTCACTAAATCGCCTGGATTATCTGGGCAAATCGTGATAGAGTCGCTTGAATTATTGGCATAATTATTCAGTGTACCTCCATTATCATAAAAGACACCACTTGAGCAACTTGGTGTGGGGAAGGACGTCGTAAATGTAAATGGCCCAGCACAATCGGAAGTCGTTGTTCCGCCGCCTGTTGGAGCCGTATAACTGCCCAGTGGGAATGGCACTGTTGTCGTTGCATTTGTCATGCCACCTTCCAGTTGATTGATGCCACTGTAAGTCCAGTTATTTGCATCAAAAGTACCGCCATTTGTGACTTGTCCGTTATTGCGATAAGCCCAGCCATCTAAGTGTTCCCAGGCTTCTCCTGTTCCGTCCATATTGACATCTCCAAAGACATCAATTACTGCACCGTTATAATATAATTCTATGGCATCATCACCATTGATAGACATAGAACCGTCTATCAAATCGGCATTAAAGCCAAAGAAGTCTGCAAAAGAAGTGGAGTCTGTTGTAATATAAATAAATGTTCCTGCTGCTACACTATTCGCCGGGAAAGTATATTCCGGTGTCATTGTAGGTCCCGTTCCATTATTAGCAGAACTGATACCATATAAACTCAGGTCAGCAATATCATCAATCGCATATAATTCGACCCCTTTAGGTGTGCCACCAGATAGTGGTCCGTCATAAGTTCCTGTGATAATCAGGTTTTCGGTCATTGCACCAGTTCCCATATCCGGGCATACTGCACATACATAATATTCGTAAGTCGTTTCGGACGATAGTCCTGTCAAGCTGTATGGATTGCCTACGCCGTTTGCCATTATTCCTGTGCCTTGTGCAAATCCAGCGGTATCCCATTCCACATTAAATACAGTCTCCGTAGAAGTCCAGGTCAAATCAGCGGAAGAATCGGTCATATTAATCGCTGTACCGGCTACAGGAGCAGGACATGGGTTTTGGGGAGCGCAAGTCACATTGGCTTCCCAGCCCGCCTGCGTCACAGAGGCATCTGAGTTGAACACAAAAGTCAGACAACCACTTGGGTCAGTAGAAGTAAATCCATCACCTGCCGACAAAGCCATACCTGTGCCTGATGCATCAGGTGTTGTACAAAAATCGCCGAGGAAAGTCGCAGTAGCATCTGCTCCGTCATAAATGGAGAGATAATCCCAGCAACCTGTACCATCTGAGCCAGCACTAGCAGCCGATTCAATCGCTATGGAAATGAAATCGACCATAACTGCATCACCTGCATTATCTGGGCATATCGTATAAGTGCTATTTTCACTATTGGAATAATCACCTGCCTGTCCACCTGTATCCAAGAAACCACCACCACAGATTGGCGCAGCAGGTGCAGTAGTGAATGTAAATGGCCCGATCCAGTTGCTCAATCCATCTGCTCCACAATCGGCCTGTACATAATAATCATAAGTCGTGGAAGGCATAAGTCCTGTCAGCATATAAGGATTACCTGCGACTAGCTGTGTGCCACTGCCTTGTGCAAAACCAGTCGCGCCCCATTCTACATTAAAAGTACTAACTGCCGATGTCCATGATAAATCAGCAGACATACCATCTATATTAATTAATGCTGTTAGGTCTGATGGCTCTAAACAGGTTGGTCCTTCAAATACTTCAAGGTCAAAATCACAAGCTGCACCACCTGCACCGTCTATCACGATATAATAATCGCCAGCAGGCAGGGAAACAACGGTAGAGTCGCCACCTACGCCAAGCGCAATACAAACCGCGTCAGGGCCATCAAGGGTACTGTTATTAATATCGGTACAATCAATATCCCCTACTGGATAAATCGCCATCGACTGCGCACAATTCACATTGGTGAGTGCGACAGTATGATTGCCTGTGTTATTTGCTGTAAAGCTAAACCAAACCGGATTTTCAATAGAGAACCCATCTGGTGGACTACAAATAGCAAGAATACCCACTTGGCTTATCGCGTCAAATTCTGCCTGACTGACCGTTGCACTAATGTTTGTGCCTGATGTAGGTACATCAAGTGTTAAAGCTATTGCATTGGCGCAATCATCATTGGCTGGTGCGGCGGGGCAGGCTGTTTCAGGACTGCTGTTACACGTTATTGCAGGGAAACCATTATTCACAGCTGTATTAGTTGTTGTTCCACAAGCACCAGCTTCCGTTACTACAATTACATAAGAACCGGATTCTGAGGCTGTCCAAGTCAGTTCACAAGTTGAGCCCATGTCTAGCCCAAATGCATCCACATTTCCACTTGGAGAAATGATGGTAAATTCAAGTGCCCAGGCTTGTCCGCCCATACCTGCTCCTGCTGTGCTGTTGCAGGCAGAAAATGTATAAGTTCCGCCCATCACGACATTATCCATCGCATAAGCTTCGGAAGCCCAGACTTCAAAAGCGGTCAATTCATTAAAGGGGCAACCCGTTCCATCGTCGCAGGGCGCACCGCCAAAGCTTGTATTAAAGTTCGTCCAGCCTGTACTATCTGTAGGGTTGAGCCAGTCTATACAAGGCATAGCCATTGTATTACAAAGCGGGTCTGTAGCATCTAGGAAGTTTACCGTCATTGTATTTGAGGTAGAATCACAAATTGCTCCATTTATATCCAGCATAAAACCGGTCAAAATCCATGTACCCGAGAGGTCGGGAATATTATTGGCGGGTAAAACGCCATTAAGCGTAGCATCAAAAGAATAAGGTGTCGTGACTCCTGTCAAATCAAATCCACCAGCAATACCTCCGGAAGCTCCTGCACCTTCTGCAAATTGTATAAAATATCCTCCGCCTGTTGGCAGCGTATCTCCGGCAGGTTCAAAAATAGTCGTCTCACTAGGGCAAAGATCAAGTGGTCCAGGATTAGTAACTGCGCCTGCTTCGCAGGTCGTGATGACCGTACAACTAGGGTCACTAACATCTAAAAAGTTTATTGTAAATCCTGTAGTAAGTGAACAATCCAATCCAGCATCATCCAGTGCAACACCTGTAAGTACCCATGTACCTAAAAGATTATCCAGATTATTAGCAGCCATGACTCCATTCACTCCAGCATCAAAATTATAAGGGAGTGTGACACCAGTCAATGTGAATCCTCCAGCTAGTCCGCCAGTACCGCCCATGCTATCGTCAAACTGTATATTATAAGCACCTCCTGTGGGAATGGTGTCATTCGTGACTGCAAAATCAACAAAGTCACCTGGACATACATCAACAGGTCCTGCATTTACGAGTGTTCCTGCATTACATGGCGGCGGCGGAATAGTTGAGCCAGCATCGGTCAAATCCGTTTGTGTCGTTGGATCTCCATTAGTTCCAGGAGAAGAAGCACCTGCTTCTCCATATCCATCGCCAGCATAATCCCAGGTAAAAGAAATAGCATCTCCATCTCCGGCAGTAGCGCAATCAGCTTCTGTCCAGCCTGCAGGAGGTGTCATGTCAAAGATAAAAGTATAAGGGCTTCCGCCCAATACACTCAGGTCAGAATCTCCGCCCGGACAGAATCCTGTTGTGCCAAAGGCAGCTAGATTTCCAGCACTTCCAACATCATTGATGGCATCGCCGGCAGGATTTCCTGCAAAGTCCCAGCCTGTGGGGAAAGTAAAGCTCACACAGTCCAGCCATTCAAAAGTAGTTGAAGTGTAAGTTACAGTCATCGTCAATTGTACTGTTCCGTCTCCGTTGCAGGTATAAGTACCCGAAGCTACAGGAGCAGTAACGTCTGCAAAAGCTGCTTGTAGTCCCAGACACCAAAATGCCAGACAGCAAAGTAATAGGTTGATGTGCTTCATAATTCAAATGGTTTGATTTAGAATGACGCAAAATAAATGTACATTTTCATATATTATTTATGCCCCATTTCTTATTAATTCCTTCAAAAAGGTTTAAAAATAAAATGATGAATAACTGAGAAATCTCGTAAGCACATAGGAATGCCACTACACACAAAAAGGTGAGTTTAGATTTCAGCCAATATCTAATCCTCACAAATATACTATTTTCATAAAGAATGAAAAATTCTAACCTGTTCCTAAAACATTTGGGGTTTGTTTTTGTGTTAGTAATGATATGTTTGATAAAATAACAAGTGACTTAGAAGGAGAGTTGGCAAATGCGTTGCCAGGAGTGGCTGCGCAAAGTAGAATGTCCAGTTATTCGCGGCAAATGCGGATAGAATCCTACCCCTCGCCGCCTGCTGATGTTCGTGTAGCTGGTGTACTGGCCATGTTCTATCCCAAACATGAAGAAATATTTCTAACCCTGATGTTGCGAACACAACGTGGGCCACATAGCGGGCAGGTCAGTTTTCCAGGCGGAGGTGTAGAAGCACAGGATGCTGATATTATAGCAACGGCTTTGCGAGAAGCCCAAGAGGAAGTTGGCATTCAACCGGAAGAAGTAATGGTTTTGGGTAAATTGACGCCTTTGTATATTCCTGTGAGTAATTCGCTGGTGCATCCTGTTGTTGCTTATTCGCAGCGCGTTCCAAATTACGAGATTGACCCTGAAGAAGTGCAGCATGTGATCGAAGCACCGCTATCCACGCTTCGCGATGCAGCCACCATCAAAAGGACAGACATGACTGTAAGCGAAGGTCTGACTTTAAAAGATACGCCTTATTACGATATAAATGGACATGTCGTCTGGGGAGCAACAGCGATGATATTAAGTGAATTGCTAGAACTTGTAGAACGAGTGATTTAATGATGAATGATGAACGATAAATGATGAAGAAGATAGCCTTACAAACTTAGAGGTTCAAGAATGCCCGATGTGCAATCCATTTCCGAGTCAATTATATTCTTAATATCAGATACGTGTTTTGCGTTAATTTTATAATAAAAGAGCTTACTTTGCCTTTCTTTTCGGTGCAAACCTTTACTTTCGATGCAACTAAATGTTAGCTTTTTCCGTATGGTAAATGAAAGAATACGAAAGAAAGCGATGTGATTTTAAATAAAGAATACATGAATGCTGAAAAACCATTAGTCAATCGAGTAGCTAGTAGCGGCTTGATCACACTGAATCTGGAAGAATACTTTCCAACAGCGGAGGTGATTGTTTTTGATATAAAAGACTATCTGTTTCATGAGCTTATTTTGAAAGAAAAAGAATTCAGAACAGCACTTAAAGAACATGATTGGAAGCAGTATGAAGGCAAACACCTTGCTATACATTGCTCAACGGATGCTATATTGCCGACTTGGGCCTTTATGCTGATCACGACTTATGCCCAACCATTTGCGAAAAGCATAACACAAGGCAACCTGGATACTTTCTATGCAACGTATTACCTGGAAGTCCTGTCTGGAATAGATGTAAAACAATATGAAGACCAGCGTATTGTAATAAAAGGATGTAGCAATAAGCCTGTACCAGTGGCTGCTTATATGGAGTTGGTGCGCTTATTACGTCCCTATGCAAAAAGTATTATGTACGGTGAACCTTGTTCGACCGTTCCCATTTTCAAAAAACCTCGTCTTAAGTAAGCAATGAGTAGATGAATGAATGATAGAATGACCATAATTCACTCATTTTCTCATTCAACAATTCGCTCATTCACCCATTCATTCATTTCATCTCATTTACATAAAAATATGATTCGTTCCATTTCCATTTCTGTTATTGTGCTGATTGCCGTAGGGGCATTATTGTTTTTTACTTCAACTATTGAGAGTGAATCGGCAGAAGATGATGCAAGACGGTATCGTTCTGAAAAAGCGTCCAATTTGCCACAAGTAGTGAAAGGGATACGCCTTTCCGACAACCTTACTTTTGCTGGGGAATCTGTTCCCAACAGCTTCGACGTCAGGGAGCGAATAGACCGCGAAATGATGGTCAATTCTTATCGTCATTCTGCAACGTTGCAGTATTTGAAATTGGCGAATCGTTATTTTCCAATTATAGAACCTATACTGGCGCAGGAAGGTGTACCAGATGATATTAAATACCTCGCTGTTGCGGAAAGTGGATTGCGGAACGCTTCTTCTCCTGCTGGCGCAAAAGGAGTTTGGCAGTTTTTAGCCTCTACAGGAAAAGAGTACAGAATGACCGTAAATAGCGAAGTGGATGAACGCTATCATGTAGAAAAAGCCACCCACGCTGCCTGTCGTTATTTGAAAAACGCTAAAGGTCAATTTGGAACCTGGGCAGAAGCAGCGGCTTCCTATAATATGGGAAAATCCCGTTTACGCAAACTTCAAAATTCCCAGAAAGAAACGGATTATTATAACATGGAAATGAACGAGGAAACTTCCCGTTATGTGCCGCGTATCATTGCCCTGAAAGAAATCATGAGCAATCCCAATAATTATGGCTTTTATCTGGATCAGGATGAATTGTATCCGCCATTCAATTATCGAATTGTAGAAGTGAGCGGTGCAATACCAAGCTGGGCAGATTTTGCGCATCAGCATGGCACGACTTACCGAGTATTGAAAGTTTATAATCCCTGGTTACGGGCTTCTTTATTGACCAATTCGGCTAAGAAAACGTATCAGATTAAAATTCCTAATTGATTGGGAAGAGAGACCGCCTTCGGCTAGAATTTTTTCCCCGACGCTTTTTTTGTGCTTGATAAGCTAGGTCTGCCTGTCCAGTCTTTTGAACCTGTGTACGGACATAAGTTCGTCACCCTTCTGTAAAATCGGGTTGAAAACTAGCTGGTAGCAACACGCTCAAGGACTTTCAGCAAAGCGGTCTCGCCTCCGAAGTCGTCTGATCAAGCAAAAAAAGCATCTATCGTTGCCATAAAAGCATCGGCATACTGTATCTCAGGAGCCAGATCAAATAAAATCTGGTATTCTTTTCCTTTGTGTTCGCCCAGCGTTTGTTGTAGAATAACAAGTGCTTCCTGCCTGCGTCCATTTTTGTATAGACAGGCAATTTTGCAATAATTGATATGTAGAAGACAATCGCTGTACATGGCGGCTTCATCTAGTGTTTCAACTGCCAGTTCATAATCTCCAATCGACATTTGGAAAGTCGCTAGACGCACCCATTGCTCACATTCATCTGGCGCCATATCGCAGGCATCCTGAAAGAAAAGCTGAGCATTCTCATAATTGCCCATTTGATAATGCGTTTCACCCAGGGCAGTCAGATAATCGGCTTTTTTACTTAGGCGGAAAGCCGACTCGTAAGCCCCTTTTGCACCTTCCCAGCGTTCTCTTTGAAACAAACATTCTCCTAGTCTAAAGTAAGCTTCATCGTGAGCAGGATCCAACCGGATAGCTTCTAGGTAACAGGATTCAGCATCCGGACAATTTTTCAACTGCTCAAAGCATAAGCCCATCTGTGTGTGTAAATTAGCATCAGGTTCGATATGCTCCAAAGCACATTCATAACACTCAATTGCTTTTTCATACAACTCAAGCTTGGATAAAGCGGTTGCCCGGTCTAAATAAGCGGATTCAAATTTTTCATCAATCAAATAAGCATATTCAAAACTCTCTGCGGCCTGCCCATAACGTTCCAGATTCAGCAGTGCATGAGCATGGTTGTACCAGATGAGCTTGGAGTATGGAGCTTCGTCCACCAAAGGCTCGTGAAGCTGGATACTTTTTTCGTACAAACCTGAAATTTCTACAATCAGCCAGATTCGGGTAAGGATGTCTTCATCTGTAGGTTGTAGTTTCAAGCCAATGGCAAGTGTATCGAAAGCTTGCTCATATTGTCCCTGCATTTCATAAATTCCCGCTTTCACTTTCAAAATCTCTATCCGATCATCGGATGTTGACAAAGCTCTGGCTTCTTCCAAAACGAACATGGCTTCTTCATGCTGATTCAAAGCGGCAAGTGCTTCGGCTTTCAATAGATAAATTTCCATTTCAGTGGTATCCAGAGAACTTGCTTTTTCCAGACATTCGAGTGCTTCACGCTCTGAGTCGTTGTTTAAAAGTAGTTCTGCTTTTTTAACATAAAAATGAGCTGAATAACCGTGTTGTTCAATTGCATAATTGGCAACCTGAAGGGCATTGTCGATTTGTTCGGTTGTTTCGTAGTGGTCAAGTAAGGCGTCAAATTGTCTGGTGTCCAGAAAACCGACCGAATCGTCTTTGACCATTTTTTCATAGCGATGTACTATGGAGTAGGCCTTATCTTCTTCATGAGGTAAGAGATACATAATTCACAGGTTTTTGTAAAGTGACCAGAGCAAGTGTCAGGAAATTAAGTCTTCATAGTTCAAAATAAAAACGCCTAACAAGCTCCAAAATAAGTAGAGTGCATTACCAAAATAAGAAGTTTCCATTGATTTTGCTGAAAAAAACTTTTTTTAAGTGACAGCCTTTTTGTGACGCTTTTTTTGTAAGGAATTATATAAAATACTATACCAAAACAATATTTCTTATTTACAACATAAGGTAATAGCTTTGCGTTTGAAAAATAGGTAAATTGTCTATACTTTACGATCCTTGCGATTATGTACAATAATTGGTTTAATATCAGTTGTTTTATCCAGCTTTATATTGATTAATATTTGAATTTTACAGAAAAAAAAGACCAGATGAAAACTGTTATTTTGTTTATTTACGCTTTTTTGATATTAAATTTCTCCCTTACGGGACAGGGAAAAAAATATTTTCAGCAAGATGTCGATTATCAGATTAATGTGACATTGAATGATGCGAATCATAGCCTCCAAGGAGACATAAATATCGTCTACACCAACAATTCTTCTGATAAACTGGACTTTATTTACTTCCATTTGTGGCCAAATGCTTACCGGAATACTAGCACTGCTTTTGCTAAGCAAAAACTGGAAGGTGGGAGTACGAAGTTTTATTTTTCTGACGAAAAAAGTAAGGGGGGAATCAGTGACTTAAATTTTAATGTAAGTGGTGAAGCATTAAGCTGGGATTATGACGCTGAGAATCCTGATATTGCTATTGTCCGACTGAAACGTGCGCTGACACCTGGCGAGACTGTCACTATCAATACACCTTTTCTAGTCGATATTCCATCTTCATTTTCCCGACTCGGACATGTTGAGCAATCTTATCAACTGACTCAGTGGTATCCAAAACCGGCTGTTTATGACAAAGAAGGATGGCATCCGATGCCTTATCTCGATCAAGGTGAGTTTTATTCAGAGTTTGGCGATTTTGATATAAAAATTACGCTTCCCGCGAATTATGTTGTCGGTGCATCAGGTGTCTTGCAAAGTCAAAGTGAAATAGACTTTCTCCATAAAAAAGCACAGGAATGTAGACGGATTGACTATTCAAAAACCAATAAAAAATCCAAATTTCCTGAATCTTCAACGACAACCAAAACACTCCATTATACAGCAGATAATGTACACGACTTCGCCTGGTTTGCAGATAAGCGATTTCATGTATTAAAAAGTGAAGTCACCCTTGCTTCTGGCAAAACGGTGGATACCTGGGCAATGTTTACCGACCTTGAAGCCAATCTCTGGAAAGATGCTACAACTTACCTTGACCGCTCCGTCAAATTCTACTCTGAAAAAGTAGGCGAATATCCATGGCCACATGCTACCGCAGTTCAAAGTGCCTTGAGTGCAGGCGGCGGTATGGAGTATCCAATGATAACAGTAATTGGTCAGTCGGGCGATGCAAAGACTTTGGATATTGTCATCACGCATGAAGTTGGACACAACTGGTTTTATGGTATTCTGGCGAGCAATGAGCGTGATTATCCCTGGATGGACGAGGGCATGAATTCTTATTATGAACAACGTTATACCGCAAAATACTACCCCGGACAAGACAAATTGGGCGACATGTTACCCGATGGACTCAGTCGTTTTATAGATGCCGATGAGGTTGAAATGGGGCATGGTTTGTATCAAATGCAGGCTCGGCAACATAATGAGCAGCCGATACATTGTCATTCTGCCGAACTGACCAATATGAATTATTTATTGTCGGGCTATACCCGTCCAGCGGATGTGCTGTGGTATTTGTGCAATTATCTGGGCGAAAAGAATTTTGATGCCATCATGCAGAAGTATTATGAAGTATGGAAATTCAAGCATCCCCAACCAGAGGATTTCAGAAAAGTATTTGAAGGCGCCGTGGATAAAGATTTGTCCTGGTTTTTTGACGACCTCTTGATGACCACCAAACAAATGGACTACGCCCTGAAAAGTGTAAAAGGCACAACGGCAACGATACAAAACAAAGGAGAAATTGCAGCACCATATTCTATCTCCATTATCAAAGACGATAAAATCACCAAGACATTTTGGTATAAAGGTTTTGAAGGTGAAAAAGCGGTGAACATCACCACCGAAGATTATGATGAAGTGGTAATAGACGCGATTAAAGTAATGCCTGATGTCAATCGTCGCAATAATGGGCAGAAGCGTAATTTAGAAATTAAATTATTGGGCGGCATTGAAAATGAAGACAAAAAAACGCTCTATGCCACACCACTTATCGGTGGCAATGCTTATGATGGTTTTATGCTTGGCGCGGCTTTGTATAATGTTGTTTTGCCCTCCAAAAAATTTGAGTTATCGTTCGCGCCGATGTTTGGATTTGCTTCTAAAGAAGCCGTTGGGATGGCGGATTTAAGTTATCGGATTTATCCACGTCAGGGCGCGATTAAGCGCGTCACACTTGGGCTGGGTGCACGGACTTTTCATTATAATAATTATCGCGGCAGCAATCCGGCTATTCCGAATTATTTGGAACGTTATTATCGACTTGTCCCGCGTGTGAATGTCGAGTTGCGTAAGAAAAGGCCAAGAAGCCCGGTCTCTCAAAATATCGAAGCCCGACTAGTGCAAGTCTTGCAGGAAAAAGCGGACTTATTTGTCTATGATTTTCCAGACAAGCCGCTTGCTTATGGTGGAAATGATTTGAGCAGTCGCCTTTTGGCCCAACTGGTTTATAAATATGAAAATAAAAACACCATCAATCCCTTTGCAATAACTGCCGGACTTGAGGTTTACCCCGATGGTTTGGACGAAAGTGATCCATTTGACCGTGATAATACGCATGTCAAGCTTTCTTTGGAGGGCAAATATCGCTATGTATATGCAAAAGGAGGAAAGGGATTGAGCCTCCGTTTGTTCAGTGGTACTTTTTTGTATAATGCTAATCCAGATTTTGGTCGCAATACTTTCAACTTGGTTACGCAAGGCTTCCGCGATGTTAATTTTAATGATTATTATTTCGGCAGAAGCGAGTCAGAAGGCATTTGGTCACAACAAGTTCAGCCTATAGATGGAGGCTTCAAAACGCCTACGCTCAATTCGACTTATGGAACAAGCAATGCTTATGTGTTTGCGCTCAATGTAAAAGCGGATCTGCCTATTCGTCTGCCGCTGAATCTGCCCTTAAAGCCTTATTTCGATATTGGTTATTTCAAAAACACTGCGCCTGCTGTAGAACCTGGGCCAGGCGATGAGATTTTATATAATTTGGGCGTAGCCATAGAATTTGGAGATGGAGTGGTCGGTGTTTATTTGCCATTAATTAGCAATGAAAAACTGTCGAATGAATTGAAGTCAAGGGGTAATTTCCTCAAGCAAATCGGCTTTACGGTCAATATAAATCGGGCAAATCCTTTTGATTTGATTCGTGGGGTTTCTTTTTAGGAAAGACCGCCTTCGGCTGCGAGAGGAGGGCAAACGCTCAAACATATACATTCGACATGTCGGAGTGTATATAAGGAATGGTAAAAAATAATCATTTCTCAGGATAAAAAAAATCCACTTATTTTCATTTAGTCCGAAGATAGTTCGGACATTCCTGTCTAAGTACAATGCGGCTCAGACAGGAATGCCTGAGCTACATTTCTTTTCACCAAAAAATCCTCCTATCTTACCTGTTCATTTATCATTTATCATTATAAAAATGAGCAACACTAAGACCGCCGACCACTGGAAGATCATCTCTAAAATGACGCTGGAAGAAAAAGCCAAACTCGCTTCCGGCAGAGATGTCTGGTCAACGCATCCTTTTGAAAAATATGGCATTCCGCCCATGTATGTTGCCGATGGGCCGCATGGGCTGAGAAAAATGGCCAGCGATGCCGCTTCTTTGCACGGAAGTGTACCCGCGACCTGCTTCCCAACTGCCTCCGCCATGTCTGCTTCCTGGAATCAGGATTTGATTCATCAGGTTGGTACTGCGATTGGTAAAGAATGTCAGGCGAATGGTGTACAGATTCTACTAGGTCCCGGACTTAACATCAAGCGCACACCACTGAACGGGCGGAATTTTGAATATTATTCCGAAGACCCGCATCTGTCAGGTAAAATGGCGGCGGCTTTTGTGCGTGGCGTACAATCGGAAGGTGTAGGGGCTTGTATCAAACATTTTGTCGGCAATAATCAGGAACACGAGCGCATGATGAACAGCTCAAATATAGACGAGCGCACCTTACGGGAAATTTATTTAAAAGGTTTTGAAATAGCTGTGAAAGAAGGACAGCCTTGGTCGGCTATGTGTGCTTATAACAAAATAAACGGCGTGTGGGCAGGAGAAAATGAATGGCTGTTGACCACGGTGCTGCGCGAGGAATTTGGCTTCGAAGGTTTTGTGGTATCCGACTGGGGCGCAGTGAATAATCCCGATAAAGCCATACAAGCCGGACTCAATCTCGAAATGCCCGACAATGCATTCAGTCCGGCAAGAATAGTCGAGGCGGTACAAGTTGGAACACTCACAGAAGAACGGCTGGACGAAGTGATTGCGCCTTTATTGAAAATTATTTTAAAAACATACGCCCTGCGGAAAACCAAGGTGCAGCTTGATTTTGAAGCGCATCATCAACTGGCGATTCGCACGGCTGAGGAAAGTCTTGTTTTATTAAAAAATGAAGAAAATACGCTTCCGCTAAATGCAAATAAACTCAAGTCTGTAGCTATGCTAGGTAGCTTTGCCAAAATGCCCAGGTATCAAGGGGGCGGCAGTTCCAATGTCAATGCCTACAAGACTGAAAATGCACTGGATGCGATTCAGGCTATACTAGGCGAAGCGGTAGAGGTCTATTATCTTCCTGTCTATGAAGCGATGGGCGATCAATACGACCAATCCGATCTCGACCAAGCCATCGGGCTTGCTAAAAAAGCGGATGTAGCACTTGTTTTTATCGGTCTGCCGGATGATTTTGAGGCGGAAGGGCTGGATCGCGAGCATATAGATTTGCCCGAATCGCATAAGGCTTTGATTCGGGAGGTGTCGCAAGTGCAGCCCAATACGATTGCCATCTTGTCGAATGGAGCAGCAGTGGAAGTGGACGAGTGGGAGCGCGATGTACCCGCGATTCTGGAATCCTGGTTGTCTGGGCAGGGCAGTGGGCAGGCAATCGCGAATATTTTATTTGGCACAACCAATCCTTCTGGCAAGCTGGCGGAGAGTTTTCCTTTGCGTTTGCAGCATAATCCTTCTCACCTGTTTTTCCCTGGTCAGAACCGGGAGGTGACTTATCGTGAAGGCATTTATGTAGGTTATCGGTATTATGATACCAAAAGCATGGAGGTCATGTTTCCTTTCGGACATGGCTTGTCTTACACGACTTTTGAGTATTCTAATTTACTGGTCGATAAAAAAGAATTTAGCGACAGCGATACGTTGAAAATTCGTTGTGCGATACTCAATACAGGCGATTGTGCTGGCGCGGAAGTCGTGCAATTGTATGTACGTGATGTGGAATCGACTTTGCCTCGTCCCATCAAGGAATTAAAAGGATTTGCAAAAATAAACTTAGAGCCCGGCGAGCAGCAGCAGGTAGAATTTGAACTCAGTAAAGCTGACTTTAGTTATTATGATGACACGCTGCACACTTGGTTTGCCGAGTCTGGCGAATTTCAATTGCTGGTCGGCAGTTCGTCGCGGGATATTCGTTTATACGAAACAGTGCAGCTTCATTCTTCACAGGTTCGAGAGGTTGTTTATGACCGATTCAGCCCACTCCGCGATTTGGTCGATCATCCCATTGGCAGACCTTTTGTTGAAAAAATATTAAAGGATTTCGGCACTTCGCTGGAATCGGATAAGCCAGAAGATATTGAAGCTAAAGCTATTTTTTTGTCGCTTCCGCTAATTAAGTCTGTCAATTTCAGTCATGGACAATTTTCGATGGACATGCTGGATAAGTTTTTGGGTGATTTGAATTGAATACAACCATCACCAAGCCCCTTTAACTTCCCAACAACGATGGTCGAAACCAACATTGAGTAATGGGGTATTGGTTTTGTATTGAATAGCGTTGAAGGCTGATAATTCCAAGAATCAATATTTAAATAAGATCTCCACACATCGCCCTTCATCGCAAAAAGTCACGCTATCGGCAAGTTGTTGGATCAGGAAAACGCCACGTCCGCCGAGCTTCATAATATTGTCGGGAGCAGTAGGGTCAGGCAGGTCGTCAGGATTGAAACCTGCTCCTTGGTCTGTGACTTGAAAGACGATTTTTTTATCCTCACAATCTTTGATATTGACCGTGACGGTTTTTGAGCCATCTTCTTTATTGCCATGTACAATAGCGTTGGTGACAGCCTCCGTCAGTGCAATCAGGATATTCCCATACACACTTTGACAAATATTGTGTTCCTCCATGATTTGATTCACGTAAGGCTCAATATGGGCAATGTTTCTGGGGTCGGATTGTAGCTCTAGCTGATCGGATGCCATGGTATGAGATTCGGTCATAAACAATTAGTTCTTTTTCTTGAGTGAGTTGAAATAGTCCTCCACCAGCGTTTTGTAATAGGGTTTCAAAGATGGAGATACTGATTTATACATTTCAATTTCAGCTTCACGTTTTTTAATATACTCTTCGAGTTCTGGTGGCATTTTGCGCTCGCGTTCCTGAGCGGTTTTGGACTCTCGTTTTTGTTCGTATTCTCTTTGGCGATCTGCTTCTTCTGTTTCGAGCAGACGGGTCAGTATTTCCTGCTGACGTTTCATCATCTGTGCGCTTAGACGTTTGTTTACCAAATCTGTCTCGGTTTTATCCATTTCGTCTATCAGTTCCTGCAATTCTTTTGAGCCTTTTCCTTGCTGCTGCTTTTCGCTTTGCATTTCCTTCAATGCTTTTCTGATAGCAGACTGCTTGGCGGCCATTTCTGCAAATTGCTTGCTCATGCCCTTATCTCCTCCTTTGCCGCCCGGGGATTTGCCGCCTTTCATTTCCTGCTCCATCTTGGAGATTTGGTCGTTGAGTTGTTGTTGCATGCCGCCCAATTTCATTTTTCCTTTGCCCCCTTTTCCTTGCCCGGGATTTTCACACATTTGACTGCCTTGCATTTGGCTAGCCATTTGTTGTTGCATTTGCTGCATGACTTCACTTAGCATGAGTGCGAGGTCGTTCATGCCTGTCATGGCGTATTGCTGCTTGGTGGCGGCAGGAGCTTTTTTGCGTTCTTCCAGTTCTTTCAGTCCGTCTTTGATGCTGCGTTTTACATCTGTTACTTTTTCGGTAACGAAGGACTCGATCTGGAAAACCCGCTTGCTCAATGCCTGCAAACTATCTTCTACTAATTTGAAATCGTCTTTGATTTTGTATTGCTTCTGAACCAGCTCTACATAATTCGGCGTATTGATTTGCGATGCCTGAATGTCTTCCATGGTTTCTTCCTGATCGAAAGACAAGGTGACCAAATTTTCGAGCAACTGACGTAGCGATTCCATGTCCTCTTCCATCTGTTCCTGGTTGGAGGAAGCCATCATACTCTTCATGCTCTCTGCCATCTGCTTCATTTTTTCCGAAGCACTTTTCTGTTTTTTAGAAGCATCTTGTTTTTTCTGCTGTTGCAATTGCTCGGAACTTTCCTGCATGTCCTGCTCTATATCTTCCGACTGCTCTTCCATGTCGCCGAGGTCTTTCGGCTTTTCTAGCTCCTCGTTTTTCTCTTCGATACTTTCAATATCTTCTTTTATTTTTTCAAATTCTTCATTGAGTTTTTCTTGCTCTTTTTCGAGTTCACTCGCACTTTTTTCTCCCTTTTCCGATTCTTCTGCCAGTTTTTCTTCTTTTTCGGCTAGTTCTTCCAGTTTTTCGACTGCTTGTTCTAATTGATGCTCAAGTTCCATTTCCTTAAACAACTCCAACATTCTATCTAGTTCTTTTTCGAGCTCTTCATCCGTCATTTCCATATCCTCCAATTCTTCCATCGCCTCCTCTTTGGTCATTTCGTCCAGCAAGTCTTCCATCTTTTTCATGAGCTCCTTCATCTCATCGCTCATCAACTCTTCAAACATCTCTTGCAACTTCTGTTGCTTCTCCATGATGGATTCCTTGGTTTCTTCAAACTCCGACTGGTTTTTCAGGTTTTCTTCAAAACTCTCCTGCGCATTTTCCATTTTCTGTTGCATCTCTTTGTGGCGATCCAGCAAATTCTGAATGTCTTTTTTATCCTGCCAGTCAAGTTCTTTCTTTTGGAGCATTTTATTTTTAATCTCCTCTACTTCTTCCTTGAGTTCTTTTGCTTCTTCTATCGTCTCTTTCAGGTCTTCTTTAATGTCTTCATTATTGTCGTCCTCCATTTTTTCGAACTCCTCTACCGTCGGCATTTTGTAGTTCATTACGGTGGTTTTGGAGGCTTTATTCCCGTTTACACCGTCATTATCATAGACTTCAAAATAATAAGTCAGTTGGTCTCCAGGGCTAAGTTCCATTGGTTGAATATCCCAGGTGTAATCGTAATTGGTCTGCGAGCCAGGGTCGGTTTGTAGCGGAACAGTCTCCATCGTAGCTGGAGTTTCTCCATCACCAGGTTGTAGTGTATAGTTGAATGTCAGGCTGCGCAATCCGTAATCATCAGAGGCATCTCCGACAAAAAACAGCAATTTGCTGTCTGTGCTGTCTTCAAATTTTTCTACATTAATGGTTGGGTATAAATCTGGCGTCACGCTAATGGAGTAGCCCACTGAATCTGCATTTTGCAAATATTGATTGGACACATACACCATATAATTTTCGTCCTTCATCGCACGGCGTTTGAGTCCGAAAGACTGCCCGCCGACGCGCTCCGTTTTTAACAAACCTTTTTCTCTTGAAAATTTGATGCCCAGTTCTTCTGTGTTTTGAGAAGTAAATTTCCAGCGCAAATTTGTACCAACTGGCACCACTACATCACCGATATTTGCGACAAGCTCATCCTTTCTACCTGTATAACGCGGATAGTCGAGCGTAATATCAAAACCGACAATATTTGGCTTTTTGAGAACTTCTACTTCATAATCTTTGGAATCAAAACCGCCAGAAGACAGTTTGAATTTTGTGTCTTTTGCTATTTTTCTAAACTTATAAGTAAAGTGTGTGCGGTCTTTTTCGTCGGGCGTTAGTTTGTATTGGTAATTATCAACGTCAATAAAAACTTCATTTGGAATTGCACCAACTTCGGTTGGTTTTACTTTGACATCCAGTTCAAAATCCTCAAACTGCACAATTGTCATGTCGTCATTTTCCACCGAAAAAGTGAAAGGCGCAGGACGTTCAAAAGTTTCATTATTTTTTATCAGGCGATTGGTGCCATCTCTTAGCAAATTTGGCGCAGCAAATAAAAGCACAAACAACAAGAGCAATGGTGGAAGGGCGTATTTTAGGTATCTTTTATTTTGTCCGAGATTGATGGCTGATTTGAAGGGAACTGGTTTGAGATCGCCAATTTTCTGGTCGATACTCGCATTGATAAGGTCTGTTTCCGAAGAACCCGCTTGTTTTTTGAGTTGGAGAATATTGAGTAATTTATCTTTTACTTCCGTAAAATGTTCACCAATAATCCCAGCAGCCCGTTCGTGAGAAATCACGCTGCCTAGTCGCAAATACCTTGTCAGGGGCAGTAAAACCCAGCCTGTAAGGGCAAGTCCGCTAATCCCTAAAAAAGAATAGAAAAGTGCTTTCCTCGTCGTGGTAGGAAAATAGAAAAAATACTCCAGCAGAGCGATGGCGATATACAACGCAATAATCAATGCGATACAGTATAATGTGCCTCGAATCAGCTGATTAATGTAATATTTACGAATAAACTGGTCGAGCTTCTTTATCAGAAGCTGATAATTACTGGTTTCCATTGCCATCATACTTGTCTTTAGCAGCGTGAGCAATTATGCAATTCCCATAGACATAATTGCTTGAGTAATGGTAAAAAATAAAATCCCTGTTTTAGGTAAGTCATTTCCTCGCCATTACTTCGTTAGAGAAAATTAACTTATAAAATAACATCTTTTTTCTCTAAAAGGATTGACTAAAGCGCAGTTTTAACATTTAAGTAACGATAACTATACGTTTTCAGGCTGTTAAAGTTGCGCTTTCTTATCATTCAATTTAATCTTATTTTTTGATAATTCCAAGAAAGAAGTCCACAAAAGAACTGATAGATTTCAGACCAGACAGCTTTGTAAAATCTATCGGGGCAAATTTGCCTGGTCTTTAGTCTTGAAGACCATCGACCAATGTTTCTAGTTCGTCGTAGGCAAACTTCGCCAGCAGGTTTTTCAGTGGTTCATAATCAGGAGCATCAAAACGATGCTCAATGATGCCATTATTCAGGTAATGAATGCTGTCGCAGGTGGTGGTGAGGGTGTCGAGGATGTGTGAAGTGACGATGATGGTTTTTTGTTTGCTGCGCAATATTTGTAGAATACTTTTCAGGGTTTCATTGGTTTCTAAATCGAGTCCATTAAAAGGTTCGTCCAGCATAATGATGGGGCGATTGAGGCTGAGGATGCCCATGAAAGCCAGTTTTTTCTTCATGCCAGTGGAGTAGGTGTCGATCAGTTTATTCAAGGGCAATCGAAATACTTTATTCCATTCTTCAATGTCAAAATTCGGATGTTGGATGCGGAATAATTGCAAATACTCGCCGCCTGTGATGCGTTGGTAAAAAAAGTTTTGGGTTTCGAGATAAGCAATAGTGCCGGCTTCGATGCTTTGCTTGTTATAAGTAACTGTTCCCTGTTGCGATTTGACTGTTCCGTAAATGGCATTGAGTAAGGTTGTTTTGCCTGTGCCATTGAGTCCGACAATGCCTGTGATTTCGCCAACAGGCGCAACAAAGTTCAAGTCGGTCAGCACTTGTTTTTCGCGATAAGCGACGTGTATGTTAGCGCAATTTAAAGCCATTGACGTAAGTTGTTTAAAGCCTTTTTATAATAAATAACGGACATGACAAGCGGGACGGGTTGTGTGAATGGAAAAACCAGAAAACCCACCATGAAGCCAAGTGTAATTCCGTTTTGCGATAAGCGAATATTCGGCTGATAACTGGCGTATTTTAAGGTGATACTCAATATGGGAAAAATCGAGACAATGAAGATCACGACTGCGAGGATGTACCAATATTGTCCATGAAAAATTAAAAACAAAACCACTAGCGGAAGACAAGCTGTCCAGAAAATCAATAAGTGCCAGCCTATTTTTTGATGTAAAAAAGAACGGGGTGTTTTGCCGTATAATTCGACGAAAGTCGAAGGTTCACAATCAAAATGAAAGTCGGTGGTCGTTATCCCAATTAGAAATAAAATAACCGGAATAGTTGCGGTAAACATGCACAAACCCAAGCCCAGCAGATATAAAATAATCAATGTAAAAGCATGTTTGCGTAAGCCACTGACCCATTCAAAATGTCGGATAAAGTGTTTGGGGAATTTCAGAATAGGAACTTGTTTGTTTGGTTTGAGCCGTATTGTAAATTGAGGCAAACTCACCACAAAAACACCTGCAATCAGCAGTGCAATTGCAGTCCAGTTTTGCAAATATACCAGCCAAACGAGAAGAGGTAAAGTCATCAAACCATATTCTGCAAGATAGAGCGGAAAGGGCTTTTTCAAAACCAGCCGCAGGAAATTTTTATCTGGTCGATTCAAGTGAATGGCGAGTAAGGAAATCAGCACACCGATTGCCATCCAAATCCCTGGTATCTCTGCAATTTTTGCCAAGAATCCCAAAGTCAGCGGAAATAAAACCAAGAGTAGCAACAGGAAATAAATAATCCCAATTTCCTGAAGCATACGTCCGAATTGCCTGAAACGAATATGTAAGATGGTCTTGAGCATTAGCACAAATCTATTGTCTTTCCTGGTAAATATCTTAGCAATTGTTGGGTTTAAACATTGTTTAACATGAGGATATGGGAAAAATGAGCTACTTTTATCGAAGCCTAAAGTCCTGTTTTAAAATAATACTCATGGTACTCAAACTCATCATTCTCGTTTTATACTTTTTCATGCTGTTCCTCATTGGTGTTTGGTCATCAAGAAAGGTGAAGGACATCAAAGATTATTATGTCGGCGGGAAAAAAATGGGCTTTTGGGTCGTGGCATTTTCAACGCGGGCAACGGGGGAATCCGCTTGGCTACTGCTGGGATTGACAGGGCTAGGTGCTGCGGTGGGCGTGAGTGCCTTTTGGGTGGTGTTGGGTGAACTTATTGGCGTCAGCGTCGCTTGGTTTTTGATGGCAAAACGTTTTAAGCGATTGAGCGATAGCTATGGTTCGATTACGATTCCTGATTATTTGGTTAGTCATTTTAAACCCAAAACACATACGCTTCGACTACTTGCAGCCGTCATTTTGTCGGTTTTTGTGGTTATTTATGTTAGCGCACAAATAGATGCGACAGGCTCGGCTTTTGAGTCTTTTCTGGGTTGGAATTATTACGTTGGGGCATTGGTCGGATTTGGGATTGTGCTGGCTTATATTTTATTTGGTGGTTTTGTGGCGGTGGCCTGGTCAGACTTGTTTCAAGGGCTTTTGATGTTTTTAGGACTGGTGCTCCTGCCGATTATTGGTTTTTTCTATTTAAAAGATGGTTTTCCGCTTTGGGCAACGCTAGAAAGTATCGATCCTGGATTGGTCAATATCTGGGGTGAAGGTGGTTTGACTGGTGTGAATATAGCCACCTTAATTGGCTATGCTTTGATCGGACTTGGCTTCATGGGTTCTCCTCAGTTGTTTGTGCGATTTATGTCCATTAAGGATGAAGCGGAGATTAATAAAGGGCGTTGGGTAGCGATTTTTTTTACCTTGCTGACGGATGCGGCTGCGGTGATGATCGGTATTTTGGCTCGATACTTTTTTACGGAAGCGGGCGATTCGGTAGATGTTATATTGGGCAATAATGGGCAAAACTCTCTGATTATGCTTGTTGAGCATACTTTGCCTTTGTTTTTTACGGGTATTTATATCGCAGTGGTGCTTGCCGCAATTATGTCCACAGTAGATTCGTTATTAGTGGTAGCATCGAGCGCGATTGTGCGAGATATTTATCAGCAAATTCTGAATCCAAATATAAAGTTGGATGAGTTGACTGGTTTTTCCCGCAAGGTGACTTTTGCGATGGCAATTTTCGCACTTATGATTGCTTTAACGGTTGCTGTAACAACGCCAGAACGCACCATTTTTTGGTTTGTTATTTTCGGCTGGTCGGGTATTGCAGCTAGTTTTTGCCCAATGATGATTTTGACTTTATTTTGGAAAGACTATACGGAACGTGGCGCCATTGCTTCTATGTTGGTCGGGTTTATATCTATCCCATTTTTTAAATTTGTCGCGCCGAAAATAGCAGGTGTTGGGGTGTATTTTGAAAGCATTGCTGAATTGGGTCCTGCTTTTTTGTGTAGCTTGGTGGCTGGTTATGTTGTGTCTAAATTGATGAAAAAATAAACCTTATGAAAAAAGGTCAATCTATTACAAGCCGGGTGCGGGAGTTGCGTCAATTGGCTACGCCTGAAGAAGATATACTCTGGCAATATCTCAGAAATCGACAGTTGGATGGCTTCAAATTTCGTCGGCAACATCCTATTGTTTATCATACAAATATGGATAATTGGAAGTCTTTTTTTGTGGCTGACTTTTATTGTGCTGCTGCAAAATTAGTCTTGGAATTGGATGGTAAAATACATGAGAATCAGAAGGAACGTGATCGCATTCGAGACGGTATTATAAATGAGCAGGGTATTAAAGTGCTTAGAATTAAAAATGAAGAATTACAAAATATGAAGGCTGTGCTGGATAAAATTCGAGCTCAGTTGCCTCACCCCTAGCCCCTCTCCACGCAGTGGAGAGGGGGATTTACGCTTTTTGCCTTTGGCAAAAAGACAGGCTCCCCTCTCCGCCGAAGGATGGAGAGGGGTTGGGGGTGAGGCAAGAACTTATGACCTACTTCCAACACCTAATATCCCACAGCAAAACCCTATACCGAAGCATCGCCATTTTCTGCGGGCTAACGCTCCTCCTCACCCTCGCCGGACATCAAATTACGCCCTTTTTCCTATGGGCAATGTTTTCTGAAAAAGTGGAAGTGCAGCCTAAACAGGAAATCATAAGCATCAAAATAAATGGTCAGCCCTTCAACTACACACAGGAATTGATAGATGCCAATCGACATATTATTATCGGTACAATCAGTCATTATCACGACATGAAAACGGAGTCTGATATTGACCCGACCCGACAGTTTTTTCAGCAAAAACTCGGTGGGCAATATGCAGCTTTCCAGCCACTCGTCGAGCAGATGACCAATGACTCCACCCAATATTCAGCCTTTGAAAACTGGCTGCATCGCTACTTAGAACGCAGCACACACCAAGACATCCAAACGCTGGAAGTCGATGTACAAAGCTGGCAATATGCACCCAATGGACAATTGGATTTACTCACCTCGCAAGCACTTATCCGATATGGATTATAGACGACTCATCTTTGGTCGGCAGCGAAAAAAAGAGCTTCCGACGCTGGACATGGCGCAGCGAAAATGGCTGTCTCGACTCGTCTTTGGTGGCGTGATTTTGTCTTTGCTGTATCGCTGGTGGACACATGTTTTGCTGAGTCAGTTGGAAGCACCAGTGTTTATTTATCCTTATGTGGATTTGACGTATTGGGCATTGCATTTAGGGCAGTTGCCGCAATTTATTAGCAGTCATTATGGGCTGGCTATCGTCTTTGATGTGCTATTGTTTGTGGCTGCGCTTGGGAGTTTCTTTTTTGTGCAAAAGCGGATATTCCCGATTGCTTTTGGGCTGTTGTACCTGATTTATTTTGTGTCTTATAATTCGTTTGGCATACACCATACGCATTGTATGGTTGGAATTTTGTTGGTCAGTATTCCTTTTTGGTTTAAAAATGATCGGACGTTTACGTTGCTGTGGGAAGGCTTGCGCTATTTTACTTTGTGGGTTTATTTTTCTGCTTTTTTATGGAAATTGCTTCGAGGTAGTTTGTTTAATTACGAACAAGGTGTTGCTAATTTCATGAACGAAAACGCCACGCACATCGCCCTGAATCCGGATGGCTGGCTGACGCCTTTTTATACTTTTTTCATTGCACATCCGAGCTGGTCTTTTGTTGCTTCTACGGTTGCGATATTGATGGAAAGTTTATTTGTGATTGGTTTTTTTACCAAAAAGTATGACTGGTGGTGGTTCGTTTTGCCTATCGCATTTCATACGATGACTTATCTTTTTATCCACGTTATGTTTTATGAATTGCTGATTTTGAATTTGACTTTTTTGAGTTTTGGTGGTCAAATTGACAAAGAAACAAAAACGTTTGATTGAAATTATTTGTTTTTTATTAAAATAAATCTATTTTTGTTTCATGGAAAACACCAATAGATTTATTTCGCTACTTTCCGACTATGGCTTCAAAGTCACTTTTGCAGACGAAGCAGATACGCTGTTCCTAAGAAAATCGCTGGCAGCACTTATTCAGAGTCCTCACGAAATAAAGGAAATAGAATTTTTGAGAAATGAATTCCCCGGACTTACTAAAGAGTCCAGAGGAGGTGTTTATGATCTTTCTTGTCAGGACGAAAACGGAAACTATTTTATTGTTGAGATGCAGTTGGGACATTACAAACACTTTATCCAAAGGGCAAAATTTTATGCTTTTCATCGTTTGAATACCCTTGTTGAACGTGGAAAATACAAATTTGACAGCCTGACTCCGATTTATTGCATCAGCTTTCTAGCTAAAGATATTTATCCTAAATCGGAACAATATTACCACTTTGCAACGTTAAAGAACCAGGTAGGAGAAGAATTAGACCGCCAAATCGTGCATATCATTGTAGAAATTGGTAAATTTGACAAAGAACCGCCAAAAATTAATAAGGATTTAGATAAACTGATTTACATCATGAAACAATCAGATACCATAAAAGACAGCAAGCAATTGCCTGAATTTGCACAAGAAGACTGGATAGCACAGGCATTAAAAAAAGTAGATAAGAGTAAAATGACATCTGAACAACGGATGTGGTTTGAAATGTCTATGGCAAAAAAGGGGAGTATATTGGAAATGCAGAGAGAAGAGCGCGAAAGACAAAGAGCAGAAGGAAGAGCAGAAGGAAAAGCAGAAGGAAAAGTCGAAGGAGAAAAACGAAAGGCAACAGAAGCAGCACGTGCCATGAAAAAAGACGAGATGCCAACTGACAAAATTGCTCTATACACAGGACTTTCTGTCGAAGAAATTGAACAATTATAATCGCCTCAAAAAAAATGTCGAAGCACTTGTAATACTTCGACATTCGATATTCCTCTGTTCGATATTCGTTATGCTCCCTACCGCTGCTCCACCACACCAACTGGCATATTCACATCGTACTGACCATCCAGCACAGGCGACTGATAATCCAGCGTAGTGGATTTTACATTGCCGTGTACAAAATTGTATAATTCCGTTATCGTCACGATGTTGTTTTTATCCGTATCTGCTTCCCCCTTCAGTCCGCGCATAAAGAAATGGCTGAATACGCCCTGCTTCAAACCATTGGATTCCAGTGAAACTTCATTGGATTTGGATGACAAGAACAAAGCTGTACCGCCTTTTGAGCGACTAAAAGCCTGGTAGAAGGTCTTGATGGTTTCGCTTGCAGAACCTATTCCTCTTGACATGACAAGGCTACCTGAGTGGCAGGCATCCGCAATGCATAATTTATGTTTTGCTGGACTTTCTTCCAGAATTTTCCTGACATTTTTGTGCTTTAATTTGTTTTTACTGCCATCATAATCAAAGGGTAGGAAAGAACCTTCTAAGCCGTGACCGGAAAAATAAAGCATAATAACATCATTTTCATCCGCTTTCATAAAGGTTTCCCGCATGGCTGATTCAATATTTGCTTTGGTGGCTTTATCATTAATCAGCAGGCGGATTTGCTCGTCTGGCAAGGCACCGCCAGCAGGGCTTTTATACAAGGCATATATTTGATAGGCATCATCATCTGAAAATTGCAATGGTGGCATCGCCGTGTAATCTGTAACGCCTACAATAACTGCCCATACTTTTATATCTTCTGGATTTACCTCGTCCGAACGCTCTGTATTGTCTGCCGCAGGGCTAGTTGTGGTTTCTACTTTTTCGGGCATAGGCTCGGTTTCTGTTGTGGCAGCGGTTTCTTCCTCTGTTGTTGTTTCAGTTCCAGTTGTATCGCCTCCTTTTGTATTCATTTCTTCGGGAAGGGTTTCTGTTTCTGCTACACTTTCTGCGGGAGGGTTTTTGCCAATATATTTGCCATTAAAATAGCCCTGTTCTTCCTTGCCTTCAGCATAATACATCGTGCCTTCTCCGTAAGGACGACCGTTTTTCCATTCGCCAATATATTTTCTGTCGTCTGCAAATATTAAAGTACCTTGGCCATCCCGTTTGGCATCTTTGAACGTTCCTTCGTATTTTGAGCCGTCGCCGTATTCAAATACGCCCTGCCCGTCTTTACAATCGCCTGACACACATTGGGCGGAAGCCAAGGTCGCGACGAATAGAAAGAGGGTGGAAAGAAGAATGATATTTTTCATTGTGTGAATTAATTTTTTAAAACGTAAACGTTTGTGTCCATAGTCCGCAGTCGATGGTCGATGGTTTTCACGCATTTTGCAAAGCAAAATGTACTTGTTTTCTATCGACCATGGACTATGGACTATCGACCATGGACTATGGACTATCGACCATACAACCACATTTCATACCAAAATAGAAGGAACACAGCATATTTTATAATAAATGACGAGCTATTTACAAAAACACGCCTTTCTGCCGACTCAAATTTCGGACTTGCCAGCCGAGGATTTGAGTCTTGTTGTAGTCATTCCTTGCCATGATGAGCCGGATGCGGTGGGCAGTTTGCAGGCTTTGCGCGATTGCCAGCCGCCTATTGGAAGTGTTGAAGTGATTATTGTCATCAATAGCTCTGAAACGGATGTGGAGGAGATTAAGCAACAAAACAAGGCAACTTTGGCTGATGTCCAGTCCTGGATTGCTGAACATACTGAATCTCGTTTTCGCTGCTTCGCCTTATATCATCCCGACTTACCGAAAAAACATGCTGGAGTCGGATTGGCAAGAAAAATAGGCATGGACGAGGCTGTCAGGCGTTTTGAGCAGGTGGGAAACCCACAAGGGGTGATGGCTTGTTTTGATGCTGATTCTGCTTGTGCGCCCAATTATTTACAGGCTTTAGAACATCATTTTCAAGTTCATCCAAATACGCAGGCTTGTAGTATTTATTATGAACATCCGACAAGTGGCACAATTTATCCACCTGCCATTTATCAGGCGATTGTGGAGTATGAATTGTATTTGCGTTATTATGTTCACGCGCTTCGTTTTGCGGGCTTTCCTCATGCACATCAGACGATTGGTTCGAGTATGGCGGTGCGGGCGGATGCTTATCAGCAGCAGGGCGGGATGAATAGGCGGAAAGCTGGGGAGGATTTCTATTTTTTACACAAATTTATTCCTTTGGGCAATTTTTCGGAATTGAAGACGACCACAGTTATTCCTTCTCCGCGTCCTTCGCATCGTGTGCCTTTCGGGACGGGCAAAGCCATTCAGGATATGCTGGACGCACAGGGCGGCTATCTCGCTTACCACCCAGATGTTTTTGTGGATTTGAAAATGTTTTTGGACAAAATAGATGAACTTTACGGTATAAATGAGGCGGCAATGGAAAAGTGGACAAGCGATTTGCCGGCTAGCGTGCGTACTTTTTTATTGAAACATGATTTTTATCAAAAAATAAAAGAAATTCAAAAAAACACTTCTAGCCCAGCTACTTTTCGACAACGATTTTTTCGCTGGTTCTCTGCTTTTATGGTTTTGAAATATGTGCATGATGCGCGAGATGGATATTATGCGAGTATTCCTGTTCGGAAAGCTGCAGTTTGGTTGTCGGGGCAGGATGGAGATGCGCTCGACTTGTTGAAATATTTTCGGGAGTTGGATCGGTATGGAAATTAAGTCATGCTTTTCCAAAAATAAAATTCCAAATTCCAAAATGGATTGTCGTACTTTTGTGCAAAACAACGGTGATTTTGCATTGCAAATTGCAATTCACCCATGATTAAAATCATCGGCTACCAAATAACAGTCCGTCGCTATCTCATTAGTTGGAAGGCTGAATAAAGTGTCATCGACACGACTTGGTCTGGTAGCCAATGAATTCATTCATGGGCGTTGAAAGGCGAGAGAGTTTTAAAACGGTGCAATTTTGTTATACACACGGATTTCTTATGGACGAACAAGCCATTAATTTTTATACAGAGGATGTCGATTTTCAAGTTCAGGAGGTAGAGAAAACGACAGCTTGGATAGAACAAGCCATCCAAGAAGAAGGGGGTAAACTTTCCTTTATCAATTTTATTTTTTGCAGCGATACTTATCTGCATACGATCAACCTCGAACATCTGAACCACGATACCTATACGGACATCATTACTTTCCCCTATTCTAAAACGGAACTGGAAAGTGACATTTTTATCAGCATCGACCGCGTGCGTGAAAATGCAGCTACTTTTGAAGTCGATTTTGAGCAGGAACTGCATCGTGTGATGATACATGGCGTGCTGCACCTGCTGGGTCAGGGCGATAAATCAGCAGCCGAAAAAAAGGAGATGCGGGCGAAGGAGGATTTTTGGTTGGGGCGAATAAAATAAAAAAGTCCTGCAAATCTAAGATTTACAGGACTTCAAGTTATCCCACCAGGACTCGAACCTAGACTGACGGTACCAAAAACCGGAGTGCTACCATTACACCATGGGACAATTATCTCGAATTGTGGGGCGAATTTACGACAAAAAACATTATCAGGAAATAGTCAGGGGTATTTTTATTCAAATTTTTTGAAAATTCCTGTCAAACCGAGTGCTTTTAGTGTTTTTTTGATGCCGTTTTTCACATTTTCTTTGGCGTGGGTCTGTGTTTTTTTGAGTGTACTGTCTGTTGGGCGGGGTTTGAAGATGGTATCGTGGTACTTCACACCTTCGCCGATAGGCGAATAATAATAACTGTAAATCGACTTTCGCGTCACGCCTTCTGGCACAGTAATTTTGTCATAACCATGATAAGAAACATCATTGGTTTCAAAAATGACGCAGCGATTGAAGGAAGGGAGGATCTCCGCTTCACAGACAGAAACTTCGGGATCCCAAAGTTCGAGCAGACCGCCATATTCTTCTTTCCAGCCTTTGTTGAGGAAGATAAGCAGATTGAGGCGACGATGCAAATTGAGGATCGGATGCACGCTGAAATCCACATGAATATCTAGGAAACTGCCGTCTTTTCCCTGGTGTACGCCTGCGCCACGGTGGTCGTCAGGTAGCGTGAGGTCGTCTATTTGGACTACTTTTTCCAGCCAATTGATGAAGGCTTCGCTTTTGATGCTGTCGAGCATATTGATAAAATCGCCGTGATACTGCTCAAAGCTGGACCCTTCCGATTTGTTTTCATTCAGTCCTTTATAATGCTTGCGCAATTCGGTGACTTTCGGGAAGTTTTCGTATAAATTATTGGCCACCTCTTCATTGAGAAAGTTGTCAATAATCACGTATTTATACGGGCGGGAATTTTTAAATTGTTCCCGATAATGTGCAATGCTGCTGGCATTGACGATAGAGCCGTTGATACTTTTCATTATTTACGTTGCTTTTTTATCAAATCACTGACGTTTACAAAAATGCCATTGATGACTTCTACTTCCTCGTCCCATCCGGAGGTTTCCCATCTTTTTCCCTGTTCTGCTACCATGACTTTTTGGGAGTCTGTAAATATCCAGAGTACTTTTTGAATCCCAAACTGCAACAGCTCATCTGTTTTTACATGATAATAGCCCAGCGGATTGGCAATATCCCGGAGTTCTGCTTTGGTGTCAATTTCAATGACGACTTCTGGCGCAAAATTAAGGTATTTATTATTGATGTCTGTTACTTCAAAATCTGCTGTTCTCAAAATCGCAATATCTGCTCCACGCCAGGATTTTGGCGCAAATTGTATCCCTACTTCATTCGTCAGGGGTTCATATTCGTTTCCCAGTTGGCTTTGTAATAAAAACAGTAATCGTGAAATAATCAAAGACTGAATAAAACTGCTCGCCATGAGTTCTTCGATTTGTTTTTCACCATCTAAATAGGACTGATAGCCCTTATAATAAATGGCTTGTCCATTGACCATTTCATAAATTAAAGCATCTGGTATGGATTGAGAGATTGTCATATTGTGCAAATATACTAATTGCTGATAAAAATATCCAGTTTGTGCTTATTGGAAAAATAGAAATGAACTTCCTTATCTCCCATCACCTTCTGACAAATGTTTTAGCTTAGCCAGTCCATCTATATCAGTTAGTTTATCATTATGGTCAATATAAAAAGCCCCGCCAAGCGTATTTAAATTAGCCAGCCCTTCCAGATTATTTAGCATGAGATTATTCCGAATGCTAAGATTTGTCCCGATAGACTTTAGATTAGCCAGCCCGTCTAGATTGTCTAAGACAGGATTTTGGGAAATGCCAAGCTCTCCTCCAATAGTATTTAGCCTAGATAAATCGTCCAGATTAGTCAAGGTAGCATTGTTTTGAATCTTGAAGTCTTGTCCAATGGCGGCTAGATGAGTCAGTCCGCCTATATTGCTTAAGGCAGGATTGGAGTTAATGATAAGGCTTCCGCCAATAGAAGTCAAAGCAGCTAAGCCGTCTATATCGTTTAATTTTTCATTGAAGGCTATGTGAAGGCTTCCGCCAATATAAGTGAGGGCAGACAAGGCTTTTACGTTGGTGATGTCTGTAATACCATCCGCATTATCCCAGATGATAACATTTACACCGGCAGGAAGCATTGTATATCCCGGATAATTAGCCGAAAAATTGTCAATGTCTTCCTGTGAATCTAACATGACATCTGTTATGTCGCATTGTGCCGTGCTGATACTGATAATTCCGTAGTATAGAAGGGCTATGCTTATCAATTTAAATTTCATGACGCTTACTTAGTGGTAAAAAGAATGTCCCGACCGCAACCCAATAAAAAACTCAAGCGAACAATTTTTGGGACTTTGAATCCCTTTGCCTTACTGCTCCACCAGCTTTTTCCTGGGAGCCTTCACCACATAAATATCATCACAACAATTGGAATAATCTGCAAAAGGTGCGCCTTCTCGGTTGGATACAAAATGTCCTTCTGCTCTTGGCATTCGATAATAATAATCATCTGCACTGGAATTTACTGGAATCCCCATATTGATGACCCGGCTCCAATAGCGTTTCTCTCCCTTTGTTTTATATACATCAAATCCGCCCATGGTTTCTGGGTGATTTGCACTGAAATACAAGAGTTGCTGTAGTTCATTATAATAAGGCGTCACTTCATCGAAATCACTATTCACACGAGAGCCACAATTATAAGGTCGGGTATACTCTCCATTGGTCAGTCGGATACTGAACCAAATATCCATTCCGCCATATCCGCCGGGACGGTCAGAGGAAAAATATAAAATTTCCTGCCCATATTCATTGGCTGCCACTGCGGGGTGCATGCTAGAAAAACCTGCCAGATTAATAATCTCATTCAACTTTCTGACATTCTCAATTTTCCCTCCGCCTTTCAGGTCTGCGATATAAATGGCACATTCTGGCAATTCGCCATAATAGCAACGGGTAAAATACATGGTCTGTCCATCCTGCGTAATGAAAGGATCTTTATTGATAAAATCTTCTATATTTATATTTGATGCAAGCTCAACAGGCTCATCAATACCATTAGGATCCACCTGTTTAATAATGCTTTTAGCGTTTTTGTCGAAATGTGTATATACGATAGTTCCGGTAGGTGTTGTTGTTGCACCTGTTTCTGTATAGCCACTATTTACATTGGCAAACAGACGATCAATTCGGAGATTACTGACACGCGGATTTGCTGCAAAAGTAGCCCCATCTCGGTAGCGTACTGCCAGATGATATAAGGTACTGTCTGCCTCTTTATACTCCAACAAATATCGGTCAAATTGCTGAATGGCACGCTCGTATTCACTAAGGTGCATCAATGCCCTCCCATAGTGGTAGCGGGCAAGCGGATAGTCCGGTTTGCCGATGTAAAATTTAAGATTTTCCTGTGCTTTTGTATAATCCCGAACAGCAAGAGATGCAACGCCAAGTCGATAAGAAATTTCCTTATTAAAAGGCTTTTTACTATTTGCATAATCGTAATAATAATAAGCCTTATCGTAAGCCTCGCCCTCGTATAGTCGATCCGCTTCTTCTACAGCTTCATTAACTGTCATTTGTCGGATAGCATTACGAGTGTCGCTTTTGAGTTCAGCCTGTAAAGAACGGATGGTTCTATTGCTGAATTTAAGTTTTTCATCTTTGCTGCTGGCCTGCTCTACACGGTCTGTAAGATTGCAGGCAAATGTGGATAACAGGAAGAAAACAAGTATTTTCAACCTCATGATTTGATTGATTTGGTTACCTAATGGATGTACTGATTCGTTACGTTGGGACGCCTTTGTAAATACTTGTTGGGTAATTATAATGCAAATTACATACAGTTTGTCAAAACAACTATAAAATGACCTTTTTTTTAGAACTTACCCTAAATAAATTCTAAGCTTTGCATTAAGAGTATTTGTAGTATTTGGACGAGTATTTATGCCGCTTAGGTACTATTTTGGGTCATTCAAATGTGACATATTTTATTTATGTATTAAACATTTGTCATTAAACAACTATGTTTAATACAAATAACAAATCCATTGCAAGCATTCTTTTACGCAAAAACAAGTCCATTGTTATAAAAACAGGACATTTTCTAGTAAAATCCGGTAATCTGAGCGAAATTTAATACAGATTATCGACTCATTTCTTCAATTCAGCTATTATTTTTTCCAGTTCGTGTACTTTTTTTGCTAAATCGGGTAGGTTTTTGAAAACAACCTGTGAGCGCATAAACTGGGCATAATCAAAAGCAGGAGACCCGTGCCAGGCGGCATTCGGCTTTTTGATTGAACGGGCTACACCACTTTGTGCCTGTACTTTTGATCCGTCGGCTACTGTGATGTGTCCAACAAAGCCAGATTGTCCGCCTATCATGCAATTTTTGCCCATTTTGGTGCTGCCTGCAATGCCTGCCTGAGCTGCGATGACGGTATTTTCACCAATTTCCACATTATGGGCAATTTGTATCAGGTTGTCCAGTTTTACACCGTCTCTGATAACAGTAGACCCCATTGTAGCTCGGTCGATAACGGTATTTGCACCAATTTCTACTTGCCTGCCGACAATCACATTTCCAATTTGCGGTATTTTTTTGAATGTGCCGTCTTCCTGTGGCGCAAAACCAAAACCATCGCTGCCAATAATCGTATTAGAATGAATAATTGTATTGTCTCCAATCACACAATCAGCATAGATGCGAACGCCTGGATAGAGGGTAACATTTTGTCCAATACTGACCTCTTTACCAATAAATACCTGTGGATAAATCTTTGTGTTTTTGCCAATATCTGCACCTTCTGAAATATAAGAAAATGCGCCGACAGAGACGCCTTCCTGCAGTCTTGCTTTTTCGTGAACATAGGCTTGTTTGTCCACGCCCGTGTGTTGTTGAATCTGATTTCCAAATTTTTCCAACAAAAGACTCACACAGCTATATACATCATCCACACGGATGAGGGTGGCTTTTATGGCTTGTTCAGGTTGAAAATCCCGACTGACGAGTAGCACAGATGCCTCTGTGGTATAGGCATAATGTTCGTACTTTGGGTTGGCGATAAAACAGATATCACCAGGCTGTGCTTCCTCTATTTTTGCGGGTCGGCGTATGACCGTTTGCGGATCGCCTTCCAGTGTTCCGTGAAGCAAGTCATTTATTTGTTGGGCAGTAATTTGCATGGGGCGAAATTAGGAAAAAACATGCTTTTAGTCAAACCTTATTTAGCTCCACGAGTCTAATTTCCTACTCCATTACTTCTTCTTTTTGCCTTTAAACCAGCGCTTTTTCTTTCCGCCGCCTTCTTGATTGCCTTGATTGTCTTTCTTTGGCGCATCAGATTTTGGTTTGCCTTTATTATTGGACGGCTTTGGCTTATTTGAAGAATTAGTATTTTTAGAGGGCTGATTTGTAGGTTTTCTATCCTGACTTTTCGGTTTATTGCCAGTTGATTTTTTACCTGTTGATCTGTTATCCTGATTTCTAGGTTTATTGCCTCCAGATTTGCTATTCCCTCCAGATCTATTGCTGTTGCCGCGTCTGTTATCTGGTCGTTTTTTACCTCCACGTCTTCTACCACGTCTTTTTTCTTCCGGTGGCAATTCAATTTGTCCAGTTACATCAACAAAGCCTTTTTCCTCTGCTGCTGCTTCATATTCTGCATATATTGCGTCGCGATCAAGCAGTTCTTCTGGCTTTTCTCCGCGCTTGTTCATCGCTTGTATTTCATGTACCCGTTCTTTCGGAAGCTGGAAAAACTTAGAGAATGGCTGGTCGCGATAGCTGTAATACATGATGCCTTTGAAAATGTCAGTTTTCACTAAATGTGCTACGCCAACTTTTGTTTCAATGCGATCTGCCCGTTTAGGAAAATGCTTCAGCGCATCTAGGTAAGTATCCAATTCGTAGTTCAAGCAACACTTTAAGCGGCCACATTGTCCTGATAGTTTGGACTGGTTGATGGCTATGTTTTGGTATCGCGCTGCTGCTGTAGAGACGGATTTGAAGCCACTCAACCAAGTTGAACAACATAATTCACGTCCACAAGACCCCAGACCTCCAATCCGTGCAGATTCCTGCCTTGCACCAATCTGCCGCATTTCAATTTTTACTTTAAAGTCTCGTGCATAAATCCGTATTAATTCACGGAAGTCTACACGACCATCCGCAGTATAATAAATCGTGACTTTACGCTTATCGCCCTGATATTGGACATCGCCAATCTTCATGTCTAGTCCTAAATCGCGTGCTACGACCCGCGCTCTTATCATCGTTTCACGCTCTGAATCACGCGCCTCTTGCAAACGTTCTAAATCACGTTCATTGGCTTTTCGTACAACGGACTGGAAAAAATTGTCTTCCCGTACCCGTTTTTTCTTCATTTGAAGTTTGACCAACTCCCCTGTCAGCGAAACTCTGCCTATATCAAAACCACCACTTTTGGCTTCTACGACGACCATGTCGCCCGTCATTGCCCGTGAGTATGGCGGATTGAAATAAAAACCTTTCCGCGCACCATTTTTGAAGCTGACTTCAATGATATTAAAATCATAGGTGTCTGGCATCTCCATATTCGACAACCAGTCGTAAGTGTTCAATCTGTTGCATCCGCCTGTCGCGCAATGCCCATTACTTTTACAGCCTCCCGGCGTAGTTCCACAACTTGTGCATCCCATTTTATATCGTGTTGTTGTGTTGTCGTGTTGTCGTGTTGGTGTATTTAGTGTCTTTTGGTGTGTTCATGTCTTAGTGTATTTAACGTGTTAATAGCATATTTTGCACAGCAAAATACACCTCAACACGACAACACCTCAACACATCAACACATCAACACAATAATACATCAACACACCAGCACCTCAACACATTTTGTTCTTAATTACTTCATTACAGCCACCTGCCTTCGCAAAATCGTATTCAACTGTATCGAAGCGTCCAAAAATAATGCTTTGGGGTTGGCATTTCTTTCTATATAATAATAACTATCGTTTAATAGTTTTGTAATCCGGTCAATTTGCTCAAAGTTGATGACCTTGGTCATGTTTTGAGCGGTTTGCAATTCTGTTCCTTGTAGGCGCACGTCGGTATTGCCTGTCATTCGTATCACCATAAATTCCCGCATAAAGTGCAGGGCATAACTGAGGAGTTGTTTTTGGTTTTCACGACCCAGTTTGGAAAAAGCATCCACCCAGTTCACCATTTCCAGTCCGTTGCCTTTGTAGCAGACTCGAAACCATTTTAAAAACATGGTCGCATGGTCGTTTTCGCTACTTTGCAATAGTTTTTGCGCTTCATTGAAATTGCCATCTGCCAAAAATGCTACCCGCTTGGCTTCTTCTGCACTCACGCCCACCTTTTCTACCAGCCCTCCGATAATCTCTTCATCAGACAGTTTGTTGATACTTGTTACCTGACAACGCGATAAAATGGTATTTAGTATCAATTCCTGATTTTCCGCAACAAGAATAAATAGCGTTTTTTCAGGTGGTTCTTCTATCAATTTCAAGAGTCGGTTGCCTTCTTTTCTCAAATATTCGGGCAGCCAGATGATGAGCACTTTGTATTCTGCTTCGTAAGTTTTAAAACTTAGCTTTTTCACAATGTCCACACATTCGTCTCGTGTGATATTGCCCTGTTTATTTTCTGCGCCTAGTCTTTGCAGCCAGTCGTTCACATCCATGTAGGCATTTTCTTCCAGTGCTGCTCTCCACTCTTTCAAAAATTGCGTGCTGATCGCTTTTGCCCC
Organism: uncultured Saprospiraceae bacterium; assembly: GCA_937951615.1. Lineage (GTDB taxonomy): Bacteria > Bacteroidota > Bacteroidia > Chitinophagales > Saprospiraceae > JAHDEO01. Next base: position 76,494 of record CALFBH010000075.1, on the reverse strand, counting down.
TACCGTCGGATAAGAGTAGTGCAAATCAGGATGAATGCCTTTTGCAATACGCACACAATTCCGACAAGTACCACAGGAATCCGTTTCAGTCGGATTTTCACAATTCACATATTGGGCGTAAGCCACTGCCAAGGCGAGTTTTCCACAGCCTTTCGGTCCGAGGAATATCCGCGCATGAGCCATTCTGTCCGATTGTATAGACTGAAGTAGCTGCTGCTTGATCGCTTGTTGTCCTATGATGTTTTTGAATTGCATATCGTTCAACTCATCCCTAACCCTTCTCTTGCGAAAAGAAGGGGATGCTTTTTAGTTTTGTAGACTTTTTATGGTCATTAATAAAAAATCCAGGCTTTTTGAATAGTCTAATGTTTCGTAATCCAATCCTATTTTTCGAATGTTATTATAATAGGCTGGTTTATTTTTATAATAATTTTTTTCTAGTTCAATCACATTTGCTTGCTCTCCCAATTGCTCTTGTAAAAACCATTTTTCTATTAGTCTCGCAGTTCTCCCGTTTCCATCCTGCATGGGATGTATTTTCAAAAAAACGAGATGAATAACAGCCGCATAATAAAAGGCTTCTTTGGTGGTCAAATTTACTTTTTTCAGCTGCTCAACATCTTCAAATAGCTTGTCCCATTCTTCTTGTACCACATTCGGAGCAGCGGCAATGTATTCGATTCTGTCCTGCTCATTGAGGACAAACATTGGATTTGTCCTGATTCTCCCTCGATGATTTTTTGCCAATAAATTTTGACTCAAAATGGTATGTGCTTTCAGTACATTTTCAGCATTCAGTTCCTGCTTGTTGACAAATTGGTATGCCGCAAACAGGTCATCTGCTCTTTTTGTATAATCTGGTTCGTACTGAACCCCAGCAAATTTGTGCTTGATATAACTGTCCACTTCTATGCTTTCTCCTTCAATTTTGGAAGAATAAACAGAGGATAAGGACGTGTAAAAATCAAATTTATCGAAAGACACGTCTTCTTGCTCTTTTGCCATTAGCTTGTCTAATGGATCGAAAGCCACTTTTGACTTGAATATTTCTAATAGTGTTGTTGGAACGATTTTTAGTTTTTGTGTCATAGCATTCTGTGTGCTAATAAAGCAATTGCTCACTTAGGCACTTATCCCTGATTAGCTTTCATCTCATAAAACTTCTTTATTCTAAGTATGCAGCCTTTTAAATCATCTTCAATTTCTTTTCTATGGAATCTAAGCACATACCAGCCTTTTTCTTGTAATTTTATATTTCTTTGTCTGTCTCTAACAGCTTGTTCTTCTGTTCTTTCATGGTAATTGTGTCCATCTAATTCTATATCTATATAAATATTTTTTTCTTTATCAGTATATGCAAAATCTAGCCTATAATTTCCGACATTGACTTGTCCATCAAAGTGGTCATCAAAAAGCCAGAAGTCATTAAAGGGTTCATAAGCAATCATTCCTATGAAGAAAGCCTCTTCTAAAGGAGATTCACATTTTAGCAAAATAGAATGAAATCTATCTAAAAAATTATGTAGATAAATGGAAAAAAATTTATTTAAACTAATCTGAGTTTCATCATGTAGCTGTCTATTATCATAGATCCTATTTTGTGCATTTTCTTGAAGTTTTAAAAGTAAAGGTTCTATCTCTCGAAGGCTCTTCTCTCTCTCTTTTAACTGACTCATTCCACTAGTAAAGACTTTCTCATATTTTTTTATAATTCGATTTTCACCAATTATGAATTTCTCCTCTACTGCCGATGCTGCCCAGTCAGCAGATTTATCAATAAAAGATAGGTATTGCTTATAAAATTTTCTTAAAATCAGCTTGTTTAAAAAAGGATTTTTAGAGATAGCTGTCGACTCAAAATAATCCGTTATTTTATCATAATGCTCTGCATATTCATTCCAATTTGATAAAGCATAATCTATATCCTGGGATAGGATTCTGTCTGTTTTAAACCGATACCTTAACTTAAGTATGTTAGAGGAAATATTTTGTATAACCTGGATTTTATCGTTCATTTTTTCGATAATTAAACATTAAAAAACAACATACATTATATGTATTATATGTTGCCGCCAACAAGATAAACTTCGATAAAAAGAAAAGAAAGGAAAAATTCTGGGTTATTATATTCCGGTCACGGTATTCACGATTTCCTCGCTACACGGGTCGATGCCCGAACCATAAGTATCTATAAATTCACCGGATTCACTGATGAGGTATTTCTGGAAATTCCACTTTACCTCGCTGTCCATTTTGCCATTTTCCGACTCTTGAGTCAGCCATTGGTATAATGGATGTATATCGTTTCCGGTCACGGAAATTTTTGCAGTCATGGGGAATGTCACCCCGTAATTTAAGGAACAAAAAGTCTGTATTTCTTCGTGTGTGCCGGGTTCTTGTTTGCCAAAATTATTGGCGGGGCAGCCGACGACTACCAATATGTCCTTAAATGTTGTATAAAGTTCCTGTAACTGGGCATATTGTGGTGTGTATCCGCATTGGGAAGCCACGTTGACCAGTAGGATTTTTTTGCCTTTAAAATCTGCAAAATTAATCTCCTCTCCCGCTAATCCCTTTATTTTTATATTATATATCGAAGTCATTGCTGACGTTTATTTAAGCAAAAATACAATTTTATAATTAAGAACCTGTCTAAATTTTATACTTATGTTTTATAACAGGCATTAAAATCAATTTTTTATCTCGTTCTACATGATAAAAATACAAAAACTCTAATTAACTTGTATGTTGTGAATATTTTATAATTTTGATTCGAGAACAGTGACTTATTCACTCATTCTATCCTTGTATTTTATGAATAAAACCATCTACATCAACAAAAGACCTATTGGTTTCGGACATCCAGTATATGTGATTGCCGAAGCAGGGGTCAATCATAATGGTAGGCTCGACTTGGCATTGGAACTGGTGCGACAGGCAAAGTCCACTGGTGCCGATTGTGTCAAATTTCAAACCTTCAAAGCTGCACAAATTGTAACGCCTGAAGCACCAAAAGCCAATTATCAATTGCAGGTAACCGATCCTGGTGAATCGCAATTTGATATGCTGAAAAAACTGGAATTGCAGACGGAAGACTGGCAGAAAATTATGGCTTTGTGTGCCGAACTGGAGATTCAGTTTCTTTCTACGCCTTATAATAAAGAGGATGCCGATTTGCTGGCTGATCTTGGTGTGGATGCTTATAAAATTGCTTCCGGTCAGTTGGTAGAAACACCGTTTTTGGATTATGTTGCCCGTAAGGGAAAACCTATGATTATTTCATCGGGCATGGCTACGCTGGCGGAGGTGTATGAGGGCGTGCAGGCGATACGCAATGCAGGAAATGAGGATATTATTTTGTTGCAATGCACGACTAATTATCCGTCAAGTCTGGAAGATGCCAATGTGCAGGCGATGGTTAGTATGGCGAAGGCGATGGATGTGACGATTGGTTATTCCGATCATGTGCCGAATAATTATGCTTGTTATGCTGCTGTTGCATTGGGCGCAAGCTTAGTTGAAAAGCATTTTACGCTGGATTGTACTATGGAAGGTCCTGATCATTCGAGTTCGCTGGATGTTGGTGGTTTTTCGGAATTAGTACATGGAATTCGGAGTGTGGAGGCTTCGCTGGGTAGCCCGCTGAAGAAGCCGACTGCTGCAGAGGTGGCTAATACGCAGGGGATGCGACGTAGTTTGATTGCGCTTCAACCGCTGACTGCGGGAACAATTATTGAGGAAAAACACTTAGGTTATAAGCGTCCTGCTACGGGCATTCCGCCGAGGATGTTGTGGGATGTAGTGGGTAAAGCGGTGCGTAGGGATATTCCTGCTGATGTGCCGATTTCTTTTGATGCTATTGATTGGTGAAAATTGTGTTGTGGTGTTGATGTGTTGATGTGTTGATGTAATTTGTTTTGTGAAGCAAAAAACGACAACATGACAACACGGCAACACGATAACACATCAACACGACCTATATGTTTATTGAAGTTAATTATAATAATATTCATTTGCTGGAGCGTTTTTTGGCAGTCGCTGGAGAGTCTTTGCTTAGTTTTCGTTATTTTAATAAGCGGCCTTTGTCGGTGATTAATAATCATGTTTCTACCTGTTTGTTACTGGAAAATGGGGATCCGATTTGTTATGGACACTTGGACAAGGAAGAGGATATTGTCTGGTTGGGTATTGCTGTGGTGGAAGGGCAGACGGGCAAAGGGCTGGGGCGAAAAATGATGACTTATCTTGTCGAAAAAGGGCGGGAATTGGATTTGCCGTTTATTCAATTGTCGGTTGATTTGGAAAATGTAGCCGCGCAACGCTTATATGAAAAATTTGGTTTTAGCATTTTGAAAAAAACGACGCATTATATTTTGATGCGTTTAATGTATTGAAGTGTTGTCGTGTTGATGTGTTGATGTGTTGATGTCGTTTGTTTTGCGGAGCAAAACACGACAACACGACAACACGACAACACGACAACACGATTCAGGCAGGATGTCTGAACAACGACAACACAAAAATGAACATTTATATCAGTACAATTGCTTTTCGCGGACAGTCTATTGAGGCGGCTATACAAGTCTGCCAACAGGAGGGCTGGGCTATAGAATTTAGTTCGGGTTTGCCGCATCGGGCGGATATGGTGGAAGTCTATAATTCTTGTTCGCTGATACGAATGCCGCATAATTATTTTCCAGCTCCTGAAGTGCCTTTTGTACTCAATTTAGCCAGCAATAACGAAACTATTCGTAGGACTTCGATTGAGCATTGCAAATTGGGCTTGCGGCTATCTTCACAGGCTGAAGCTCCTTTTTATGCGGCTCATGCTGGGTTTTGTGTGGATCCTGATCCTTCGGAGTTGGGGCAAAAAATTCGCGTAAAGCGGCCCTATGACCGAGCAGTACACTGGGATTTATTTTTACAATCTGTAGAAGAAATTCTAAAAACAGCGGATGAGTTAGACATAAATTTTTTAATTGAAAATAATGTCATTATATCAATAAATGTCGAAGGTGGTCAGCACCCCTTGCTTTGTACAGATGCCGAAGAGATGACTCGACTGATGACGGATATTCAGCATCCAAGATTGGGCATTTTGCTAGACACTGCTCACCTGAAAGTCTCTGCCCAAACCCAGCAATTCAGTCTTGCTGATGCGATGTCCTGGATTCGTCCGCATATAAAAGGCATTCATCATAGTGATAATGATGGGCTGTTTGACACTAATGAAAAAATCACAGAAGAGTACTGGTTTTTTGACTATTTGAATAATTATCGGGAACTTGTACATGTTTTGGAAGTAAAAGCGTTGAGTATAGGGGAAATTCATCAGCAGATTAATTTACTGGGGAAGAAGAGAGAGGAGAGAGGAGAGACCGCCTTCGGCTGAGAGAGGAGAGACCGCTTCGCTGAGAGAGGAGAGATACTTTTTTACATAAAACAGAGAGAATATGTCAAAAATACAGGAAATGCTTATCCCTGATACGGGAAATATCCGCGATGCACTGGCTATTATTGATGCTAATGCTCAGGGTACAGGCTTTGTTGTGGATGCTGACCAGCAGCTTGTTGGGGTGCTGACGGATGGGGATATTCGACGGGCATTTATCAATGCTGGAAAGACGCTGGAAAGCCCCGTTGTAGAGGTGATGCAAACCCGTTTTACCAGCCTGCATGTAACGGCTTCTCCAGAACAAATCAATCTCCTCTTGTCCGACCGAATACGACATATTCCCTTGATGGACGAAGCAGGAAAAGTTGTTGATTATGCTTCGCGTACCCGCCTCCATCGTATCCCGATTATGGAGCCTTTGCTTGGTGGTAATGAACTCGCTTATGTCAGTGAATGTGTGCGGACCAATTGGATTTCTTCGCAAGGGCGGTTTGTGCGGGATTTTGAGCGGATGATGGCAGAGTTTCATGGTGTGGAGTATGCGCTGGCCGTGAGTAATGGGACGGTGGCTTTGCACCTTGCCTTGGATGCATTAGGAATTGGTGAAGGCGATGAAGTGATTGTGCCGAACCTGACTTTTGCTGCCTCTATCAATTCGATTATCTACACTGGAGCAAGGCCTGTTATCGTAGATGTAGAAGCGGATACCTGGGCAATTTCACCAGAAAAAATAAGTGCTGCGATTACGCCACGCACTAAAGCGATTATGCCGGTTCATTTATATGGTTTTCCTTGTGATATGCCTGCGATAGAGGCGATTGCCCGCGAGCATAATTTATTGGTCGTAGAAGATAATGCGGAAGGTTTGGGTACGACGCTCAATGGACAACTGATGGCTACTTTTGGCGATGCTGCGACGTTCAGCTTTTTTGGAAACAAAACAGTGACGACTGGCGAAGGTGGGATGATCTTTTTCAAAGACAAGGCACATTATGAAAAAGCAGCTATTTTGCGCGATCACGGCATGTCGAAGCAGCGAAAATACTGGCACGACTATGTTGGTTTTAATTATAGAATGACCAATTTGCAGGCGGCTATCGGCGTGGCACAGATGGAGCGAATTGATGAAATTTTACATAAAAAATGCCAAATCGGAGTGCGTTATAATGAATGGCTCACTGATGTGGAAGAGCTGACTTTGCCACCACAGTCTCCTGATGTTCGCAATACGTACTGGCTTTATACTTTGCTGGTGAATGAGCAGAAAACGGATTTGAATCGGGATGATATTATTAAAAAGCTCTTGCAAAATGGCATTGAGGCACGTCCTGTTTTTTATCCTTTACACGTCATGCCACCTTATGTAGAGTATGCTTCCGGCGAATATCCGAATACGGAATATATTTCCCGTCAGGGTTTTAGTTTGCCTTCTTCTGTGGGGCTGAGCACAGAGCAACAAATGGAGGTTTGCAGAGCATTGAAAAGTTTATTTAAGGTTCGGGAATTACTGGAAGGTTGAGGAATATTCGGTATTCTTTTTATTCTAGTTCGCCAATCTTCTCCATTAACCATTGTTTATCCGTGAAAACCTCGAATTTTTCTAGTTTTTCCTTTACTCGTTCTAGCGTGATTTTGGTGGCCTGATGCCGAACCCGATAAAGATTAATCAATGCCTGAATGAAATTTTTATAGGCTTTTCTATGTGCCGAAGGCAAGGATTTGTTTTCCACAATATATTTGCCTGCTGATCGGAATATCTGCATGGTACGCTCATCATACTCTTTATCGGTTTCATAATGCGACTTCAGTAACATGATTCTGCAATTTACATCATAAACCAGATTCACTTTGTCCACACGAATAAAATGCCGAATCGCTTCCTTATAGTCTTTTTGGTAGAAGGCAATCAAGCCAAAATTGAAATGACATACACTGTTTCGAATGGGCTTTTGTATAGAGCTGCGATAATGTTCAATAACTTCTGCCGCCCAATCAAATTCATTTGCCCTACAGCTTGCCGTAACTACATTTTTTATATTTCTGGTATCAATAAAACCATTCTCACGAAGCAGGTCTTTTCTGTGCATAGTTTGATACAATTCAAATAATCTCCAATTATACGCTTCACTTCCTCTAATCACTTCTCTTACACAAAAAACAGTTGCCATCATGTAAGCACCGCTTAGGTCTTTCTGCGACAGAGCTGCTTCGTGTTCGTGCAGCGTCTCCAATAAATGCGTGTAAGCATCGTCTGAGTGCGTTTCCATCATGAGCCTAATGGCTTCATGAACTCTAATAAAGGGATGCCTTGAGTAATTCGGTAATTCTGCCAACTTAAAAACAGCTTTCATTTCAGCGTGATCATAGGATTTTTTACTTGAAGAAATAGCCAGTGACAAGGCAGTGAAGTATAAGCTATACTTCCTTTGCATATAAAAAACGTCAAGATGGTAATTCAAATCGGCCAAATTATCCGTATTAACCAGTTGTCCCTTTTGATGCAAATAATCTAAAACCTGCTCTTCTATTTTCCAGTGATAATTGTGATAATTAATATCTTTTTCTGCTATGTCTTCAAGTCGTTTCTTATCTTTTTTTATATTTCGGTTGAATAACCAATATTGTCCTCGTTCAAGCAATGCTGAATATAATAATTCGCTCTTGGTCTCCGGTTTTTTATGCATACTTTCTATCGACAAAAATGTTTCTGCCAGCCGAATTAATAGGCTCATTTTAGCATTCAGCAAACCTCTTTCCGGTTTACCTAATTCTTTTTGGGCAATAGGACGGTCTGAAAAGGTTTCTTGATAAGCCAGATACTGCATCGACTTGTCAAAGTCTTTCCTGTTCCAAATTTTTTCCCGCAACATCCTAATCAGTCTTAACGCATACTGGTCTGTATTGAAATGTTGACAAGCTACAAAATGTACAAAACCTTCTATTTCCTGCTCTGTAAAGGTCTGAATCAATTCTATCAGAAGAAAAGGCCTTTTTTTTTCAGTTTTATTTGCTTTCAAATTCATATAATGCTCTAAAAACCAACACGTATTAAATACAATATAAAATAACACATCGTATTCAACCTCAAATTAGTGTAAAAAAATATAAAAATTTCATTGTAAATTTGTTTTATCCTATAAAAACAAGACGACAGGACAATGATTATTATAGTTTAATTATACTCTACTAAAGACACCCAAGATTGTTTATCAATTTCCAATTGATAAAATCGCCGACGCCTTGCAACTTTAACGTTGCAAGGCCCTTTTTTAGCATTGGAAAATATTGATATTTCAAAATAATTAAACATTTATTGCCGTTCACAAATGCTCCATTTCAACAAAAAAATCTGGCGATTTTACAATTAGGATATAGCAAAGTTTATTTACGTAAGGTAATCATTTTTCTATATCCTGCAAAATGATAAACCATGCATATTCCCTGTGACCAAAAATCAGCAATATTGCTTATAGCCCTCTGTTTCCTCACGGCTATGGCTTTCGCTCAATCCGGAAATTATATCCCCGATCAACTATTGGTAAAAATGAAAGCTGGAAAATCAGCAAACCAAAAGAATAGCCTTAAAGACGGGATGAAAGCAACTGTTTTGAAAACTTTTCCACAGACCAATATTGAACTATGGAAAATTAATGAAAATTCATCAAAAACAGATATTCAGTACCTCGTAAACGCTTATAAAAACCATCCCGATATTGAGTTTGTAGAACCGAATTATATCTACACCACCCATGCAACTTATCCAGCTGACCCAATGACCAGCAATCAATGGGGGCTGCACAACACCGCGCAGACCAATGGTACATTCGATGCGGATATAGACGCTCCTGAAGCATGGGACATCGCTACTGGCAGCCCATCTATTGTGGTAGGCATTATCGACACGGGTATAGACTGGGGACACGAAGACCTGATAGATAATATCTGGCAAAACCTTGCCGAAGATGCCGATGGAGATGGAAAAGTATTGGAATGGAACGGCAATGCCTGGGTTTTTGATTCAGGTGATGAAAATGGTGTTGATGATGATGGTAATGGCTACATAGATGACTTCATTGGCTGGGATTTTAAAAATAATGATAATAATCCTTACGGTAATAATTTCCACGGTACTCATGTAGCGGGCATATTAGGCGCGGCCGGAAATAATGGTATAGGTATAGCCGGAGTCACCTGGGATGTACAAATAGCTCCACTCAAATTTCTTGGTGATAATGGAACAGGTTCTTCTTCAGGCGCTATAGCAGCACTTGCTTATGCCGTAGACATGGGCATACCAATAAGTAATAACAGTTGGGGCGGCGGCGCCTATTCTACCGCGCTTTTTCAGACTTTACAAAATGCAGAGAATAGCGGACATCTGTTTGTGACCGCCGCTGGCAATGGCTCATACGACAATATCGGAGACGATAATGGTCTCAGTCCTGTTTATCCTGCTGGATATAATATCGATAATATTATTGTTGTGACCGCAACAAATCATAATGATTCACTAACTAGCTTTTCCAATTTCGGAGCCAATACCGTCGATATCGCGGCTCCCGGAACAGCTATCACCAGTTGTTTTCCTAATAATAGTTATGGGCAGATTGATGGCACTTCCATGGCTGTGCCGCTTGTTACCGGAACTTGTGCTCTATTGTGGGAACGTTATCCAAATAAATCTTTTACTGACATCAAATCTGCTGTACTCAATTCCGCAGAAAGCCTTCCCGCACTTAGTGGAAAATGTGTGAGTAATGGGCGATTGAATTTACATGAAGCACTGCTTTATTTTGACCCGCCTTCTTCTAGTTCTCAGGACTCTATTGCTTTAGTTAGTTTTTATAATGCAACTAATGGGGCTGACTGGTTCTTTACATGGGATCTGAATCAGCCAATGAATACCTGGTATGGTGTATTGACAAATGGAAATAACCGAGTATTTAATCTTGATTTGGCGAATAATAACTTAACAGGAAACATTCCACCGGAGTTGGGAAATTTGACTGATTTAGAATGGCTGAATCTCAACTACAATCAGCTAAACGACACCCTCCCTTCAACTATCGGAAACCTCATCAATCTGAATTATTTATTTTTAAATGACAATCAATTGAGCGGTAGTGTCCCCGCTGAAATAGGAAATCTGGTCAATCTGGAGGTTTTATACTTGAGTACCAATCAGTTTTCTGGAAGTATTCCGCCTGAAATAGGTAATATGAGCAGCTTATCTGTTCTGGACATGTTTGAGAATATGTTTACGGGCAATATCCCGAGTGAAATGGGTAATCTGGATAATTTGGGCACTGTGGGCCTTCATAACAATCAATTAACAGGTGATATTCCTCCCGAACTTGGCAATATGAATCTCCTGACCACTTTGTGGGTTTCCGACAATCAACTGACGGGAAGTATTCCCAGCACATTAGGTAATATTCCCAGTTTGAGAAACATCATTGTTCATAATAATCAACTCAGTGGTTGTTATGATGCAAATTTATCAGGTTTGTGCAACCAGTTATTCGCCACTTATAATAATAATGCAGGTATCAGCGATGGCAATAATTTTGATGTTCCCTGGGAATATTTTTGCAACACGCCTAATGCAGATTGCGCCAATATTACCTGTCGCCAAATTGATTCGCTAGCCTTGGTGGCTTTTTACTATTCCGCAGATGTTCCCAACTCGTCGCTAGTTTGGAATTTAGACCAGCCTATTGACACTTGGTATGGGGTAGGTCTCAATCAGAATAATTGTGTTACGACCTTAAATCTATCTGAATTAAATATCTGTGGAGAACTCCCCTCAGAAATGGGCAACCTAGAAAGTCTGACTTATTTCGATATAAATGAAAATTGCCTAAGTGGTAGTATCCCACCCGAAATGGGTCAGCTCAGTAATTTGACATACATTAATATAAGTAATAATTACCTGTCTGGAAATATTCCGCCGGAACTCAGCAACCTTAGCAACTTGGCTTCACTGATATTATCTGGAAATAACTTGTCTGGAAATATTCCGCCAGAACTCAGCAACCTTAGCAACTTGGTTTCACTGGTATTGTCTGGAAATAACTTGTCTGGAAATATTCCGCCAGAATTAGGTGGTTTATCAAATTTAGAATACCTCCGGTGTAGCAATAATTTTTTGGAGGGCAATATCCCGCCAGAATTGGGAAATTTAAGTAATTTAGTCTCGCTCTTTTTAGTAAATAACCTGTTAAGTGGTACTCTTCCAGCCGAGTTAGGTAATTTGAGTAATCTAGATGCTTTGATATTAAAAGACAACCAATTGAGTGGGTGCTATCCGCCCTCATTAACTGCTTTGTGTAATCAACTCAATGCTAATTCCAATACCAATAGCTATATCAGCGATGGCAATAATTTTTATACGCCCTGGGAAGACTTCTGTAGTAGCGGTGCAGGCGATTGTTCTACACTAAGCTGTCGGCAACTAGACTCTCTTACCTTGTCCACTTTTTACCTCACCAATAATGGTGCTACCTGGACAAATCCCTGGGATCTGAGTCAGCCTATGGATACCTGGATGGGAGTGACCTTAGATGGAAATGGCTGCCTAAATGAACTTGACCTAAGCAGTAGAAATATAACCGGGAATATTCCACCCGAACTCAGCAACCTAAGTAGCCTAGAAGTCCTATATCTGACAGACAATAGCCTGACAGGAAATATTCCTGTTGAATTGGGTAACATGACTAATTTAACAGTATTGTACTTATCGGAAAACCAACTCACAGGCACGATTCCTGTTGAATTAAGTAATCTTAGTAATTTACTCCAATTATACTTGGGTTATAATCAATTGACTGGTACGATTCCTGCAGAATTGAGCAATATTAGCGTCCTCAGAAATTTATACATAAACAAGAATCAACTCACTGGAAACATTCCGCCAGAGTTGGGAAATTGTGATTTGCGGTATATAAATTTTGGAGATAATCAACTCACCGGAAATCTTCCAGTCGAGTTCAGCAATTGCCCGAATCTTGTAAAAATGCGACTCTATGATAACCAGTTCACTGGCAATATCCCGCCTGAATTTGGTGTACTGAGCAACCTGACCCAACTGGATGTAGATGGTAATCTATTGACAGGTAACATCCCACCTGAACTGGGAAATTTGACAAGCATTCTTGATTTACAATTACAAAACAATCAGCTTTCCAGCAATATTCCGCCTGAACTAGGAAATCTAACAACACTCGAAACCCTTTATTTACATAATAATCAACTCTCTGGTTGTTATGACGCCAATTTAATAAGCCTCTGTTTCCAGTTGGAGACCGTCTCTAATAATAATGCTTCGATTAGTGATGGAAATAATTTCGAAGCTGCATGGGAAAGTTTTTGTAATGCAGGTTCAGGCTCCTGCACCGACCTCGTCTGGCCTGGCGACTTCAATAATGATGGAATTGCCAATTATCACGATGTTTTATATTGGGGTTTAGCCGAAAATAATACAGGAGCAAGCCGCCCTAATGCCACAACCAATTGGCAAGGACAAGATTGCCCAAACTGGTCGCAATCTCTGGCGGGTATAAATGGTAAATATCAAGATGGCGATGGCAATGGAATCGTAGAAGTACAGGATTTGCAAGTCTTAATCGACAATTATAATAATACCCATACCCTCGGTCTCCCCAATGCCATTCTTGGGACAACTGAATTGAAAATGGAATTTACAGGACAAACCAATCTGACTGACACCACAACACTACTCAGCTATAATGTGTACCTAGAGTCTGACGGTGCCCCCGCAACAGCCCACGGCATATCTTGTTCTATCAATTTTGGAGATTTACCGATTCAGAGTGCCAGTGTAAATATATCAGGTTCTTCTCTCCAACCGCAGCAATATATTGATGTATATGACCAGGAAAACAATACGCTGGAGTTTGGACTTACCCGTACAGATCGAACCAATAGGTTATGTATTGGGCCTGTTGTAGCCTTCGAAACTATTGTGATTGCTAATGATTTACCCAATGGAGATCCCTTCACGGTTAGTTTAAGCAATGGTACAAGAATGACTGCCGATGAAGTGAGCGAACAAGCAAATGGTACATCCATTTATGGACTTTGGACAGATCAGGGGATATTTGGAAATGCACTTTCTGCAACAGTATCTGTTGCAAATGAAGGCTGCGGAACACTCGGCAGTGGGCTTCTTGATGTTGCTAATGGAACTCCTCCTTATTCCTACACGTGGAGTACTGGCGAAACAACACAGAGTATAAGCGACCTTAGCGCTGGTTTATATTCCGTAACAGTCAGCGATGCTATGAACACCGCAATTATTATCCCTTTTGAAATAGAAGGGCAATACCTTCCCGTTTACGATCAAAATGGTAACTTAGTAGATTGCAGTGGCTCTGTTTGCCCTACGACACTCGATGCTGCAAATATACTTACTGGAAATTATCAGGCTGGCATTAGCATTAATTCAGACGGAACAGTACCTTCCAGCAATACGACCAGTTTTAAAGCTGGACAAATCATTATATTGGACTCAGGGTTTTCGGTCGAGCCCAATGCCGAGTTTTCAGCAGAAATTGAAGCTTGTGGAAATAATTAATGTACGGGAGGGTATTTTCAAGGGTGTTCGATTAAAGTATGGAATAGTCGGCAGACGAAGGATTTTATGAAAATTGGTAATTTATCCCTTTAGATATGCCGTATTTCTAAGCGAATTCGTCTGACGACAACGGAGTTTACTCAATCATACTTTAGTCGAACACTACCGTATTTTCGTTTCCACCTAAAAAGAAGAAAAAACATATACAGTCAGCTTGTGGTGTTGATGTCTTATTCAGCAAAGTACAACAACACATCAACACCACAACACGACAACACAAAAACAGATGCTAAAAGTTCTCAAAAACGGCATACACAGCACCATTCAAGATGGCGGCAGAATTGGATTTCGGAAATTCGGTATTCCAAAATCAGGAGCGATGGATTTACATTCGTTCAAACTCGCTAACTGGCTGGTAAACAATGACAAAAATACTTCATGCTTAGAGTGTTTATTGAAAGGTGGAGTATATGAGTTTACACAAACAGCTATCATAGCAATCACTGGTGCAGACATGGGCGCAAACCTAAACAACAAGGATTGTCCTATGAACAAAAGTCTGACTGTACAGGCAGGCGATGTCCTGAAATTCAGCTATGCAAAATCAGGAAAATGTACCTATATTGCCATACAAGGAAAGCCCGATATTCCCTTAGTTTTCGGCAGCACTTCAACTTATACTTTAAGTGAATTTGGCGGCTTAGAAGGACGTACTTTACGGGTCGGCGATTCGCTCCATTGGAAAAATGAAAAACCTAAAAATCCAAATCGAAGTATTCCCGAACACTTGATTCATCATTTTCACAAAAAACAAATTCTCCGCATCCTGCTCGGCCCAGAATGGGGACAATTTTCACCAATTGACCATAAAAAATTAGAAATCTCGACTTACACGATACAAGCCGATAGCGATAGAATGGGGATTCGGCTACAAGGTGAAACGCTACTCTACACATCAAAAGCTCCGATGCCTTCCTCTGCTACCTTGCCTGGCAGCATACAGGTTCCTGCCAATGGACAACCTATTATCCTGATGCAAGATGGACAAACGACAGGCGGCTACCCGCGCATAGCCAAAGTGATTGATGCCGACTTGGATACGCTGGCGCAAATGCCGACCGGTGGAATCATTCGATTTCGACAAGTGACTGTAAAGGAAGCACGAGAGTTGGCACTTCACAAGGAGGCAAGACTGGCAGGTTTTGAAGCCTGAATATCTATATCCATTTTAGTCGGATGATGAAGTACAATTCTATTCCAATACCATGTAAATCCAGTTAAGCGACTGCGGATGAGTCGCTTTTTCACCGTTCTAATCTCGGTGATGGGAGAAAGGTTAGTTGAAGTGTTCATCTCAAAAATTTGAAGCTGGAAAATCCATTATCCACATCATGATTATCCAGCAAAGGAGTATGAATGAGTAACGTCGCTTTATATCTCTAGCCGTCACCTTACCATTTTTATTCAAGATCGTTGGTCGAAAAAATATTCCCGGATGTCTTTCAAGAAATTCGGCTCCGTTTCTGAAGTAAATCCATCGAAAGCTTAATACCCATAAGATAATAATTGAAAAGTCAAGTGCCAAAACGACAGGGTTCATCTCCCTTGGAGAAGAATATTCAGGAATCCCATTCGTCAGACCTGTCAGACAACCAATTCCCATAATTATCCAGGGAATATTTCCATAAAATAATATCCCTTTGAAATAGTCATCATACCCTTTTTTTAAGGTCGGATCCTCAGCAATATATTTTTGCGAGTAGTTTTTCAGGATAAATGCATTTGCAACAGTAACAGCAATAAACATGATCCAAAAATGCCTGAAAATTATTTCCATTATAATATTTTTCTAGTTTAACTTTCAATAGGTATATCACGCAAACAAAGCATTTGTTACCCTTTTATAAACCGATTTTGACAAAAATTAACACTCATAAAAGTTGACAAACTTATCGAAAAACGATAACTTTATGGAAATAATCCAAAACTCGTTATGGAAATAGAACTAATTGATTCCAAAACAAACATTCGTAAAAAAGCATTTATTGCTCTTGTTATCCAAAAAGAAATTCCTTTTAAAAAAGAGGGTTGGAAATTTAATTGGAGAAGTTTACAAAAAACAGAGGGTGCAATATTATATAAAGTAGCCTTAAATAATAGTCCGAAAATCATTGAAGGACTACTGATGATTACACTAATATCTGGAGAAATGGTGTACATGAATAACCTAGAAGTAGCACCACACAATTATGGAAAAGAAGGAAAGTATAACAATACAGCAGGCTGTTTAATAGCTTATGCTTGTTGGCTGAGTTTTGAAAAAGGTGGTGGAAATTACAGAGGTTTTTTATCCTTTGAAAGCAAAACAACGCTAATTCAATTATACGAGAGAAAATATAAAGCATCCAGAGCAATGGGGCAAAAGATGTTTATTGATGATAAAGCGGGAAAAGAATTGATAAAACACTACCTACAGCTAGAAATCACAAATTAAAATGAAAGATAAAATAATAAATGCGGGCGGGATAAATGGTACGGGTACAGGATATGTTGATACCAATGCTAAAGATTTTAAAGATTTACAAGCACAGATTATAGCTCGAAGTAAACAACTTTCGCCAGAAGAGAAAAGAGACAATATTTTATTGTCAATCAGGTTTCAGATGGAATCTTATCTGTATTCAAATAATAATGAAATAAAAGATGTCGGAAAATTTATAAAAGACCTCATTAACCTACTAAATATAAAAAACCAGGATTTAGCCCAATATATGGAATACGAGGCCTCTAATATGAGTGCTTTTCTAAACGGAAAAAGAAAACTCAATTTAGATTTAGCGATTAAACTGGGGAAAACATTTAAAATAAATCCTTCTTTGTTGTTGAATGTTCAAAACAAAAACGAATTGAAAAAATTTGGTACAGCTAGCATGGATAAGTATCTCAATTACAATATTGAGGATTTGCTGGCAAAAGCAGGATAAGCCTCACTCCACCTCAATCCCCATCCGCTTCATCAAAATCGTAGCATTCAGACTTTGACTCACGCCCTTCTTTATTTTATAATCAAAAGTCAGTTCGTCGCCATTCACTTCTACTTCAAAACAAAGATTTTCCAGGTCATTTGGGTACTGCTCGGCGAGTGGGCCGAGTTCCAGATCGTGGGTGGCGATGAGACCGGAGCCTTTGTGTCTGACCAGTTGCAAAATCAAGGCTTTTGAGCCGGTGTGGCGGTCGTGCGAGTTGGTGCCTTTTAGGATTTCATCCAATAAAAAGAAGATATTATCACCGTTTTCGACGGCTTTTATAATAAACTGCAAACGTTTCAATTCGGCATAAAAAGAAGAGGTGCTTTCGTGTAAAGCATCTTTCGTGCGCATACTCGTATAGACCTGCGTAAGCGGTACACGGAAGCGACGCGCGCAAACCGGCGCACCCGTCATCGCCAGCACAATCGCCAGTCCCGTGCTGCGTAAAAAAGTACTTTTGCCGCCCATATTCGAGCCGGTAATCAGTTTGATATGTCCGCGATGTGGGATGTCCAGCTCATTATTCACCCGCGTATCGGCAAGAATCAGTGGATGCCCGATAGCTGCTCCGTCAAATACAGTTTCGCTATCGCTCACAATTTCTGGAAAAGCCCAGTCGGGCTGATTATGACAAAGCGTACCCATGCTCGACAAGGCATCAAATTCGCGTAAAGCGACAAACCATTTTTCCAGATTATCCTGTTGAGCAGCTTTCCATTTTTCCAGTTTATACATGTACTGTAAGCTCCACAAACCAAGAATCTCCAAGACCAGCGCGAAGGCATTATACCGTACATTCAACTGGCTGATAATGTTGGATAATTTTTTTAGTCGAAAAGAAACACTTTTGTCTTCGACAAATAATAATTGCTTCAGTCCGGCAAGTTTGGGTGACTGGAAATCTTCTTGTTCAATATGTTCAATCAGCTTGGCATAATTCGCTAACAGGTCTTCTGCCTTGGCTGTTTTTTCGTGCATCATACTCACCCGTTCCATCGTCTTTTTCAGGAAATATCCAGGAATAAACAGGAAAACCCAGCGATATTTCCAAGGCATCAAGTCTATTGGAATGAAACAAGCTCCGATCATAATAATCGGCACAATGTACAAAGCCGCGACCAGCATTTTATTGCCCAACACAATCGGCTCATCCTTCATCCAGTCCAGCAGGCGATGGACATAAGCGGGCTCTTCCTTTCCTTCCGCTCCCTTTGCCTGAAAATGCTGCCGCCAGTCCAGCTTGGTCGCCAGTTCTTTGACGGCTTCCTGTCGGGCAAGAATTTCTTCCCGCGTGACTGCCCCACTCAGATACTCCGCCAACTCTGCTCTGCCGATAGACGTCGTCGTTCTGTTGATGGATTGAAAAATGGAATGTTCCCCAAAAATATCCAAATCTACGGTGTAAGGATGGTCGGCATCTATAAAGGATTCGCCCGCTTCAAAGACCGAAATATCGCCTGACAAATACCCTAATTCATGTTCATTGATGGTTTTTAATCGCTGATAATACTCCGCTTCCCGCGAAATACTAAAATGCCACATCACAAATCGGGCAAAGGCTATGATAAACAGTAAAGCAAAACCCCAGGCATACCAGCCACTCAGCGAAAAGAGCAGAAAAAACACCGCCACTCCAGCCACAAAAACCAAGAGCCGGACAAAAGCCAGTCGGTCATATTTTGCTTTGAGTTGGGTGGATTGTGCGCCAAATTCCTCGATTCGCTGCTCGTATAGATTGCTTAGATTCATGGGGTAAAGATAGGGAATTGGTGGGATTGTGGGATGGTGAAATTGTGGAATTGTATTTTTTTGTAGAATCAAAGAAGGTTTTTTAATTCTTCCATAAAATCATCTATACTAATCACATCAACTTTAGGGAAAGATACGTTTTTCAATATTGAAAAATGTTTATCATTTGTAACTACATATTTTACCCGCCCAGCAATAGCACAGTCAACAAATTTATTGTCATCTGGGTCAGTCGTTATCAAATTCCATTTAAAACTGATCTCTATTTTTTCTACATTTTTAAGTTTGATTAGTATTTCAGCTATGTTATACAAAAATGGGGCGATATTCTGATTTTCGGGCTATTGACATTAACAGAACATTGGTGTCGAGAATTACACGGAGACTATTCATATTTCGTTCTCATGTGTTCATTTCCCCAAGATTTCATCGTTTCATTGCTCCAGTTATTCTTTTCCCATAGTCTGTCCATTTCATCAGAGGCTTTGCCTGCAAAATACCTAACCAACATAGCTTTGATTTCTTCCAACTGGCTATCAGAAAGTTCGTATTTGAACATTTTGAGCAATTCTAATTGCAAATTTGTAAGATGATGTCCTTTAGTCATATCATTGATGTTTTACTTCTCCAAAGATACTGCTTTTTTCGGTATAATGCAGGTATTTTTCCCTACTCATGAGAAGGAAGCCCTACCTATTCAATGCCGAGCATTCGCTGCAATCGAGCCTTTAGCAATCCAATACTGCCCCAATAAATACAAAGTCATAATGACGACTCTCGGATATGGAATAACAAGTTCATGGCTTTTAAATTTTGCTAGTGCAATACAAATATCAGAAACCATAAAAAGCAAAACACCACCCAAGATCCACCCAAAATGCTTTGGTGCGATTTTTTTTGAGTACAAATTAAGTGCTGCTAAAGCCATCAAAGTAATCACGCTGCTATAGACCAAAACCGGAATTTGCAAATCGCCCAAATCATTGCGCAGATAATAATTGAAGCCGATATAAAACAGCAAAAATGGAAGTACTAGCCAAAGCTTTTTCGATATAAAACCTTTGCTACGATCAGGATATTTTAGAAAACCCAATAGATAAAAAATATGCGTCAGCAAAAAGCAACCCAAGCCGAGCAGAAACCAAATCGCCGTACTTTCATCGCCACTTTCCTCAAACATCATAAAGGTATCACCACCAATCGAAAAAATCAGCCCCAGCAAAACAAAGGTCGTAAAAGCAGTGCGCCAGTCTTTGGTATTCAGGTAAAACCAAAGCGACAAGACCGTCAACAATAAGGGTTTAGTCGCATAAATAAGTGTCTGTTGATGGGTGAGTTCAGCGAAAAGCAATATTAGCGAAAGCGCGAGGTACAGTAGAATCAGGTAAGTGTATTTCATATTTGCAAAATACAAAAATGACGTATATGTGATAAGAGTTTGGCAAAAAAATTGTTATTTAGCTCTTGAAACGCTGAAAACAAATTCCACTCAAAGCCGTATTATATATAATTGTCAATAGTCGATGGCTGAAAAAACAACCATGGACTATCGACTATGGACTATCGACCACTCTTTTCAACCTAAAATAATTAATTTTTTCTCATGAAAACAATTTTTACCATACTCTGCTCCATGCTGGTCTTAATGGCATACGCCCAATTTGGCGAAGGCGGCACTAAAGACATTAAAAAACTAAAAGAAACGGAAACCTTGGTCGTCCTCGGCTACCACGATTCGTATAATGAAGCCATCAAACAGGCCTTCCAAAAACACTGGACTTTCACGAAATACCGCTTTATTTCGGGTTCGCAATACAAAAAATATTGTAAGAACAAAAAATACTCCTTTGTTGTGGTGCAAACCATACGCGATCATCAATTCAAGGATGAAAAATACGACGATGTGGGCATTGTGCTGGGCGGACGCTGTGGCTATGGCCCGCAGGACATGGTGGCTTACGCCAATATGATCGTCGGCGATTCGACTTATTATTATATCGAATGTGTTCGGGCAGTACAATTGATGCAAAATTATCTGGAAATGGGCTTGAAAAAACGCCTGCCCCCCAGTAATTACAGTGAAACCATCTCTGCCTATAATAAAAATCACCCCAAAATGGCCGGCAAAACTTTGTTGATCGCCAAACAGGATGTCTTGGATAAATATAAAAAGAATGTCGGCAAGTATTACGATCAGCCTTTCCGCATGGCGCCACAACGAGAAGCCGACCAAGCCATGCTAGACGGCAATAATGACCTGATGTACACGATGCTGTTTTTTGATATTCACGGCTATCCTTACCGTTGTGCCTTGCGTGCAGGCGATAGTCAGATTTTATATGGCATAGAAGGTCAGAACCGAGAAGGCTTTTTATTAGGCAAGCACATGCTGAAGGGGTTTAGTAATTTTAAGAATACTGGGAAGTTGAAGGTGTTGGGTTGGGGGCTTTAGGGAACATCGAATGTCGAAGGGCTATACGGCAGGTGGATTGATTTTTAAAAATCAATCCGTCCTACGTGTGAGTGCCGTAATTTCAGCAACATGAATAGCTAGTCGTCCTAAAGTTTCAGATTTTTCAGCAGGTTTAAATGCTTTTTTATCAAAGGGAACACTTTCCAAATACCTCCTCGTCACTTCTGACTCCAATGATAATTCTTTCAAAAATTTCTTTCCAATGGTCATGGGTAAGTTTAAGTTTAAGTCGAAGAATAAGTTTAAATCAAGGATAATGATATTCTGAATTCATCGTTCATCATTTATCGTTCAATATTTCCCTTCCTGCCAAGAATCCAGCCCTTCACTCGTCACTTCCTGATTCTGCAAAACCGGAACAGGCTGTTCATCTGTAAAAAAGGAGCGTTGGAAAACAATAATAGATAAGACGCCAAAGGTAATGGCTACATCAGCAAGGTTAAAAATAGGGCGAAATAGCTCAACATACCTACCCCCCATCCAAGCTGGCAAATAGCCACTATAGACCGGAAAATACAGCATATCCACCACACTTCCGTGTAAAAAACTAGCATAACCGCCCGTCTCAGGTAAAAAAGTAGCTACGCCATGATAACTGCTCGAAAACAATAAACCATAAAAAGCACTGTCGATGATATTCCCCAATGCCCCTGCAATAATGAGTGACAAACTAACGATAAGCCCTTTCGATGCTTTTTCTTTAATCAATCGGGTCACATACCAGCCCAATAAACAAACGGCAAAAATGCGGAAGATGCTCAGGATCAGTTTGCCATAAGCCCCGCTTAGCGTCAGCCCGAAAGCCATACCTTTGTTTTCTGTAAAATATATCTTGCACCAGTCCCCCAGCAAGTCAAAATTTTGTCCGAGGTGCATGTTTAGTTTCACCCAGACTTTGAATGACTGATCTAAGGTGAGAACAGCCAGGATAACCAGTATAGCGAGTGTCGATCGTTTCAATGTATGATTGATTTAGAATTAAGTCCAGGAAACCGGCTAATCGTCACTTTCAAACTGACCAAATTTTATGTTAATGGCAGTTGAATTTGACGTTTGAATTTCTATTTGTATTTAAAGCAAGTTCGCAATATAACAAAAACCCGACTGCCAGTTTCAACTAACAGTCGGATTTTCTAACAAAACCATTGACTTACTTGTTGTGCAAGCCCTTGATTTTTCTGTATTTTACTTTCGCTTCATTTTCGCAGCGATACTAAGTGTAGCGTGTGGCACGGCGCGCAAGCGTTCTTTAGATATCAATTTGCCTGTTTCCCGGCAAATACCATACACTTTGTTTTCAATGCGAATTAAAGCATTACTCAGGTGTTTAATGAGCTTTGCCTGACGGCTTGCCATTCCAGTGAGGCGTTCGACTTCTGCCGATACATTGCCATCATCCAGCCCTTTTAGTTTTGCATCAGAAGTATCTGCCCGATCGGACAATTGTGTTTTGTAAAACACCAGTTCATCTTCTGCTTTTTTAAGTTTTTCTGTGATGAGTTGTTTGAATTCTGCCAACTCGGCATCACCATACCTTGTTCTTTCTTCTGTCATGATTTTACGCATTTTAGGTTAACGAATGTTGTTCCATAAGAACTACTCGCCCTTTTTACAGCTTTTTATCTGTTTTTTAATCATTGTTTAGAGCAGTTCAAAAGTTTATTTCGTAGGGGAAAATAAACTTTACAACTTACTCTTACGAATAGCCTTTAATGTTGTTTCAGGATATTTAGAAATGACGCAAAAATAAATTTACATTCCGACTTGTTATTTATGATCCATTCTTAGCGAATCATTTAGGAACAAGCGACAAATAAATGTAGTTTTTTATCATTGCTATAATTTTGCCGCAAAGATATACATTTTAACAAAAAAAACAAATTCAAAATTTAACACACAGAAATAGCTATCTGCCAAAATTTTTAATGTTATAATGTTTTATGCGCAACAATAATGCCCACAATTTGAGTTGAGACGCAAAATTTTATTTCAGGGTCACTTTTAAGGTAGATTTTTAAGGTTAAAAGGTTGTCTGTATCTTTATTTTTTCCGTTCTGTCACAAAAGTGACCAACTGTTCCAATGAGTCTCTTGCGGGGCAATCAGGAAAAGTATGCAAAATTTCAAAAGCTGCTTCACGATAGCGATACATGGCTTCTCTTGCGTAAGGAATGCCGCCACTGTTCCGCACAAAGTCAATGACTTTTGCAACACTTTCTGGTTCAGTACTTTTATTTTTGATAATATTAATAATATGCCGGCGGGTTTTTCGGTCGGTATTATTGAGTGCGTATATCAGCGGGAGGGTCATCTTTTTTTCTTTGATGTCAATTCCTTTTGGCTTGCCAATTTCGTCTTCTCCAAAATCAAATAAATCGTCCCGAATCTGGAAGGCAATTCCGATTTTTTCTCCAAAATCGCGCATACCTTCTATGTAAGTTTCATTATCCGTCGAAGAAGCTGCACCTGCACAACAAGCCGCCGCAATCAGGGAAGCCGTTTTCTGACGAATAATTTCATAATAAATATCTTCTGTAATATCCAGTCGGCGAGCTTTTTCTATTTGCAATAATTCGCCTTCACTCATTTCCCGGACGGCATTGGACACAATTTTCAAAATGCGGAATCGGTCATTATTCAGCGCCGTTAATAAACCCTGCGACAATAGATAATCGCCGACCAATACAGCAATTTTATTTTTCCATAAAGCATTAATAGAGAAAAAACCACGCCTTTCGAGGGAGTCATCGACCACATCATCATGCACAAGTGTGGCAGTGTGCAAGAGTTCTACGAGGGAAGCAGCATCATAGGTAGCTTCAGTCGTTTCATTGCATAATTTAGCACTTAAAAAAACAAACATCGGGCGCACCTGCTTTCCTTTTCGTTTTACAATATAACGAGTGATTTTGTCCAGCAACGCTACCTTACTTTGCATAGATTCCCTGAACTTGACCTCAAAGGCCCGTAGCTCTTCCTCAATCGGTGCTTTGATAATATTGAGCTGCTTTGATTTTTTTATCCCCAGAGATGTATCCATGTTGTAGTCGTTAGTGATTCCGTCTGTAAAACAAAAGTACTAATACTTAAACGTTTTTTACGGGAATCGGTTGTAATATCCGTATAACTGACTATCGGTTATTGATAAATAACAAAACAATTTGAAAAACCTATCTGCCATTATTCTTCTTTTCATTGCCAACTCCATTTCTGGGATTTCCCAGGGCATCAGTATGATTGCGATTCCCTGGTATTTTACCCAGCAGGATTCAGAGCAGCAATATGCCGGTATTTACCTTGCCGTTACGCTGGTGTCTTTGTTTTGGGGACCGCTGAGCGGGACTTTGGTTGATCGTTATAATCGGAAACATATTTTCATGGCGATTGGTGTGATCAGCTGTCTGTTTTTGTCGATGGTGGCGGGTGCAGGCTACTCTTTGGGCTACCTGCCCTGGTATCTGGTTGCCGCAGTATTTGCGATGACTTTTTTCAATTATAACATCCATTATCCCAATTTGTATGCTTTTGTACAGGAAATTACAGAGCCGAAATATTATGGAAAAATTGCCTCTTACATTGAAATACAAGGACAATTGGCCAGCGTGCTGGCAGGCGCAGGCGCAGCTATTTTGCTGGAAGGTGTACCCAATGGTGAACTGACCCTTGTCGGGCTGACCATGCAACTTCCTTTTTCTATTGAAGCGTGGACCTTGTATGAAATATTCGCGCTCGACGCTATAACCTATATTATCGGTTTTTTCTTTATTGCATTCATCCAGTTTCAGCCCCTTAAAAAACGAACAGCCGAAGGTGGTTCTGTATTTCAGCGATTTCAGACGGGCTGGCAATACCTCAAGACCCATCCTTATTTGCTCTTGTTTGGTGTAGCGTCTTATTCTATTTTTGCAACGGTGCTGGTGACTACTTTTTATCTGATTGCCATTTATGTAAATAAACACCTGCATGAAGCAGGAGATGTTTTTGCTTCCGCAGAAATGTGTTATGCAGGAGGCGCAGTTTTGGCAGGACTGGCCATCAGGCAGCTTTTCAAATTTACCACGCCAGTCATGTCCGTCATCATCATGACCTGGCTGACGGCGGGCTTGATGGTGACGTTGGCGATTAGTCATAGTCTGGCTATCCTCTACATCATGTTCCTGCTGCTGGGGCTGACCAATGCTGGTACGCGCATCATGCGGGTCAATTATCTGTTCCAGCACATTCCAAACCAAGTGTATGGACGAGCGGGCAGCATCTTTTTTATCAGCAATATCATTTTACGTGTCTTGTTTATTGGTATTTTCAGCTTGGCTTTTTTCCATCAGGGCAGCAATGTGGTGTACGCTTTTGGTATTCTTAGTGTTTTTCTGGTGGTCTCGGCTGTGGTGATGATGTTGTATTATGGGAAGTTGGTGAATCCGGAAGGTGAACAGGAAGTCCTTATTTCAGAATAAACCACAATAATTATACGTGAAAAAATGTTCTGTGTGTATCACAAATTGCACAAAATCGCCCCATTCGCCCATGGTTAAAACCATTGGCTACCAGATAGACCGTGTCGATGACACTCTGTAAAGCTATCCAGTTGAAAGGCTGACAAAGTCGCATGGCGACGAATTATTTGGTAGCCTATAAATTTATTTATGGGTACTAAGAGAAGAACCTATGCTTTCTACAGAGAATGTGTGGGTCAAAAGACTGGATTCGACTGAAATGGAGAAGATGGAACCATATCGACATTTGACGATTGAGGAGTGGTTGGGGCAGCGTGAATGAGGCAAAGGTTTAGCAAACTCGCTTTACACAGGCCATACACAATTACGAAACCGTCGGATAAAATAACCCAATCTCTTCCTATCTTTAGCCCGTGAATATTCTGCACCATATCGCTATTTTTTTTCAGCGGCATCGCTGGGCATGGCTACTTGTCTATGCGCTGATGAGTTTGTGGGGCTATGTAGAATACTTCCATGTCATCACACAGCCGGACACCTTTTGTTATTTGCTGATGAGCGAAGATTTTTTGCAGGGACGATTTTCAGAAGGCATCAATTCATATTGGGGCATGTTGATTTCTATTTTGATGCTGCCTTTTTTGGCAATGGGACTGGATGGGCTGGTGGCTTTTAAGTTGCTGCAAATACTGATTGGTGGGCTGGCTTTGTGGCTGTTTTTGCGGATGTTGCGGCGGCTTGGCTTATCGGCTATGCAGGAAATTTTGGCGATTGTTCCTATTTTTCCGGTTTTGCTGTTGGCGGCTTTGATTCTGACGCCTGATTTGTTGTTGTTGACTGCTGGGCTTTGGTATTTGTTATTGGTTTCGGATAGTCGGTTTTTCATGATGCACGCAGGACTGAAGTCCTGCGCTTTTGTGAAACAAACGTTATTTTCGCAAAAGCGGTGGGTTTCAACCCACCGTACATTGCCGTGGAAAGTCGGGCTGGCTGGCGGACTGATGTATTGGAGCAAAGGTTATGGGCTGCCTTTTTTTGTTGCTCATTTCAGTTTGCTTTGTTTGATTATTTTTGTGTTGAAATGGCTTAAACCTCAGCTTCCATTTTGCGCTCCGCGACAAGTAATAAAAAAATATGCGCAGACGATGTTGGTTTTTGGATTGATGAGCAGTGTGTGGATAGGCGCGATGAGTTATAAGACGGGGCAACTGACCGTCGGCACATCAGGAAAGTATAATCTTGCCCTTACGGGGAATGTGATGAAAGGCGTTCACCTGACCAAAGACGAATTGCTGAATCCAGAAACACCTTATACCAAATACTGGGCTTACCAGGAAGCGGGTTTGTTTGTGGAGGATTGGCATCCATTTGCTTCGCCTGAAAACAGCGCGCATTTTATTCAAAATATTCGTAAAAACATATCCAGCCTGTTTTATACCGTTTTCATTCGGGATGTGCTGCTTTTATTGTTCATTGCTTTGTGTGGACTTTTCGTGGCTTATCGGCTTTCGCCTAAAATTATTCCCTCTTTGTCTCCATCCGTTTTCATAGAAAAATGGGCAACTGCTTACTGGATAGGCGTATTCTTACTGGCTGTTTTGATTTATACAGGCGGCTACCTGCTTATTTTTATCCGACCGCGTTATCTGTTGGTCGATTATATTTTGCTCTGGCTGATTTTTTGGGCTATTATGCAAATAGTCGGTCGAAGGACTGGCTGGGCTACAGTAAAAATATGGCTGGTTTTAGCAAGTTTAATCATGTTGATTAATACCTGTGATCGACTGGGTCGCATGACAAGTGATCGACATTTTTTCCAGCAGGTCAGTGTGATTAATGAGCAATTGAAACAAATTCCCCTAAAGGGCAAAAGTGTTGCCGCCAATCACCCTTCTGGCAATCTGATCAGCCTGGATGCTGATATTTACTTATTATACGAACATCGTTTCAAGTATTGGGGACAATTATCGAATGAACGCCTGAAAACTGAAGGTTTGCAAAAACTTGAACAGCATGATATTGATTATTTTTTCTGCTGGGACAAACCCGATTTTGAATCAACATTATTTCAGGATCATGAGCTGGTTTTTAGAGATACTTTAGTAAATTTGAGCGTTTATTCTCTCAGCCCTCGGTCATTTTAAACTTAAATCTTATTTCATAAACATTATAAAACTAATCATTCAATGGATTCCAATTTCAATTATAAAATGAATGACCTCATCCACAAAGGCTATAAGGTCGAAATCAGTAAATATATTGGTTTAGCCTGGGAGCATTTTAAGAAAAACCCTGGCATGTATATCGGATTTATGTTTCTCTCTGCCATCGTCGGAGGAACCGCACAAAGTATTCCGTATATCGGTTGGGTTCTTTCGGCTATCATAAGTCCAATGCTCGTTGTAGGAACGGCTATCGTCGTCAATAAATCCATTCGTAATGAACCTGTTGATTTTAATCATTTTTTTGACGGCTTCAGGCAACATAATAAGCCGATACAGCTTGTTCTCGCTGCTTTGGTGATGTCGCTGATTACGCTGGTCTGTTGTGTTCCGATTTTGATTATGAGTTTTCCATTACTCATGGAAATGTATAGCGATATTGCGGGTTTGGAGCAGGGTAATATCCCTGGGCTTGACTTTGATTATAGCATCTTTGAAAGCCCTATCTATTGGGTGACGGCTTTCCTCACCATGCTTCCACTTATTTATCTGAGTGTTGCCTGGAGTTGGACAAATTTTTTCATTGTGTTCAAAAAAATGGACTTTTGGCCAGCCATGGAAGCAAGTCGTAAAATCATTGGTAAAAAATGGTTTTCAATTTTTGGCTTCGGCTTGGTTTTAATGTTGCTGGCTATGGGTGGTTTGTTATGCTTTGTTGTAGGTCTTATTATAGCCATTCCCGTAATTAGCATTGCCAACTTTATAGCTTTTGAGCAAATTGTCGGACTGAATGAAGGTACTGAACAGGACATCAGTGACCATTTAATTGATGATTTTACTTAAGGAGAAGTGAGAAGTGAGATCGCTTCGCTTCGAGTTGTTTTAAATAAAATGTCTTTAAAAGTAAAAAAGACCGTCGAAATTTCGACGGTCTTTTTTACTTTTGTTGCAAATACATTAAATCATGGATAAATCTGCTAAAATATATATTGCCGGACACCGAGGAATGGTGGGTTCTGCTATTTTGCGTAAGCTAAAAAACGAAGGCTATGACAACTTCCTATTTCGTAGATCGAGTGAGGTTGATTTGCGCAATCAGCAGGCTGTTCATTCGTTTTTTGAAGCAGAAAAACCGGACTATGTTTTTCTGGCTGCTGCCAAAGTTGGTGGTATTCATGCCAATAATACGTATCGAGGCGAATTTTTGTATGATAATTTGATGATTCAGAATAATGTCATCCATGCTGCCCACCTCCAAGGTGTGAAGAAGTTGATGTTTTTGGGTTCTTCTTGTATTTATCCGAAAATGGCTGACCAGCCTTTACGCGAAGACTATCTGCTCACTGGCGAACTAGAACCGACCAATGAGCCTTATGCGATTGCCAAAATTGCGGGTATTAAGTTATGTGATGCGTATCGGGCGCAGTATGGCTGCAATTTCATTTCGGTGATGCCGACCAATCTTTATGGACCCAATGACAATTACGACCTAAAAAATTCTCATGTTTTGCCGGCTTTGCTGCGCAAGTTTCATGAAGCAAAAGTCAGTGCTGCGCCTTCTGTGGAAATCTGGGGTACAGGTACACCAAAACGGGAATTTCTGCATGTAGATGATCTGGCGGATGCCTGTTACCACCTCATGCTCAATTATAATGAACAAGGACTCGTGAACATCGGCACGGGCGAGGATATTTCTATTCGGGATTTGGCTTTGCTGATTAAAAAGATTGTGGGTTTTGAAGGTGAGTTGCAACACGATACTTCTAAGCCCGACGGCACGCCTCGTAAGCTGCTGGATGTGAGTAAGCTGACTGCACAGGGCTGGACAGCTCAGATTGATTTGGAGACTGGTATTCGGCGGGTGTATGGGGAGGTTGCTGAGGTGTTTGGGTGATTTTTGGGATATTGAAGTATTGTTAATTTCCAAATAGAGCTAGGGCAAACGCATCAAAATTATCTATTCTAAAACAGGCGAATATGGCGAAAAACATGTCGCAGCTACGCAGCTAAAATGCTGTTGGTCGACTATTTTCTACAAACGTTTAGCATCTACGAAGCTAGTTCAACACTTTTTTTGAAAATACAGCCCCATTCGGGACAAAATGTTTGTAGAAATATTGCGAATTAAAATTTTTAATCTTTTGGAGTTACTCTCCACCACCAAGCTCATAATCAAATGGATTAGCATAGAGCATATCAATAATTGAGTTGTCATCTATCGGATAATCGTATTTGTAATACCTTTGGCTATTAGGGAGGCTGCCGACATATATGCAGGAATTTATAGGCGATCTGACAGGATTTTTTCTTTTATAATTTTTGGATGCCCACTGATTGTAAAAATCAACTGCGACACCATTGCGGTAAAAATTTTCGTACAACTTGGTTTTAGCACTAAATAGCGTATTAGAAGACGCTCCTTTATGTTTTAAAACCGACTTATTTTCACTTTTTGACAGTTGAAACAATTCCAATCCATTGAGCGGAATGCTGTCTGAAGAGGTGTAATGAACATTATAATCTGGATCAAGTAAGACCCACTTATCTAAGTCTTTACTCCAATATTCTACTACGACATGTCCGCTTCCTTTGGCATTCGAGATTCCCACTACTCTTGCATGTGTACCGGATGCCATAATCATCTGACAAAGCATTTTGCTGATCTGCCCGCATAAAAATTTTTCTCCTTTTTCGGCAGCATTCAGCATCTCTATCAAATTCGTATTCAGATAATTTTTAGACGAAGTACCGTGAGGAAACAAATCCCTTAGATACTCTCTCATCAAAATATAATCTTCAAGCTTAAAGATGTCTTTCTCATAAAAAACTTTTAGCCTTTCATCATTACGAATATCTTCATAGTAAGGGTGATTGAGGTTTTCCAGCACATAATCTTCATCTAAGGGATTAGAACCGTAATCTTCAACTGAAAAGTTTTTATAGCTGTCATAGAATGACATAAGCGTAGATTTGGAAAACATTTTCGCTTTATACCCAAATGTCCCCACGTCTTTACTTTTTACAGGGCTTACAGCCAAATACAATAGTATGCCTGTTGACATGAACAGAGGAACTGATACAAGCATTAACAGTTTGATTATTTTTCTTTTCATTTTCGAATTGATTTAAGGCTGGTAAAAAAATAAGTGCCCTATAATTTACTCTCCACCATGAGCCAGTTTTTGAACAATTCGATGCCTTCCTGAAAAGATACTTTCGGCTGATAATCTAAAAGTCGCTGCGCTTTTTCGATATTGGCGCAAGTGAGGAGTAGGTCGCCTGCGTGGGCAGGTAAGCGGTTGATTTGGGCTTTGACTTCAAATACATCTTCCAGTGTCTGAATCATTTCAGTCATGCTGATATTTTTGTTATTGCCGAGGTTAATGACTTCAAAGGGCGTTTTATCGTAGTCGATAGCTTTTCTGACACCATTGATAATGTCTTCAATGTAGGTATAATCTCTGCCAGAATTGAAATCGCCGAAAACGGGAATGGGCGTGCCACTAATCATTTTCGCTGCAAATTTATGAATGGCGAGATCAGGTCGTTGTCGAGGACCATATACGGTAAAGAAGCGTAAACCAACAAACCGAATACCATACAACTGACTGTAAGAGTGTCCGAGTAATTCGGAAGCCAGTTTTGAGCAGGCATAAGGACTCACAGGTCGAAGGCTTTGATCGTCTTCCGACCAGGGCAAGTTGGTATTCAAGCCATAGACACTACTGGAAGAGGTATAAATAAATTGCTTAACACCCAGCTCGCGAGCTAGTTCCAACATATTTTGAGTTCCTTGTGTATTCACAAAAGAATAGACACGTGGATTGGTCACGGATGGACGAACACCTGTTTTTGCCGCAAGGTGTACAATAGCATCATAAGTATCTGTTAGCTCACTAGCCAATGCTGCATAATCGGTAATATCCAATTGCACAAACCTAAAGCTATCGCCGTATTGTCGGCAAAGGTTGAGGTTTTGATGCTTGATGCTAATGTCGTAGAATGGATCGAGGTTGTCCACTACCGTCACCTGCCAACCTTCGTTGAGCATGCGTTCAGCGAGGTGACTTCCGATAAAGCCCGCACCTCCAGTAATGAGTATAGTTCGATTCATTTAGTGAGTAGGGTAAATGGCAAAGTTAAGGGATAATTGTAATTTTAGGGTGTCTTATTCAGTACAATTCCATTTCTGATTATCCATATTAGTCTTTTTCAGGGCTTAGAGCATGTTTGGAGGCTATTTCAGATAGCCTTTCAGGCATCTTGCCACGTTGGGTTTCTATAATTGTCAATAATATGGCCACCATACTTAAGACTTCACTATTATTGAGTCCTGTATGAGCAGCCCCATACATTTGAATAAAAATAATCATACTCAGAGATAGTGCAAGAAAGCGATAAGAGGGATCTCGAATCCAGAAAAAACTCCTATAAAAAACAGTGAGTACGAATACCAATAAAGTCATAAAAGGAACAATCCCCCCTTCTCCCCATATCATGAGATAAGTATTATGAGTTCCAAGTCTAAATTTAGGCAAATTATGAAAAGAAGACAGTCCATATCCCAGTATGGGATTTTTACTAATCATAGTAATAGCTTCCTTCCACGCAACTGAACGGTCTGTTGTTGTTTCCTCATTCACTTCTCCCTGTGCGATTGCCGCTACCTCTGTCAATCGCTTAAACTGTAAATAATTCAGGGTGCCGGCAGCCTGCTTAATCTGCGGTGCAGAAACCACTAAACCTCCACAGACCACCACCAGGAATACAATAAATCTTTTTTTACTCTTGTTTCCGATTTTAAAAAAAAACATCAGATTGTATATAACAAAAAGCGACACGAGTGTACCTGAAACGAGCATCGTTGCTTTTGAAAAGGTCAAAACACCTGCGTATAATACAATAGGTACAGTAGCCACAAACAGCAGTGAAAATCGTTTACTCTGAAGTATAAAAAACAATACAAAAGCAAGGGTAAAATTGGAATGCACACCTGCAAGGTTGGGACTGGCAAAAAGACCAGATGCACGAAGTCCTCCCTTTCCCAGTGGTTTTAACAACTCATCAACAGCAGGTATGAATGCTCCAAGTGGGACAAGGACAGTGACAGACAATAACAATATCGTGATGAAAAATAAGACCTTTTTAAATTTTCCCCTATCTGCCACGTAGATAAAATATTTATACATCGCGAAAAGCAAAACCATTGCGGGTAAATGTTTTCTAAATACTTTATAATAATTGGCAACCTCGTGGTAGTTGTGATTGAACAAGAACCAGGTACAACTACCAATGACAAGAAAGGAAATGATAGCAACATTAAAAGTCTTATGAGGAAATGTCAGCTTCTTATAAGAAAATAAAAAATAGCTGATAAGAATACAGAAGCCAAGAATAAGCGACGAAAAAGCAGCTTCAATGCCAGTGAGCAGAAACACAATCCCGTTCAGATTGAAAAAAATAATCAATGCTGTTCCTATAAAGCATAAATCGATTAACCTGACAATTCTAATCATTTTACTGGCTCTGTTTTTTTAAAGTTGTTACACAATTTTAATCCACCCTCCAGACACCAGCGATTCCACCGCAGCTATACTTGCCTCTGTAGTATTCACAATTTCTTCAAAAGGAATTATCGCTTCATTGCCAGATTTTACACTTTCTACAAAACGTTTGAACTGTTCATAGTGTCCTTTGTCCTGCGATTTTTTCATGCCGCTTCCCTTAAAACCATAATACTTTGATTGCCTGAAATTATCAATCACCATGGTTCGGTTTTGGGAATATATTTCTACCCTTTCTTTGGAATAGGCTTTGCTGCCATTAGAAAAATAATGAATCACGCCCTGCGAACCATTTCGATACCGCAAAAGTATAGAAACATTATCTGTATTTTCTTCAAAATTTGTTCCGAAGGCATTCGCTACCACACTATCCACCAGGCTGCCCGTCAGAAAAGTCATCAAATCTATCAGGTGGCAGGCTTCTCCAATGATTCTGCCACCGCCAGTTTCCATATCCTGTACCCAATGGTCAGCAGGAATGAAACCTGCATTCATGGTAGCAATAACGTTGATGGGCGTATTGTCATTGCCCAGTTGTTTTTTGGCGTCTTGTATAAATGGCGAAAAACGGCGATTAAAACCTACTGTCAACATACTATTATTTTGCTGATAAGCACTGATAATCTCCGTTAATTCTTTGCGATTGATAGCAAGTGGTTTTTCTACAAACACATGTTTTCCTGCCTGCAATGCTTCCATGACCTGACTTGCATGTTGGTTGTGGCGAGTGGTGATCAGCACAGCGTCCACTTCATTATCCGAAAGGATATTTGTATAATCAGTGGTCGAATTGGCAATGCCGTATTTCTTTGCTGTTGTTGTACCTGACAATCCCCTTCCACTAGCAATATATTTAATATTTGCGTTGAGTTTTTTCAGGGTGGGCAGAATCATGGCTTTCGTGAAATTCCCTGCACCAATGACGCCCAAAACGCCTTTTTTACCTTCAAATTGCTTTCCTGTAATGGCTACAGTAGTTTGCTCTAGTTTGGCAGTTGCCGGATATTTCAGCACATAGGCAATTCCTTTTGCCTGTCCAATATCATTATAAATTTTCCCATAATCCTCCAGCTCAATTTCTTCGCTGATCAAATTTTTAATGTGGAGTCTTCCTTTTGAAATTGCATTCAGTACTGCTTCAAAATTCCGCTTTTCTGTCCACCTGACATAAGGCATTGGATAGTCATTGCCTTTGGTTTCATATTCTTCATCATATCGTCCTGGCCCATAAGAGCAGGACACCTGAAAGGACAATTCTTTTGCAAAAAAATCAGACCGTTGAATATTCAGTCCTATGACGCCGACCAATACAATACGTCCGCGTTTGCGGCTCATCTGCGCTGCCTGCGAAATGACTTCATCGCTTTTTGTAGAGGCTGTAATCAATACGCCATCAGCGCCAGTTCCGTTGGTGAGGTCTTCGACAAGTTTAGCTGGATTGGTGGCATCAGAAACGGCAATGGCATTCACGCCCCAGCTTTTTGCCAGTGCTACTTTTTCCGGATCAAAATCTAAACCAATGACTTCACAGCCATTCGCCATCAATAATTGTGCAGCGATCAGTCCAATCAATCCCAAGCCTGTCACGACAATCGTTTCGCCAAAAGTCGGATTAATCAGACGCACGCCCTGCAAGGCAATGGCTCCAATAACGGTAAAACTGGCTTCTTCATAGCTTACGCCATCCGGTATTTTTGCAGCCAGGTTTTTGGGCACACAAACCACTTCTGCATGATGTCCGTTGGAAATGACTCGATCCCCGACTTTAAATTCGGAGACACCTTTTCCGACCGCAATCACTTCTCCTGCATTGCAATAGCCGAGCGGCAGTGGATCATCTAGTTTACGCATCACAGCTTCAACGGTTGGTTTTAGTCCGTCAGATTTTACTTTTTGGAGTACCTGTTTTACTTTTTCTGGTTGTTGGCGGGCTTTGTTGATGTAGCTGGCTTTGCCAAAATTAACCAACATCCTTTCTGTTCCCAAGGAAACTAAACTGCGGTGTGTGCGTATGAGTATATGCCCTGTCCGTACCTGTGGTACGGGGACTTCTTCGAGTATCGTTCCTCCCGATTTTAGGTCTTGTATTATTTGTTTCATTTCAATTTGCTCACTTTAGGAATTTGTAAAAAAACTTATAAATTCCTTAGCACTAAGGGCTGTATCACTTTAACCAATGACAGGTGTCTTTTTATCGGCTTGCGAAGGGAAGTAAATAAAGCAAATAAATGGCTGCATAGTTATCGCAATTACTTTATTGCCTTAATCATCATAAACAAACCATGACTAGGCAGGAGTTTTTTAACGATTGCTCTTGGATATATTTTTCTAGCCAGATTCAGCCAGAAACCTTCATGTCTTTGTCCGGCTTTTGACGTCAGTAAATCTCCGTGTGTGAGGGTACTGGTTATTTCGACCGAGCTGAATTTTCCAAACATTTCGCGTGCTTCTTTCACAGAGTATACATTAGTCCCTGGGCTTTCCAGGTATTTGGCATATATTTCATCCAAACTCGTAAAAGGACGGAGACGCATCAAAGCATATCTTGTCCAGAGCATATAACCAACCATAGATTTTCTTTTGTAAATCATTACTTTGGCAATACCTCCTGGTTCTAGGATACGATATATTTCATCTGCTGCTTTTTCGGGAGAAGGGCTGGCAAGTATGACGCCCCATGAATATACCGCTTCAAACTCTCCATCTTTGAAAGGTAGATTTTCTGCATCAGCCACCTGTAGTTTGGAGGTCAAACCAAACAATTCCAATCTTTCTTTTGTATTTTTAATCGCTCTTGGTGTCAGGTCAATACCATGCAAATCCGCACCACCTTCAGCGAGCATTTGATGGTCTGCACCAAGTCCTACACCAACTTCCAGTGTCTTTTTTCCTTTAAAAGAAGGGAAGTCTGCAAATTCAAGTATCTCAGGCTCTATTCTATACCGCTCCTTCATCTGATTCTTGAATTGCTCTTTTCTATCTTCCCCCTTCATATAGAGGTTTTCTCCGCATGACGC
The DNA here is from genome assembly GCA_937951615.1 of uncultured Saprospiraceae bacterium. Taxonomy (GTDB): domain Bacteria; phylum Bacteroidota; class Bacteroidia; order Chitinophagales; family Saprospiraceae; genus JAHDEO01. The sequence goes on along the minus strand of CALFBH010000075.1, from coordinate 40,056 downwards.
TTCATTCCAAAAGTCGTGAACAAGTTGTTTGTCAGCTTCTAAATTCATAACGTTATTTTTTAATGCAATTTTCAACTTTGTGAGTGCAAAGGTAAGGAATTTAAGTAAGGGAATAAGAAAAAATAGCTACGCCATTTTCGGTAGCCTATTTAATTCATTTCACTAAACTATTTTTTTATTTTTTTATTCAAACAATACACCCCAACACCATGTGCGGGAATACTTATCGTAAAAGATGAATTAGTCATATAGGCTACCTGTTTGTGAGGGGAGAAATAATCTTCGACTGGACAAGATGAAAAAGGCAGTCCGTCCACCTCGAAAGTCACTTCTACTGCTTCCTGATTATAATTGGCAACAATGAGGTAGCCTTTATTCTCATAGACACGGGTTCCGATATCAACATATTCGTTATTACAGCTTACTTTCCAGGTTGTCCAGTGGGGCTGTCGGATAAGAGGCATCATGTCTTTCACTTCCTGTACAATATCCGGAAAATCCTTCCACCAGGGCGTTTTTGTAATATCTCGTGAAGCCAGATAGACCTTTTTTCCTGGCTTATTGGTGGGCGCAAAATCTCTCCAGTATCCCATGCCTCTTGCGCCATGTGCTATCGCTCCGTAAAGCCGGGTGCGCAATGGCATTTTGTTGCCATTCAACTGAGCAATGACGACTGGCATTTTCTGATTGGCTGGATTATCCAAAGCGATAAAGCGATCTGTAGCAAATTGCTTAGAACGAATATAAGTGCCTGTAAAATCGGCTACCCGAGAATGGGCATTTTTATATTTAGGTGCCAAACCCGTTGTGCCATTGAGCATATAAATGGGTGTTCTGGACTTACCATAATTTGCTTTTTCCCAATTAATAACATAATCCGTTACGGCTTTCATAGGTTTCCATGTCCCATGAACTTCATTGTCAATATAATAAAAGAGGATTTGGTCGTATAAACCTTTATTTTTTAATTCGGTCAGTCTTTTTTCCAGATGTGCAAAATTTTGATATTGTTTGCTTTTCGCTTTGCCGTAATAAAATCCAAGGCTAAAAAGTGGGCGCAAGCCCGATTTTATGGCACTTTTAACTGTTGTGTTATCAGCTCCCGTGACGACAGCATTGAAGCCCTGGTGGGCATATAGTTTCCAACCGTCATCAAGTGGCGTAGATTCGTTTTTCAACAAATCCCTGCGTCCGTCAGGATAAATAATAAAAGGGAAAAACGGTTTCCACAAGCCGTTTTCCTTGACTTCAATATTCCCCAATTCATCTATCCGCGTATTGGTTCCCGTAAAAGGCATTTTAGCCGAAGGTGGTTCTGCAAATCCTTTGCCCTTTCCCAAATATATATCATCAACATAAGCTGTGGTCATTCCCACCCTTCCCTTAGTTGGCTGTTGATAATTCATGATTTGAATACGAATACTGTCATCATCAGGAGCCAGATCAAAAAAGAAGGTAAATGCCTCCCATTTATTTGCCTCACCAGGTCCAAACATTTGATTGAAGTCATTGATGTATTTGCCCTTGTGTTTGCGAGATACCTGCACAAGTAAAACAGGAGAAGGAGCAGCAAAAGGTGCCAGACATCTCATGGAGATCGTATAAGTCTTGCCACCTTCAAGCACAAGATTATCCATGATGACCTTGTCTTTTGAACCAGGCGTGGATAATTTAAAACTTCCTGTTCCTGTATCGTAAGAATACTGATTGCTCCAAAGAACATGCTTGTCTATATCTTTCTTCTTCCATGCAGCCTGGCCTTTAAAAATGTGTTTCCACTTTGCAGTATTGCTCGGACGGGGGAGTTTGCTGTCTTCGTAAGTCAACAGATTTGAATTGGTTCTTGAAATATGTTTACCCGACAAATCTACCTGTGCAAAACCAGTCGTTCCTGTCATTATTATGAGCGCGACAGCTAATAGCTTCAATAAGTATGCATTATTCTTCATGATTTCAAAAATTACTTTGAATGTTTTAAGACAAATGCCATTCCAAGTTCCATATCACTTGGTCACACTAATCAACATAAACAAGCCGCTTTTAGGAAAAAAGCGTCGGATAATACCCCTTGGATAAATTTTCCGAGCGATATCAAGCAGTTTTCCTTCATGTCTTTGCCCAGCTTGCGAACTCAGCAAATCTCCATGGGTGAGCACTGTATCAACATTGACTTTACTGAATTGGCTGAACATTTTTTCGGCTTCTTCTACCGTATAGGCCTTCGTTCCTGGACTTTCCAGATACTTTGAGTAGATTGTTTCTAAACTTGTAAATGGCTTGAATTTCATTAAACCATAACGCGCCCAAAGCATATATCCAACCATCGCGTTTTTGTGATAAATCATAATTTTTGAAGTGCCACCAGGCTTTAGAATACGATGAATTTCTGCTACTGCCTTTGGTGTATTCGGACTATGATGAATAACCCCCCAGGAATAAACTGTGTCAAATTCTCCATCTGCATAAGGCAGATTTTCTGCATCAGCCACCCTCAAGTCGGACTTCAAACCAAACAGTTCAAATCTTTTTCCTGTATTCTCAATGGCTCTTTCTGTGAGGTCGCAGCCAGACAATATAGCTCCCGCCTCTGCAAATCGCTGATGATCTGCCCCTAGGCCAACGCCAATTTCCAGCACCTTTTTACCTTTTTGCTCGTCGAATTGGGCAAATGGCGGAATAAACGGTTCTAATTCATATCTTATTTTGAGCTGGTTTTCGTATTGTTTCCTCAGCTCGTCTCCTTTCATATACAACTCTTCTCCACAGGAAGCTTCATTCCAGAAATCTTTGACCAGTTGTTTCTCTGTATTCATATTTTCTCCTTTAGTATTAGACTTTATTATTGCTTTTCTCTCGCAAAGGCGCAAAGACGCTAAGTTTTTTCCTTCGTTTCAATCCACAAATTGCCTGAACCAGCTTTCGATAGCGAGTAAAGTAAATATAGTATAAGCTACGTCTATTTTTCCTTTTTTGTTGTCTTCAATTAATTGACGAATATTTTTGTGATTGAAAATGCCTCGTCGAATGATATTTTCTTCTGAAAGGTAATCTTGTATCATATCTTCCAGATCACTATTTATCCACTTGCGTACTGGTGCGCCAAATCCTGTCTTTGGACGGTAAATTACATCGTGGGGTAGGTATTTTTCCATTGTTTTTCGCAGAATATATTTCGTTTCGTTGCCTTTCATTTTAATATTTACAGGCAAGCGAGTGCTAAACTCTATCAATTCCAAATCAAGAAAAGGCACGCGCACTTCTACTCCCGCAGCCATGCTGAGTTTATCGGTATAATTAAGATTATGATCGGTAAGAAAATATTTCATGTCCCAATACAACAGATGGTTGAGCGGTTCTTTTTCATTGGGAATATTTTTCAGTCCGTCTTTGAGGTAATTTGCTGGATCGTGGTCGGCAATCTGTTCCTGAATGTCCGTGTGAAACAGTCCGATATTTCGTTCCAGTGCTATCCATTCATAGTATCCTGCTAGGCGATCCATTGGACTTTTATCCAGGTGCTTAGTCAGTTTTTGTAGTCGACGTCCTGTGGTATTATGGGTATTCAGTCGTTGCCCTACTGACTTCATCAAACCACCCGCAAATGTGGGAACACGACGAAAATATTTCTCCAGCCTAAGTGCCTGATGCCTACGATAACCAGAAAACATATCATCGCCACCAGTTCCACCAATCAATACAACATGTCCTTCTGCTCTGGCTTTTTTGCTGATGTTATATACATTGAGTGGCGCGGGGTCGCCTTGTGGTTCATCCAAGTGCCAGACCATTTTGTCAAAGTTATCAAGAATATTGAGGTCGGTTTTTATAATGTCCAGATCGACATTAAGGTGTTTGGCTACTTTTTTTGCGTACTGCAAATCGTTTTCCGAACCATCGCTGTTCATATTCTGCGAACCTGTATCAATCGTGTAACACTGGATTTTTCGGTCAGGATTCAGTTTTCTAGCCATTGCGACCAGCCCACTGGAATCCAAGCCGCCAGAGAGAAAAAACCCTACAGGAACATCAGACAACATCTGTCGTTGAACCGCAGTCGTCAGTCGTTCGTCTAACTCTTCAAACCACTCCTGCTCACTTTTCTCCACTGTTTTTCCTGTAAAGGGAATTTCATAATATTTATGAATTTGAAATTTTTCGGGCTGTTTGACATCTAACTCTACGTAATGCCCTGCGGATAGTTTTTTTACATATTGGAAAGGCGTTTGCGTACCTGGCGACCATAAATAATGTAGATAATTGACAAGTGCAGTATGGTCTATGGTTTTATCAAATCCTGGAATCTGGATAAATGATTTGATTTCCGAGCCAAAGAAGAATTGCTTGTTTTTATGATAATAATACAGCGGTTTTATCCCCAACTGGTCACGGGCAATAAATAGTTTTTGCGATGATTTTTGATAAATCGCAAAAGCAAAAATACCATTGAGTTGATTCAGTATATCTGCTCCATATTCTATATAGCCATACAACAAAGTCTCTGAATCACCGGAAGAGCGAAAGGGATATTTGTGGGCAATTTTCTGGCGTATATCTTCGTGGTTGTATATTTCACCATTAAAAATCATCACGTAATCTCCATCAGCAGAAAACATTGGCTGATTTCCTGTTGGAGATAAGTCGAGAATAGATAGTCGCTGATGTCCGAGCGCGATGCCTTCATGCGTATATACACCTTGATCGTCTGGCCCACGATGGGCAATAGAGCGATTGGCAACTTCAATGAGTTCGCCAGCATTATGAGTACAAAGTCCTATTATTCCACACATTAGATTATTTCTGTTATGAATTGAGTCGGGCAAACAGCTCGTCATATTTCTGTAAAGCCACGTCTATGGTATTATTCGTTTTGATCGTTTCCTGTGCCTTCTTTGCTACAGTCTTTCTCATATCAGGCTGCACAATGAGTGTTTCAAGAGCAGTCTGAAGTGCTTTGACATCACCAGCTTCATAAAGCAAACCATTTTTTGTAGAAGATACTAATTCAGGAATAGACCCGACAGTCGTTGCAACAACTGGCAAACCAGCAGCCATTGCTTCCATCAAAGAATTTGGAAAACCTTCAAAATAGGAAGGCAATACATACATGTCCGCCTCTGCCAATACTTTCATTTTATCATCGCCAACGGTCCAGCCTTTAAAATCAAAAAAATCATCTAGTCCGTATTCAGTAACTTTGGCTCTTGCCGATTCTGAATCGACGCCTTCTCCACATATCCAGAACCGGACATTTTTATGTTTTTCTAAAATATTTTTAGCTGCATCAATTAGATCAAAAATGCCTTTTTGCTCATTTAACCAGGACAAAAATAAGATGTTAATCTGATGATTAAGCTGTCCATTTCTATGGATATTAAAATAAGGTTCGGCATTCAACCAATTTTGAATGACAATGAATTTTTCATCTTTTGAATTAGAAATTCCCTGATAAAATTCTTTCCAGTTTTCTCCCTGACATATCACGTAGTCAACTTTACGAATAACATAAGGAATAAATTTTCGCATAAAGCCTGAACGCTTGTAATCCTCTGGTATAAGGCCAGAACGTGGTGCAATGACAACTGTTTTACCAAACAACTTACTCATCAGAGCCATACTCCCCTTTTCAATAAAACTTCCACCGCCAACTGTAAAAATCAATGCTGTCTTAAAACGTTTGAATAATAAAAAATAATAAAAACGCAGTAAACGCCTGAATGCTTTTCTTAATCTTTTTAGCAGGGATGGGTTTTTGTTAGAATCTGCGGTGGAATCTATGAGCAACCAGTCTACATCATCGCTAATAGGGCTTTCCAGCAAAGTTTTACAGGCAAACATTTGCCCACCTACACTGCCATCTTTAGCGGCTTTTTTAAAAGAGCCGACAAAAAGTATCCGTCGTCTTTTCATGTTGTAACTTTAAATCGTTCTGCCCAGCCAAAAAGCTGCATCAGTGTCCAGAGTTGGTGACTGGCTTTATAAACGGAGTGCTGGGCGTTATCGGTTTGTGCGTCCAGTCCTCTTCTCAGGATATTCTGCAATGCTGTTTTATCAAAAAGCTGAACAACGGGATTGTCACTTTCAAAAAACGATTGTGCAAGTTTGACAAAAACTTCATTTTGATATTTGTGTAGGGGAATACTAAATCCACTTTTAGGGTGATTGAACACACTCTCTGGCAAATCATTTTCCATTAACTTGCGGATGGCCAATTTTCCAACTCCTTTTTGCATCAAAAATTTGTCTGGTAATTTGGCGGAAGCCTCAAACAAATCAGGATCGAGAAAAGGCGCACGGACTTCGAGCGAATTTGCCATACTCATCCGATCCACTTTAATAAGCATATCGAGGGGCAGATTATACTTGATGTGGTGGTGCATAATTTGCCGCAAAGGTGTCCAGTTTTTCCAATTTTTAGGCTGCTTAATCGCTAAACCTTCCAGATTTTGGGACGCATCAGGGAGCAGTTCCGCAATTTCTTTTTTGTTAAACATTTGGTTGAGTACCATTGCAAGCCCTTCCGGTGTACCAGCCGCAGCCTCTAATGCTTTTCTGATTTGTCGGACTTTTGAACTATCTCGAAAGCCTGGTAAGTTTGTGGAGGCATTAAGGAGACCGTGCATGCTTGTCCGTGCAAATTTAGGTACTTGTCGCAGCTTCAGTACTTTTTGATACCAGTCGAATATCGGATAGCCTCCAAAAAGCTCGTCGCCGCCGTCGCCCGACAGCGCAACTTTTACATAAGAACGAATTTCTTTGCTGATAAAATAGGTAGGAATCGCGGAGGAGTCAGGGAAAGGCGTGCCGACATGATCTATAATTTTCCAAAAAATATCTTCTGTAAAATTCTGATTCGGAATGGTAATCTCATGGTGGTCTGTACCCAGTTTTTCAGCAACTTCACGGGCGATATGACTTTCATCATAAGTGGCTTCTTCAAATTTAACCGTGAAGGTCTTGACTCGCTCCGAGCTGTTTTTTTGTAACAGCGCAACGACTGTACTCGAATCAATACCGCCTGACAAAAAAGCTCCTAGTGGGACATCACTTACTTTTTGGCGAATAACGGCTTGTTCCAGAAGGGGACGCAACATATCCGTTACATCTTGTTCGGTTTTAAGTGTATGGTCTGGTTTATAATCTACTTCAAAGTAGGCCCATGTTTTTATTTCTCCTGCTTCCAGCAACATACAATATCCCGGCGGCAGGCTGCTAATGTCTTCTAGCAGTGTCATTGGGTCGGGTACAAAAGATATATTGAGGTAATACAGTAAGGCCGTTTTATTGATTTTTCGGGGAATATCAGGATGTTGAAGGAGTGATTTTAGTTCGCTCGCAAAAGCAAACATTTTTTTATCATGGTAGTAAAAAAGTGGCTTTTCGCCAAAGCGATCTCTTCCCAAAAAGAGTCGTTTATTTTTTTTATCCATTAAGGAAAATGCAAACATACCTTTGAGGTATTTCGGCATTTCAGTTCCGTATTCTTCATACAGGTGTACCAGTGTTTCTGTATCAGAGTTGGTCGAGAATTGATGTCCTTTGGCAATCAGCATCTCCCTGAGTTCGCGATAATTGTATATCTCGCCATTCATAACGATGACAATGCTTTTGTCTTCGTTGTAAATGGGTTGTGAGCCACTGCTTAGGTCAATAATAGATAATCGACGCATAGCAATGCTTCCCCAGTTATTGGCATATACACCTGCTTCATCGGGGCCACGATGATGCATATTATCATTGGCCTTCTGTATATACGCTGCTCTAAATTCCTCTTGAGGGGCAGCTATATCTACCATTCCACAAATACCACACATAATGTAAAATTTACAAAGTATTAAATTCCAAAAAAACAAAGTGGATTACACCTTATCAATGAGCTCTATCCACATACGCTTGACTTCGTTTTTATCGTACTTCCTCATTCTTTTTTCAGCGTTTTCGCCCATTTGGTCATATATTTCAGGCTTATCGGCATATCTCTTTAAAGTGTCTATCCAACATTGTTCTTCTGGCAAAATGGGGTGATTTACATTAATTTTTTCGCCATTAAAAGCAGGAAAAAGAACGCCATAATCCGTATGAAAAGGATAATTTTGGATTGCTTTCTGTTCGGGGGCTATTAATTCTCTGGGTCCAGTTGTACAGTCTGTACTAAATACCTTGCATCCACAAATCATGGCTTCCGATAAGGCATTGGGAAAACCTTCATAAAGGCTGGTAAATAAAAACAAATCTGACTGACGCAGGTATTTAAATGGATTGGAAAGAAAACCCATAAAAATGAGGTTATGGTTTTTCAAGTCTGGTGTTTTATCTTCTGTCTTTGTTAAGTCTTGTAACTTCAAACCCAATTCTGCCGCATAATCGGTCAAAAATTCCTGCATTTCGCCTGCTCCTATGATGAAAAGCCTGGCATTTGGGGTGTGTTTCAGCGTTTCCTTGAATATGCGAAGTAAATGCCACTGCCCTTTAGCATAAGTAAATCTGCCGACCTGTAGAAATTTGGTATAAGCTGCTGTGTTTTCCCATTCTGGCACAGGCTCTTTGGCATTTTTCTGAATATCTTTAGCGTCATAAAAATTGGGAATCACAGTAAGTAATTGTGGATAAACACCGAAATTATCTACAACGTCATTCATACCACGCTTATTCAGTGCGACCAATTTATCTGCTTTTCTGTAGTATTTTGTTATCCATTTTTTTCTTTTGATTAAAATTTCATTTGCCGAAAGGTAGGTACTCAAAGCCAGTATCACTTTGTCTTTTCTTTTGCTGATAACGTTTGCGATATGTGCATTGAATAGATAGCTGATTGTATAATCAATGTTGTATTGTTTTTTAAATTTCCTTAAAAAGGTAATCCGCTGTATGGTATTGCTTATTTTTTGAAATTTCGATGTACTTGATTTCTGTCCGATGGAATGGAGTTCTCCGTGATACGCATAAGAAGTTTTGAATTGCTTCTCGGAAAAAAAAGTAACAATATATACCTTGTACTTTTCCTTGAGTAAATCAGAAAGATTTGCAGCACATTTTTCGGCTCCTCCTGAACTCAAATGAGGAATAATAATTAATAAATTTTTCATTTAAGCAATTCTAATAACCTCAACTGGTCGGTATCTTTTAGTTCCTGTTTGAGTTGTTCTTTGAAGTGTTCTGCCTTGGTCAGCCGCCACCATAAAGGGGGAAGTTTGTTAGGTTTCTGAAATTTGTATCGTATCCGAACCGCCAAAGCTGTCAAAGGCGAAAAGTATTTGAATACAAAAGCGGACAAAGCAATCAAAGCACCTTTTTTTTCTCGTTCTCCTGTCGTAAAACTGGTATTTTGTACATTTCGCTTTAGGGCATCAGGCTTAGGCTTTTTTGTATAGCCGATAAATTGTCTGATGTTTTCCAGGCTATCTGTAAAATCATTTTTCAGATTTTCGTAGGATAAAGCCAGCGTGTCTCCTTTGTCTGGCATTTTATGCATTCGGGGATAAAAATAATGATAAAACATCGCTCCAGTGATTCCTGATATTTTTCTTTTTAGGCTTGTATTTCGACTGATTTTGGCTTCTCCTATCATATTGATATAAGAATCAATATACCCCTCAAAGGCTCTCTGTATAACGATATACCTGGCCGTCGAGTATCTTTTTTGAACTTCTTTTTTAAATCGGTCAAATTCTGCGGCATCATGAAAAAAGCCCGGATCCAGTTTGACGACCCAATACTGATTGCCCTGCTTTTGTGTAAACTGATCTATCGTTTCAAAGAAAAACTGATAAAAATTTTCTGCGGGATGTTCCTGAAACCAAGACAGCTTGCCCTCTAGCAATTTGAAGACATCGGCATTACAGTAGCTTTCCAGAAAATTGATATAATTGTTCAGCTGACTGAAATCTCCCCAATATTTAGCATTATCATAAAGATTGACTTCGCAGACGCCATAGTGCAGTTCGTGATACGGAGAGGAAATATCAAAACATTGAGACAGAATATTCCCTAGCCAAGTCGTTCCATTCCGATTGAGTCCAATGACAAAAACAGGTGTAATAGTTTGATTCATTATTAGGAAAAAAGGGCTTGTTTCAGTTTTCCACCAATCCTTTTTACATTAAAAAAGTCTGATGTTTCCAATGCATTTTTAATCAGCTGATTTCTACGTTGTTCATCATTGATTAATCTATCAATAGCTATTTGTATCGCATTGGTATCCGCTATTTCTACTACTTCTGCACAATCTCTTTGCTTCAGAAAAGTGGTCAGAAAGGCATGTGGCGGGCTGTGCGCCAGTATCGGTCTATTTGAATATAATAAAGGAATTGTCCGTGTTGGAAAAATAGTTTTATACTCTGCTTCTGTCTGCCCCCCCACAAAGCCATGCGGTAGCAGCATAATGTCAAACTGATTCAACATCGCAACAAATTCGCTCAGTGGTCGGAATCCATGTACGATTACATTATCGCCTTTTATATCGTGTATATCCAGAAAATTGGTATCTCCTGTGAATATATGCAACTCATAATTAGGATTCGCAATAATGTGTTTGAAGATGCGGATAGAAGCATCGAGGCAGGACTCATTCAAGCTGCCAGAAAACATAAATTTTATTTTTCCTTGTGCTTGGGATGGAGGTTTATAAGATACTTCAGGAATTACAAAGCCATGTTCTAAAGGTTCAAAGGTAATATCGGGATACACATCGGCATAATAATCCCGCATCCCTTCACTCATCACAAAGTTGGTTTCAGCGTGATTGAAAAATTTTGGCTGCCAGCGTTTTGCTATCCTTCTCCACAATCCATGACGATTGTCCAAATAAGTATTATGAAACCAGGTATAAAACGGCAAATCAAGTTCTTTACTCACCTGGTATGATGCATACATCATAAATTCGTCAGGGAAAACAGAAAGTATTTTTGTACAATTCTCTTCCCGAGCTATTTGTTTTAATCTGGGTATAATCCGAGGCAATGCCAATAAACGTCTGTATTTATTGGTTCGCCCTTTGGGTGGCAAAATAGGTTGTATCGGGTATAAACGAGGCAGGTGTTCTCCCCATTTTTGTTCATCATTCAAGAGATGTGGACGGCCGACCAATATCACTTCTTCCTGCGAAAAATATTCAAGGAGATTGTTCAGTATCGCTATTGTGCCACCAGTGCCAGGAAATACCCAGGCTGTGACGATCATTACTTTATCTTTCAATGTTGGTTGATTGAGTGTATTGGGTGATTGAGTTATTGGGTTGATTGAGTTGATTTTACTTCATCAGCTCAATAACTCAATTCTAAAGTTTTCGTCCCGCCATTTCTTCGTGTATTTGTTCCAGAATGTCTTTCAAGTCGTATTTCCAGTCCCATTCTGGATAGTCGTTTTTAAACTTGGAGACATCACTGATCCACCAAATATGATCGCCGACGCGGTTGTCTTCGGAATAGCTGTAATTCATTTTGTTGCCTGTAATCATTTCACAAAGCGAAATGGCTTCCTGCATGGAGCAGTTGGAGTGTCGCCCGCCACCTGCATTATAGGCTTCACCTTGTTTTGGGTTTTGATAAAAATGCCAGAACATATTCACCAAATCATAGCTGTGAATATTATCGCGAACCTGCTTGCCTTTATACCCAAAAATCGTGTAATGATCGCCTGTTATCGCACATTTCATCAGGTAAGAAAGAAAGCCGTGCAGTTGTGTTCCTGAATGATTGGGTCCTGTGAGACAACCTCCGCGAAATACACCGACATTCATGTCGAAATATTTTCCATACTCCTGTGCCATAACATCTGCGGCTACTTTTGATGCACCAAAGAGGGAGTGTTTGCAATGATCGATACTCATTTCCTCATCAATACCATGCTCGTAATATTTGTGATCCTCGGCTATTTCCCAACGTGTGTCCAATTCGACCAGTGGCAGTCTATTGGGCGTGTCGCCATAAACCTTATTGGTAGAAGTGAAAATAAATACAGCTTTGGGACAGACCAAGCGCGTTATTTCCAATAAATTCACTGTGCCTGTAGCATTGACTGAAAAGTCTGTAATCGGTTCTTTTGCTGCCCAGTCATGACTAGGCTGTGCTGCGGTATGTACAATCAATTTGATGTCATTGCCATAATCGCGAAATATTTTTTCAATCACATCATAATGACGAATGTCTGCTTCCAAATGGCGATAATTATTTACTTCGTCTTCCAATCTGCGACGATTCCAATCAACTGAAGCATTCTCTCCAAAAAAGTAGGCCCGCATATTATTATCAATCCCTACGACCTGATCAAATTTATCCGATAAAAAGCGGACTGCCTGACTGCCGATGAGTCCAGCAGAGCCTGTAATAATGGCTATATTCATGTTTCTTTATTTTAGTAATTTCTTTCTGATTTCCTGATATTTTTCTCCTGCCCATTTCCAGTCTTCTTTGTTCATAACATACATCGCCAATGATACATTACCCGTTTGTCCATGATATATATATAAGGCAGTAAGATTGGTCGCCAAATATCCTATTGTGCTAGCAATGGCTGCTCCAATAACGCCCATTTTGTCAATGAGTAAAAAATAAGCTGGAATGCTAACGATAATACCTGCGAGCTGTATCCAGGTATTTTTCATAGGCTGCCCGGTTGCTCCAAAATATTGTAAAAATATACGCGTTGACATATAAACAATCACGCCTGGCAGGTAGTATAATAATATTTCATAAGAAAATTTAAATACTTCACCATACATAAGTATGATTAACCAGTACCCTGTCAATACCAAAAAAACACCACCCAGTATGGTTACCCATAAAGTTAGTTTATGAATACGCGACAGCAGTTCTTTTTTTCTAATTTCATCAGCTTTTGCAATCTCATTAAAGAATACTTGCACAACGGAATTAGGTAGTTTTTGGACCAGTTCTGCAACAACAACACTCACCGAAAAGAAACCCAGCAATTCAGGTGCCAGCAGAAGGCCAATAATGAGTTGATCGAGCCGGTTATTGGATATTCGGACAATTTCATTCAACCAAACCTTCATACCATAAATACGAGCTTTTTTTACAAACTCTTTATTATAAGTAAATTCGATGTGATAATGTCCCAGAATAATTTTCAACTGAATGAGCAGGTAAGTAAATTTTGCCAGCATGATTCCTGCAACCACGCCCGTCAGTCCAGCATGAATCGCATAGGCAAAAAACAAAACCAGTCCTGCCTGTACCAGCCTGAATACAATTGTTGTTGTGTTTTTTAATACAAATTGTGAGGTGCCTACCAATATTCGCATCAGGAGCAGATTGGCAATTGTCAGCGGAATAGCAACCAGTATAATGCTTATTTGGGGAGTCGTGATGGCTGCACCTGTTTTGCCCAACCATCCCATATACCAAAGCAGATAAATAAGCATATTGGCCAGTAGGCTAAAACGGATGACCATTACCAGTAAGCTTCCGAAAATTTCTTTTACTTCATATTCTTTATTACTTAAATAATAGCGGGTACTTCCAGAATTTCCAAACATCATCAGCGGCACAAAAATACCAAATATCAGCATGATGAAGCTGTAAATACCTTTGTTGGCAGGTCCAAGATAACGGGTAATCAATGCCCCTGCGACAATCAGCACTGGAAAGAGAAACAACTCGGTACCCAGCGTACTGAAAACAGATTTTATTGGAGATTCCGCCTTGAGTTTTCCACGTTTATCGCTCATTCCCATTCCAGATTAGCCTCGTATTCCAGCCTGACCAGTAAATCACCTGTAAGTTGTTTGAATAATTGTGTGTCTTTTTCTGTAAAATGATTTTTCCAGTCGCCTATAATGCCTTTACGAAAAAAACTGCCCGACGCTTTATTGCTTTTTAATTTTGAAAATGAGTTTTGTTCAATCATTGCATGGATACATTCTGGAGAGGCATCTGCACCGATAAACTGGAGTACTTTTGCAAGTTCTGAATTTGGATTCGATTTGAGACCTTCATATCTGATACAAAACACCTGTTCAGGTCGCTTTGTCTGCCATTCCAAAATATATTCAGTAATCAATGCCCAGTCTTTAGCAAATTTGGCGAGGGCAGCCGCTGAAAATAATGGGACATCATCTCTATTCCGGTAGTTTTTTTCTCCAAACCAACCCAAATCTCTGTTCAGTTTTTTTGTTACTCGCCTTCCTAAGGAAAGGCTATTCAGGTGATACAACCACTTATTTTTTTCATCTCCATGATAATAAGCCCCCATCCGCAGCGTATGAAAACGCCTCGACACACAAACATCCCGCCCATCCCTGATGATATTGATAATTTTTCCGGCAGGATATAACCTAAAGAAGGTTTCTAAATTTGTATAGGCTTTATTTCCAAATATTTTTTTCTGGTCGTTATCATATAATAAGGTTTCAAAAATCGCTTTCAGTCCATTATGGTGCCAGAAATCAATCGTGTCGACATCTGTTGCTTTTTCTGCCTTTAATTTCGCACTAAGACCTTGTAAATCTTTTTGAATTTGAGAAAAGTATGTGAGTCGGGCAAAATATTCCTGCCCTTCTAACTCTGTTTTGAAAACGCCCTTGAATGGACTCTTATTTAAATTGAGTACCCCATTCCCTTTTGCAAAAAGCGACTTGTTTTTATCCAGCCCGAACATAGGCAACTGGAAATGACAACGCACGTCAGGATGGCTGTCCAATAATTTTTGAAGCCAGGTCGTCCCGGATTTTGAAGGTCCAAAAACAACAAATGGATCAGGATAATTTGATAATTTCATGACTATTGGGCTATCTTTTTACTTCCATAAAAACGCCTTCAATTTCGAATCAAATGCAAGTCGAAAATTGGTATATACTCTTGGGATGATGTTCATTTTATAAGCCAGATGGTGTTTCATATCAGAGAACTTTCCGCTTGGCTCACATTCAAGTGTGTAGCCCATATCTTCCATCGGTTTTTCAAGCATCGCCTCAATCGCAACAATTTTTGACTGATCTTCCAGATTGCGAAAACGCCCCAGATTTTTATTGCTGATGCCCTGATGTTTTTCATCAAACATAGAATTTCCAAACCAGGGATTTCCATACTTGGAAGGCTGTTCTAGGTTTTCCGAATATTGTACTCGCAGAAAATCAGTAATTAATTCCAGCGTTTTATCAGGATAAGTCACCAAGTCTTCATATCGAATGGTCAGATTATTGGGTTTGTTTTCCAATTCCTTAATTAGTGTATATACTCTTTTCCATTCGTAGCAAAAGTCAGTCACCTTGAGGTTTGCCCATTTCTTTTTATAGGCCAGATAATTATCTCTTGGGTCTCGAATGATGTGAATCAGCTTATTATGCTCAAACATCTCCTGAATCAAATCAACTCGCCCAGATACTAATGCCCGATTATAAGGTGTTTTCTCTACCCAGTATTTGATGTCCGAATAATACATGTCAGACATACGCTGAAAGGCATAGGGAATCGCTTTTAGCACCTGTTTGGGTGTAAATTCTCTATCTGATAGATATTGTCTAATTGCGAGACTGAATCCTTTGCTGTCAAAATCTTTATAATCAAAATTACCACTAATATCCTGTTTGACTTCTCCTCTACTGAAGTTCCGCAAATGGGTCTCGTTGCAAATAACTTTGCAAATAGTTTTAATTTTTTCTCCCTTTGATATTCGGGAATCTGCTGCCAGTATTTTAGCTCGTCTATAAGCAACATTGAAAAAATCTGTTTCCTCTGGAATAACAATCAATTGAGGATGGTTGTCAAATATGCCCATAAGAAGTGATGTGCCTGACTTGGGGTAGCCTAGCACAAACAAGGGATTAGATAGCCACTTTTGTCGTTTTTCAGGACTTAGGCTTAATACGCTCATGTCGTTCCGGCTTATCATATAAAAGGTAATGTATTTGTGTTTTATTCGTGAGTTAGACGCTATTCATGAGGTTTTGTAACATTGTATAATTCCCAACATATTCTTATCTCTGTTTTTCAAAAACAGAATAATAATCAAACGTATTTCTTTATCATAATTTACGCTTAAAATTTTATAGAATATCCGCCATCACGCGCTCTACTTTATTAAAATAAAAAACACCTGTGATGAGCAATATTGTAATCAAAACAAAAGAAATGTAAGCATACTGGCTTGGCGGATCGCCACCGACCAAACTCCATCTCATGCCTTCTACTACACCTGCCATTGGATTGAGGTGGAAAAGGAGTTGATATTTTTCGGGTACTGCGCTCGCAGGGTAGGCAATCGGCGTGATAAACATGCCCAGTCGCAGCAGCATAGGTGTGATGTGTTGGAAATCGCGAAAACGAATCGTCAATGCACTCATCCAAATACCTGCAGCTAGTCCCGAAATCAAAGCCATCAGAACAAAAAACGGGCTGTAGATAATGTTGGCACTTGGTGCAAAACGCAGAGCAGCCATGATGATAGCGAGGCAAAGCATGACGACGCCAAAATTGATGAGTGCTGTAATGGCTTTGGAAAGTGGAATCACCAGTCGTGGGAAATAGATTTTTTTAATCATATTCTGCGAACTGATGAGTGAATTTCCGGCCGAACTGAGGACGGTTTGAAAATAAGTCCAGCCGCACATGCCTGCAATGGTATAAATGACGTGTGGAATTTCTCCGGTATCTACTTTAGCAACTTGTCCGAATACAAAATTCAAAATAATTAGCGTAAAGATCGGATTGAGAAATACCCATAAAAAACCGATGACCGTCTGCGCATATTTGACCCGTAGGTCGCGATAGGTCAGCGTCCAGAGCAATTCTCTGTATTGGTAAAGTTCGCTAAAGTTGACTTTAAACGGCGACCTTTGTTTTTCTATAATTGTTTTTCGACTTTCTTCCATTATAAATAATCCTTGTAGGCTTCTTCTATGTCATGACGACGGACAAATTCAAGATTTTTATGCTTGCGTTGTACTCTTTTTTTAAAGCCGGGCATCAGCCCATAAGCAATTACTGCTTTGATTTTTTGTTTGATGGGAACGGGTTCTTTCATCATCTGGGCTAATGCTTTATGTACTGCCCTTCTATTGCCTGCCATTAATTCAAAATCAGCCATTCTTTTCCAAAACCCAAAAGTGTCTTTGCTTCCATAATTAGAAGGTGGTACTTCTGGCCAATCCTTCAACTGCTCAGGGGCGTATTTTTTCCGAATAGCAATACTATCCAGATATGGCTTGTAGCCTTGCGACATGGATGCTGCTTTGAGCCGGTAAATAAACGGAATTTCTGTGGCTTCAAAGCATTTCCCCGTCTTTAACATTCGAATCCAAAGCGGAATATCTCCGATTGTAAATTCGTCGTCGTATCCGCCAGCTTCAATGGCTGCTTCCCGATCAAACATCACCGTCGGGTCGGCAAAGTATTTCCGAACTGGCTGGTTATTGGTATTAAAGTGTTCGACTTTAAGTTGTCGGGTAGATTTCCCTGGCTGGCGTTCGATAATATGTCCAAAGGGGGTCAGAAAGACATAATGTGTTCCCACCATAATCGCATCTTCGCTTTTTTCCAGAAACTCAACTTGCCATTGTATGCGGTGGCGCATGGAAATGTCATCAGCATCCATGCGAGCAATGTATTTAGACTTGGCATTTTCCAGTCCATAAGTTAATGCGCCCTGGAAGCCTACTTTTCCCAGACTGAATACTTTTATTTTTTCATCTTTAAATGACTGGGCAATGTCCAGCGTTTTATCTGTGCTACCGTTTTCCAGCACCCACAATTCGTAATGCTCATAGGTTTGGTCGAGGCAGGAGCGTATGGCATCAGCCAGCGTATCTTCTGCATTATGGGCAGGCAGGACTATAGTGACAGTTGGTTGGTTCATTATGAAAATAGAAACTAATTTTTAGACGCCTTTTGTGAGGTATTAAGCCCTTGGCGGATGCGCACCAATAGCTTTTGTAGCTTTTCTCAGATTGACTAGCCCCTCTCTATTCATATCCAAAACACGAATAGTTAGCTGCCCTGTCAATGTAATACCAATAATTTTTAAGGCTTCATCATTCCACTTGAAGTGGTCTGACCATTTATCTTTTCTTGGGTGAAAAAGTGGGACGGTTTCCCCTGTTTCTGGATTTCGCGCAAACGTCTTTGTGTTTTTATTAAAATTGCAGCCACCACAGGCATGAGCGAGGTTTTCCAATGAATTATCTCCACCAGAAACAATTGGTATAATATGTTCAACATGAAAAGTAGTAGGCGAAAATGCTCTTAGAGCCTTGCAATATTCACAGCAAAAGTTTGCTCTTTTTCGAACTGCTTTTCTATCCTTTTTCGGAATATAGGCTCTAGGCATGAAGGTCTTTCGGAGCTTTGATATTTAAACGTTTCATCACTTTTTGAACAGTTGTGTTCCATAACCTCGAAAGGTGAATCATATATTTCAGTCTTTCCGCACTGGCATTCTCTAATACATCAATCAACTCACCCAACTCTTCATGCTCTTCAGACGTAATTTCTTCTTTAAGCAACTTTAAATATAAATCATCATGCCGTATCAAATCGTCTTTAGATACGACCTCCTTAATCTTATCAATTAATTCGGCTTCTTCTATTGAATAGTTAGATTCGGAGATATTTTTATCAATCTCTGTCAGTCTCTGCGCCTGCGATTTCATCCGATCCAAAACTTCTTCATTTTGTATCGTTTCAATCATTTCTATCAATTCCGATTTAGTTGTTTCGATATTCATGGACAATTATTTTTATAAAAATAAGCAAAATTATCGTAACATGCCAACTCCCTCAAGACCATTTATCGGCTATACCTTTAATCTCTTTATTGTAAAAATGTTTCATATACTTGTTGTTCAGCATTTTGTCTATGTACCATTTTGGGAAGGAGATGTTTTGCATTTCCTTATACACAGAAGCATATTTTTTACTCGATGAAACGTTCCGGTTTTCATCAATTTTGAAAGATTTGTTATGGATTAAATTTCCGATTATTTTATTTTTTATCGTTGCGTCAATATCGTATTTCATGATTAATAACTCTACCTCCCCTTTTTTTAGAAGCACATAATCCTCATCAGGAAAAGGTGTTTGATAAGCATCAATCCCAAAGTGTTTAAGAATGTGAAGGTCTAAAAAATTAATCGGAAAATCATGTCCTACTTTTTCAAAGAAAATCTCCATCAATTCCGGGACAGAATGTTGGCTATCTTCAAATTTCACACCGGCAAAGCGTTCAAAATTTTGGAAAAAGGCGGATAAATTCCTGGAAATAGGTTCTCTGATTGGCGTAATAAGTTTTATTGGAATTGGCTGTTTTTTGACTTCTTCATTCAGTATATCCACAGTCCAATCGAAGCCATTTTCTATATTGTGTGCAGCCAGAACCGCTCCATCATAATACTTTCTGATCGACCTACGCAAAGTAGACGAACCTACTTTTCCCGGCTGATAGATAAACACAGGCGGTATATCGTGCAGTTTTTTTCTGTATAATTCAACTTGCCGTTGCTCACGCGATGCGGCTATCTTGGTTCCGATTATAGGAAGACCAGTTATTAATTTGTATAATTTTGCTTTCATTGTTTGAGTTGATTGGTTATTGGGTTATTGGGTAACCTAATGAATTCAATTACTATTCCCTATACGTTCCTAACCTTCTATTCTACAGGATTAGTCAAAGTACTATTTTTTTCTATTTGTACACTTACCTGTTGATTTGTATCCCCCAGAATATCCAGAATTGCAGCACAAACCCGGTTGGTTGCCTCTCCGTCATTCTCGCCACATTCCATGTATCGGGTATGTTGTCGGGCTTCCCAATTGGCTTTCGGGTTTTCGATATAATTTTTTAAATGCTTCGTAAGGTCGTCAAAATTTCGGGCAACTGATGCGCCATTGAAAGATAGGAATTTTTTCATGTGTGGAAAATCGGCAATTCGTCTGGCTGAAAACCAATAATCTCGTTCTTCATCTGCATCAAAAACAGTAAGCACCACTGGTGTATCCACCATAAAAGCATCTATCGAAACTGTAGATCCTGAATTCATACAAACCGACGCGCCTGCCAGCATATTGGACAAGCGAAGCATGTCGCTCTGCTTCATACTCCACTGCAAATTGCTTTCTACCAGTTGCGGATAATCTACCTTCACCCGATGGCTGATTAGGCTATCCAAACGCCCTAGCCAGGTTTTGTCTGCCATCGAACCCGTTACGTTTTGTGGATGCGGGCGTATAATGAATTGCATCTCATCGCCAAAAAGATTGGCTTCAATTTTTTCACTAAGCCATTCTACTATGTCAATTTCACGTGGTGCGAAGTGAGGAGAACTCATGGCAAAAAAGAGATAAGGCTTATCGGGATTCAAACCCAGTCTTTCTATAAAAGGGCGAATATTCGGCTGCTTTAGCACGTCTATATGCGCATCGAAATGCGGAACGCCACAATGGTAAATGTCTTTTTCTTCAATGCCATAATAAGATTGAAATTCATCGGACATCACCGTTCCCCAGGCAATATATTTATCTGCTAAGGCAGGAAAACGTCCTTTGCAACTGATATTATCCCAACTCAATAAGTGGATGGTCGTCTGTATATTCAATTGCTGCGCAGCATTCAGTAAAATGCCTTCTGTAAGGCTGACCGGATAAGTAGAGACCAATAATCGTGGTTGCACTTCCTTCAAAAAAGTCTCGGCTGCTGGTGTGTTGATGTATTTTTGTTCGTATCGAATAAAAAGCTTCCTAATCCATGGAAAGACTTTGTTGAACTTGTACATCGCATAACAAAAAGCAACAAGCGATTGTCTTTTCAAATTTCCTTTATTTTCTGCTTTGCTCCGCTTGTGTTTTTCCAGTAGGGCAACATTTTGTTCTACATCTTCCAGAAAATATTTGCGCATTCTCAAATACTGATTTGACCAACGTTTACCGCTTCCTTCGTATTCGTACAAAGCAATATTCGCTTCCTCGCAAACGGCTTTGATGTTGGGATCATTGGCATCCGGGGTGATTAGGGCAACTTTTTTTCCCTGCTCTACCAGCTTTTTTAATAAGCCTGTTTGTAAGACCATGCGTGCTGCGAAGCCATGCGAAACAATGTAGGCAATGTCTATTTTATTCATGTTGTTGATGTGTTGTCCTGTTGATGTGTTGTCGTGTTGTCGTGTTGGTGTTGTCGGAAAATACAATAACTCGCAACTCGTCAACTCGCAACTCATTCAACTCGTCACTCGATTACTGTCTTCAATGGCTAATAGTCGTTCATCTATTTTATCCAATTGGCGGTCAATGCCTGGCGCGAATATTTTTTTGATGCCTAAGCGTCGGGGCAAGCGAGTTTTTTTATTGGTGAGTTCGTGGCTTTTTTTGAGGTATTCTACATATCGTTCGCCGAAAGGCTCAGATTCTTCTACTGCCATTCTTTGTAGTTTTTCTCTGATTTCTCCCCCCTTTGCCGATTGGTTATTATTGAATGTTTTGGTGTGGTCGTCGTAGCGATAATTACCAAACACAGCATCTATATAGGTGATGTGCCTTGCTGCTTTGAATGCTTTGAGCAAAAAGCGATAATCCATTGAATAGTGGTCATTCACGTCAAAATCACCTACTTCTTCCTGTATTTTTTTACTATAAAAATAGCCGACAGGATTATTGGGCATATTATGTCTGCCGCCCAATACTGCGAGTTGTGAATATCGTCTACAAGGCGTTTTCACTTTGATTTCTGCTCCGTCTTTATCAATGATACGGGTTTTGCCGAGCAGCATTTCTAGGTCAGATGCACTGCTAAAATACCTGCCTACTCTGGCAAAAACCCCCGGCTCGTAATAATCGTCCGAATTGATGAATCCAATGACCTCTCCGGTTGCCTGTTGCCAACCTTTGTTCATGGCATCGCTTTGTCCTTTGTCTTTTTCACTTTTCCAGATACTAATCCATTCGTCATATTTTTTCAATATGTCTACTGTATTGTCTGTACTCCCACCATCCATGACGATGAGTTCGAGGTTCGGATAATTTTGTAGTATAATGGAACGAAGTGTTTCTTCTATGAATGCGCCGTGGTTATAGGTGGGGACTATGATGGAAATTTTGGGATAGACCTGTCCTTGCTGAATGGCTTCTGCTGGAGTTGTTTCTGTCCAGGGCCAGCCTTGTTTATGACCCGATGGTTTTGGTAGCTTGAGTAGCATTGAGTTTCTGTTTAAGATAGATTAGGTTTTTTTAGTATTCTTTTATAAAACCTACAGGTTTGTAGTTTTAGCAGAGGTTATGTTTATGTATTTTGATTTCTCATAAAAAAAATTCACTGTTGCATGCACTGCAAGATGGAACAGCTAAACTTTTCCAATCAAATTCAAGTGATCTATCATTAAAATAATCAAAGCCGAATTTTACTACCCTTTTAGGGTTACCTGTTAATTTTAAAAGCCATTGAGGAAGTATATGTTCTTTGTTTTTGTCTTTCGGTACTTCTCCACAAAAAACACAAAATTTATTTGTTCTTTTATGCATGAAGCCTCAGGCAGCTTGAATGGTAATTTGAAAATCTTTTAGAAGCGTATTCAACTCTTCTACGAATTCACTCTTCATGTATTCGTACTGACTAAGCATAGAAGTATTTCCTGCATCACCTTTATGCAATACAATCATTTTGTTGAGTTCTTTTATTTGTTCGAGTAAATCCGTTATTCGGATAATTTTTTTATCTTGTATTTGAATATTTTCCATTGCAGAATTAATGAATAAACAAATCAGGTACTAAATTTTATTTCAATATAGCCTTTAGAAAATTTTCTTTTTCTCCAATCTAATTTGGTTTTGCTAAACCAATTATCCCAATATACTAAATCTGATTGACAATTCAAATATTTAGGATGACCTTCGGGAAAAAGTTCGACAGTATAAGCATCAACACCATACCGTTCTTTTGCTCCTTTTAATCTATATTTAGTGTCAATTATCTCCCGTTTACTTTCATAAATTTTATGATCTAAAATAGTCACAAAATCTATATCATTGGGGTTCTGTTTATTGCTTACAAAACTACCATTAACCCAGTGCATGAAAACAGTCGAAATTTCTTCTTTAAAATCCTCAACATACAGTAAGTAGTTTTTAAAAATTTCACTTCTGGTAGAATCAGGTTCAAAAGCATCAATGAAAGTAGTCTTGAATTCTTCAAGTGTTACCTCTGTTCGCTTTTGTGGCACTAAATTTCCACGAATATCAAATGCTAAATTCATTTTGTCAAAGCATTATATGTCTAGATATAAACAAACTCCCTGAAATTGTCGCGGTGAATGACTTTGCCTTCTGCTTGATATTTTTGCAGGAATGTTTTTGGAATTTTGGCTTTTCTTTTGGGATTCCATTTAAATTCGTAACCGTAAACCCGCTGCTCTACTTCCTCTACATAATCAATTTCCTGCTGCTGTGTGGTTCGCCAGAAATGGGATTTTGCCAGTGTCATTTTGTACTGATTTTGTTTGAGCCTTTCGGCAATCAGAAAATTTTCCCAGAGTCCTCCTTTGTCCTGCCTCAAATTGACGTCGGTAAAATTACCCAAAATCATGTTTCTGATACCAATATCATAGAAGTAGATTTTTTTATTTTTCTTAATCTCACGCCTCAAATTTCGACTATAACTTCCCAGTTTAAATATCACATAGCCTTTCTCCAATATGTCAATATAACGTTGGACGGTATTCTTGTCTGCGCCTACAGTTTGTGCCAGTTCATTATAATTCGCTTCGCTACCAATTTGTAGAGCCAAAGCCTGCACCAGTTTTTCCAGCACTTCTGGTTTTCTAACTTCTGCGTAAGCAAGGATATCTCTGTACAGATAACTTTCTACCAAGTTTTTGAGTATCTCTTTTTCTTCCCCTGGATTGTTAAGCACATCGGGATAGAAACCATATAAGAGGCGGGTCTCAAGTTGTTGCTCGGCTTGTAATGTTCCAACATGCCCCTCAAATTCTTCCCAACTGATAGGCAACATTTCATACTGCCATTTTCGTCCGGTCAGCGGTTCATTTAATTCATGCGAAAGCGTAAAAGATGATGAGCCACTTATCCACAATTGCACGTCTTTGAATTGATCGGTAATAATTTTCAGGGTTAGTCCAATACCTTCAATTCTTTGCGCTTCATCCACAAACACCACTTTGTGACCACCTATCAGCTGCCTGATTTGTTCGGTGTTCGGTGATTTTAATAAGGTTCGCACCGTTGGGTCATCACCATCAAAAAACTGGTACTTCATCCCTTCCAGTTCTTTTAATATCATCGTGGTTTTCCCAACCTGTCGAGGCCCGATTATCATAATCGCTTTTCCTCTTCCTATTTTTTTCCTGACCGTATTTGTTAGTGTTCTTGGATACATTTTTATACAAAAATAGGGTTTTTGGTGATTATAATCACTTATTATCATGTTTTTTAGTGATTACGTTCACTTATTATCATGTTTTGAACAAATGAAAGTTCCAAAAACCAAGCACCAAATTCCAATCTAAAAATTAATTGAATAACTTTACCCCATGCAAAAAGAACTCGAACAATATTTCGACCGCCTCTGGCCAATTACACGCAGTCTGACAGGCGATGGAAATCGGGAGTCGCTTCAGATTTTATCGGAATTGGTGGGTTTAAAAATTCATGAAATTCCAAGTGGGACGACCTGCTTCGACTGGACTGTACCGCCAGAGTGGAATGTGCGTGAAGCCTGGATCAAATCGCCGACCGGAGAAAAAATTATTGATTTTAAACATAATAACCTTCACTTGCTTGGCTATTCTATTCCCGTAAGGGAAACAATGTCTTTGGAGGATTTGAAAAAGCATCTCTATTCTTTGCCCGACCAGCCCGACTGGATTCCTTATCGAACTTCCTATTATAAGGAACGCTGGGGCTTTTGTCTGACGCATCGGCAGTTGGAAAGTTTACAACCGGGCGAATATGAGGTTTGTATTGATTCGACTTTGGATACTGCTGGTTCGATGACGCTGGCAGATGCTATTATTCCTGGTGAAACAACGGATGAAATTTTCTTTTCTACTTATATCTGTCATCCTTCTATGGCGAATAATGAGTTGAGTGGGCCACTGGTGCAGGCTTTTTTGTATCGTGCGATCAAAGCATTGGGGCAAACCCGTTATACTTACCGTTTTTTGTTTGCGCCGGAGACGATTGGTCCGATTTATTATCTTTCTCAACAGGGCGAACATTTGAAAAAACACCTTAAAGCGGGTTATGTATTGAACTGTATTGGTGATGCGGGTCAGTTTACGTATAAGCGAAGTCGGCAAAGTAATTCGCTGGCTGACCGAGCTGCTGAGACTGTCCTTCATCAAACGGAAATTGGTTGTCGCGCTGAAGATTTTTTCCCATTGGGGAGCGATGAGCGACAGTATTGTTCGCCTGGTTTTGATTTGCCTGTGGGGTCTGTTATGCGGACTCGTTATTTTATTTATCCAGAGTATCATACTTCTGCAGATAATAAGGATTTTATTTCTTTTGAGGCGATGGAAACCGCTGTTGCCCGACTGGTCGATATTGTACGCCTGATAGAAGCCAATGCTTATTATGTGAATCAGATGCCGCATTGTGAACCTCAGTTGGGGAAGCGGGGTTTGTATCCTAATCTGGGTTCAGATACTTCGACTCGGCTGCGCGTGGCGGCTATGATGTGGACACTCAATCTGGCTGATGGCAAACATGACTTGATAGATATTGTCCGGCGTAGCGGGCAGCCTTCTGGGGAGATTTTGGAGTCGGTGAAGGTTCTTTTGGAGCATGGCTTGCTGAAAGAACTTTGATGTGTTGTTGTGCTGAGGTGTTGTCGTTTTTTGGGATGAAAGTTAGGTGGCGCATCGGGGTGTTTTTTTAAACCACTAAGGTACGGAGGGTCACGGAGGTTGGGGTGTTTTTTACCTCCTAAGGGTTTTATTTGACCAACTCATTGGCTATTGTTTTTGAAAAAATTTCTGCTGCTGCGGGGGTCAGGTGCGAGCAATCTTGAAATGCTGTTTCATTTAACTTCATTCGGTGCGTATCCATATAATTGTCTATCCGATTGAATGGAATTGTATGTGCTAGTGAATCTACTTTTTCAAAGCCTTCTATTTTGTGTAAGTCATTGCATATAGGCATCACTAAGCCAATTACGTCTGTTCCTTTTTGTTGAAAATGGCTGACCTCTTTAGCCATTTTATTACTATAAATATTGGCTATTGAGTCTATGTTCATTTTCTCAGCCCGGCTTTTGAACCAAGTGAGTTGGAAGGCTTTTCTTTCTTCGTAATTGCCTCTTTCTTTTACTGTAACACTACCTTTTTTATCATAGTTGTGGTGCAGAAAAAAGGGCTGCTCGCCTTCGGCGTATTGCTCTAGCGATTTTTTTTCATACAAATAAGAATGCTGCTTGAGCAAATAATTCGCGCTAAGCGATAGTCTATTCCACCAGCTTGTGTTCAGCTTTTCAGTTTTTTTAAAATTTCGCCAGGTCGGGCTAAAATAATTTACTCCTACAATGATTTTTTTCGGATAGACTTTGTTCTTTTTCAAATAAGTCATCACATCCAGTCCATTGCTGCCAGGCATGGCGAGATTGAGGGTGGGCTGTCCTGTTTCTTGCTCTATGGTGGAAGGTTTGATTCCCCATTCTACACGGCTATCGCCTACAAATAGAATGGTATTTTCATCAACTTGCGGCAATAAACGGACAGCTTTTTCTATGTTTTGGTGATGACTGATTTTGGGTACGACAAAGCGCAGCCCAATTTCTGGTATCAGAAAACAGATAAAAAAGAACAGTAACAGCCTTGTGAGAAATTTTATCACGCGATGACTTCTCCACCCATTTTTTCGACGGCATCTTTAATTTGTCCGGCAATCATTTTCTTCGGTAAAAGGATCGGTGTTTTGTTAATTGAAATTTCTAGCGTTTCTTCTTCTGCATTGATATTGTATGTTCCTTTGACGCCCTTGGTAGAAAAATCGCCATTTTCGTCTCCCATTATTACGCCCATTTTACCCATGACGTGTTTGATTTTTGAATAGATTTCTGGAGTGATGTTTTTGAATCGTAATTGCATGTTATTTTTATTGAATGATGAACTATAAATGATGAACGATGAATTTTTACTGGATTTCCTTTATTAGAATTTTATTTCCATTGAAAATTGCTTCATCACCTGCTTTTTTTCTGTTTAATACTTTTCCTATTGGGGCATCTTCGGAAATACAATAATACAAAGTGTCTTTTAATTTTACCTTACCAATGCCGATGGAAATATAATATTTTCCTTTATCGGTCAGCACCAAGCTGCCTGGCTCGACTTGTGTGTATACTTTTTCTGGTTTGATTTGTCTCAGTTTGTTCCTGACGTTTTTGGCTTCTGCGAGTTGTCTCCGACCGTTATCAGCTTCTATGTGCATCATGGCTCTGCCAGTTTCGTATTTGTCTCCTGCGCTGCTTTTTGTTTCGTTGTTTTTGGATTCCTGAATGGCTTCCAGCTTTTGTTGTATGACTGCGATTCTGCTTTGGATATTTTGCTGGCAGGCTTGGTGGAGTTGGTGTTTTATTTTGTTAATTGGTTTCACATTGATTATTCAAGACAATTTATAAACGGCTATTTTCTCGCAAAGACGCTAAGTCGCAAAGTTTGTTTTTTCTTAGCGTCTTTGCGAGGGATTTTTTGCCAAATTTCATACCGATTGTAATCGTCAAAACTGAAAATAAATAAAAGATTGCGGTGCGCCCGTTCCCAAAAATAGAATCAAATAGACTAGCAACATATAAAATGACCAGCGCAGTACGACCGGCCAGGATTCAATATCCAGTGCGAAGACTTTGCTTCTTTGCAGCCATTCAAAACCCAATATTCCAATAACATACACTAGAGGCAAGCGATATGCAGAAGGCATGGAAAATAAACTGGGGTCAAAAATTCCGGCAATATACTGGAGGGCATCGGTCACAGTCGGTGCGCGGAAAAATGTCCAGGCTAATAAGACTAGTGCGAAGGTGACAGCTATAGAACTCGCTTCTCGAATAGAAGGCAACCAGCGACCTTGTGCGGCTACGTCCTTGTATTTTTTTCTACCTAGAAAAATGAAGGGCAGGTAAAACAAACCATGCAATGCGCCCCAGGCAATAAAAGTCCAGTTGGCGCCGTGCCAGAAACCACTGACCGTGAAGGTGACAAAAATATTGAAAAATTGCCGCCCTTTACTTGCACGGCTTCCGCCTAATGGGATATACACATAATCGCGAAACCAGGTCGATAATGAAATGTGCCACCGTCGCCAAAACTCACCAATGTCCCTTGAAAAATAAGGGAAGGAGAAGTTGGTCATCAGCTTGAAGCCAAATAATTTTGCTGTGCCAATGGCGATATCTGAATAGCCAGAAAAATCACAATATATCTGTATGGCAAAATACAGAATGCCCAAGACCAAGACGCTACCGCTTAAGTCAGTATAATTCGTAAAAATCTGATCAACGGCTGGCGCGAGGTTATCTGCGATGACCATTTTTTTGAACAGTCCCCACAGGATTTGTCGCATGCCGCTCCGAGCAGTATCATAGTCGAAAGTTCGTTCTCGCTCAAACTGTGGGAGCAGGCTTTTCGCCCGTTCAATAGGACCAGCGACGAGCTGCGGAAAGAAGCTGACAAAAGCAAAAAAGCTGACTGGATCGCGGGTCGGTTCTAATTGTCGGCGATAAATGTCGATGGTATAACTAAGGGTCTGAAAGGTATAGAAACTGATACCAACTGGCAGAACAATTTTCAAAGTAAACGGGTCGAGGTCGATGCCATTTCTGGCAAATAGGTCGATAAAAGATGCTATGAAAAAATTATAGTATTTGAAAAAACCGAGAATGCCGAGGTTGGTGGCCAGACTTACTGCCAGCAGTAGTTTTCGGTGCAGCGGTTTTTCGGTATCCTGCAAGACCAGCCCTATCACATAATCGACGACCGAACTGATAATAATCAGCAACAAAAACTTCCAACTCCAACAGCCGTAGAAATAGTAACTGGCGACCAGTAAAAACAGGTTTTGCCAACGGAAATTTTTCCGTCCGATTGCCCAATATAAGGCAAAAACAACTGGTAAAAACCAGGCAAATTGTAGGGAATTAAATAACAATTATTATAATGATTGGTTATTGGAGGATTAGTAACTGGTTGGGTCTTGTTTCTTAGAAATAAGTGTTTACGGCAAATCGAAATTGATCTATAAATATTCTTTTAAATGGGGTAACATTATTTTGTTCATAAAAGACAAGCATTGCTTTTTTATACTCAATCGAATCCACTGTTCTAAAGGAAATCGGGCAATGATTATTGGCTATCAAAATAGAATTACTGACGATCCTCGCTGTCCGTTTATTGCCATCCATAAATCCCTGAATGTAAGAGATTAAAATTAGCGCAAGCAATGATTTTTCAAAAACATCTGACTTTTCATTAATCAACTGACACATGCCCTCAAATGCTTTTTTTATTTGAAACTCATTGTCCAAGGGAAGGTAATTCGTACCTGTTATGCCTACTCTTCTGCTTCTTAGGTTTCTATTTATGCCCAACTCTTTTGCCAGAATACTATGAATATCCTCAATCGCTTTCACTGATAAGGTTTTCAGATAATCTGGATTTTCCACCACAAAATCTATCGCGTCTTTGTGGTTCAATAACATAACTGCCTCGTCTTTCAACTTTCCCCCAGCCGTTCTTTTCTCCTTCAAAAGCCTTTCTGTTTCCAGTAAAGTATAGGTATTTCCTTCTATCTGTGATGATTTCCAACTTAGATCTATCGCTAATTTTTCGATTTCTTTATTGTATTCATTTTCAGATAAACTCGATATATTTTCCAGGTATTTTGATTGCAGGCTATTCAATTCTTCCAATTCTGGATCTGTAAATAGATCAACTTGATAGAGGTCTTTTTGAATT
Source organism: uncultured Saprospiraceae bacterium (assembly GCA_937951615.1). Taxonomy (GTDB): domain Bacteria; phylum Bacteroidota; class Bacteroidia; order Chitinophagales; family Saprospiraceae; genus JAHDEO01. The sequence continues at coordinate 10,154 of CALFBH010000075.1, read as the reverse complement.
AGATCGAAATTGAATGTTGGTTTTATTATGCGTTCATCAATGTCTTTTTCAAAATATTCTTCTAAATCTATTGAATGAAGTATGTCATAAGATTTCCCTATTTGATATCTAGCTCCCTTCTTCTTTCCAATTTTATCAATGAGCTTTTTATCTACCAATTTGCCCAATATTCTCTTGGTGGTAGAATAACTTTTCTTTGTTCCCGACTTTTCATGAATTTCGCTGGAAGAAAGTCCTGGTGAAGTTGTTATTATATTAAGAAGTTGGTTTTTTAGATTCATTTTCAATATTTAAAGGTCAAATTTAATGTAAATTAAGAGCATTTTTATCAAAAACTGACCCTTATTTTGATTGTTAATGACCTTTATTTTCAGTCTGTCTTAATTCAATTCTTTAATATTCGCCTTCAATAATACTTCTAAATCCCGATTCCACACCTCTCGCCCCTTTTTATTCAAATGATAAACAGTATCAAAAAACAGGCTGTCGGGATATACAAAATCTTCTGGTTTGCCCAATACAGGAAAAGGTAATTCAGCATAATAATCTTCTAAAATATCCAATTCTTTTTGGGTTTTCTTATAGCCATATTCCGCGAAACAGGGATAAGTCAGGTACACCGGAACATCCTTTTTTTCTGCCGCAATGTAAAACTCTTTTAGCCTTTCTATTTCCTTGTCATAACCTTCTACATCCCATTCCGATTCCCATTTTTTGATTTCATTGGGTGTCGCAACTTGTGTGTGTGCCACCATATCTCCAGATGCATTAAACCCATTTCGGCGATAGACGGATTCCTTTTTAGCTCGTTTTGCTGCTTTTCTGAATCGTTGTTTCTTTGCAATTTGTATACTCTTTATCGCATCGTCCATCGCAAAATCAAATTCATCGTAAGCACTGAGTCCTACTGTCCAGTCTTTTGTTTTTGGGAAAATTTTATTCGTCGTGGACAATAATTTTTTCGTTCCCTGCGTCGGTAAAAAGTGGGGAATACAAATAATGACAACATCGCCTTTTTCAATAACATCAAGGGTTTGTAAAATATTAAAATCGAGTCCTAATGCGCCATGCAATCCCAAATTTGCAATCGGACGTTTCAGGGTTTCCTGCAAGTATTCGCTATCCAGTCCGAATGCCAGATTGGAGTTGCCCATAAACACCAGTCGGTTTTTTTTCAACGTATCCAGGCGTTCATGTTTGTCAATCAAAGCTGCCAGATAATGATTGCTGTAGTCTTCCTGCGGCACGACTGTTTTGCTATACGCATAAAGACCGTACATCAGCAGACAGGCAAGCGCGAGGAAGCTGGATAGATTTGTTAGAAATTGTTTCAAATGAAAATGTGTTGTCGTGTTGTCGTGTTGTCGTGTTGTCGTGTTGTCGTGTTGTCGTGTTGTCGTGTTGTCGTGTTTTGCTTCGCAAAAAAATCTACTTCAACACATGCGCACATCAACACTTCAACACATTCAAAACTGAAAATAAATAAATTCGCCTTTTTGCGAGAAATCGCCCAGTAGGAAAATAGCTGCAAATAAAGTCAGATAAATACCCCAGCGAACAGGCTTGGCAAATTCTAGGTTTTCTAATGGATAGCGTTTTCTGCGTCCCCACCATTCTATCAACACAAAAACGGCAATGTATGGAATCATTTTCATCATGGGTGGAATGGACAGCAAGGATGAAGACATCAAGCCATTTATGATTTCTCCGACATGACTCAGGCTTTCTGCCCGAAATGGTATCCAGGCAAGCGTCGTCATTAAAAATGTCAGTCCGATTAGAAATAACTCTTTGATACTGGGTAAGATGCGGTCGTTTGCTGCAACATCTAAGTAGCTGCGATTTTGTCCCATTAGCAATAGCGGTATAAAAAATAAGCCGTGCAAAAATCCCCATAAAATAAATGTCCAATTCGCGCCATGCCAGAAACCACTGACCAGAAATATTGCCATGACATTAAAAATAGCTCGTTTCTGACTGACTCGGCTTCCGCCTAATGGAATGTACAGATAATCCCGAAACCAAGTCGATAAGGAAATATGCCAGCGTCGCCAAAACTCTCCTATATTCCTCGCAAAATATGGATATTTGAAATTGTCCATCAGCCCGATACCAAACAGCTTGGCGCAGCCAATTGCAATGTCTGAATAACCACTGAAGTCGCAATAAATTTGAAACGAAAAATAGCATAATGCCAGCAAAATCATGCTCCCACTACTTCCTCCAATATCTGCGAATACAGTATCGACCAAAATACCGCAATTATCGGCTATGACAATTTTTTTGAAGAAGCCCCAGAGCATTTGTCTTGCTCCATCTCTGGCTTGGTCGAAGTCAAAGCTTCTTTTTTTCTCAAATTGAGGCAATAGATTCGAGGCACGTTCAATAGGGCCTGCCACGAGTTGGGGAAAGAAACTAACAAAGGCAAAAAAGGCTATTGGATCTTTACTGGGCTTGAGTTTCCCTCGGTATATATCTATGGTATAACTAAGGGTTTGAAAGGTATAAAAACTGATGCCTACTGGCAAAATGATGTATAATGTCCGATAATTGGCGTGAAGCCCAAAGCCTTGTAGCAGGTCTATCAGCGCATCGGTAAAGAAGTTGTAATACTTAAAAAAGCCAAGTATGCCGAGATTGAGTGCCAAGCTCAGCCAGAGTAATAATTTTCGTCGTCGTTTTTGATGTTCGGGCGTGCTGCCCATCAACCAGCCTATGGTAAAATCAGCCGCTGAACTAAAAAATATCAGCAATAAAAATCGCCAGTCCCAAGCACCGTAAAAGACATAACTTGATGCTAGAATCAGCAGGTTTTGCAGGCGCAAATTCCGATTGGTGACAAACCAATATAGGCAGAACACCAATGGCAGAAACAGGAAAAATTCTATGGAATTGAAAAGCATGGTTTAAATTCAAATTCAAACGCCAAATTCAAATTCAATAAATCATTGAGCTTTACCAGCGATTAGAAAGTCGGGTTGATTTTTTATTTCTTTTTGAATGAGGTCAAAAGTGTCTTTTGCAGTAATGCAGACGATTTGTCCGCGTCCGAGATTGACGGTTTTGTTTAGTTCCTGTGCTTTTGCAGCTGCATCGAGTTTGGTAAAAATCGGGGCATGTTCAGGTTTATCTAAATCGCGGACATAATGGTAAAAAGTGGATTCTTGTGCGTGTGCATTGACCAATAAATTTCCCGTAAAGGGCTTATCCCAACGATACGGAACGTTCAGTTTCCTTTCGGCATAATGGACAAAGGTGGAGCCGGAATCAAAATTGAAATTGACAAAAATACCGTCTTTTTCTAAGAAGCGTTCCCAGAAACAATTGTCCCCAAAAGAATTTTTCGGTGGATTTTCTGTGAAATAGACTGCCAGTTCGCCCTGCGCAGCTATTGAGAAATTGGCATCGTGGGAGCGTATAGAATCGGCGTCCTGCCGAGCGACTTCGGAGAGGATTCCGCAGGTGCTTTCCGTCATTGACGGATCGAAATCCTGTCCTTTGCAAAAGCTGTAGGAGAAGGTTGGATAGATGACTGTTCCAGTTTTCCCGATGACTTCCCGAATGGCTTTTTTGAAGTTTGAATAGACTTCTTCGGGCGTGTTTGCACCAGTCAGTTTTCCAAAGAAGCCGACATTGCTGTGGATAAAGATATGGCTGCCTTCCTGTAGTCCCAATTGGCGCAAAGCCGCTATAATATCCGTCTTTGTATATTCGCTTTTCTGTTCTTCTGTTTGTCCAACATTCTGATTACTGATAATACCTGCCAGTCCTTCAATGCTTGAAAATGCTCTGTCTTGAAATTGGTCATTGGAAATTTCCACTTCGTATTCATCCTCAATATCTTCGACTAATTGTACTAGACGGAGGGAATCCAACCACCCCAAATCGAAGTAATTGGCAGATAGATTGGCTGCTATGTCTGCGCGTTCTTCGAGCGTGTTGTCTTCAAACCATTCTATGAGCCAGGCTGTTATTTTTTCTTTCATTTGTTGTTGAGTTGTGGGTTGCGAGTTGCGGGTTTTCGGGTTGCGGGTTGCGGGTTGCGGGTTGCGGGTTTTCGGGTTTTCGGGTTTTCGGGTTGCGGGTTGCGGGTTGCGGGTTGCGGGTTTTCGGGTTTTCGGGTTTTCGGGTTGCGGGTTGCGGGTTGCGGGTTTTCGGGTTGCGGGTTGCGGGTTGTTTTACTGGGTGGCGCATCGGGGTGTTTTACTGGATTGCGCATCGAGGCGTTTTACTGGATTGCGCATCGAGGCGTTTTTTGACGCCACTAATCCCGACAGCTATCGTGGAGAAGGGTCACTAAGTTTTTTGTTTTATCTGTGCAAACAAGACCTTACTGGCGCTCCGTCACAGCCTTTCACTTTTATCGGCATGACTGTCCAGTTCCAGCCTTCTGTATCTTTTAGTTGATCTAAGTTGGCAATGTATTCTACCATGATGACGCCATTGCCGAGCAAAATTTTGTGGATGGGGGAGTCTTCAGCTGTGCCTCTTGTTGCTGCATCCAGTTTTATTAGGCTGTCATCTGGTGAGGGGCTGTCCATGCCGATGATTTTTACGCCTTTTTCGACGAGGTGATGTGCCACTTCTTCACTCAGGTACGGATAGCCTGTATAGAATTTTTTGCTGTACCAGTGTTTGCCCCAACCATATTTGAAAATAATGCGCTCGGTAACGGGTTTGTCGAGCATGTCGAGTGTTACGGCTGCTCCGTCTTTGAGATGGCTTAGGTCGTATATCGTCACTGGTCCGAGCATGATGTCCATTGGAATTTCGTCAATGGATTGTCCGTTTTCGATGAAGTGCAAAGGCGCGTCCATGTGTGTGCCTGTGTGCGAGCCAAAGGCAATTTTTCGGCTGGCACGTCCTTCGTGTCCATGTCTCCCCAATTGGTGTATTTCAAATCCGAAATGCCAGGGCGCAGCAAAAGTGGTCATGCCTTCTTCTAGGGTGTAGGTGATGTCTATGATTTCCATTTTATTGTGTTGTCGTGTTGTCGTGTTGTCGTGTTGTCGTGTTGTCGTGTTGTCGTGTTGTCGTGTTGTCGTGTTGTCGTGTTGTCGTGTTGTCGTGTTGTCGTGTTGTCGTGTTTGTTGATGTAGCGATAATTCATGAATTATCGCTACATCAACAAAATCACATCAACACATGCGCACATCAACACACCAACACATTTTCAAAATTATTTTCTTTGGCAAACAGTTAGATGCCAGTGGTAGGCCAAGCCAAAGCAGTCGTCGTGGATAGAGGCGTGGATGAAGTTTTTGAAATAGGGTGAAAAGGTGTCTTCGATTTCTTGTTCGTCTTCAAATATGCGTAGAATTTCTCCGTTGCGATAGCCAAAATAGTCGTCTCGAATAACATTATAACCAGGGCGATCCTGCTCGCTGCTATCGAAGATGAAACAGGTTTTCTTGGGAATGGACAAGAGTAGATAACCTTCCGACTTCAAGACTCTTGCAAATTCTTTGACGTAGTTGTTGAAGTCTGTTTCCTCGCCCATATAGTAGCAGGCGTTCCAGGACATCAGGTAGTCGAAATAGGCTTCGTCGAATGGAATGTTGTTGTTCATTCCTGCTCGAATGTCGGCATCTGTAATACCAATATTTTTCAGGTTTTCCTGAATTTTGGCAACGATGTCATCTGTAATTTCTACGCCGTGCGGCAGGAAGCCACATTCTTTGGCTAGCGCGACGTTGCGCCCGTCACCGCAGCCCATGTCGCAGAATTTTTTGCCTTTGAAATTGGCTTTGTCGAGATTGAGCCTTGGATATTTTCCTTTTAAAATTCGGATGACGTATTCCGAGGGATATGCCATGTCGCGTTTTTCGCGATAGGCTTTGTTCCACATTTGTTTTGCGTTGTACATTGGTATATTGGTAATTGGTAACTGGGATATTGGTAACTGGTGATTAGTAATTTTGGTTGTTCTCGGCTTTGCTCGGACAACTGAGTTATGGTTACTTGAGCGGAGTCGAAACCAATAGCTGAGATTGATTTGTAATTCGTAATTTTCAGATTTATAATTAATCAAGCATAGCTGATAATTTCGACGAGTTCACCAGCAGGGCCGGTGACAAAAAACACATCTAAAGGACGATCGTTTACGGTGATTTGTCCAATGCTGCTTGTAGGGTAATTTTTCTTTTCCAGTTTGCGTTTTTCTTTGTCTGCCGAGCTGGACACAAAAGCGATGCTGTTGAAGCCAGGCGTATCGAGATAGTATTGATAATCGCCTGGCTGGTGACGGAGAATGAGGTGATAGGTTTCTCCAGTCATCATCGTATTGAAGGTCATTCGGAGCATGTCATTTTCTTTGCCGTTTTGTTTGAAGCCGAAGGCTGACCAAAATCTGGCAGAAGCTGTAATGTCGTTGGTCTGAACTACAAAAGTATCCAAAATTGATGCTTCGCTTAGTTCTTCTTCCTCATTTTTATTATAAGGAAAAATAAATCCCTGTTCGCCTTTGAGCGTTCCATGCTGTAGCAACTCGATACCATACGTGCCTTCTTTTCGGTATAAAGCCAGGTTGTGCGTCGGGGTAAATTCCTGCAAATAGGGCTTTTTGATGGGCATATTTTCTAAGTCGTGTTCTTCAAAGGTTTTTTCGTAACCCAGGCTGGTCAGCAGGGCATCGTGTTGTTTGAAGTTGGTCGAACTGAGTCCGATGTGATCTATGTTGAATATCATGCTTTAAATTCAAAATCAAATGTCAAATACAAATTCAACACACTTAATCTAAATTGATTAAAAAGTGCTTGAATTATTTCTGTTCATAAAGACTGTACAACTCTTTCTTATCAATCTTACCATTAATATTTCTTGGAAATTCTTCTATTTGACGAAAGTCATCAATGAGATAATCTCTGCCCAATTCAGCTTCTATTTTTCGATTGAGTTGCTTTTTAATTGATTTTTCGATAGGCTCATTTTGAATATAAAAACAGACGGTTTTTTCGCCTGTGATCTCGTCTTTTGCACCTGCGATGACAAATTCACTCAATAAGCCGGAAGCCTGTATGGTTCGTTCTATTTTTGCTGGACTGATGTTTACGCCGCCTTTGATGATGAGGTCTTTTTTGCGTCCGTTGATGGTCAGAAAACCATCGCTGACTTGTCCGAGGTCACCTGTGGTGAAGCGGTCGTTTTTGAAGAAGTCGGCTTTGTCCATATTGAAATAGCCTATGAAATTCCAGGGGGCTTTGAGTTCTATTTCGCCGTCTTCGGCTATGTTGTATTGCAGTCCTTCCAGTGCTTTTCCAACGCCTTGTATTTTTTCGTATTTGGGGGCATTGGTAAAATTGAATAGCGTTTCAGATAAGCCATAACTTTCGTACACCTCCAGTCCGTATTTTTCTTTGAAACGGATTCGTAGATTTTGGTCAAGCGGTGCAGTGCCGATGCAGGCGGTGATGTTTGTGTTCTTGCAATAATTGATTCCTGTTTCACCTTTATCCAGTTTCATTAACAAGGAGACGATGGTGGGAATGAGGAAAAAAGCATTGACTTGATGTTCGACAATCGGCGTCCAGAATTTTCGTATTTCTCCGATGCTAAAGCGATTGCCCAAGACCAGCCGACTTCCTGCGCATAGCGGTACAAGAAAGAGATTGAGCAAGCCCGCCATATAGGTCATCGGCAGGTTGTGGTAGAAGGTGTGGCTTTCGCCAAATTCAAATGCTGCGCCAAAAGCTCTTGCTGCGCCAAAGAGGTTTTGGAAGGAATGCATGACGCCTTTTGGCTTGCCCGATGTGCCGGAGGTGAAGGTAATCGTGAATAGTTTTTCCGGCTGAATATTGAGTAGTCGGGTATAATCGTTTTCTCTTTTTGTATTATAAAAATACTTGCGAATGTTTTCTATGTGATGGACGGTCAGTCCGTTTTCCTTGGGCTGAAAAATAGCTTCGTTACAAATGACTTGTTTGCATTCGCTTTCCCGCAAAATTTCTTCCATGTCCGACCGGCTTTTGAGCGGGTCGATCGGGATGACGCAGATGCCTTCGAGTAATGCGCCGAGGTAGAGCGCGAGTAAGTCTACGCTGTTTTCTATGATGAGGGCAACTTTTGTGATGTTGTTTTCTTGAAGAAAATCTGCTGCCTGGCTGCCTGAATTAAAGAAAGCTTCGTAGGTATAGGTTTTGCCGTCGCGACTATCCGTGAGGAAGTTGCGTGTTGGGTTTTGAGTGAATATTTTGTGGAGGTGTTGTGTTGGCATTTTTAGTTGGTCGATAGTCGGCGGTCGATGGACGATAGTTGTTGAATAGTCTAAATAATTTTTCAGTTTTCGTAGAGTACGAATTTTAAACAGGTTCTAATATTTTGCTGAATAGCACATTGATTTCTTTCAGTGTAGTGTCATTCTCTTTTTTCAAATAGGCTGCTGTCAGTTCAGTTATTTTATGATGAATGGCAGCTTCTTTTTTATTCTGCCAGTCGATTTTTCGGAATGGAATATCAGATATGGGTTTTTCTGAAAATTCAACGATATTGCCCTTTACGATGCCTTTTGTTTTTAGCCAGTTGAAGACTTTTTTATGGTTCAAAAAAGCCAATACGTACTGAATGCTTTCCTGCACATCAGGTTTCAAAAACAAAGCGGTCACGTCTTGTGTGGGGAATATTCCAGCTTCTACATAAGCAAATCTGAAATGGTTTTTATTGGAAATTCGCTCTTTGCAGGGGACAAATATTCTCGGCTGGTCGGACTTGAATAATTTGTAATTTCGTAAGAAAACCCATTCCCAGTAATGGATGGTTCTGTTGTATTGGTATCGCTGATTGAGCCTTTCTTCCTGTGGCTTTAGTTGCTGATAAAAGGTAGGAAAATCCGTTTGTAATTGTTCTTCGCTCTCTACTTGATTGGCAAATAAATATGGGGTGATGTTTTTATAGGTATAAGGTTTTAAGTCTTTTGCTTTGATGACTTGAATCGTATTTGCTCTTTCTGTCTGATTCAATTTTTCATTGCCCAATTGAAAGGCTTTGTCTAGTCCACTGACCATGCCATTGCCAATTTCACAAATATCGCCGATGGTGTGACTAGAACAAGCTTGTTCAAATTTTAATAGTGTGTCCGCTTCTGCTTTTCTGATTAAGAGCCATCTTTTGTCAATTTGAAATGCTGGAATCGAGAATTTTTCTATGCCTTTTTCTGTATCTGAGTTGCCTTTTAGTTGTTGGAATAAATCCTGGCTGATGGCTTTACTGCTTTGGCATTTGACCACTTTTATGTCTGTGCTTTTTGACTTCGATTTTATGTATTTAAAAATAACGGTCGAGACGGCTGCATTGCTAAAAATGGGGGTTTCGTTGAAATGATAAATGCTTTCAAAGTATCCATTTTCCACCATATAATTTCTGAGTCCTGCGGAGTGGGTCGTGTTCATCCAGTATTCGGGACAAATGAAAATGAGTTGTCCATTTTCTTCCAGTAGTTCGATGGATTTGAGGATAAATATATAGAGGTAATCGCAAAGTCCGTTGAAATGTTTTTGCCATAAGACATTGGTCTCTAAGTCTCTTTTCAGTTCAGCGTCCAGATTTTTCCATCGGATATAAGGCGGATTGCCAATAATCAGATTGAATTTTTCATGGATTTCAGCAGCTACGAAGTTTTCATATTTGACGCCTTGGTAAGCTGTTGCTAGATTGTGATCTATTTCATAGGCTGTGATATTTTTGTAGCCTTTTTGTGTTAATAGTTTTAAAAAAACACCTTCGCCGCAAGAGGGTTCCAGTATTTTTGTATCGGCATGGAGGTCAGCTAGTCCGACCATGAAGTCAGCGACTATATCTGGAGTGAAATATTGTCCGTATTGCTTAATGCTCGGGAGCGATTTACGTTCCGTGTATGTATTCAAATTTTGACTTAATCAGGTTTTGTAATTCTACTTCCGTGAAATCAAATTCGTCTTCTATATATATAGCCTCGGATGATTCTTTTTGTTCTTTTTTTCAGAAGAATGACTGGTTTTAATCTTTTGGTGGTTTTGAATTGGCTGCTGTTCATTTTTTTCATTCTTGGATTCAAGTAATAAATGCAACATCGAACTGCTGTTCGATTTTTTGCGCGAATATTTCATTGGGTGTTTTGTACCCAAACCTCTTTCTCGGTCTGTTATTTAATTGTTTTTGAACTTCAATTATTTGTTTTTCTG
>CALFBH010000074.1 GCA_937951615.1 uncultured Saprospiraceae bacterium | reverse complement strand
GTAAAAAATGAATACTCACACAAGATGCAGCAGTTTGTCGGATATTCATAGGAAGACTTTGCCCTGTTTTTACAAATCATATTTTTGAAAATACAAAAAGCCCTTTTAAACAACGAAATAGTTGCCTAAAAGAGCTTTCTGATTTGCTTTAAATATGTTTTTACGCCCTTATATTTTCACAATTCGCTTCACCAAAACCCGCTTACCAACCCTAATAGACATAAAATAAACCCCTTGCGGCGCAGTTGAAATGTCAAGAGATAAATTGCTGCTCAATTGTCCACGCTGTATGATTTGCCCTGCGGTATTCAGAATGCTATAATCGCCTTCGGCAATGCCGGTGATTTCAAAAAGTCCAGTATTTGGATTTGGGAAAATGGAGACTTCGGATAAAATGTCTGAATTGATGATTGGTGTAATGCAGATGTCTAGTATTTCTTGTGCACTATTGCAGTTGGTGGCATTATCAGCTATTGTGGAATAACCAAAATAGGTCAGATAATTACAAATATTGGGCAATGCACAAATAGAAAGATTAGGATTTGAGGTGATTCGTAACTCAAATATTCCAGTTAAGTCTAGATTACCTAAGCCGACTAAACTGGTCAGCGCATCATTATTCCAAATCCATATATCTCCATTAAAAGAAGTTACGTTTTCCAATGCTGTTAAACTTACCAATAGAGGAATGGAAGTTAGCTTGTCTAAGCCAGTCAAATCTGTCAGGGCATCAATACCTGCAATCCACAAATACCCTCCGACATAAGTTAGATTGTCCAAGCCTGTCAAACTCGGCAAAGCGACATTATTCCACATTTTCAGGTTTCCATTAATAGTGGTCAGTTGACTAAGACCACTAAGCGAGGTAATTGAACCACTAGACTGCCCGTCAATAATAATATCTCCAAGTATCTCGGTACATCCTGGATAATTCACGGCAAAATCATCAATTTGTTGTTGCGTTGTAAAAGCAATCCCATTCGGCAGGCAGGACTGCGCGAATAAGCCATTGCAGAAAAGAATTGCAGTTATTAGTGTTATGTAAATGTATTTCATGTTATTTCGTTTTGATGTTTCATAAGCGTTTGAATTATTGCTACAAATATAGTTTCTTGCTGCCGTACTTTTTTCTACCTATTTTTATCTAAATACAGCATATTTTCGGGGATAAACCACCAATTTTCATAAAATCCTTCGTCTGCCGACTATTCCATACTTTGAACACCGCATTAAATTTAAATTTGGAAAATGAAGAAGAAAAGTCGGCTGACGATGGTTGCTTATCTACACGTATGATGATTTTCAGGACGATGAACTCCTGAATAAATTGAATCGTCAGACGACTCAGGTTGCTTTTTAATTTGATGCGTTTGCCCTACAAAAATCTCTTGTATGGGATAAATGGTGGCGAATAGCAGTCAAATATTCAACCAATAACTCAACTTCAAATTCACCGACCGAAACCGTGGTCCAAAATCCTGCGTGAAATAATTATCATTATACACCAAAAATAAATCTGACAGCGGTGCGAAACGCCATTGCAGCCGGGAATTGATGCCGAGATTATCGCGTTGATTGCTGTATTGAATGAGCGTAGACCAGAAAAGCGACTTAGTGAAAGTCACATCAAGCCTTGGCGTAATTAGCCACAAATCTGCGTCGGGATGCGGGTCGGGGAGGCGGATGCCGTCATAGTTTAGCGACAGACCAAAGCGCACCCAGGGCTGTATCCGATAAGCTATTTCTCCACCTGCGGAATATCGGTTTCCACTGAAAAAACTGCCGACTGTAGATTTAGCCTCATAGGTGAAGGACTGAGCAGGACTCGACCGATACTCTAGGCTGAAGGTATTAGAAAAATAATCTGTATTGCCAGGAAGCGGAACAGCATCATCTGTACCTGTAGGATCAAACTCATCCGTCAGAAATATAAATTGGTGTCTAAGTGCTGCGGTCAGCCGTGTCTGATTGGTGAAATCTGCCCGCCATTCCGACAAGACAAAATAATCCGTCATTTTGAAATCATTATTGGGTTTCCAGTAGTTGATGTAAAGTAGTCGCCCGCTATATCGGTTCAGGAAATTTCTGTTTTTGGGAAAGAAAAATCGCTGAACGGAAGTCCCTACTTTGAAAATATCCGTGCGCGGCACAAAACCTAAATCTGCCTGAAAATCCTCATCGACATGAACGGCTTCTGCGACGATGATGTAATTATTGGCATTATACGACAGGACTGCCTGTGAGGAAAGATTACCTTTATTATCGTCGGGTTGAAAAGATTTGTGCAAATAAAACCTGCCTGTCCACACATTATTGGCGGAAGCCAGATTATAATCCGCACCAATGACGCGATTATATTTTTCTGAATCCTCCAAAAAATCATTTTTACCAAAAGCTTCCCGATTCACCATAAAAACACCAAGATTGGAGCGTTGTGCTATCTTCCGTTGCAAGGCAAACATCATGTTATTATTAGAAGGAATTTCGTTGGGCGTATCTTTGCCCGTTTGTATATTCAGCAAGCCAAGTCGCCAATCCTGATTCAGTTTCCCGCTCAGTCGCGCTCCACCGATGATGCTGTTTTGAATCAGATTATCCGAAGTGTCCCTTGCCAGTCCGATTCTGCGAGAGAAAAAAGGGCGGGCTTCATTGAAAAAATTACCAAAAGACGCAAACAAATCACTATTGTCAATAAAAAACTGTCGCCGCTCTGGGAGGCGCAATTCAAAACGAGTCAGGTTCGTAAAAATAGCATCCACTTCCACATTACTGAAGTCTGGATTGATGGTAAGGTCGAGATTCATGCCATCACCAATGGCGATTTTTGCATCGCCACCGACCAGAATTTTATGGTCTGTTTCGTCTATTTCAAAATCTTTTTGTGTCGCGGTATTTACGTAAGGAATGAGTGCAAGTGGTGTGCGCGATTTGCCCAAAGGTTTTTCAAAAATCAGCTCTCCCATAAAGGCGAGATTGCCGAGCAACTGGCTCTGCGGCAGGCGCACCCATGTGCTGAATTCATTCGATTGGACATTAAAGCGGTAGGGGCGGATTCCCCATGAAGTGGCGCCTTCCTCAAATTTGATCGACGTAAAGGGAATCGCCATTTCTATGGTGTAATAATTATCGTAAATTTTACTTTCCCCCTGCCATTTTGTATCCCATGTTGTATTATAGCTGCCGCGTGTTGCCCCGCCTGTGGATACCAAAAACTCTCGCCGGACACCATAGGGCGTCATCCCAAACGCAAAGGCATTGGTACCGTCATTGAAGGTGTCGAAAAGGATACTCACATTATCATTTCTTCCGCCACTGAAATCTCTTTTGAGTGTGGATACGACATAATCATTTCCGTCGGACTCTGCCCGAATGCCGACGTAAAGTGTGTTGTCATTATACAAAATCCTGACTTCTGTTTGATAGGTGGCAAGTGTAGAGTCTGCGGGAAAGTATTGCCAAAAAGAATCTGTAGTCTCTGCGGACTGCCATACGGCTTCATCCAAAACACCATCAAGTTGTATGTCTTCCGAGATAAATTTTGCAGTCAGGGTTTTGGGATTGTCTTGTGCGAAAAGTGTGCTTGCTTGTAGGGCAATGATGAGCAAAGCAATGTTTTTAAACAACGCAGAACATTTCATGTCAGATGATTTTTAGCAAATATCTGAAATTTGGTGGATTTCCGGTGCAGTGAAGCGAATTAATGGTATCCAATTACAAACAAAAAGTATTTAAGTTTTCTGTGAGTATTTCTAAAAAAATATTTTGAGTAAAGTGTTTTGGCGAATTAAATTATTTGTAATCAGCTTTAAATAAAGATAAAATATATTAAAGTATTTGTATTTTAGTTAAAATAGGTAGAAAAAATAATCAGTATTTGCCTCTATATTTGTTTTAAATAAAAATTTGAAACATGAAAACAATCTACACAATAATACTGATGACTTGTTTTGCTCTGGCGGGTTATGCACAAAATCCGCAATCCGATTGGGTAAAACAAATAGGTGGGAGTAATACTGAAATAGCATGGTCTACGATGGATGCTGATGGATATATGTACACTGCCGGTTTCTTTGGAGGAATAGTAGATTTTGACCCGGGACCAGGGGTGGAAAACCTTACTTCAACAGAGATATATGGTATGTTTATTCAAAAATTGGACACGAACGGTGATTTAATATGGGTAAAACAAATAGGGGATCTGGATTTTCCGGGCGGATGGAATTTTTTTGACATAAGACTATCTATAACTACCGATGCTAATGGCAATATATATACAACAGGAGCTTTTGGTGGTACAGTAGATTTCGATCCGGGACCGGATGTACAAAATTTTACAGCAATAGGAGTCATTGATATTTTTATTCAAAAATTAGATGCCGATGGCAATTTCCTTTGGATCAGACAAATGGGGGGAGCTAACTGGGAATGTGGCAATTCTATTGTTGCCGATGCAAGTGGCAATGTGTATACAACGGGCTATTTTAGAGGTACGGCTGATCTTGATCCGGGTGCAGGGGTACAAAATTTTACAGCCGCAGGCTATGGAGATATTTTTATACAAAAATTAGATACTGATGGAAATTTCCTCTGGGCAAAGCACATGGGAAAAACTTTTAATGATGAAGGCACTTCTATTGCCCTTGATACTGATGGCAATATATATACAACAGGATTTTTTGGGGGAACGGTAGATTTTGATCCGGGATCGGATGTACAAAATTTTGCTGCCATAGGAGGCAAGGATATCTTTGTGCATAAGTTGGATACTGCCGGCAACTTAAAATTGTTGAAAGAATAAATTCCCAACATGCTGTCAAAGTCAAGTTTTATATTATTCAAAATAAATCCTAACTTTGACAGCATGTACAAAAAACCACACCTGATTGTCTTTATACTGCTGCTTGCCGCAAATTACGCCTACACACAATGCAATGGCGCAATAGAACTCTGCAACAAACGCTACGACGAAGTCGCCTACCTCACGACTCATAATGCTTATAATTCAGTAGCTGATAATTTCATGCTGCCCAATCATAATAAAGACATCGCGCAGCAACTCAATGAAGGTGTGCGGGCCATGATGCTCGATGTCTATGACAGCAATGGTGTTCCGACGCTTTACCATGTTTATGACTTTCTTGGCTCGCTGCCTTTCTCCGAAAACCTAGACGACATCAAGGCTTTTTTGGATAATAATCCCAATGAAATCGTAACGATTATTCTAGAATGTTATGTTTCTGCCAATATGATAGAAGATGCCCTGACGACTGCTGGACTGATGCCTTACCTATTTGAAAAAGACAACACGACCGACTGGCCAACTTTGCAGGAAATGATTAATACAGATAAGCGACTGGTCATCCTGTCGGATGTCGATGATGGAAGTGCGACGCAGGGCTGGTATCATTATATGTGGACGCACGCAGTAGAGACAGACTACGCCAATAATGCCATCAGCGATTTTAGTTGCGATTTTAATCGCGGCGACCCAGCGAATGATTTATTTATTCTCAATCATTTTATCACAGATGCCACCCTCGGGGTTGGTTTGCCACAAGAAGCAGCAACGGTTAATGGGAATCCTTATTTTATCAATCGTGTCCTGCAATGCCAGGTGGAAGCGGGGAAATTTCCCAATTTTATCACCGTCGATTTTTATGAAGAAGGCAATAGCATGAGCGTAGTGAATACCATGAATGGACTGGTAACTTCCACTACTTCACCTGATTTGGAATCGATGATTCGCTTATCACCCAATCCTGTACAAACTTATGTGCATGTTGAATTGCCGGAATCTTTCGGACGTTCTACGGTAGTGATAGTGGATGTGCAGGGCAAGATTTGCCAGACAGCACAATTTAGTCAGACAGAAACTTTATACCTCGATTCCCTTCCTGCTGGTTTGTATTTTATTCAAATTGAAAATAATGGACATCAGGTGTATGTGGAAAAAGTCGTGAAGCAGTGAACGAGCAGCGTACAAAACTGGAACATCAGTTGCAGAATTGCTATAGACTGAGGAATACCAAAGAATTTTTTATTCAGGATATGGGCAAAACATGGAAAAGTGTTGAATTATGCTTATAATTCGAGAGATGTATGGAAACAATTAAAAACTACGTGAAGGTTATTTTGAATAGATTTATTTTAGATGATTACTTATTTTTTTATAAGGTGATGAAAAACAAATTTTTATAAATTTATTTTCATAAATATGATTCCTAAAAATCCACATTAAAAGTCACTGTAATGCGTTTTTGGGCTGTATAAACCCAGTATATTTGTAATAACAAAAATTGGAAGATAAAAAGATACAAATAAAAAATTTGAACACAAGATAATTTTAAACGGCTTTGGGTTTGTATTTGAAATCATAAATAAATAATAATCAAAGTGTAATAAATTGTTTTTTATAAAAAGTGTTATGTTTTACCTTGAAAAGAGTGCGGAAATTTAATGAAAATGTGTTGTACTTTTGTAAAGTCGATGCAACAGAGCAATGTGACTTTTTATTCATAGTGTCACAAACATCCAATTTTCAATTCTTTTTTTTCGCTGAAAATGGATAATTTTTAGGTTTTAGTTGCAGGATAGGTAAAAGTACATATCCAAATAAAGACAGAGATTGAATAGTTTATTAGTTCCTGACTTACTATGGTCTGGCTAGGATTTATAGTGTTGAAATATTTTGCTAGAAAAAATAATGTAAAAAACACTTTTAGTATTTTGCTTTATTATAATGTTTTCAGTAATTTTATTTTTTTAAATATATTACCCTTACAAATACTTTAGCAAATTATGAGAATAACTTTATCTAGCTTATTGGTTTTATCAATGACCATATTTTGTACGCAGCAGCTTTCTGCACAGTCTTGCAGCGATGGTACTTATCAGTTTAGTGATATTGTATCGATTTTTCAAGGTGCTAGTTGTACAGGGTGTCACGGCGGTCAAGGTGGGTTAAATTTATCCAACTATACCAATGTAGTCAATGGAGGAAATAATGGTGCAGGTGGCTGCGGCCCTTATCCCGATGCTTTATCTTTTTTAATTGGAAAAGTAGATGGCTCATTACCTAATGGAATTGGTTGTGGCAATCCAATGCCAGCTGGCACACCTTCAGGTACAGCAGGGATGAGTCTATCCGATATAGCAGCGATACAGACTTGGATAGATGCTGGTGCGCCAGAATTTTGTCCACCTCCCTGCAATCTGGCTTTGGATGCAGCAGTACAAAATCTGACTTGTACGGAATCGGGTGATGGTCTAATTGAGCTGTTTCCTTCAGGAGGTACAGCACCTTATACCTATACATGGGATAATGGGGCTTCATCTGGAGGCGGAGGCGGTACATTTATAGTAGGATTGGAAGCTGGTTTTTATAATATTGTCCTGACAGATGACAATGGCTGTGATGCACAGACTTCGGTTATCCTCACAGAACCAGCGCCAATAGAAGGCTCAGTAGTAAATGGTTTCACAGGCTGCGGCAGTACAGATGGAACAGTCAGCGTAAATGCTACTGGTGGAATATCGCCTTATACTTATGCTTGGGACAATGGAAACATAACGCAGACTTTAAATGGACTGGCTACTGGAAATTATTCAGTCGAA
Source organism: uncultured Saprospiraceae bacterium (assembly GCA_937951615.1). Lineage (GTDB taxonomy): Bacteria > Bacteroidota > Bacteroidia > Chitinophagales > Saprospiraceae > JAHDEO01. The sequence continues at coordinate 17,313 of CALFBH010000074.1, read as the reverse complement.
ATTACAGACTCTAATGGATGTGTTGGTGTTGCGGCTGCAAGTGTAGAAGATGATTGTTTTGATTGCCCTGCGGTTATGAGCATAACATTAGATCCGATACCGCCAACACTGAATCCATATCATGCAGCGGTTGAAGTAAATGCTACAGGAAGCGTTACAGATAATTCAGCAAATGTTAGTTTTAAAGCAGGACAAGTAGTTCATTTGCAAGCAGGATTTTCCGTAGAACCAGGAGCAGCATACTTTTCTGCTGAAATAGAAGACTGTGAAGTGCCTGTTTTGAAACAGAAAAAATAGGCGGGATTAAATTTGACATAAAAAATACGCTGAAAATTTTTGAATGACTTTTGGATTTTATTAAATTGCACTCGGTTTGATGTGCAACAGTGCAGAAATCCAAACAATAATCATAAAACATTTTATTTCATTAAACTCGAATTCTTCATTTAACAAATTAAAAAATTACAACGAGATGAAAAAATTATTTTATATTGCTTTATGCATGTGCTTTGCACCGATGATGGCTTTCGCCCAAGTTTATGTTGTGGCTCCTGCTGGAAACACAGGCGTTGGAACTAACGCTCCTACTCAAAAATTAGACGTTGATGGAAACGCTATCGTGAGAGGAAACTTCTTGAATGTAGGTACGGAAGCAGGTTCTGCAGCAGCTTACCTTAGAGTAGGTACAGGAAGATCAGGTAATGGTGTTGCTGCGGTTGACTGTATTAGTAATCCAACGGCTTATCCTTTATATGGTTATAGATTCGGTCAGACTGGTACTGGTAGTACTGTCATGTTTCACAGAGGGACATCACCCTGGCTAATGCAGGCTACTGAGGCAGCATCTATCTTTTTCAGAACAGCTTCTACGAATAGAATGGGAATTCTTGGAAATGGTAATGTGACTATTGGTTCCGTAGCTGATAATGGATTACTTAGTGTTGCTGGTGATATTTATACTACTGGTGCAGTAACAGGTCCTAGTGATAAAAGATTGAAAACTAATGTAACTGATTTTGAATATGGTTTAGACGAAGTAATGGAATTATCTACAATCTTCTACAACTATAATGGCAAAGGAGGTACATCTACTGAAGGTACTCACATAGGTATCTATGCACAGGATTTGAAAAAAGTTGCTCCTGAATTAACTGGAGAATTCCAACATCAAGAAGTTGAATTAACTATTACTGATGGTACTAATGGTACTGAGATGGAAGTTACTGAAAACATTAAGCGTTCTCCAGATACTTATTTGAGCATTAACCAAAGTGCTATCAAGTTTATGTTGATTAATGCTATACAAGAGCAGCAAGCTCAAATCGAAGCATTGAAAGAGCAGGTTCAGGTATTATCTAACCAAATCAATACAGGAGGAAGCGCAGCTTCTCAAACTGTTGAGTTAGGTTCTTCTGAAGCAGGTCTGCTACAAAATCAGCCAAATCCTTTTAGTGAGCAAACTACTATCATGTACACTTTGCCAAAAGATGCTCAGACTGCTAACATGCAAATTACTGACATGAGTGGAAAAGTACTGAAAACTGTAACATTAGATCGCAATGCTGTTAATGGTCAATTAACTATCAAAGCTAACGAACTAGGAGCAGGTACTTACCTCTACACGTTAATCGTGAATGGTCAAATCATGGGTACTAAGAAAATGATTTTGACTAAATAAGAATTTTTGAAACGAAACTGTTAATTCAGTATCGGTTTATAAAATAAATATCAAAGAGCGTTTCTATATAGAAACGCTCTTTGTGTTTTTAGTGAGCTTATGGAACTGAAACATATCAATAGCATAAATGACCTTAAAGAACGAGCAGCCGAAAAACTGGAAAAAGAATTTTTTAATTACCTGACAGGCGGAGCTGATGACAAGCGAACCTTATCCCGAAATGTAAGTGCTTTTCAAAATATTCAGATTCGTCCGCGCAGGCTGGTAGATGTACGACAGATAGATACCTCAATCAGCTTATTTGGAGAATATTGGGCTTCTCCAATTGCTTTGGCGCCAATCGGCTGGCAGGGCTATTTTCATCAGGATGGCGAACTGGCCACTGCGCGTGCTGCAGATGGACTCGGCAGAATGATGATTGCATCTACAGTATCGTCTTACGCTTATGCCGAAATATCTGCTGAAATGGAACGCAAGCCCTGGTTTCAGTTATACCCAACAACGCTAAGAACAGTTACTAAAATTTTACTTCAACGAGCAGAAGATGCAGGTTGTCCAGTAGTGGTGCTGACTGTTGATGCGCCAGTCTTTGGGAATCGGGAAAACCATATCCGAACCTTAGTAAACAGCTATAGCGGAAGACAAGGCGAAACTGGCAACCTTGCTGGACTACTCACTGAAGGAGCAACGCCACAAGACCCAAGCATGACCTGGGATATGATTGACTGGTTGCGTCGCCATTGCAATATGAAAATTGTACTAAAAGGTATGCTTACGCACGAAGATGCAGCACTGGCTATAGAGCATGGTGCAGATGCTATTATTGTGTCCAATCATGGCGGGCGACAACTGGAAAGCGATCTCGCAACAATAGAAGCACTTCCCGAAATTGTAGAGATTGTTCAAGGCAAAATACCTGTTATATTCGATGGCGGCATAAGGCGTGGAACAGATATTTTCAAAGCACTTGCCATTGGTGCAGATGTGGTTTGTGCGGGACGAGCCTATTGTTATGGACTGGCTGCAGCTGGCCAGACAGGCGTGGAAAAAGCACTGACTATTCTACAGGAAGAGTTAGAACGAAATATGAAGCTGGCAGGTGTCACCTCTCTAAAAGACCTGAATCAGAATTTTGTTCGGATCAAGTAAACCGAAGTCCTACTTTTTCTGTTTAAACAATGCTGACATTCTTGCAGTTTTTTATAAAAGAATACCATGGAATTTAAAGTAAATAAAACAGAAGAAGAGTGGAAAGAAATCCTCTCACCCGAAGCTTATCGTGTACTCCGTCAGGCAGGCACAGAACGTCCTTTTGTCGGGGAATATACCGATACTGTAGAGCAAGGTGTATATTCTTGCGGAGGATGTGATATAGAATTATTTACCTCCGAAAACAAATACCACTCAGGTTGTGGCTGGCCAAGTTTCTGGGGCGAATTGGAATCTGCAAACATTTTTAAAAAGAAAGATACTACGCATGGAATGGTACGCACGGAATTATTGTGTAGCAATTGTGGAGGGCATCTCGGACATATCTTCAACGACGGACCACCACCGACGGGTGTACGTTATTGTATCAATTCCATCTCACTGAAATTTACCAAAAGTGAATAATCTCAGGGTTTTAAATTCCAAAGTAAAACAAATGGGATTTGGAATTTATTTTACCTTGGAAGTTTAAGATTTACATTATGCCGCAAATTCCTGCTGCATATTACCACGCATTTGTTTTTTAGCAGACTGATGACGCTTGTTTTGCAAACGCTTTTCCTGAATTGCTTTTGGAATAGAAGTCGCAATGCGTTGTTTCTCTACGACCAAAGATTGTGCTAATAAAGCATAAAAGCGATCAATTGCTGTCTGCTTATTTCTGTGTTGTGAACGAGTATCTTCGCAAATAAGATGCAAATACCCGCTAACTGAAATGCGGTGGTGCAATTTACGTTTTAGCAAAGCCTTTTCCTGAACGCTCAGTAAATGAGACGAATCCACATGAAACAACAATTCTACCTTAGAGGAGACTTTGTTTACATGCTGACCGCCCTTGCCGCCGCTTCTTGATGTTTTGAATGTAAATTCTGGTGTAAAATTTCTCTGCTTCATCTCACTAATTTTTATATTGTTTTTCTAAAATATACCGTGTTGGGTTACGGTACTTATATGTCTTATGATATATGTTCTGTTTTATAAACCATTTTTATGGAAATATAGTTCGCTAAGATAGACTTTTTGTAAGAAATTTATTCATATTTTATAAAAATAATTTTAAAAAGACTTGTATTACAGTATTGCTTTAAATGAAATGTGTATAAAATATACTTTACTTAAAGTGTAATATACCTGTATTATGGGGTAGTACTAGTTTATTTATTCTAACAATGTGGCTATTGGTTTTTGGAATTTCTTTGCTTTGTGTAGAGGTTTCATTAGTGTTAACGGTATTTAAGTCTGACAGGTTGGGTTTTAGGATAAAAATAATAAATTTATTTGAGTGTGTAAAGAATTAGGGGCAATCTAAGATGTTAAGTATTACTAAAGATACAATTTGAAAGCCAATCACAACTAAACACCAATCGACCCAATAAAAAACTTAACACTCACCAAAAAATTACCAGGAGCTAATCCGGTAAGCGGCTGCATCGCCTGATTGCGGAGATTGGCAAGCGTACCTTTATCGTAATCATAAGCACAAGATCCTATTTCCTCAAATATATCAGGTGTACCCTGAAAACCTTTATCATCAAGTGTTTTTAATAACTTTCCTTTGAAGGCTTGAAGTTCAGCAGTATTTGTGTTTTGAGAATGATTGGGTGTTTTAGCTTGCGAAGTTCCCCCAATATTAATCTGACTTCCTGAAACGCCCTGAATCATAATATTCCCATCACCTGTCTCAGTATTTCTTTGTGAAGTATCAACTTTAGAAGCAGGTTTTTCCAGCACATTTATCATTTCCAAAAGCGCGAAGACAATCTGATTGCGTTCCTCTCTATATTTATCGCTGCTCAGAACACCAAGCCGCTGTTTTCTTTCATTGGTGCTGTGTCGTTCTGAGAAGGAATTGACTTCTGTAATCAGGTCATTATCTTTACTTTGGTTGGCGGCAGTCATAGCTTCAGCGATGGCTTTTTCGAGTTTGCCTTGTGCGATGAGGTTGCGAATGTGTTGGTAATTAGCAGGCATATTTGTAGTTGGTTCGTTAGGAATATTTGTTATTGGAGCGTCTAATTCTCTTGTGCTTGAAATATTATAAGCGCAGATAATAAATTCTTCTCCGCCAATATCAGTCATGCTTTTAAACTTAGGATGTTGTGGATGAGGATCAGCCCTTCTGGTAACTTCACGAGGGATGAAATGAATCATGTCAATCAACCTGACCCAGCCGTCTTTTATAAGGTTCTTGCTACCGTTTAGGCAATCTAAGAGTACCGCAGTAAACAATCCATTGGTGCGAATATCTAATGAGGTTTCATCTGTTTTACAGGAAGTTAAAATGACTCTTCCTGTGCCTTTCGCTACTTCGTCCGATAAGCCTCTGGTGTCGGGTACTTGGTCAAGAGTGTTTTCCAATTCACCTACAAAATTATCTAAAAATCGACTGTTATTATCGTCTATTCCCCTTTCTACAGGAATGTTTTCGGCATGACAACAATCCAAGATGATTAAACTCTTTTTGGCTTTAATGGCTGCTATTTTACTGGAAAATTGACTGGAAGATACTATGGTTTCCTCATTTATTTCCTTACTGGCACGCCATAAGTCAATGTCAAAATCATAAGGCACCAGAAAGTCCTTTGTACCAGTACTGTATCCATGTCCAGAATAGTGGATAATCACGCTGGCTTCAGGGTCTTTACGGACTTTAGCTGCAAGCTCATTCAAAGCGTCTAAAATGCCTTGTGCAGTAGCTTTTTCTTCCGTCAATGCAATTACATTTTCTGGTATATAAGCGGCAGTTTGAGGGTTTGTAAAATGCTGATATAAAGCTTCCACATCTTTTAAAGTACCCTCTAATGTCTTTCCCCAATGCCCATACCGAATCCCAATCAGCAGTGCATATCCATGCTCGTATTGAAGGTTATTATCGTTCATGTCTGGTTTTTGTTTTGGTGATTGAAAGCAATTTTTAAGGTTGATGAATCAACAATTAACGAAAGTAATAAATTCAAATACAAACGACAAATACAAACTCAAATAATATTAATGTAAAAGAGTTTTTGCCAAAGGCAAAAAAGTAGGTTGAATTTGAATTTGGTGTTTGAGTTTGAATTTTTTCCAGGACAGGTTTAGCAAACTGGCTGCCCAAGGGTTCACGCACAAGTTTACGAAACCGTCAAATTTTAAAACTGATATTGCCACTGTAACTGCTACTTAATCGCTCCAACCGTCCCCAACTCTTTCCCCAGTTCTTCTCTAATACCATTCAGTTTTTGCTGTAGTTTGAGCAGGTGCATCAGTTCTTCGGTGTTTTTGGCGTCTTGTGCGGTTTTCAGGCGGACTTGGTTTTTCTCGCAGAGGCGGACTATCTTTTTGAACTTAAAGCGATTGACACCAGTCAGGGCATCTTGCTTGAAATTCTCACCTGGCATGGGCTGGGTTTGCAGTGGATTGTTCCAGCGGTCTTCCCAGTTGGAGCTGTATTCGTGGGGCGAGTGGATGAGGGAGATGGCCAGGTCGGGGATGCTAGTATCGGTATGATTGAGGAAGTATTGTGGCTCGACGGGCTTTTTGCTGCGCAGCAAATCATAGGCTTCTGTGATGATTTTCTGGCAGACGGCATCGTCAAATTCTTCTAAGACTTCTTCGATATTGGACAAGACATAAGTGGCGACGGTGGTCTCGCCTTCCAGCATTTTATCGCCATGCTCGACGATGAGGCGGATGATGTCTTTTTCCTGGAAATTGTCATTCAGTTCGCGGGACTTGGGGGCGGCTTGTCCGGGGGGCATGCCTTCTTCGGGTGGTGCGTCGGCGGCGGAGTGGGGTGGGGGAGCGTTGTCGGTGGCGCGTTGGGCATCGGCTTGTTGTTGTCTTTTTTGCAGACCGCGATACAGGATTTTATTGGTTTCGCTGATGAGAATTTGCTCGTCAACTTCAAGTCGTCCGGCACATTCTCTGAGGTAAACGGAGCGTTTGATTGGGTCGCGGACTTTGGCAATACTTTCTACAATGTCCTTGATTAAAGCGGCCCTTTTGACGGGGTCGCCGGCTGTTTCGTCTAGTAGGAGTTGGGTTTTGAAGAGGATGAAATCATTGGCATTGGTATCAATGTATTCCTTGAAGGTATCTGCGCCAACTTTCTTCAGATAGGAATCCGGGTCTTCGCCTGTGGGCAGTAGGACGACCTTTACATTCATGTCTTGCTCCAAGACCATATCGAGTCCACGGATGGCGGCTTTGATACCTGCGGGGTCACCATCGTAGAGGATTTTGATGTTGGGCGTGTAACGCTTGACCATGTTGATTTGTCCGACGGTGAGCGAGGTGCCGGAAGAAGCAACGGTGTTTTCTATACCCGACTGATGCAGGGCAATGACATCCGTGTAGCCTTCCACCATGATACATTCATCGGCTTTTCGGATGGCGGTTTTGGCAAAATAGATGCCGTAGAGCGATTTGTTTTTTACATAAATTTCCGACTCCGGGGTATTGATGTATTTGGGTGATTTGGGGTCGGTGGAGAGGGTGCGTCCGCCAAAACCGATGACCTTGCCTGTCAGGTTGTGGATGACAAACATCATCCGGTCGCGGAAAAAATCGTAGCCTTTTTTGGAAGTCACGCCGGCTTTTTGCAGCAATTCGAGTTTGTACCCCGTTTTTATGGCTTTTTCTGTGAAAAGTTTGCCGCCTTTTGGCGCGTAGCCTAAGCCAAATTTTTTGATGGTTTCTTCATTGAAGCCTCTTTCTTTGAAATAAGGTAAGCCAATCAGTTTGCCCGTTTCGGTTTCAAAAAGTTGTTTTTCAAAATATTTCTGAGCAAAATCATTGATGAGGAATAGACTGTCCATAGCTTGTCGTTCCTGAATGGCTTCCTGAGAAGGAACGGTTTCATCTAGTTCAATGCTGTATTTTTTCGCAATGTATCGCAGGGCTTCGGGGTAGGTCAGGCTTTCGTGTTCCATGATGAAGTTGACGGGACCACCACTTTCTCCACAACCAAAACATTTGTAAATATTTTTAGCTGGAGAAACCGTAAAGGAAGGCGTCTTTTCATTGTGAAATGGACATAAGCCCAGCAAATTTACCCCACGTTTTTTGAGCGTGACAAATTCACCGACGATGTCTTCGACTTTCGCTGCTTCGCGTATTTCTTGTATGGATTTTTGACTTATCATGATTTGGAGTGTTGATGTGTTGTCGTGTTGTCGTGTTGTTGTGCTTTTTTACGACAACACATTAACACCTCAATACTCCAACACAAAGTTTGTACCCCTTTTAGTTTTTTTTCGTCTGAATATCAGAAACAGCAAAGGTGTTGATTTTTAGACCACCATTAAAATAAAGAAACAAAAAAACTGGCACAATATATGCCTTTAAGTAAGTGTTCTTGCAAAGTGTTGAAAAAAATTTGGCACGGTATATGCCAATAACTAAGTAACCAACCAAAAATAAAGAAATTTTCCCGAAAGGGAATAAAGATGGTGTTCTCATAGTGTGGACCGCTTCCAATCTTTCAGATTAGGGGCGGTTTTTTTTTTGTTTAAGTTGATTGAGATATTGAGTAATTAAGTGTGTTGAGTATGTGGTATTTTACGAAGCAAAATATTTTACTAATAACTCAATAACTCAATTCACCCTTTCTTAGCTTCCTCTGGATATTCAATTCTAACGTGATAAATACTTTTCAATAATTTTTTAAATACTTCTTTACAGGTTTCCAGTTCGCTGAAACTCAGATTGGAATCTGCAAATTGTCCTTGTCCTATTTTTCCGGCGATAATATTGTGAACGAGGTCGTTGATACTTTGTTCTGTTGGGTTTTTGAGGCTTTTTGAAGCCGCTTCTATGGAGTCGGCTACCATCAAAATTGCTTCTTCTTTCGTTTTTGGCTTGGGTCCAGGGTAGCGAAACAGTTTTTCGTCCACTTCTTTGTCTGGGTTTTCTTCAATATGTTTTCTATAAAAATATTCTGTGCGGGTTGTGCCATGATGGGTTTTGATAAAATCAAGAATGAGGGTCGGCAGTCCTGCTTTTTTTGCCATTTTTTCACCTTCGGTAATGTGGGCAATAATCATTTTGGCACTTTCCAGTACCTTCATCTTATCGTGTGGATTTTCGCCATTTTGATTTTCGATATAATGCTGCGGATTTTTCATTTTACCAATATCATGATAAAGCGCAGCAACTTTGACCAAGAGGCTGTCGGCATCAATTGCTTTTGCGGCAGCTTCGGCAAGATTGGCTACCTGTAGGGAATGTTGCAGGGTACCAGGAGCTTTGATCGACATCTCACGCAATAAGGGTTTGTCCATGTCCGATAATTCCAATAAGGTAATTTCGGAAGTAAAGCCAAATAAACGCTCCAATAGCGGAATAAGTGGGTAGGAGAGGAGGGTCAGAAAAACATTGAGCATCAGCCACAGTTGTGGTGCGCCCTGATTGGCAAAGGTTAGGTTGAAAATAGAACCTTCTTTGATGAGCGATAAACCAAAAAATGCCAGACTATACACCAGTAAAATATACAGCATAGACAGGAAAAAACGATTGATGTAGCGGGTACGCACATTGGCTAGAATAGCTACAATACCTGCCAGTATTTGCACGAAAGTGAACTCATAACCAAGCGGCGACAAAAAGCTGGCAATCAATATAATAACAATATGGGTAAACAAAGCGAGCCGGGCATTGTGGAAGTTTTTAATGACCACAGGAACAATGCAAAATGGAATAGCATACAATAGATTATTAATACCTGTAGAAACCACGAGATAGACAATGTAGCTGTATATCGCAATCCACATCAGTATAAAAATCAACTGACGGGAGTCGTCGAAAATATGGCGTTCATTTAGCCTTAAAAAACCAATAAATACACTGAGTATCAGGGCGGTCAGTAAGAAATAGCCTAACCAGACCCAATAGTAATTTTTGTCTTTTGCTACGCTTTGAGTATGTTCAGTTTTGAGAGAATGTAATTGCTGGTAAATGTCGTCGGTAATCACATCGCTCTTGCGCACGATGTACTGTCCTTTTCGCACCATGCCCCGATAATCACCTACACTTTCTCCGCGCTGCTGCTCATAACGTTTGAGGGTTTCCGTTTTGTCATACACGATATTCGGCTGTAGAGATTCCTGTAACGGGTTGGTTAGGAAATTAGCTTTGTCCAGTGAACTGTCATAGAGTGTATCAATGATAAAGGCGGTAGCCGTCCGGCTGTCTAAAAAACTGCCGGCAAACTTTTCAATGGTGTTTTTGTGGATGACCCTTACTTTGAGGTCTCTGCCTTTATTGGCATGTGCAGTGTCTAGTTGGATGAGTCCTTTGTTATAGATGCTCTTGAGTACTGCTCGTCCAAACTCGTAGTATTGTTCTGTATTTTTAAGAAAATCTTCCTGCTCAGAATCATTTTCAAGGGCTGAAAATTTGTTGTTGAGTAGTGCTTCAAAGTTATTGCTGACTTCGATTGATTTTTCGGGCAGGCGTTTGTAATATGGACTAAACCCAGCATCAAAAGCATCGATGTCTTTCTGCTTATCAGCATCCGATTTTAGAATAGGGAAGTCAAAAGGTGCTTTGAGGTCTTCATAATTCCAGGTTTGCCCTTCTTCAAAAATGTATTTGAATTTGACATGATTGGGGAATAAAAAACTGATAAAAGCCACCAATAAACCTACCAACAGATACTTGAATGCAGTCGGAACGTTTCTTAATATTTGCTTTGTTTTACTCATTATAGCAAAGATACGGAATTATTGAGTTATTGTGTTGATTGAGATATTGAGTTGATTCTGGGACAACTTATTTAACTCAAAAAAAATTCCAAAAAAAAAATCCAAATTCCAAATACAACTCAACAACCCGCAACCCGCAACCCAAGAACCCGCAACTCAACAACCAACAACCCGCAACTCAACAACCAACAACCCGCAACTCAACAACCCGCAACCCGCAACCCAACAACCCAACAACCCGCAACCCAACAACCCGCAACTCAACAACCAACAACCCGCAACCCAACAACCCGCAACCCGCAACTCGACAACCCGCAACCCAATTAGCGATAAGACACGATATTATGCGTAGCGTTTTTCAAAATTCTGAAAGCAGTTTCTGCCATGACGTTTTTCTTTTCGTCTAGTGTTGGATTGACTTCTGTAACTTCAAAGCAGCAGACCTTGGTGTCGGATAAAATGACGGATAGAAATGCTTTGACTTCATCTTCAAACAAGCCATTTGGGACAGGTGTGCCTGTGCCATGCGAAACGGCGTCGCAATCCAGGCTGTCGACATCAAAAGTGACATAAATAATATCCGTGTCGCGGAGCCGTTGCAAGGTTTTTTTTGCGGTGGTTTTGATGCCTTGTTCTCTGGTTTCTTCTACAGATATTTTGAGCATTTGGTGTCCATGTACCATGTGTGCTTCCTCCTCTTCATAATCTCTCAAGCCTAGGAAAACAATATCTTTGGACAATACTTTTGGCGACAGCCCACCAACATTTTTCAGGGCTTCCCAGTTGGCTTTGGTTTTATCATTGATCATGTTGGATTTTAATCCAAACTCTACACGGCTTTCTGCGTCAAGTCCTAGAGAAACACCAAGCGGCATTCCGTGCATATTGCCTGAAGGCGTGGTGTAAGGCGTGTGCAAATCGGCATGTGCATCAATCCAAATAATGCCGAGTTTCTTATCGGGAAAAGCTTTTTTGACCCCTGCAATAGAGCCACCTGCAATGGAGTGGTCGCCGGCTAGCACAATAGGAAAAATACCTTGTTTCAGCGTGTCAGCTACTTGGGTAGAGACTCTTTCGTATAGCCTGACCATGCCTTCAATTCTCTTGGCATAAGGCGTTTCATGTTCCAATTCTGGATCAAATAAGAGATGATTTTCATGTTCTACCCGAATAAGTTGGTGTTTTTTGAAAAAATCATCTTTTGCATTTTCTGCGGCTGTTTTGACTGCACCCATGCCGAGGCTTGCTCCACGGGTTCCTGCACCAATTTCGGAGTTGACTTCAATGAGTTGTACTTTTGATTGCATTCTTTATAAGTTTAAGTTTAAGCATAAGTTTAAGCATAAGTTTAAGTTTAAAAAGGAGTGTTGCCTTTGGCAACATTATTAAGCATTTAAACTTAGTCTTCGACTTAAACTTAAACTTATCTTGGAAAGCTAAAAAAATATTGAGGAATAACCAAATTACTATATAGTAATTGAAATTGCGCTTGATATTGTTATTCCTATTGATATTTAATCGTACCTTCGTGCCTCATTTTTAAAAAAAAGAGATATGACAATTGAAAAAAATAAAGTGGTTTCACTAACATACACTTTGCGAGATGGTGGTGCGTTGGGGGATGTGGTAGAAGTAGCGGACGAAAAAAATGCACTGGTATTTTTATATGGGACAGGTATGATGTTGCCTTCTTTTGAAAAGAAACTGACGGATAAGCAGGCGGGAAGTGATTTTAGTTTTTTGCTAAAAGCAGAAGAAGCTTATGGCGAACAGAACCCGGAAGCTATTGTTGAGTTTGACAAAAAAATATTTGAAGTAGATGGACAAATGGATCCTCAGATGGTCGTTGGCAAGCCCGTCATGATGCGTGATGAGCAGGATCATACGATGAGAGCGGTCATTCTTGCCATCAGCGAAGACAAAGTGAAGCTGGATTTTAATCCACCAATGGCAGGTAAAGATTTACACTTCACAGGTAAAATACTGACAGTAAGAGATGCTTCTGCTGAAGAAATTTCGCATGGACATGTACATGGTCTGGGTGGGCATCAGCATTGATGTTTTGGTAACTGGTGTATTGGTTATTGGTGTATTAGTGATTAGTGTATTGGTAACTGGGATTACTAAGAAAAAAGGTCTGAACATAAAATGTTCAGACCTTTTTTCGTTTAGGGCAAACGCACCAAAATGATCTATTTTAACACGGGCTAATATGGCGAAAAACATGTCGCAGCTACGCAGCTAAAATGCTGTTGGTCGACTATTTTCTACAAACGTTTAGCATCTACGAAGCTAGTTCAGCATTCTTGTTGGAAATATAGCCCCATCGGGGGCGACATGTTGAATGTATACGTTTGATGCGTTTGCCCTATTTTTCGTTTGCCTCACTAGATTTATTGGTTTTTTTACCAGTTACCAATAACCAGTCACCAGTTACCAATAACCAATCCCCCAATCACATATCAGAAGGGCTCATTACTGGCTCGGCTAATATTTTTTCTTTCTTTTTGATGCCTTTCTTATAGCATATTTTTTGATAGAGTGTACCTTGACTGTCATAGTATTTCCACCAGCCTTTCTTCAGTCCGTTTTTCAATTTTCCTTCTACTTTGCCATTGGCTACTTTGAAGGTTTGTGTACCTGTTTGGCTTTTGAAACGTTCAATGGCTTCCATTTCTTCATTAAATCGTGGTGTTGTGGAAGCTTCCTGGTCGTTGAGGCGGATACTACGGGTGCAGATATTGGAAGAGTAATAATCTCCTTCATTCCGTCCCCAGATATACCAAGTTGATCCTTCCTCAAAAAACAGTCCGCAGGCAGCAGAAGAGACGGGTGTGACGATTTTGATTTCGTTCACTGCGCCTGGTACTTTGATGTCGCGGGTGATTTTAAAAGTAGCTGTTTTTAAGCTGCTGTTGAGGTCTTCTTCTACACTAATGATTTTGCCAATGAAGATCATTTCAGCTTCAAAAAACTCTTCTTGCGTCAGTGCTGCGGGTGGGCGGCAACTGCAAGCGTAAACCTGAAAAATAGTTATACACAGCACAAGTGCAGTCAGCAGGCTATGGCGAATAATTGATTGTCTCATGATTTCGTAAATTGAGTGGATTGAGAAATTAAGTGAATTGAGTAATTGAGTTGATTGAGTGTAATTATTTAAGACACCTAATCAACTCAATTACTCAATATCTCAATTACTTAGACGTAGATTGTACCTCAAGTAGGTCAATATCGAACACTAAAACTGCATTAGGCGGAATTTTTCCACCTGGACGTGGATTAGGACCATAAGCCAAACCTGAAGGAATGAAGAATTTGCCTTTACCACCTGGCTTGAGGAGTGGTACTGCTTCTTGCCAGCCTTTCACAACGCCTCTTAGTGGGAACTCAATTGGATTTCCTTTTTCTACAGAAGAATCGAAGACCGTTCCATCAAGTAAGGTACCATGATAATGTACTTTTACTTTAGAATCAAGCGTTGGATTATCGCCTTTACCTGCTTTTTCAATTTGATAATAGATGCCAGAATCAGTACTTTGGGTTTTTCCTTCCAGCCCAATTTTTGCCAGATGATTTTTAATCAATGCATCATCTGCGGTAGCTTGTTGCAGTGCAGCGGTAGCTTTCTTTTTATTGGCTTCTTCTTCCAAACGAGCAGCTTCAGCCGGGTCGAGCAATTCGATATCGAAAGCTAGTGGAGAATTAGGTGGAATCATACCGCCTGCGCCACGTTCGCCATAAGCGAGAGAAGATGGAATGACAAATCTGCCTTTTCCACCAGTTTTCAACATAGTCATAGCTTCCTGCCAGCCAGGAATAACCCGGTTGATTTGAAACTTAAAAGGCTCGCCTCTATCTACAGAAGAGTCAAACACTTTACCGTCGAGCAACATACCATGATAATGAGCGGTAATCGTAGAAGTCGGGTCAGGATGTTCACCTGTTCCTTCTTTTTCCATGATATAATAAATACCAGATTCAGTTTTTTGAGCTTTTTTGAATAAACCCTCTCCTTTAAGGTATTCTTGTATTGCAGCTTCTTCTGTACCTGCCTCGGCAGCCGGAATAGAAGGTACAGATTCACCGCAGCTTGTTAAAAGCGTCATAGTAAGGATACTCATAGCAAAGCATCCCATCAGATTTCTAAAAGTCATAATTATTGTTTGTTAATAAAAATTTTGTTGTCAAAAAATCAGTCCATGATCGATGGACGATAGTCGATAGCTGAAAAATAGTGTAACGACTAATATACACATTTTGCAGCGCAAAATGAAGGTCAGTAATCAACCAATTACCAATCACTTAATCTCCAATCACTATATTATCCCACATTATCAGCAGAGTCTGCCACAGATTCGTCGGCGGGTATTCTATATTCATACTGTCGATATTGCTCTTCATTGGCAGAGTGTTCTTTGTCTAGCTCGAAGGGCAGTTTCTTACGATTTTCATAATCGCGTTCTTCTGCTGTTGTTTCCTGTGGCGGGACAAGGTCGTCGAACATTTTATCCACTTTCGCTTTGACTTTTTTCGGATCCATGCCGGAATTAAGGTCTTCACTCAACTCTGCAATCTGGCGAGTAAGCTTGCCGCGAATGTCTTTGATTTCGTTAAATACTTTATCTCTTTGTTTGGTCACTTTTTTGACCGCCTTAGATTTACCACCAATAAAAATTTCTACCATTTCTACCAGTCGTTTCAGCGTTTTATACACCAAAGAAGAAGCAAAACCGCCAACCATAGCCATGGTTGGTCGCGCGAGTTGTCCCATTTCAGTGCTTGGGTCGCCTAGCGGCATCAGTGTCGCAAACAATAAACCTGCAATCAGTCCCAGCATAAATCTTGCCCAGTATGAAAAGCGGTATCTTGGTTCGAAAGTCCCTTTTGTGATATACTCGTCTGCCTGAAACAATTCGGCAAAAGAAGCTCCGAGTCCGGCTGCGGTAAGGAAAAATAAGATGTTGGAAAAACGCTCTAGTCCACCTTCCATGCCGAGGAAGTCGGTTTGCGAAGTGTCCATGCCCACGACTTTAATCAGACTTAGCCCCATAAAAGCCAATAGGCAGAAAAAAGCTGCCGCCATCATCTGCCGGATAAAACTAATTGGAGACAAAAATCTCCACCAACTATTTTTATTTTCTTCTTCCGAAATATAGCGAATAGAATCCGGCGTGGCAGGATAAACGATTTTAGTCAGGCGTTCATGTGTTGTCACCAGTGTTTTGATGTCGCCCACTACCTTTTCATCGACAGTTGCGCCAGGCGGAATAGCTTCCCCATGATCTATGCATTCTTTCAGGTTAAAAGCTTCCAGCGTTTTGATGACAGAAGCTGGAATCGTAATCCCTTTATTCAGTGCATACCTCAACATCAGATTGCAATCTCTGACGTAATGCTGGCGTATCGTTAGTTGCTGCGGCATATTTTTTTGTTTTTTAAATACTTTTGGGACATGTTTTTCTCAATTCTATAAAATACGGACAAAATTATAAAATTTATACGCTTAAAAGCTAAATAAGCTACAAAAACACTATTCAAGCTGTATTTTTGCGAACTTGAGTAGCTATTTTACATCATCATAAGCTGTGGATAACTGCCAAATGAAAAAAATCAAAAGAGAAAATACCAAATTCTAAAGGAAGGAATTAGTTTTTGGAATTTGTATTTTTTTCATTTTTGGAATTTGCAAGTTGTCCTCAACTTGTATTATATTGAAAAATATGGAAGACATTTTTGTACCAAAATCTACGCTAAAATTTCTGAAAGACCTGAAGGCAAATAACCACAAAGCCTGGTTTATGGATAATAAAGAGCGTTACGCCCTAGCTCATGAAAGTATGATACAATTGGCAGAAGGCATTTTGTCGGAGATGGGTATGTTGGATAATATTGTTCCCAAATCGGGCAAACAAACCCTGTATCGTATTTATCGGGATGTTCGGTTCTCAAAAGATAAATCGCCTTATAAGGGGTCTTGGTCGGGTAACCTTGTACGCGCCACCCGTTTATTACGCGGCGGCTATTATTTTCATATTGAGCCAGGCAATAGTTTTGTGGCAGGAGGCTTTTTCTCGCCCAATGGTCCTGATCTCAAACGCATCCGCAAAGACATTGCTGCCGATCCACAAACACTGCGCAGTATTATCGCCGACCCAGTATTCCAGAAAACATTCGGGCAATTATCCGGGGATACCCTGAAAACTGCCCCACGAGGCTTCAATCCCGAACATCCTGCCATAGATTTGTTGCGGTATAAGAAATTATATTGTCGACATGATTTTACAGATAAAGAGGTCACATCACCTGGTTTTGTTGGCAAAGTGGTAGAAGTTTATCTACACCTACGCCCATTTTTCGACTATATGAGCGATGTCCTGACAACCGACGAAAATGGCGCGCCACTCTATAATGAGTAACAAAGTCTAATTTTTTTTGAAAAAAAACATGTAGACTATTGCGAAAGTCAAAAAAGGATGATACATTTGCACTCGCTGAAACAAATACTTGAATAGTCAGGTATCATTCAGTAGACAAAAAACATACTGGTCCGGTAGTTCAGTTGGTTAGAATACCTGCCTGTCACGCAGGGGGTCGCGGGTTCGAGTCCCGTCCGGACCGCAACTGAAGTTCAAAGAGTTACGCAGATTTTGTGTAACTCTTTTTTATTTAATCCATTTAAAATTTTAATCCAATGAAAATTAAGTCTCTCTTTTTTTTACCTATCTGTGCAATGATCGCTTTTTC
>CALFBH010000073.1 GCA_937951615.1 uncultured Saprospiraceae bacterium | reverse complement strand
AACAACAACTAGATTTAAACATTTGGTACCAGACAGCAGATAGAAATTTACCACCCAATTTAGTCCAAAGAACGAATGTAGCGGAACAAGCAGATGAATCGTTAAGAACGACTTTAAACTGGAAATATATAGGGCAACAATCTATCCTTCAAATTAGAAGCGGCGTATTCTACGAACGCTTGTTTTACCAAGATGAGACCGCAGGAATTGATTCTCGTAGTCGAACTTGGACAAGTCGAAGTGAGGTAGAATGGACAAAGACGATTACGAAACAGCAATCCATCAATATAGGAGCAAATTATGCTTATCTAAAAGCGAACTCGACAGGTTATGATGACCAAAATCCTATACAAGAAAGAGCCGCTATTTTCGGGATGTATCAATGGAAAAATGCTACTGAAAAATGGCAAACCCAATTGTCTATTCGCCAAGAATGGATTGATGGGAAAGCAACTCCTTTTATTCCCTCTCTAGGTTTTTCAGGACAATTGACCAAGCAATTAAAATTAAATGGTACAATTGCTAAAAGTTATAGAGTGCCTACTTTTAATGACTTATTTTGGTCACTACAAGGTAGACAAGATTTATTGTCAGAGAATGGATGGAATCAGGAATTGGGTTTAGCTTATGTGATTAATAAAAATTGGAATTTAACCACTACTGCATATAACAGAACGATTGATAACTGGATACTTTGGCAACCGGAAAATGGAATTTGGCGACCCAGTAATTTATTAAAAGTATGGAGTAGGGGTGTCGAAAATGGATTGAAAGGACAAGTACAAATTAATGAATTTACGTTCCGTTTTTCTGCACAATATGACTTAACGTTTTCTTCTAATCAAGAAGGCCTATCTGCGAATGTTGCTTCGGTGGGTAAACAATTAATCTATGTCCCTAAGCATAAATGGAATGCGAGTCTAAGTGCAGTTTATAAAGATTGGACACTTGTTTTTTATCATCAATACACAGGCAAAGTTTATACGCTAGTTGATAATTCAGATTTTTTACCTGCCTATCATTTAGATCATCTTCATTTATATAGACCATTTAAAACTAAAAAATTAAGCGGGAATGCTTTTGTGAAAATGAATAATATTTTTGGCGTGAATTATCAGATGATTGCGCAGTTTGCGATGCCTCAGCAGAATATTGAGATTGGTTGGAAGGTTGGGTTTTAAAATAGAAGGAGACATTTCTTATGTGAGGTGGGAAAAGCAGAGGCTAAGATAAGAAGTGTTTTTTCCTATTCTTATTGATAATGAGAAAACACTTCTGCTCCAAGCCCTACTCAAGCCTAATCCGGAGCAGAAATGTCTCCTCATTATCTTACAAAGGAATATTCCCATGCTTCTTCTTAGGCAATGTCACCGCTTTATTTTCCAACATAGCAAAAGCCTTAATCAACTTCCGTCGAGTATTTTTAGGATAAATCACTTCATCAATAAAGCCACGTCGTGCTGCCCGATAAGGGTTGGCAAATTTAGCCGCATATTCCGCTTCTTTTTCTGCCAATTTTGCTGCAGGATCATCCGCTGCTTTGATTTCTTTTCTAAATATAATTTCACTTGCTCCCTTTGCGCCCATTACCGCAATTTCCGCAGAAGGCCAAGAAAAATTCATATCTGCACCGATATGCTTGGAGTTCATCACATCATAAGCACCACCATAAGCTTTGCGGGTAATAACGGTCACACGCGGCACAGTAGCTTCGCTGAAGGCGTAAAGCAATTTTGCTCCATTGGTAATAATGCCATTCCATTCCTGATCCGTGCCAGGCAGGAAGCCAGGAACATCAACCAGCACCAGCAAGGGAATATTATAACAATCACAAAAGCGCACAAACCTAGCTCCTTTGCGAGAACTTTCGACATCCAGTACACCAGCAAGATAAGCCGGCTGATTGGCAACCACACCAACACTACGCCCAGCAATGCGGGTAAAACCAACCACAATATTCTGCGCATAGTCTTTGTGAACTTCCATGAAGGAATCAGCATCAGCAATGCCTTCCACGACTTCCCGCATGTCATAAGGATGATTGGTGTTTTCAGGAATAATATCATTTAATGCAGGACGGCTTTCATCCGCAGCTTCGTAGGGGAGGCGAGGGGCGTCTTCTTCACAGTTTTGGGGCATGTAGCTCAGCAGTGTGCGGATGTCCTGAATCAGGCTGACATCATTGGCTGCTGTAAAATGCGTGACACCTGATTTGGTCGAATGTGCGCTGGCACCGCCGAGGTCTTCTGAAGAGACTTCTTCATTGGTGACTACTTTTACTATATTCGGACCTGTGACAAACATGTAGGACGTATTTTCTACCATGAGAATAAAATCTGTGATGGCAGGAGAATAAACTGCTCCGCCTGCGCAGGGTCCCATAATGGCAGAAATCTGAGGAATAACACCAGAGGCTTTCACATTGCGATAGAAAATATCCGCATAGCCGCCGAGCGAGTTTACGCCCTCTTGTATGCGCGCGCCCCCAGAATCACTCAAACCAATAACCGGCGCACCATTTTTCATCGCCAAATCCATGACTTTGCAAATTTTCTCTGCATGTGTTTCTGATAAAGAGCCTCCAAAAACGGTGAAGTCTTGGGCATATACATAAACCAGTCGCCCATTTATTTTACCATAGCCTGTAACGACACCATCGCCGGGATACACTTTTTCCTGCATCTCAAAATCGTGGCAACGATGGCTGACCAGCATATCCAATTCTTCAAAAGAGCCTTCATCTAATAGAAAGTGTAAACGCTCTCTTCCTGTTAGTTTTCCTTTTTTATGTTGCTTGGCAATATTTTTTTCACCGCCACCTAGTTTTGCTGCCGCGACTTTTTGTGCCAACTCGTTTATTTTCTCCTTCATACTACAAAGATTAGACTTTATTCTGAATTTCTAAAGAGAACAAGAAAAAAATAGACTATCCAAAATAACAAAGCAGACAAGCGAAGATTAGAGAAGAGCAGTCCAAAGGCTAAATTCCTTATGTTCTTCAATAGGAAAATTGTCTTTATTCTTTAAATTATGGCTCGGAATTTGTTAAAGTAGGGGCAGGAATACAATTTATATAAAATAAAATATAGAATTTATTCTAAAATTGAATACCTTTGCCTCCCTTAAATAGAAAACTCAACCAAATTTCATTTTAAAAATCATATAATCGATGTCGTCAAGAAAAAGTAAACTACCTGTCATCCTTGGTGCTTTTGTAGTTGGCCTGTTAGGCTTCAATGCTTATTTATTATTCAATAAATTGCCAAAGGCAGAAAAAGCACTTAGTGCTGAAGTTACACTCCGTGAGGAGGCGCAGTTAGAATTGGAAAAATTGGAAACTGAATACAATAGTACAATTGCTAAGCTAGATGACGCAATTGCTGAAAATCAGGAATTAGCCAGCACTATAGAAAAGCAAAAAGAGGAATTAGGCAAAAGTAAATCCCGCATACAGGGTTTATTGAATAAAGGCAAAACAACTAAAGAAGAGTTGAATCAGGCGCGTATGTTAATTGCCAGTTTCACCGCAGAGAAAAATGGCTATCTCTCTGAGATTGCTGCGCTGCAACGTGATAAGAAGGACTTAATAGCAGCTAAAAAAGTGCTGACCACTGAAAAAGAGATTTTATCTGAAACGGTAGAAGAACAACGGGTCATCGAGGAAGATTTGAGAAAAGAAAAAAGAGGACTCGAAGAAGTCAAAGAAAACTTAGAAATCGAAAAAGAAGCTTTGACTGAAGAAAAAGAGAACTTCAAAAGTATGGCATCGGTGCTAAAGACCAACAAAATCATCACAACGCCCATCAAAGTGAAAAGTAATGGGGAAGAAAAAGAAGTGAAGTTTGGCAAAAGAGCCGATAAAATGAAGGTGTGTTTTGACGTGCTGGAAAATCCGGCGGCTGCAAATGGGCCAGAAACCATCTATATGCGCCTGATGAATACAGCAGGACAGACGCTTGCAGTGGAAGCTTTAGGCTCTGGTGAATTCAAAGACATGATTAGTGGAAAACCTGCTCGTTATACGATCTCGGAAACGATTGATTATGAAAATGCACCGACCAATATGTGTATGTACTGGGCAAGTGAAAAAGGTTTTGAAAAAGGAAAATATACGGTAGAACTTTATAATAAAGGCTACCTGATGGGCAGAGAAATAGTCTTGCTGAAGTAAGAGCAGGTCTTGTTCCATAAAGATATTTATAAAATGGGTTTGATGGCTTTGTCCGTCAAACCCGTTTTTGGTTAAGGCAGTTAAATTCGAATAATTGGTCTATTGTCAACGACCTTTTGAATTTCAAACTACTTACTTATATTTGCAATATGAACCGCTTCACCAATTACCTGCACCGCCCTGTATCGCCTTCATCTTTAGGCTTATTTCGCATCTTATTCGGGCTGGTGATGTTTATTCAGACGGCTTATTTCATTCAAACAGGTTTTGTTAAAAAAAATATACTTGACCCCATTATTCATTTCAAATATCACTTTTTTCAGTTTTTAGAACCACTGCCCGATCCTGCCATGCACCTGCTGATGTGGGTGATGTTGCTCTCCACTGTACTTATCATGACGGGTTTTTTTTATCGAGCAGGCGTCTTAGTATTTCTCTTGACCTTCACCTATCTCTGCTTACTGGACAAAGGCTATTTCAATAATCATTATTACCTGATTAGTTTAATGTGTTTCCTAATGCTCTGGCTTAAGGCAGATGGCTGGGGAGCATTGGGCAAAAAGGCGGTTAAAAGCATTCCCAACTGGCAGATTTTTATACTCAAATCGCAGATGGTCATTGTGTTTTTTGTAGCTGGTCTCAACAAAATTAATCCATACTGGCTGATAGAATTTCAACCCATGGCCTTCATTCTGGAGCGGAAAGCAGAAGTGTCTGGACTTCCTTTTTTGAAGAGTATGGCTATTGCTGCGTTTTTTAGCTATGGTGGTTTTCTGTTGGATTTACTGGTGGGTTTTGGATTGTGGTGGAAACGTACTCGCCTTATTTCTATCCTGGCTTTGATTGCTTTTAATGTGCTTAATTTCTGGATGTTTTGGAATATTGGCGAAATTGGAATTTTTCCATTGATGTTGTTATCCACTATTATATTATTTGTAGAACCAGAATTGCCAGCGCAATGGTGGAAGCGGTATTTCCCAAAAGAAACAGGCAGCTTTAAAAAGCAAAAGAAAGGAAAAAATGCAAAGAAAAAAGACGGGAAGACAAAACCTGTGGCTGTACAAAAAACTGTTGTTGATGTAAACGAATTTATTCAGAAGCCAGATAAAAAGCAGCAATGGCTGGCTATTGGTATTGGAGCTTATTTATTGTTCCACTTGATTTTTCCATTTCGTCATCTCCTGTATCCCGGACACGTAGATTGGACAGGGGAGGGGCAGCGTTTTGCCTGGCGGATGAAAATTATGGCAAAGGAAGCAGATGTTAATTTCTTTATCAAAAATGGAGAAACCGGAGAAAAATATCCAGTGAATGTGGCTAAGATGTTATCACCCAAACAATACACTAACCTAGTCTATTATCCAGACGTTATTCCGCAGTTGGCACAAAGATTAAAAAAGGAAGCCATTGCTAAAGGCATTCCGAAGCCACAGGTCGTAGCAGATTTTAATGTGGAATTTATGAGAAGTCATCCGAAACAGCCTATTATTGATCCAGAGCTGGATTTATCCAATGTACGCATACGTGCTTTCCGGCATTCCGACTGGATATTGCCACTTAAAGAATAAATCCTAAAACTCTCGGAAGCAAATGCTGAATTTGTTAATAAATTTAAAAAAAAACACTATTTCAATTTGGGAAATTACGTATTTTGTTTTAAATTTATCACGTCATATAATATTATATTTTCCAGATGTGTCCATGTCTGGTAGATAATATGTCTCCCTATTTTATCATTTAACTATTACTATTATGCTGATAACATTCGAAGAGTTAAGAAAAATCAAACACCAACTTCCAACAGGTAGTATTTCCAAAATTGCAGAAGAGTTAGCACTACCCGAACAAACGGTAAGAAATTATTTTGGTGCAAAGAAATATGAAGAAGGTGGCGCAGTTGTGGACATTCATGTTCAGCCTGGACCTAGCGGTGGTGTTATTGAGATTGATAACCCAGAAATTATCGAACTTGCTAAAAACATGATTACTAATAGTAGCCAGTAAAAATCCAATGGTATTTAGAGAACAAGAAAAAATGGAAAGTAGCTAAAAGCCACTTTCCATTTTTTTATGCCTGTTCGTCAGGAAATTATTTTTTTCGATTAAGTGCTTGGACTCAACTAAACGCCACTTTCAATTTACATAATTGGCTTATTGTCAATACTTTTTTGAATTTTAATTTGACGTTTGGATTTGTATTTCCACTTACTTAAACTTAATCGTATTATCCAGGCGAAGTTTACCATCTATATAATCCATAAAATTACCTTCGATGGTGACTGTTTTTCTGTCACTACTTAATGTAGCTTCACTATTGCTCATGTTTTTTACTTTGCCGGGCAGGTGGTAAATGGTCCTGTAAGTCGCATTACCAAACATCATTTCCATCATTTGCTTATCTTCTTCATTCATGTCTTCTTCCATGGAGGCTGCATCCTCTTCCTGTGTGTTGTGTCTGACCAAGGTACATTTTTTACGATTATAATCATAAGGACGTTGTGTACCGCTACCCAGTAAGTCGCTTGAGCCGCCGCCCATGCCACCGAGCATGCCGCCCATGCCACCTGCACCTTCCTCATCGTCTCCCATAGATGCCATGACCTTGTCAAAGTTATTATAAAAATATTCAATGTCATCCATGTTTTTGAAACCCAGATTGAAATCCATATAAAATTTTCCATCTTCCTTGCTCATAAGTGTTCGTATGTTCACCTTGTCCAGAAAACCAGGATTGTCTGCAAATTGTTTTTTCATTTCTGGGGCAGCATCTCTAAGGTAAACAGTCGTATCCATTTCCTCTCCCATTGCACCCATTGCAGCCATTGGGTTTTCTTCTTCACCCTCTTCGCCTTCGCCTTGTTCCATAGCGCCCATCATGGCAATCATGTCCAACATACCACTCATGTCCATACGCATGGTGTATTTGCCAGAACCGTCTTTTTTAAGGAAAATTTCTTCTACGATGTCGATGCATCCAGTGAACATAGTCAGGCTGATAAAAGCCAGAAAAACTAATAAAATGTTTTTTAATCGCATTGCTCTATTTTGTTGATATATTAAGTAATTGAGTGTGTTAAGTTGACAAAAAATGAGTGAATGAAAAAATTACAGAATGAATGCATTCTCTCATTCTATAATTCATGCATTATCTCATCTTTTTATCGGCTGCAAGTTACGGATTTTCTCTTATAATTTCGAAATTGACCATTAATTGGTTCAGCTATTCAATCATCCAGATGCCGATAGTTATACGGCAGACATGTTTATAGAAAATCCTTAACGCGAGACGGGTTCGACTCCTACAGAGTCGCATGTAACGGGCAAATTGCAGGGCTATAAACATTTTACACCCTTCGGGGTAATCGGTAAACCAATTAATGGATAATTCCGTATAATTTTATCAAACTAATTACGAATTACCAGTCACCAGTCACCAGTCACCAGTCACCAATCACTACTCACTAGTCTCCATTTTTTTATGCTTTTTTGTACCCGAATACATATCAAAACGATGAAATTTGCATTCTAATGAACCATTGAACAAAGTTATTTTTTTAGAAGGGCGCAAGCCTACATGTTTTATGGCATCTTTATTAGAACTAATCACCCAAGCGGTATAGCCAGCATAATGTTGTTTAAAGCGGTCGCCAATTGCTTTGTAAAATTCTGTAATGTCCTGTTGGAAAAAACGTTCGCCATAAGGCGGATTCAGCATCAGCAAACCTTCTTCATGTTTGGGCATATATTGAAAAAAATCTTTGCGAAAAGCACGGATAGCACCAAAGGCGGGTTGAACCAAATTGCCACGTGCCAACTCCATCGTCTGATTGGAAATGTCGGCGGCTGTGATGGGGCAGTCCGATTCTTTTTCCTGTTCTCTAGCTTCTGCCCTCACTTTTTCCCAAAGCGTTTTATCAAAATCTTTCCAGCTATAAAATCCAAACCAGTCGCGATAAGTTCCCGGCGCGATATTCTGTGCAATGAGTGCTGCTTCGCAGGGAATAGTTGCCGAGCCACACATCAAATCAAAAAAAGGACGCTCTCCATGCCAACCACTCAGCATAATCATTCCGGCTGCCAATACTTCGCTGATAGGCGCACGATTGGTCGCTATACGATAGCCGCGCTTGTGCAAAGAAGACCCCGAACTATCCAGCAAAACAGTGCAATCTGATTCCCGAATATGAATGTGGATACGCAGCGTCGGTCGATCCAGGTCAACCGAAGGACGGATATTATAATGCTTGCGAAACTGGTCGACAATCGCGTCTTTTGTTTTTAGGGAAACGTATTGAGAATGATTGAAATAAGAGGAATGAACCGTCGAATCAATTGCCAAAGTATCCCGCTTGTCTAAGTACTTCGACCAGTTGATACGCTGAATACTTTTGTATAATTGATGTTCATTTTTTATTTGAAACCTGTCAATTGGAATTAAAATACGCAGTGCGGTTCGCAAATGCAAATTGGCTTTGTACAAGAGCTTTTTATCGCCATCAAAAAAAACTGCCCGCTTGCCGAGGGTGATGTTTTTCGCGCCCAGTTCTCTAAGCTCTTCCGCTAATATTTCTTCTAGGCCAAAAGGTGCTTTCGCCAAATATGGTTGTAGATATTTCATATAATGCGCAAAGGTACAAATTTTCATTGCTTCCTTGTTCGATTGTTTCACTGTTCGATCGTTTCCTTGCTACATTGTTCGATTGTTTCACTGTTCGATTGTTTCCTTGCTTGTTCGATTGTTTCCTTGTTAACTTCTTTTTTTTGCTCTGCAAAAACATGTTATAACCATGAAGCCATACAACAGTGAAACCATGAAGCCATACAACAATGAAACCATAAACCATGCAGCAATGAAACCATGAAACTATGAAACCGTGAAACAATGTAGCCATATAAGCATAAAACAATCAAACAATTTCCTTAGTTTTGCAGCCATTATGAACGACTTATTACTCCGCGCCGCGAGAGGCGAACAAGTAGAACGCCCACCCGTATGGCTTATGCGACAAGCTGGGCGAATCCTGCCGCAATACCGAGCACTACGAGGAAAGCTGTCAGGTTTTAAAGAACTGGTAGAAACGCCTGAACTGGCCTGCGAAGTGACCATACAGCCCGTCGACGAGCTGAATGTAGATGCCGCGATTATTTTCTCAGATATTCTGGTCGTGCCGGAAGTGATGGGTTTGTCTTACGAAATGATTCCCGGTAAGGGACCGATGTTTCCAATGACGATACAACAGGGCAGCGATGTAGATAACTTATTGTCGGGCGAGCAAGCAGCTGTACAACTGGACTATGTGTATAAAGCCATAGAGCTGACCAAACAAGAACTAGCAGGACGTGTACCATTGATTGGTTTTGCCGGTGCGCCCTGGACAGTGATGGCGTATATGCTGGAAGGCTCAGGCAGCAAGACTTTTTCCAAAGCACGTCGATTTCTATATCGTCAACCGATAGCCTCACGTGTATTATTGCAAAAAATAACGGACACCACAATAGCCTATCTGAAAAAACAGGTAAAAGCAGGAGCCGACCTGATTCAAATCTTTGATTCTTGGGCAGGTATTCTTGGGCCAGAGCAGTATGCAGAATTTTCCCTACCTTATATCCGACAAATTTGCGAAGCGATTACTGAAGTTCCGGTGACCGTTTTTGCCAAAAATGCCTGGTTTGCACTGGATGCCGTTGGTCAGCTGGATTGCGATGTAGTAGGTATCGACTGGAATACAAATCCGGCAGAGGCTCGCAGCAGGGTAGGAGCTTCCAAAACCTTACAGGGCAACTTGGATCCCTGTCTCCTCTATGCAGAACCAGAAACCATTCAACAGGCAACCCGAGATATGATAGAAGGATTTGGACATCAACAATATATCGTAAACCTCGGACATGGCGTTTATCCAGATACGCCCTTAGACAATGTAAAGGTGTTTGTAAATGAAGTACTCAGCTACTCCAGTTGATTTCCCGATTAATTACAATTTCCAATTTCTATCGAAAAATCGACCTGTGGTTCTACCGTGAAACCCGGTAATAAGCTAATGGTTTGACCTGCCTTGAAGTCCACCATTCCAGCGTTGGGGACTATGCCGTCAGATATCAAAAACAAGTGGGCCTGATATGGATTATCTGTAATATTGCCTGTAAGCGTCAGTATAGGAACACAGAGCAGGAAGCAGTTGCCAGCCAATACATTATCACTAATCATATCGCCAAGTCCAGCGGGATTAGACGTAGCATTATAAGGGCCAGTAGGGTCTCCCCACCAGTTGTTACAGGCATTAACTGTGGAATTTGCAAGACTATTTCGCAGACCAAAATTGCTATTGTTTAGTATATCGTTGTATTCAATAAGAGGTGTACCAGAGGAAATTACATCTATACCATAGTTATTGTCCCGAATCAGATTATACCTGATGATGGGTGCGCTACCTTCCTGTAGATAGATTCCCCTTATGTTATTTCTGATGCTGCTGTTTTTGATGATTACATCTGTAGAGGCTATCCAGATGCCGGCATCGTAGGTGGATGAACTAAAGGTTCCAAGTTGCTCAACGACGGCATGGGAAATAACAGAACCTGCGCTGGTATTATTGAAAACTATTGACCCGCCATTATACTGACCACTACCATAAAAGCGAATAGAATCCGTAGTATTGCCCTGTGCATCTAATGTACCATTGACAATTATATCTCTGGTATGATATGGGAAATTGACCGCTACATTAGGTTCAATGGTTAGTGTTGCATTTTCTGGTACAGTGACATCACCAAGCAATTCGTAATAAAAACCATCTGCATCCGCATCAGGCCAGGTTGCAGAAGTATAGAGACTATTATTTAAAATCTGAATATTGTTCAGGCTATTGGTATTATTAAAGCCAGAAACGCCATTGGCAGACGCCTTTACATCCACGATATTATTATTAAATGTTGTGTTGGATACATTGACTGTTGTTGAATCAATATACATAGCGACATCATAGTCTGATAAACTAAACGTACCAAGACTGTCAAGGCGGGCATGGGTAATTGTGGAACCTGAACTCGTCTTATTAAACGCCAGCGAACCACCATTATACTGACCACTACCATAAAAGCGGATAGGCATCACACGTGTACCCTTTGCATCCAATGTGCCATTGACAATTATATCTCTGGTATGATATGGAAAATTGACCGCTACATTAGGTTCAATGGTTAGTGTTGCATTTTCTGGTACAGTGACATCGCCAAGCAATTCGTAATAAAAACCATCTGCATCCGCATCAGGCCAGGTTGCAGAGGTATAGAGACTATTATTTAAAATCTGAATATTGTTCAGGCTATTGGTATTATTAAAGCCAGAAACGCCATTGGCAGACGCCTTTACATCTACGATATTATTATTAAACATTGTGTTGGATACATTGACTGTTGTTGAATCAATATACATAGCGACATCATAGGCCGACAAACCAAATGTACCGAGACTGTCAAGGCGGGCATGAGCAATTGTGGAACCTGAACTCGTCTTATTAAACGCCAGCGAACCACCATTATACTGACCACTACCATAAAAGCGGATAGGCATCGCACTTGTGCCCTGTGCATCCAATGTACCATTGACAATTATATCTCTATCATAATATGGGAAATTGACCGCTACATTGGGAGCAATGCTTAGTGTTGTATTTTCAGGCACAATGACATCACCAAGCAATTGGTAATAAAAACCATCTGCA
>CALFBH010000072.1 GCA_937951615.1 uncultured Saprospiraceae bacterium | reverse complement strand
GCTTCATTGCTATTGTTTTTTGCTGCGCAAAAAATCACGATAACAATTTAACAATCATAGCAATAGAACAATTTGCACCAAAACCTGACTCAAAAGATATAAAATTTAATTTACCCGACATTATTAAC
Organism: uncultured Saprospiraceae bacterium; assembly: GCA_937951615.1. Taxonomy (GTDB): domain Bacteria; phylum Bacteroidota; class Bacteroidia; order Chitinophagales; family Saprospiraceae; genus JAHDEO01. The sequence continues at coordinate 61,867 of CALFBH010000072.1, read as the reverse complement.
TGGAAGAACTACTTAGTTGGCCACCCGAACCAGCCGGAAACCGATATAAGGTTGCATGGCATTTCCAGGATAATGTGCCCTTGACTTGTTCTGACAGTCTAAGGCAGGGCTACTAAAATGCCCGCCTCTGACCATGTATTCGACATCCCGCCAATCAGCTTTTTCTTTGTCTGGTACGTCATTATCGAGCCTTTCGTATTTATCAAGGCACCATTCAGCAGCATTGCCTGAAAGGTCGTGGATGCCTAGTTTATTGGATTGTCTGAATCCGACCTGGTGTAATTTGTTTGCCGAATTTTCTTCATACCAGCCAATACTATCAATAATTGTACTGCCCGAATAAAGCATGTCCTGAAAATGATGCCCAGAATGTGCAGCATATTCCCATTCATACTCAGTCGGTAGTCGATAAATTAAGCCCGTTTTGCGAGACAACCACTGTGCATATTTCATCGCGCCTTCCCAGGAAACGGTCACGACGGGCAAGCGTTCACTACCTTCTTTGGGGGCATAAGAAGCACCTTTTCTTAGGATTTTACATTTGCTACTTTTTAGCTTGAGCCATTGTACACGATCTCTGTGAAAAGTATGTGCATTGAGAAATTTACAATACTGCGCATTGGTCACTTCATATACGCCCATACTAAATGCCGGAACTTTGATAGGCTCCATTCTGACATACATATTTTTGCCGCCAAAACGTCTGACTGTATTGAGTATGCCGCCTTCTACATAAACCGTTTTGTACAGTTTATCGGCATCTTTTAGGGTGTTTTTAATTCCATTCCCGCAAGGGGTGAATGCCATGTCATAATTTTCCGTCAGAAAAAATGGCAGGTTGCCGAGGCTGTCTGTAATCAGTTGCGGATGTTGGGGTTTTTGCTTCAATGCGCCTACCGCTTTCGGCACTTTTTCGCTCAGGTATTCATACAATTCATAAATGCTGATAATGCCATCTGGTTGTTCTGGGGAATCTGCTTCGCCTTCCAATCCTTTCAATAAAAATTCAGTAAAAGCTCCGTTTTTCCACTTCTTATCTTCATGCGATTTTTCATGTTTGCCACTCGAAGAAATGACGGTGTACCCCTTCATAGGACTGAGCAATTTCTGAACAGCATCATTAATATCTTCATCATCTCCGACTCCTTTTGCTCCACTATGACAAGCATCAAAAAACACCATCTTCCGGCAGGAAATATCATTCAAAATATCAAAAATATCACTTCCTAGCATCGTCGTGTGTTTCTTTGCACTGCGTCGATAATTGTCTCCTTGTATATAAAATTCTTTCTTGTCGTTCAAATCGCCATGCGCAGAAAAGAATATAATGACCAGATCATTATCACGAATGGTCTCATTTTCGGCGAGTTTGTTCAATGCAATCTCCATGTTTTCAGCAGTCGCATCGTCGCCCAATAACGTTTCTACCTCTACGTGTCCGTAAAGTCGTCTTTGCCCCGCTGCCTGTCCACGAAAAACATTGCCGAGGTCGCAGGCATCAATTTCAGGATAATCCAAATCGGGCGGAGACGTACCAATGGACAAGACATATAAATTCGATTTCCGTTTTTCTACACGAATGGTTTCAGAAGCAGCCACAGTATTTCTGCTTTCATAGACTTCAATGCGCAAATCATTATGTCCTGGCAGGAGTTGTAAAGTACCAATCACCCGATTGCCGATGACGTAAAAATAAAGTTCATCCGCTTCACTTTTCGCACCAGTGTTCAGTTTTTTCCCATTTCTGAATATTTTGACACGGGCATCGCGCAGCGTATCGGCAGCTTTGAGTACAAACTCGACTTCTTCAGTTTCTACTTCATAGACGCCTCGTTCACTTTTAGTTGCGCTAACAGGTTTTTCCCAGATTAAGGGGGTTTGTGCCTGTATTTGCAGCGCAAGAAAGACAAATAATACGGTTTGGAATAGTTGAGGTCGATGGTCGATAGTCAATAGTCGATGGAAGCGTGATGGTATAGCATATATTTTGCTTCGCAAAATGCGTAAAAAGAGCTGAATAAAATTATTATTCCTCTTAAAACAACCATCGACCATGGACCATGGACTATGGACAAAAACAGTTAATATTGTTTTCAATTCTTTCATTTAGGTAGTAATTATCTTATGAATTTACTCCTATTAATTTACTTTTTTGTTGGGTAACAATCGCATTTTTTCGATGTAGATTGTCAATTTTTCGAGGAAAATATAGTCAATTACGAATGATTTAATTACGAATTACGAATTGATTAATTACGAATCAGCTTAATAACTCGCACCCCGCCAACCCAATCACTATTTATTTTCGCCACGAATGCACGAATTATGCACGAATAAAACTCCAAAAATAAAAAATTCCAAATTCCAAAAAAATAACTCGCAACCCACCAACCCGCAACTCGCCAACTCCATCACTATTTATTTTCGCCACAAATGCACGAATTATGCACGAATAAAACTCCAAAATGAAAATTCCAAATTCCAAAAAAACAACTCGCAACCCACCAACCCGCAACTCGCCAACTCCATCACTCCACAATAACATCTAGCAGAATGGGTACAAGCGATCCTTCGTCAGAACTTGCCGTGAACCCCATATACTCGTTAGCATAATTAATATGTTCAGTAGGGATTAGCAAATCAGCAAAGCCTTCCTGCAAACGTTTGTTAAAATCTTTGTTGGGCGCATTTTTCACAGCAAAAATACGTTTTACAATATCTTTAATCTCTGTTTTAGAATATAAAATGCAAATATGGTCAGTGCCTTTATGGACAGATTGTAAAGCAGCAAAACGACCGGGAATAATAATTTGTGCAGCTTCATTCGGGACAATAGGTTTGCTGAAATTGCCTGTGTTTTTATGGATATTTATCCCTTTCGGGAAATGGAGTGTCGCTTTATTGGCTGCATCAATACTAAAAATATAGGTGTACGAATTTTTCTTCATCGCCCTGCCTGCAAGCTGATAGACATCGGAAGACTTCCAGTTGTTGATGACATATTTTGTCCCATCAAAACAAGGGTGTGTTTCTTTGAAGATGGGGCTGCCTAAATCTTCATTATAACCAGAAGGAGACTGGAAGATAAAATCTCCTTGCAGACTGCTTGTTGCTTCACAGTCTGCTTGCTTTTCGCCGAGGATGAGCGTATAACCATATCTACAATACTTGGCAAAGTCTTCATATTTGGCATAAAAAAAGCCATTATCCGCCCAATCTTCGCCCCAACTATTGATACACTCAAAAGTCTGATTATAATCATTATATCCAACAACACAAACAGAATGCCCGCCAGTAGGATTGGGATTGGCGCGTTTGGGATTCCAGATTTTTTCGCCTTTTTTCATCAAAAACATACTCGCCGTTATCTGAATACCTGTGATGACGGGTTTGCCTTCTGCCAGTTCTTGTTTGATGAGGTGAATTTTTCGTTCTTCCGAATGACTAAGGTCAAAAACTGCGATGTAGTCTTTTATTCTATACTGCGCTGCTATTTCATGATGCTCGGCTTTGGGCTGTCGGTCGCAGTCATCTATAGGTTCGTCAAACTGTCGGGCAAAACAGTCGCCTTTTGTTTTCAATAATTCGACGGCATCAGAAATCCGAGAGCCGCCCATACAACCATGTGGACGGGTCTGATTAAAAATATACAAAGCAGAATGGACGTCCTCGTCGCGCTGTTCGACATCTGTGATACTATCGCGCATAGCCTGCATGATGCTCATCGCATTGCTACAAGAAAAGCCCACGCAGGAAGAAATCTCCCCTTGCACTCGTGGCTTGGAAGCCCATTTGCGCAGGCTCACCAATGTTGGTATTTCATCGCTTTTGACCCCATAAAAGTCTGCCGGATACGCGCCTTTGAAAGCCTGATCTTCGGCAGCATCAAAAATAGCTCCGGTTGCATAGCTTTGGGCATATAAAGACAAACCGCAAAACAGTAGGATACAAAGCGGGATTAGATATTTCATGAGTTGTACGTATGTTTTCATTACTAAAGTACGCTTTTTTATACAATTGCTTGCTTGACGGCAGTTTGTTTCTATGGTATATCAATTCTTTGTACAAATTGTTACCCTTTCCGTACGGTTTAGTAAACTTGCGCTGCTGGCCTTGAGGGAGAGGGAGTTTACTAAACCTCCTCCACACTTCTGATTCTTTCAGGCGAAGGTTTAGCAAACTTCCCCTGCGCAAAGGCTTCCCGCAAGTTTACCAAACCGTTTGACGATTAAGTGAAGGTTTAGTAAACTTGCGCTGCTGGCCTTGAGGGGAGCGAGTTTACTAAACCTCCCGCATACTTCTGATCTTTTCAGGCGAAGGTTTAGCAAACTTTCCTGCGCACAGGCTTCTCACAAGTTTACCAAACCGTTTGACGATTAAGTGAAGGTTTAGCAAAATCCCCCGCGCAGCGGCTTCCCGCAAGTTTACCAAACCATTAACAATTAAACCTTTCTAGTTCAAAATTGTCTAAGTATCTTTACACCATGAAAGATAAAACAATGACACGTTTCATACTCCCCTTATTCATTCTATTAGCAGGCTTAGACAGCTATGCACAACGTCCTGGCAGCGGACAAGGCAGACCAGGAGGTGGCGAAAGACCAGAAATAGAAATCAAAGGAAAAATCTTAGAAGCTTCGACGGGTACGCCCTTGGAGTTTGCGAATGTAGCGATATTCAGCAAGCGGGATTCCACTGTATTGGCAGGTGGACTGACGGATGCGAAGGGCGAATTTCTGATTAAGTCGCGTCCGGGTAAGCTGTATGCCGTGGTGGAATTTATGGGCTATGAGCGATATGTGATTGACCCTGTGCCGATAGATAGAGAGAAAATGATGGCAGGCGACCGCAGTATTGATTTAGGCGAGATTCGACTGGGAGATAATGGCGTGGAACTGGCAGAAATAGAAGTGCGGGCAGAAAAAAGTGAGACGCAGTTTTCATTGGACAAGCGGGTCTTCAATGTCGGCAAAGACCTAGCGAATAAAGGCGGTACGGCTGAAGATATTCTGGATAATGTTCCTTCCGTTACGGTAGATGTAGAAGGGCAGGTCAGCCTGCGTGGAAGTGAAGGAGTAAGGATCTTGGTCGATGGTAAGCCTTCTGGGATGGCAGCTTCTGATAATCTGCGTCAGATTCCGGCGAATATGATTGATAAAATAGAAGTGATTACGAATCCTTCCGCTCGTTATGAGGCAGAGGGGATGGCGGGTATCATCAATATTATTTTGAAAAAAGATGACCGTAGTGGTTTTAATGGTTCTTTCGATGTAACTGGCGGTTTCCCTGCTGTGGCAGGTTTGGGTGCTAATCTGAATTACCGTAAAGGTAAAATCAACTGGTTTCTAAATTATGGTTTAAACTACCGTAGAGGGCCGGGCGGTGGCAATTTGTATCAGGAAATTGAACAAACAGATTCTCTGGAACAGCCTTTGCCTTTGTTTGTTTCTGAGCAGGTTCGAGAGATGTGCAGAGGCGGGCTTAGAAATAATGTTCGTGCTGGTATTGATTATTATATCAGTGAAAAAGATGTATTGACAGGGTCATTTCTTTACCGTATTTCTGATGAAGATAATTTTACAACATTGACTTATGATGATTATTTGGTGTCGGCTTCGCCGGAAAATCTGACCAATCAGACCATTCGTACCGATGATGAAATAGAAGAAGAAAGCAGTCTGCAATACAGCTTGAATTATCGTAAAGAATTTTCCAACAGAAATCATTTCCTCAATCTATCCGCTCAGTATGAAGACGAGTTGGAAAAAGAAAGCTCCATACTGGATCAAGATTCTCTGACGGCTGAAGGCTTGCGCTTTGATCAAATCAATCAGCGTTCAGCCAATGAGGAAGGGCAGCGCAGATGGCAAATTCAGGCCGACTTCAATCGTGCTATTAGTCGTGACCATAAATATGAAATTGGATTCAGAAGCTCTCTGCGTAATATTGCGAATAGCTATTTGGTAGAACAGCAGGCTAGTGATGCAAGCTGGTTTAACCTGGCAGGTTTGAGCAATGATTTTAATTATGACGAATACATTCATGCTGCTTACGCTCAATATGGGAACAAGTTCAATAAATTCAGCTTTCTAGCTGGTTTGCGGGGAGAATATTCTATTGTAAATACGGAATTGGTACAAACGAATAAGGTGAATGACAGAGCATATTTCAATCTGTTTCCAAGTCTGTTCTTAAGCTATGAAATTACAGAAGGCAATTCTATTCAAACCAGTTATAGCCGTCGAGTAAGACGTCCGCGCTTTTTTGATTTAAATCCATTTTTCACCTATAGCGACAACCGAAATTTCTTTAGTGGCAATCCTAATCTTGATCCTGAATTTACAGATTCTTATGAGATCAATTACTTGAAAATTTGGGAAAAAGCTACTTTATCATCTGGTGTATTTTATCGGCATTCTACTGGTGTTATTCAGAGAATCCGTCAATTGCTGGATGATGGAACATTTCAGACGCAGCCTGAAAACTTGTCTGTTAGAGACGATGTAGGACTGGAATTTAATATAGCCTATAGTGGACTAAAATGGCTGCGTTTCACGACTGATTTGAACTTTTTCCGTTCAGTAACAGAAGGTACAATCAATGAAGGGCTAGCAAACGAACAAAGCTTTAATGCTGAAACTTTTACCTGGACTGCCCGAAATACTGCCCGCTTTTCTTTTTGGAATTCTGATCTGCAACTGAGAATGAACTACCGCGCTCCACGTCAAGGTGCGCAAAGCAAATACAAATCTATTACAAGTCTGGATGTCGGCTGGAGCAGAGATTTTTTGAAATCTAAAGACCTGACACTTACGCTAAGTGTACGTGATGTATTCAATAGCAGAAAACGTCGCTACGAAACGGTAGATGATGACTTCTATAATGTAGGCGAGTTTCAGTGGCGTGCGAGAATGGGCTCTATAACTGCCAGTTACCGCATCAATCAGAAAAAGAAACGTGGTCGTCCTGGTGGTGGTTATCAGGGAGGCGGTGAGGATGGTGGATTTTAAGTTGATTGTGTGATTAAGTGGTGTTCAGGTTGTCTGTGCGATTAAGCCAATTAAAAGCCCAGGTTGTAAGCGAAGCGATACAAGCGCAGGCGAAGTCCCTCTCCAACAAAGTAGGAGAGGCTAGGTGAGGCAAACAAAAAAGCACGGGCCAAAGCCCGTGCAATTTGTGGATACACTCGGAACATGCCGGTTAGGCAAAGGATGTTAGCTCATGTATCCGTCCTGTGAAACTCTACATCTGACATAAGAACTGGTCTGGTTGACTTGATGTAGAATTGATGACGCCTCCTCTCTTTATATCGTATGAATTTTCTTCTAGCTCCCAATGGAAGTCGTAAAAAATTGTTCGTTTTTCGTTTTTAACTGATTGTGGGTGTTTCGTCTATTTTTTATTTACTTTCGGAATTATCCATTAATTGATTTACCGATACCCCGAAGGGTGTAAAATATTTATAGCCCTGCAATTTGCCCGTTATATGCGACTCTGTAGGAGTCGAACCCGTCTCGCGCTAAGGATTTTCTATAAACATTTCATCCCTTCTGGATGATTGAATAGCTGAACCAATTAATGGTCAATTCCGTTTACTTTTTCTATAATGTTCGCAATTTCAGGACTTAAGTTTTCCACTTCCGTCAGGCTCACTAATTTTGACAGTAACACTTTGCGTTTAACATCTAATGAGTCTCTACAATGAGTGGTTTCGTAAGTTTCTAAAGCATATTTTCCAGTTTTAAGATAATCCGTTCCGATCCAGATTAGTTTTGCTCTGAGTTTTTTGTCCTGAACGTATTGGTCAATTACATCAATTTCAGCGTAAGCATTTTCAATGACCACATTTGAATTTCCGTACCCATTTAAATAATTTGTAATATTGTATTCTGATTTGTATTTTTCGCAATTGAAATTCAAGTATTTATAATCTTCATCAATTAGTTCGGAATTAATAAGCGTTACATTATCATTTCCTTCTGGAGTGTGAATACTTCCAGAATAACGTATGTTTTTATCTGCATCAAAGACATACAGCACCTGCTTTTCCCGATGAATTAAATTGATTTCTCTTTTTACTTCTATACCTTCTTCCGTCCAATAGGTGGCAATATAATTAGGATTGATTTCGATAAAGTAGTGTCCAAACAAGAGTTCGATACAAATGATCAATGGTTTCATATTCTTTTGCAGAGTTGCTTCTATTTCCCAATGGAAGTCGTAAAAAATTGTTCATTTTTCGTTTTCACCTGATTATTGTTTGTGTATAGTTCAATGTCTAACGTTCCAAAGATGTTTTCCAATTGAGATTGAAAACTATATTTAAAAGTTCCCTGCTTTGCCTTGAAAATATGGTCAGGAATCTTTATGATTAAATCGTATGGACTAGGTGAACAAAGTTGCTTGTCAGGCTTGCTTGTGAACTCATATCTAAGGTTTTGCCTGACCTTATCGCTTTCGAGTAATGCCAGTATTTTTTCATTTTCTTCTAAGGGAAAATCAGAAACAATTCCTATATTTTCATGATAAATATCTTCCTCTTGCTGGAAATATGTTATGATGTTTTTTACATGGTTTACAACAATCATGTCATTTGATTTTTTGGTTTGCTGGTCTATTTTTTATTTACTTTTTCTATAATGTCCGCAATTTCAGGACTTAAGTTTTCCACTTCCGTCAGGCTCACTAATTTTGACAGGAGTACTTTGCGTTTAATATCCTGTGGATTTTTGCAGTGAGTAGTTTCGTAGGTTTCTACATTATACATCCCTGTTTCTTCATAATTGACACCAAGCCATATTAACTGCGACCTGATTGTTTTGTCCACCACATATTTGTCGATTAAATCTATTTCTGTATATGCACGTTCAATTTTGAGGTTTGAATTTCCCCGACCATTTAGATAGTTTGTGATATTATATTCCTGCTCGTACTTGTTACAATCGAAACTCATATACTTATAATTATCGTCAATGAGTTCAGAGCTAATAAGTGTTAAATTGCTAGTTCCTTTCGGCGTATCAATACTTACAGAATGGCGTATGTTCTCGTCCTCATCAAAGGCATATAGCATCTTATCCTCTATGTCAATTAAATTGATTTCTCTTTTTACTTCTATACCTTCTTCCGTCCAATAGGTGACAATATAATTAGGATTGATTTCTATAAAGTAGTGCCCAAACAAGAGTTCGATACAAATGATCAATGTTTTCATGCTTTCTGATTAATGGATCACCCTGAATACATCAGGGCGATCCATGAAATTATTTGTTGGTTACTCGCATCCGAAAAGTTGCTCGTCTAACCAGTTAAAAAAACCAGTATTCCATATCGCTGTAGTAGGAGAAGCTAAACAATTCGCATATTCACATTCTATAACTGCTCCGTATCCACAGCCACTTTCTTGCATTTTTTGAGAAAATATGGTTCTAAATAGCCTTATTAATACTTCATCTATCATTTGATAATTAGACTCCGCATACGCCATACCCGTTATTGTAGCAGCAGCATTTGAAGCCCAGGCAGCGCAATCCGCTGCCTTGCCCCCAGATATTACTTGTCCGGTATATCTGACTTTGGGAACTGTAATATGAAGACAAAATTCGGGCGTATATGAATAAAGTCCATAGAGGTTTTTCGATAAATACAACTCACTTACACAAGCTATTTGTCCATCACCAGAGGATTGTGGAATAAAAATAAAAGATTCACAGCTTAAAGTCCTGTCATGAAATCCCGCATCTGAAGCAGCTACTGAACCGTCTGGTGTAATAGAGATATAATGTTCAGCAAGCTTAGTAAAAACAAACTCCTCAAACTCCGCTTCACTTACACCACAGATATTGTTAAAATAAGCGAGAATTGTATTCTCAATTACATATCCATTCAAAGTCATCCCATACTCCTCCTGAAAAACATCCAACCTCCCCAGACAACTCAACAAATCATTCACACAATTGGCATCTCCGCCACAATTTGACTTGATAAGTTCCAATAAACCTTCGTCAGAAATATCAAAGTTATTATTTTCTGCGATCATACACAAGAGCATACCGTCACCAGAGAGCATATTTGTGGCAGTATTTTGATATTGATCAATGATTTCAGTCAGACATTCATTGGAAGGGTCAAGATTATTGATAATGGAAATATAGTCGCTGATGCTCAATTCTTCATTCTCTGACGGTGCTTCGCCAATACCAGGATGGCTAGGAGGTCCTGTTGCAGTTATGCCCGATAATGCCAGACAATGGTATAATTCCTGATGCAAGACTTCGGTACATATAAGCAAATCATTATCTGCAATCATACCTTCGAGAATATTGACGACCAGTTGCCCTTCACCATTGAAAAAAGTACCGTCAAAAATGGAATTAATTCCTGTTGTACCACCAGAGGAGCCTCCACCAGAAGAAGTACCCGTGGGATCTCCATAATATGGAATCCCACCATATCCGGGAATACCTATATTGCCCCAGCCTGTATAGCCACCATTATTAGAGCTGCCACCATTACCACTGCCGGAAAACCAGCCAGATACACTACTCCAAATGCCGCTGAAAAAATCCATGACATCATCCCAAAAACTGTTTCCTCCAAATCCTGGGCATTTCGGGTCGGTTCTACTGATGTCATTTGCACCTTCACACTGCTCAAAATTTCTGAGATCCCATTCTTCTGCGGCTAATAATTTGCCTTCGGCTACAGGATAAACATAAGAAGAACAGTCACAATAATCATAAACGGATATAAAACCTGTAAACGAGCTATTATTAATCGGATAAGGGCGGGAAGCATCATAAGATTTTGCTTCGTAAAGCACCAGTTGCACGGGAAAGTCGCAAGCCTCATTTGTGTAAAACACCAATTGCATGCCACGGCCAGGCGCGACAATACGCTCGGGCGTATGTAAAGGGACTGTCACTAATCTTACACCATCATGGGTTTTAATTTCTTCTGCCAGCATCCATATTGGGTCAAAAGTCAGACAAGAGCCTTCACCTCTGCTTTGTTGAAATGTGAAGTCATTGTCCTCATGTTGAGTAAAAATAGACTTTGCCCGTTCAATACTCATAGATGTAGCAGGCAGATGTACATCGGTAATTGATGTAAATACATCCTTGTCCTTTTCGCAGCCCAATAGAGAAAATACTACGAGTACGGCTAATAAACTGAACTTGTTCATGTTTTTGATTTTGGTTGAAAAATGCTATTCGCTATTGTAGAGTAACCAGGACACCAAAGGACACGCACAAGAAAATACTAAGATGATGGCGTCTTATTTTGCCGCTCTCAAACTTAGTTTTATCTTTAAGTTCTAAGTAACATATAAACGCAAATTACGTTACAAAAACTAACATTTGCAAATTTTTGTGTGAAAAAAATACACAAAAATAAACATATTTATTTCTGTAATGATTATAAATAAGAATATCAGGTATTTGAGGCGGAAGAATAAAATCACTCAGGAAGATTTTGGGGATATGTTTGGTATCAACAGAGCCACGGTATCGAAGTACGAGAAGTTGGAATCAAATATTACGGTTGATATAGCGGATGAAATGGCAACAAAATTTAACCTCACCATGGATGAATTGTGTCGGATAGATCTGGAACACAGCGAACTTATCGGCGAAAAAGGCATTGTGCAGCAGGATAGTAGCCTTGCCAAAGAACCCAGCATGGACTATATCATCAGCAGCGAACATCAGTATCAGATAGAGGATGACAGTATGATGCCCATGTTCTATGTCAGCGATTATGTGATTGGCATACCAATAAATGATATTGCCAGAATTGCCAATAATGCTATTTATATTATAGAAACCATCGAAGGAACAACAGTGAAAAGAGTGAAAAAAATTCCCGAAAAAAACAGCCTAATGCTCATTTCAGAAAATAAATTAGCCGGAGAACCTTATGAAATAACCTGGAAAGACATCCTGAAAATTATGAAAGTAAAAACCCGAATTACTAAGGTCATTAATGTGCCTAGCAGTTCTTCCAGTTAATAATGTCGGGTAAATTAAATTTTATATCTTTTGAGTCAGATTTTGGTGCAAATTGTTCTATTGCTATAATTGTTAAATTGTTATTGTGATTTTTTGCGCAGCAAAAAACAATAGCAATGAAGCAATTTCAACAATGAAACGCCCCTAATCACCCGACAGAATTAACTGGAAAGACTACTAAGTACCACTTATTGAACTACATATCTACAGAACTAAAATTCATAATATTTCGTTAATTCGTCGAAAATATTTCCACTTTTATAGAAAAGAATACACCTTTGGGCATCCTCTCCTACAAGTAGTTGTCTTTTAGCACCATATAAGTCAATTAAAACAATATGAGAATATCCATAATTATTATCTTGCTGGTAATGCCTGTTATAGCATTTGCGCAAGACGCCCCCGTAGAAAAAAAACAACTAGAAGCCATCCGTATCAGTGAAGCTCCAAAAATTGACGGGAAGCTGGATGAACAGCTTTGGAAGGATGCACCTTTGGTGACTGATTTTGTCCAGAAAGACCCCGTACCAGGGGGCAAGCCTTCGCAAAAAACAGAAGTTCGTATGCTCTACGATGACGCTGCGCTGTACATTGGTGCGATGTTATATGACACTTCACCTGATAGTGTTCGCAGAGGGCTGGCGCAGCGCGATGGTATTGGTGATGCTTCCTATTTTGGTATTTTCATTGATGCTTATAAAAGCGGTATTTACGGAGAAAGCTTCATTGTCACAAGTGCAGGCGTCCAGTTTGATGCCAAGTATTCGGATAATGGTGAAGATGAAAACTGGAGTGCCGTTTGGAAAAGTCAAATCAGCTTTACGGATGAAGGCTGGATAGTGGAAATGAAAATCCCTTACTCTGCCCTTCGTTTCCCGAAAAAAGATGTGCAGGAATGGTATGTTAATTTCCAAAGGCGTATGCGTCGCGTAGGAGAAGAAGTCTGGTGGAATGAACTCAATCCTGAAGTCTCTGGATTTTTTAATCAGTTTGGCGAAGTCAAAACCATCAAAAATATCAATCCGCCACTTCGCTTATTTCTCTTTCCTTACATTTCTTACAACGTCAGTCATTACCCTTATAATGAGGCAGATGTGAACAACTGGAATCGGAGCTTCAACGCAGGCATGGATATTAAATATGGTATCAATGATGCCTTCACGCTGGACATGACACTCATTCCCGATTTTGGACAAACGGCTTCTGATGATCAGATTCTCAATCTGAATCCTTTTGAAGTACAGTTTTCTGAAAGGCGGCAATTTTTTACGGAAGGAACGGAGCTTTTCAGTAAAGGCGACTTATTTTATTCCCGAAGAATTGGTGGAACACCGGCTGGATATTATGATGTCATTGATGAGGCAGATGCAAATGGTGAAACGATTGTCAGCAATCCATCCAGCACGCAGTTGCTCAATTCCACCAAAATTTCCGGACGCACCAAAGGTGGTTTGGGGATTGGTGTATTCAATTCTATCAGCGCACGTACTGTAGCGACCCTAAAATCTGACAACGAAATTGATCGTGAAATTGAAACCAATCCTTTGTCCAATTATAATGTTTTTGTCTTAGATCAAAACCTAAAAAACAACTCTTCCGTTACGCTCATCAATACAAATGTGTGGCGAAAAGGTGAAGGAGATGACAATTACGAAGCCAATGTTTCTGGCAGTTTGTTTCGGATCGCCAATAAGAAAAATTCTTATGAAGTATCTGGTGGTGGAGCAGTCAGTCAGAAGTACTTTTCAGGCTTCGATGATGTTGAATTGGGTTATCAGACTTATTTCAGTGTAGGCAAAATAGGCGGCAGTCTGAACGCTTTCCTTTCTCACGAACTGGTCAGCGACCAATACGACCATAATGACCTCGGTTTCTTGCGACGCAATAATTACAGCAATTTTTTCGGGCGGGCTATTTATAGAAAATTCCAGCCTTTCGGCAAATTTTTGCGGGCTTATGCAGGAACGAACATGGAATATGAACGCCTGTACAAGCCCTCATCTTATCAGGATTTCAGCATCAACCCATTTTATGGGGGCATGTTCAAAAACCGACTGCAATTTGAACACTGGATATATACCTCGCCTTTTGGCTCTAAAGATTATAATGATCCGCGGGTAGAAGGACGTTATTATAATATGCCTGCATTTCTGGGTTCAGGTTTATATATTAGCTCGGATAACACCAAAAAAATTCGGCTTTCAATCTTCGGAAGTGCAGGGGTAGTCGATGATAATAAACGCTATTTTTATGACTTTGGAATCGAGCCGTCCATTATTATATCTGATAAATGGAGAATGGATTATGAATTTAGTTATCGCTATGGCAATAACGACACTGGTTGGGCGGATGAATTAGACAATGACGACATCATCTTCGGCAGGCGAAATTTGAATACTTATGTAAATGTATTCAACACCAGTTATATTTTCACCAATAAAATGGGCTTGACATTACGCGCCAGACACTATTGGTCGAGGGCTGAATACCAGTCTTATTTCTTGCTTGGACTAGATGGCGATCCTGAGGCAACAACTTATGACGGACTAGATGAAGAGGGACTGCCTGCCAATGATATTAATTATAATTCGGTTAATGTTGACCTCATTTATACTTGGGAATTTTTGCCCGGCAGTCAGCTGAGCCTGGTTTGGAAAAACAATATCAATACATTCAAAGAAGACACAGACTTCAAATTTATCAATAATTTTACAGAGACTATTACAGGCGATCAATCCAATTTGTTTTCTGTAAAAGTGCTCTATTTCCTCGACTATTTAAGTTTGCAGCGCAAGAAAGAACGCGCTACTATAAGTGGCAAATCTGTTCCAATTAGAAAACGAATGACTCATTCTCGTAGAGATACAAGGAAGACAAATGAGTATTTAAAAACTGTTCTTTAGCAGAGACCACCTCTAAAAGGAATATCGAATATCGAACAGGTGAACACCGAATGTAGAAGTACGTATAATATTTCTACATTCGATATTCATTATTCGATATTCGATATTCAAAGTGGCTCTGCCACTTAATGTCCAATCAACTCCACATACACTGGCAGGTGATCGCTATATCCTCCATAATAATTTGGTCCGCCATAAGTCCGGCTGGGCATTGCTCCAAAACGGTCGTGCTTATACATCATCCAGTCGCGCTGAAAAATAACACTTTTGCTTACCTGCAAATCCGACTTGGGGGATTGCAGGGCTTTAGAGACTATAATTTGGTCGAGCATATTCCAGTTGCCCCGATAATTATACGTCCCAAGCCCCCGAACATGCAGCGAATCCATACAGTTATAAAACGCTGATCTCTGTGGTTTTGCACTAGGAGCTTTATCGTCAAAAATATCCTGCGGCTGGCAGCCAATGCCTTCCATAATACTGCGGTTGCTGGGTTCGTCATTAAAGTCTCCCATCATTACAATCTGGGCAGTTGGGCTTGTTTTCAAGATCGCATCCATATATATTTTGAGCTGCTGTGCCACATACATTCGCTTGGGTTCACTCTCCTTCAGCCCACCCCGTCGGGATGGCCAATGATTGACAAATACATGCAGGGTGTCTTTTTTATTTAAAATGCCTTTTGTATATAAAATATCACGAGTTGTATAGTCTTCTACAATTTCTTTCGGAAAATGAATGGGAATAAAATCTGTTTCCAAGATGCTGAATTGCTCTTTTTGATATAATAAAGCGACATCAATTCCTCTAAAATCTGGCGATTCCTGATGTATAATATCGTATTTTGCCATGACCAGACCTTTTCTTTTACAAAGGTCTTCACAAACCGTTTTATTTTCAACCTCAGATAAGCCCATGAGTACAGGCTGCCCCATACCGTCAATAATTTTTGCCAGATCATCCAGTTTTTTATAATAGCGTTTTGTTGTCCACAAATTTCTACCTTCAGGTGTAAAATTATCATCGCCTTCCGTCATTGGATTGTCCAAAGTATCAAAAAGATTTTCTACATTATAAAAACCAATTCGATAGGTCTTTGGCTCACTTTCTATCGGGGTTTCTACTACTTTTTTTGTTATTTTGCAATGCATTAATAGCAAAACAGTTGTTACAAACAACACATATTTAAGACCGTTCCTCATTATCATAAGAATAAATTTTGCTCGAAAATAGGGTATTTTTATTTACTTTGGAAACAAAACAAGTAACTTTGCAACTCATTTCAATCAAATACTATGAAGCCATTAGTTGCACATGTTGGTGGTATTTTTATTTACTCCGAAAACCCAAAAGAACTTGCCGACTGGTACACCAAACATCTCGGCATTCAATATGAATATACCAGTGAATTTAAAGCTTATTATGCCAGCTTTTTTTACTTAGAAACAGCATCAAAGCAAAAGCGCTATGTCGCCTGGTCTATTCTGCATACCGATAAACGCCCGACCTATAAAGAAGGCAAAGTTTTTACCGTAAATTACCGCGTTCATAGTTTAGACGACACTTTAGCTCATTTGCGTTCACTTAATGTCCCCATAAAAGGACAGGAAGACCACGACGAAGGACGCTTTGCCTGGATTGACGACCCAGAAGGAAACACGATTGAACTGTGGCAGGAATGATTTTCGTGGTTGAATTGTTGTATGGTTTCATTGCTGAATTGTTCACATGATTTATGTTTTTTGCTACGCAAAAAACACCATAACAATGAAACGATAAAACAATGTTAACAATGAAGCAATCTAACAATAGAAAAATGAAAAAAATAGACGCACTCAACCAAGTAGCAGAATTTCACCGGACTTTTCGCCACCCCATAGTAGAGCAGCCCGCTATACCTTCTCCCGAACGCTGCAAGCTAAGGGTTTCACTGATTGCGGAAGAACTGGAAGAATTGCAAGAAGCCATCACTCAAGGCGATTTGGTAGAAATTGCTGATGCTTTGTGCGATATTCAATATGTCTTATCAGGCGCAGTATTGGAGTTTGGGCTAGGTGCTCAATTTGTCGAACTCTTCAACGAAGTGCAACGCTCAAACATGAGCAAAGCCTGCAAAACTCAGGAAGAAGCAGAAGCCACTATACAGCATTATCTGGATAAAGACGGAACGGAAAGTTATTATAAAGAAGTCGATGGACTGTTTTTAGTGTATCGAAAATCAGATGACAAAACACTTAAGTCTGTTCGCTACTCGCCAGCAGATTTGAAAGGAATTTTGAATAAAAAAAATGAGTGAATGAGAGAGTTGTTGAATGAGTGAATGAAAAAATTCATCGTTCATCATTTATCATTCAGTCCCACCGGAATTCGGGCAGTTCTATACTTCAGCATCTGAATAATCTCTTCATCCGACTTAAAGCGATTGCCGATATTGACAAAATGCTTGGCAAGTTTGTCATAACGTTTTAGCATCAGATTTAGCCAGACACCGTTAAAATCTATACCTTCAAATACAATCGCATTTTCCTTCGCATATAGCTCCTGATTTTCTTGAAAATCAACAGGCATGTCTGTCCAGTGCATATTGGGCGTCAGGTGATGACCGATGTGATAACCATCATTAAAGCAATGGCGATTATAGAAATGATTGATACAAGTGATGCTGTTCCGATAATTATTAGCAGGCGTTTCAGGATCAATAAAGGCATGTTGTCCCCAATTACCCGCCATCATAGAAAATCGTACAATAATCAAAGGCGTAATCAATACATATAAGGTAGCCTGCAAATTCACAAAACAGAGTATAATGACCAGCAGAATATACAGCGTCTCGCCGCGTACCACCATTTTAAATAGCTTCTTCAGGTTTTTTCTTTTAAAATAAAGTGCCAGTTCGGCAACGCCGAAAAATAAAAAGGAGAAGGCATAAATCGCAAAGTCCTTAAAGCTGTCTCTTTGGTATTTCATCGTGCTGCTCTTGTCGTCGTGCAAGTTGTTTTCCAAATGGTGCATGCCTACATGATGACTAAAATACGTCTCCGGTGTTTGTCCCATAAAAGGGGCCAGCACCCAGGGGATATAATGATTGGCAAAATTATACTCATTTTTAAACAACCTTCTATGACTCGTATTGTGCAGCATTAGCGTATAAGGACCAGAAAAATATAATACAAACAGGGCATACACGCCAGCAAGTATCCACCAGTTCCAGCCAGTCTGCAGTGGTGTAAATAAAATAACGGCTATTGGAATGACTAGAAAAGTGAGTTTGAGGCAGAGATAAATAAAAGGTAAATCTCTTTCGTCTCTTATATAAGGAAGAAAAAACTGACCGATAAAATTATGCGCAGGCTTCGCCTGGAATACAGGATCGGTTAATGTATTTAAGACTCTCATTAGGTAGTTTGTATGGTTGTGTAGTATGCCGCAAATTACGGAAAAGAATGGTTTCGTAACAGTTATACCGACCGTAATGTTTTATTTTAACCGTAAAATGACGCTTTAGGCTGCGTAAATAAACTTTGCGTCTCTGCGCCTTTGCTAGAAATGAATGAATGGGAGAATGGGAGAATGAATGAATGTTCAATGATTAAATGATAAATGTTCAATGATCAAAGCAGACAGCCTGACCACCAAACATAAGCCATGCTGACCAGTGCAATACCATTACTCCCCCAACCAAATAGCCGCATTTGCGTAAGCGTGTATTTTTGAGTTTTATAAATAAGGGTCAAATCAAGTATCAACCAAATCAAGCCCAGTCCTAACATGCCGCCAAAGACATAATCCTGATAGACTAAAAACAACAAAGCGGTTTCAATGGCGACAATACTAATAATCAGCATTTTGGTGAGGCGAACGCCTAGCGCAGTAGCAGTCGTAGTACGCCCCACCGCGCTATCTGGTTCAATATCCATCACCTCACCAATGAGTTGAGATTGTATCGCAAATAAAAACAGATAGAAGTAGGTGACAGCAGGTAGTTGAGCAACATCATTGACCATAATACTAAAAGGCACAACCAGTAGATAACCAAATTGCGCCGCTAGATCCAGTCCCGGCATACTCCGCAATCCACGTTCAGGATAATTATAAGCAATCAATATCAAGGCAAGTACAGCAAAAAGCCCCAGCATCCACCAGCCTTCCATCACAATAAAAAATGGACAACTGAGCAATTGCACCACAGCGATGGCAAAGGGCAAACGGCTCAGTTCTTCTTTGCTTCCCTGTGCGCCAAATAAAAAACTGCCTTTACGAGGGTTCAATTGATCGGTTTCATAATCAACAATATCGTTCCAGCCATAAATCAGAAAATTTAGTGGGAAGCAAATATAGAACAGACCTGCCCAAAACAGCCAGGACTGCCAAAATTCCTGCGTTCCAAGCGGTAGCATATACAACCAGATGGTCGGAAACCATAGTCCGGGGCGGGAGGCTTTTAGGAAAAAAGACATGGAGAGAATTACGAATGGTTTAATTACGAATTACGAATCGAAGGTTACCAGATTCGTAATTCGTAATTACCCGATTCGTAATTAATTAAAATTCAGATAACGTTCCAGTACCCAGCCTCGCTCGCCATCATACTCTATCTCTACCCAGCGAGAATCCATACCATCTACATTGAGTGTATCTTCAGTATATCGTAGTATCCTGACCAATGACTGGTCTTGCACCCGCTTAGTAGACTGTGGCGAATTGAGTTCGGGATGCATACGAATGGCAAGGCTTCCGCCCATACTATTCATCACCGCAGTAGCACCGGCAGCGACTTCATGAGTTTTCCGTTCATGGTAACTGGGCTGCGCCGGAGGTGGCGTAGCTCTCAGCTTTCCTCTTCGTGGTGGTGGTGTAGGGAAAGATGGTGTAACACCTGGAATTTTCAAGTCATCCAAGCCTCGTGGCACCTGTGGTGTAGTCGGTGTGATACCTGGAATTTTCAAATCATCCAAGCCTCTTGGCATCTTAGGTTTATTCGCCTCTTCTGCCCTTCTTTTTTCTTCTGCTGCCTGCGCCTTCAAATCTGCCAGTCTTGCATCATGTTCTTTGTTCTGCTGCTCGCGTTCCTGCTCTGCGATTTTAGCTTTCAATTCTGCTAGCTCGCGTTGCATGTCATCAAAAACAGAAGGATCGGCTGTATTCACATTTGGGTCAGCTTCATTCTCTTTTCGGGTATCTTCTATACGGTCGCGCAACTGGTCAAATAAACCACCTCTGCCTTCATTGCGGTCGCCCGCCTTGGCTTTTGCCTGATCTATCTTGTCTTTTAGTTTGTCAAAAACAGTTGTATCTGCTGTTTCTACATCAGGATTACTTCTATTATTTTCCTGTACTTTTTTAATGGCTTGTGTAATTAAAGTAGCTAATAAACTCATGTTGTTCAATATTTTAAAAATGAGAATAGGAGTTTGGGATGGGGTAAAAATACGGAATAATTGTCTGATTTAGAAATGTATGCAATAGAAGACGTACAGAAAAAGAGGAAACAAACTTTGCGACTTTGCGACTTTGCGAGAAAATAGCCGCCCGATAAAGCCGCAATCACGTTCCCCACCGTTCTGGCTTCACTTTGCATCCTGCCTGCTTCAATTGTCGTAAAATGCCCTTTTTGCCACTTAAGTGTCCTGCACCTAAGGCAATAAAGACAGATTGTTTTGCCACCATATCTGCTATACGTTTTGCCATAATTTCATTGCGGTCGTAAACCAATAATTTGCGTAAGCTGCCCATATTTTTCAAGGCAGATTTGTGGAGTTGATTCAAACTTCCTTCCTGATACAAACTGGTCATTTTTTTCAGTTGGCGGCGATATTTTTTAAAATTTTTCGTGGTTTGTGCCAGTATTTTAGCTTGTTTTTTTAGGCTTATTTTCTCCATGATTTCCATCTGCTCTGCAAAAGTTTCCACGCCGGTCATTTCCTTTTCCTGCGCTGCTGCCCATTGATATAAATACTGATCGAGTGCAAAAGGCATGTCGTCCTGAAACAAAGATTCTGTGAGCATATTATACACAAAAAAAGGCTTCTGTTTTTGAAAAATCTCCAAATCTACCCCAATTCTTTTTTTCAGTAATTTAGCCAGCGCAGCATAACTTTTCGGCGACAGCCAATCTGATAATAACTGTCCTTCGGGAAGTTTCATCTGCTCATTCACTACACTTGAATCTGCATGTCCAAGATCAAACTCAGCAGCATACACATCGCAGGCTGCTATCTTTTCCTGCACCTTTGCCAACTGCTCAAAAGCCCGCTGATCGCGTACATGCATGGTACCCAAGAGGTAAGAAGGGACTTTGTAATCAGGATGCATAATTTTCCAAAGGAAGGTTTGCTTTTTATTTTTCATAAATTATTAATTACGAATCTTTTCTCAATTACGAATTCACCTATTCGTTGCTATTTTATGATTAAAATTGTATTTTTACTCTTCTATGTTATTCGATCATTTACGCATTCATTCCATCACTCATTGATTTCCCATTGAAAGATAAAAACGAACTGAAATATTATCATATCGGCGGCTTTAAATTTCCTTTTAAAGTACAAAGAATTTTCCATCTGACCCTCATGGTATGGACAGGCTTGTCGATTCTTCTTTTCGTTTCTATGCTATTTTTAGGCTACGAACGCACCAATGCAGATATTCCAGGTGGCTTTTTTGCAGGTATTTTGCTGGCTTATCTCATCTTTGTCAGTACAGAAGATTGGTAGTTTTTTAATTACGAATTGTCTAATTACGAATTACGAATCTGGACATTACGAATTTTGTCCAATTAGGCTATTCATTGCTTCCTCTATGATTTCGACATTTCAGCGAAATACAGTGCTGTGCTTACCTTAATTCGTAATTAAATCAATCATTGCTATTTCCTGATTAAAATTGTACTTTTACTACATGGATGCTATTCAAACAACAAAACATTCTACCATAGAAGAATATCTCGTTGCCGAAGCTCAGGCAGCTTATAAAAGCGAATACTATGACGGCAAAATTGTTGCTATGTCAGGTGGCTCGCCATTGCACAGCCAAATATCCGTCAATACCACAACTGCGCTGAAAAGCAGACTACGAGGTAGAAACTGTACAACATATAATAGCGACCTAAAAGTTCAAACAGGCAACGTTTTCGTGTATCCCGATGCTTTTGTTATTTGTGGCGATCTTGAGTATTATAAAGACCATTCCGATATTATAACTAATCCCATTCTAGTCGTAGAAGTGCTTTCCCCCTCTACTTCACGGTATAATAAAACAGGAAAATTCATGCGCTATTTACAATTAGAATCCTTACAGGAATATGTTCTAATTGAAGCGGAATATCCTTATATCGAAGTCTATAAACGTCAGCCTAACGGTAAATGGCTGATGTCTCCTTATCGTGAATTAGGTGCTATCATCGAGTTGGAATCTATTGACCTGAACATACCAATGACTGAATTTTATGATGAAGTCAAATTTCCCGAAGTTTAATTACGAATTACAAATCGGGGAATTACGAATTGTGGAATACCCGAGTGCGATATCAGCCCTACCCCATTCGTAATTAAATCATTCATAATTCGTAATTAAATTATGTATTTCTAAAACCTGCTTTATCAGAGACTGCTTTCCATCATTATGGATGACAAAATCTGACCGTTCTATTTTCTCTT
The DNA here is from genome assembly GCA_937951615.1 of uncultured Saprospiraceae bacterium. Classification (GTDB taxonomy): domain Bacteria; phylum Bacteroidota; class Bacteroidia; order Chitinophagales; family Saprospiraceae; genus JAHDEO01. Next base: position 39,298 of record CALFBH010000072.1, on the reverse strand, counting down.
CTTCTGGCATTTGTTTGTCCATTCTGGCTTCTACGGCTTCGCGGGTCGCTTCGTCGCGCTGTAATACTCGTTGTATGCGGACTTCCTTTGGTGCAAATACAGTGATAATTTGATCCACCGTCAGATAAGAACCGCTTTCAAATAAAATTGCGGCTTCTTTTAGCGTGTAAGGCGCGTCGGCATGACTTTTATTCCATTCCACACCATCCTGAAAAACAACGGGATGAACAAGTGAGTTGAGGGTTTTTAGTTTTTCTTTATCGTTAAAAACAAGGTCGGCTAGATATGCCCGATTGAGTGTATTATCAGGATGATAAACGTCATCGCCAAAGGCAGCTTTGATTGCAATGATTAGTTCCATTTGATGATGCATTAGCCATTTTGCCCGATTGTCTGCATAATAGACCGGAACGCCCAATACTTCAAATATTTTGCAGACCGTAGATTTGCCGCTGCCTATGCCGCCTGTGATGCCTATTTTCAAAGTTGTTTCCATTTGCAAATTAAGCTACTTTTTTGTCAAAAACATAGGACAGGATGTTTTTGATTAAAAATCAAAATAAAATTCCGAAATAAACCTTTTTTTTGAAATTTATTCTTGATTTTTTAAATTTTTTTATCACTAATGTGTCATGTATGTGTATTTTTTATAATCGGTTGCCTATCAGTACTTATAGCTATTTTCACTTAAAAACATATAGCGCAAAAAAATATAAAAACATCATTTTGTTTAACTTTTTAAAAACATAAGTTAAACAAAAAAAACATCTGCCTGTTTTCTTCACATATTTTTAACAATTTATAAACCAAATTATTAATACCATAATCGAATTATTAGATATTATCAAAATCCCCAAAGATGATCCCGTAGCATTTACATTTTTTACGGGTTACATGGCTATGGCTGCTGCTTCTATTTTCTTCTTTATGGAAAGAAGTCAAGTAGATAGAAAATGGAAATTATCTTTACTGGTTTCCGGTCTGATTACAGCAATTGCGGCTGTTCACTACTACTACATGCGTGACTATTATGGCTTAACAGGTGAAAACCCAACGGCTTTACGTTACATCGACTGGACATTAACTGTTCCACTGATGTGTGTTGAGTTTTACTTACTGACGAAGGCAGCAGGTGCCAAGAAGAGTTTATTATGGAAATTAATTCTGGCTGCGGTCTGGATGCTTGTTGCGGGTTACATTGGCGAAGCATTCAATCCAGCAGAAGGCAGTACTTCACACTCTGTGATGTGGGGGGTTATTTCTACAATAGGCTACGCTTACATTCTTTATACTGCATGGTTTGGTGAAGTTGCACAACTTGCCAACAACAGTGATAGTGCTGCTGTCAAGAAAGGCGTAAGAACACTTGCCTGGTTCGTATTGGTTGGTTGGGCTATATATCCAATCGGTTATATGTGTATGCCTGGTGGCTGGCTGAATAGCGGTCTTGGATGGGGTTCTTCAAATGTAGATTTATTCTACAATATCGCTGACGCTATCAATAAGATTGGTTTCGGTCTTGTTGTGTATAGTATAGCGATAACTGAAACGGAGAAAAACCGTGCTGCGGCTTAATTCGTAGATAGAAAATTATTATCCTATTTTGGAGAGATGTCAGAAAATCTGGCATCTCTCCCATTTATCCAACCAGTAAAATATATGAACAAGATTGGTCTCATATTTTTCATTTGCATTTATGTTATGATGTCCATTTTTGCCTGGGCAGATGGCATCAGTTCTGAAACGCAAATGATTTGGTGTGTGGCTGGTATAATGTTGGTTGGCATTCCTCATGGGGCAATTGACCACATTATATATCTGGAAGAACGAAAAGATACGGGACAGATATTTTTCTATTCTTTTTATTTTGGACTGATGGGAATATATATTCTCGCTTGGTTCTTATTTCCAGTGCTTAGTTTTATTGCCTTTCTATTGCTCTCAGCTTATCATTTTGGAGAGTCCCAGTTTTCTGATATTAAGACCATTCCGAAATACATGCATATACTCATCAATTTGATGTGGGGATGCTCTATATTGTCAGGATTGATTTTTTATAATACAGAGGAACTGATTTTGTTCTCTCAAACGGCGGAAGGGCTCAGTGCCTTCAATGTAAGTTTTCATGCAGCCTTTCATCAATTATTTCTGCCTTTAAGTACTTTATTTACAATCGTCATACTCACTGTGATGGCTCATTATAAATATGTCGAACCAGAGCGTCTGCTGCGGGAAGTCTATATACTTGCACTCATACATTTCTGTTTTTATGCGATGCCTTTTATGATTGGCTTTAGCTTATATTTCGTTGTTTTACACTCTTTTAGAGTATTGACTGAAGAATTTGAATACCTTCGGTCAAAGCGAATAAACTTTTCCGTTTCTCATTTCATCAAGCTTTTACTGCCCTTTACTTTAACTAGTTTTATCGGCACTGCTTTCATTTTGTATCTGGCTCATTTGGGTTATATCAGAGTACCGAGCGTGTTACTCGTACTTATTTTTATTTCTATATTGACACTGCCACACAGTGTTGTGATGAATGGATTTTATGATAAAAAAGGTGCTGGCAACGAATCACCAACACCTTAAATTTTAATCTCATCAAAAGGAGTCTAGAGCAATCAATCCGCTACCATTTCCTTAAACATAGCGACAAATTCCTCCACCGTCATCGCGCCTTTATCACCATCTTCCTGTCCCTGCACCCGCACGGCTATTTTATTTTGCGCTACTTCCTGCTCTCCCACAATCAACATCAAAGGAATTTTTTTGACTTCTGCATCCCGGATTTTTCTGCCGATTTTTTCGCTCCGAGCATCAATGATTCCGCGTATGTCGTGTGCTGCTAATTCTGCTTCTACTTTTTTCGCATACTCATTAAATCGCTCACTGATGGGCAGGATAGCAAATTGCTCAGGCGCCAGCCAAAGCGGGAATTTACCCGCACAATGCTCAATCAATACACTCACAAAACGCTCCATAGAACCAAAAGGTGCACGGTGTATCATGACCGGACGATGTGGCTTATTGTCTGCGCCAATGTATTCCAATTCAAAACGTTCCGGCAAAGTATAATCGACTTGAATCGTCCCCAATTGCCAATTACGTCCAAGTGCATCTTTCACCATAAAATCCAATTTCGGACCATAAAAAGCCGCTTCACCAAGCTCTGTGATGGTCTCTAAACCAACTTCTTGCGTAGCTTCTATGATGGCACGTTCTGCACTGTCCCAATTTTCTTTTGTGCCAATATATTTTTCAGGTGTATTAGGGTCGCGTAGCGAAATTTGCGCCGTAAAATCGGCAAAACCCATCTTGTTCAAGACATATTTTGTCAGGTCAAGTACATCCAAAAATTCTGCTTTCACCTGTTCCGCCGTACAGAAAATATGCGCATCATCTTGCGTAAATCCACGTACCCGCGATAAACCGTGTAGCTCGCCCGTTTGCTCATAGCGATACACTGTTCCAAACTCCGCGATACGAATCGGCAACTCTCTATACGAGTGCGGACGATGCGCAAAAATTTCACAGTGATGCGGGCAGTTCATCGGCTTGAGCATAAACTGCTCGCCTTCTCTTGGTGTATCAATAGGTTGGAAACTATCTGCACCGTATTTGGCAAAGTGACCTGAGGTGATATATAGTTCTTTCTTGGCAATATGTGGCGTAATCACCGCTTTATAACCACGTTTGAGTTGTTCGTTTTTCAGAAAATTTTCAAGACGCATACGTAAGGCAGTCCCCTTCGGCAACCAAATCGGTAAACCTGCGCCTACTTTCTCAGAAAACATAAATAACTCCAACTCATTACCCAGCTTTCTGTGGTCGCGTTTCTTCGCTTCCTCCAGCATGTGCAGGTATTCAGTCAGTTCTTTTTGTTTTGGGAAACTAACACCATATACACGAGTGAGCTGCTGACGGGTATCGTCGCCCTGCCAGAAAGCACCGGCAACATTCATCAGTTTGACGGCTTTGATTTTTCCGGTAGTGGGAAGGTGTGGTCCGAGGCATAAATCCACAAAATTGCCTTGTGTATAAAGCGTGAGGGCTTCGTCTTCACCCCGCTTTTCTATCAACTCTATTTTGTATTCATCGCCTTTTTCTCCAAAATATTTCAAAGCATCAGCCCGCGAAATATCCTGACGTACATAAGCATTTTTCTGACGTGCCAGTTCAAGCATTTTCTGCTCAATCTTTTTAAAATCGTCAGAAGAAATTGGCTTGTCTCCAGTATCTACATCATAATAAAAACCATTATCTGTAGCCGGTCCTGTTCCAAACTTAATGCCTGGATACACCGCTTCCAATGCTTCTGCCAGCAAATGCGCTGAAGAATGCCAGAATGTTTTTTTGCCTTCTTTATCTCTCCAGGTCAGCAACTGTACCGTCGAGTCTTCCTGTATCGGGCGGGTGGCATCCCACACTTCGCCATTCACTTTTGCGGACAAAACATTCCGCGCCAATCCTTCGCTGATAGACATGGCTACGTCCATCGCAGAAGCTCCCTTTTCGTACTGACGTACACTGCCGTCGGGTAGAGTAATGTTGATCATTATTGCGTTTATTTTATAATTATTTCAGCTTGTGCATCAATTCTGAAGCCACCTGTTTCTTTGAAAAATCTCTTGGATACTTCATTATCTATAACAGTAAATCTTGGATGTCTCTTGTTACAAGCGTATGCTTTTCTATATCTAAATTCACTCAAATCATTGTAATGCCCCAAAAGTTTTATTGTGTTTTTCAGTTGTTTCATAGCTTTTTCCGACAACCACCTTTTTCCTTGGTTTTTCAATTCAACAAGATAAAGACCACTGTCAAAAACCAGCATTCCATCACAGGTACTTTCCTGCTTAGCTGTATCTTCATCAAATACAATAGTACAGTTATCTATAGCTATGAAGATTATTTCTTTTTCGCCCTCATTTCTTACAGTTGCTACCCATTTGGTATTATCGTCAATATTGGTGTATGCTTTTGTCTTACCCTCGTCATCACAAATACCAAATGCTTCATCCGTTCGGGCAGGTTCTTTACAAGCGTTATTAAAAAAATCTATACTCATAGTTCCTGCTCGATTTCTAATAATGAATCAAATAAATAATTTCCTTCTGCCAAAGACTTGTTGAGCATATTTTTATCTGTTGGTATTCCTTCATAATTACTCAGTTTTGATACTGTTCCAGTATTTTCACTGAATTCATAAATGGAAACAAGTTCCGAATCAATCAAGGATTGTAAAGGAACAATAGCATTAATCTTTAACAAATTTTCCTTTTCCTGACTCTTTCTACATAAGTAGGCAGCCTGAATAACAACACTTAAATAATTAATCATATATGGGCTATGTGTTGTCATTATTAACTTATTCCCTTCATTCAAATTATTGAATTGTAATAAACTTTTGAGCAGTTGCCATTGAGAATTAGGAAATAAGTTTTGTTCAGGTTCTTCTACAATATTAATAAAAGAACTTTTATTAAATTTTGAGGAAAGTACAGATATCGCCAGTCTTTTTTGTTCACTCGTTAAATCATCATTCGACAGAATATCTTCAACTCCTTTTTTAAAACGGCTTCTTTCTTCGGTACTCATCCCTTCTTTATTTTCACTCTGTTTTCTAACAGACTTAGACAAATAATCTGAAACGAGATACAAAGGAACAAGGGACTGGAAACCACTTGACGCTTCGGTTAGTCTAACTTTATATTTTTCTCCTCTAACATTCAGGATGTCATTTAATCTATCATACTCAACATAAGCGTTATTAATTGGTAGCAAAACAGCCTCTTTCATTTCATCTTTAGCACTATCAAATTCAGTTAAAAACTCCTGTAATGAATCAGATGAAAGTTTTAATTCTGTAGGGCTTTTCACATAGGCTATAAAGTTCCTTTCCGCAGGAACATACATAATCTGTGGAAGTGAATAATCACCACCTGCGATTTCTTCAATAAACAATGTACCATCTTCATATTTTATATGATAGGCATCACCAATGTATTCAATCTCAGTCTTACCAATATCACTAAAATAATTCTCCAGACGATGATAATTTAAAAATTGATTTTTAAGCCTATTTTTTCGCTCAAACCATTTTTTATTATAATCCCCCCTAACCATAGCCTTCTCTATCCATGTAAAAGTAGAAATCAACTTAGCAATAGTGCTTTTGCCACTACCTTGATTCCCGATAAAGACAGTCATTTTATTTATATCTATCCAACCGTCATCTTCAAGGCAACCTTCCTGAATAGGTCCAAAATGTCTAACCTTAATTTTGTTCATTTTATCTTTTTAATCCCTGACAATTAATAAACTGACAAGAAGATTTTTTATCGTACATAATGAATCAAACTTATCTAAAATACAAATTCCTGTAGGAAACAGTTCGCAAAGAAACAAAGAAGTATGAAGGTTCGCAAAGAATATGGATGGAATTGCAATTTCTGACCGGATAAATTATAGAAAAATATACCTTTCCTAGGTAAAAACTTTTACACAAAAGCGATGTTAATAAAACCGACTTATTTTTTTCAAAATTGTATCTTTGCGCTATTATTGGTATCAAAAATCATTTCATGTTAGACATAAAATCTTTCGATCAATTTGTCAATCGTCATATCGGGCCCAATAAAGACGAATTGGACAATATGCTTCAGGTCATTGGTGTTCAAAATATTGACCAGCTTGTAGATCAAACTATTCCTAAAGGCATTCGTATTGATAGCGACTTAAATATTCCCGATGCATTGACGGAATATGAATACTTGCGCGAACTAAAGAAGATTGCAGCCAAAAATAAAGTTTTTCGTTCTTATATTGGTTTGGGCTATCATGGCACCATTACACCATCGGTTATTCTGAGAAATATCTTTGAAAATCCAGGTTGGTACACCCAATATACGCCTTATCAGGCGGAGATTGCGCAAGGGAGATTAGAAGCTTTGCTCAATTTCCAAACTGTCGTCAGCGACCTTACCGGGCTGCCAGTCGCCAATGCGTCCTTATTGGATGAAGGCACAGCAGCGGCTGAAGCGATGGCTATGTTTTATGCACAAAAGAACAAGCGCAATAAAGGGGAAGCCTTCAATCGGTTTTTTGTGTCTGATAAAGTACTGCCACAAACCATTGATGTCTTGCTGACCCGCTCTAAGCCATTAAATATTGAATTAGTTATTGGCGACTGGAAAACTTTTGAATTTGATGCCCAGACTTTTGGCGCTATGCTGCAATATCCCGATGCCGATGGCTCAGTAGCGGATTATACCGCTTTCGCGGAAAAAACAAAAGCAGCAGGATGTTATCTGACTGTCGCGGCAGATATTTTGAGTCTTGCCATTCTTGCGCCTCCTGGCGAATGGGGCGCAGATGCCGTCGTCGGAAATACACAAAGACTTGGTGTCCCGATGGGCTATGGCGGACCACATGCCGCTTATTTTGCCACCAAAGAAGATTTCAAACGCCAGATTCCAGGACGTATCATCGGTGTATCTGTAGATCGTAATGACAATCGCGCCCTGCGCATGGCACTGCAAACCCGCGAACAGCATATTCGTCGCGACAAGGCAACGTCCAATATTTGTACGGCGCAGGCTTTACTGGCTATTATGGCTGGCATGTATGCGGTGTATCATGGTCAGGCGGGGCTTCGCGCTATTGCTACTCGTATTCACGGGCTGACTCGTGTGCTGGAAAGTGAATTAGCGAAAAGCGGTTTTGATAATAAAAATGAACATTATTTTGATACTTTAAAAATTGCTACGCCTTCGGCGGAAGCCTGTCAGAATATTCAAAAAATCGCGCTGCAAAATGGGGTAAATTTCCGTTATTTTGAGGACAATCATATTGGCATCACACTAGATGAAACAGTACAGATAGATGAACTGGAAGCCATTATTAATATTTTCAAAAACAGCTCACAGGAAGATAGCCAGCAAAAAGAATACGAAAAAATTGCCGCAGGCATGGACTTCAAAATCCCTGCCGCTATGCAGCGTAAAAGTGAATTTCTGACACATCCTGTGTTCAGCAGCCATCATTCGGAAACTAAGATGATGCGCTATATCAAACGACTAGAAAATAAAGACTTGTCGCTGACCCACTCCATGATTCCGCTCGGCTCTTGTACCATGAAACTCAATGCTGCAACGGAATTGATTCCAGTGAGTTGGCCAGAGTTTGGCGGTCTGCATCCTTTTGTCCCGCTAGAGCAGGCGCAGGGCTATCAACAGATTTTTGAAGAGCTGGAAAGTTATTTATGTGCTGCCACAGGTTTTGATGCCTGTTCTTTGCAACCCAACTCTGGCGCACAAGGCGAATATGCAGGACTACTCACCATCCGTGCTTATCATGAAGCGAATGGCGATACGCATAGAAATATTGCCCTCATTCCTGCTTCTGCACATGGCACAAATCCAGCAAGTGCAGTGATGGCAGGTATGAAAGTCGTGGTGACCAAGTGTGATGAAAATGGAAATATCGACTTAGGTGATTTACGTGAAAAAGCTGAATTACATTCCGATAATCTTGCTGCATTGATGGTGACTTATCCTTCTACACATGGCGTGTTTGAGGTAGAAATAAAAGAAATCTGTCAGATGATCCACGATCATGGTGGCAGGGTGTATATGGATGGTGCCAACATGAATGCACAGGTCGGGCTGACCAGTCCTGCAGAAATTGGTGCGGATGTTTGTCACCTCAATTTGCATAAAACTTTTGCTATTCCGCATGGCGGTGGCGGGCCAGGCATGGGACCGATTTGTGTAAACAAAAGCCTCGCCCCTTATCTGCCTAAACATCCATTGGTGCAAACTGGTGGCGAAAAAGGCATTCCCGCAGTCTCGGCTGCGCCCTGGGGAAGTGCCAGTATTTTGCTGATTTCTTATGCTTATGTACGGATGTTGGGCAAGCAAGGCGTCGTAGATGCCACCCGTTATGCTATTCTGAATGCCAATTATATTGCCGCCAGGCTACAAAAAGAGTATGATATTCTGTACAAAGGAGAGCAGGGACGAGTCGCACATGAGTTGATTATTGACTTACGTAAATTTAAGCCCATCGGTGTGGAAGCGGAAGACATTGCCAAGCGACTGATGGATTATGGTTTTCACGCGCCTACCCTCTCCTTCCCTGTTGCCGGAACAATTATGATTGAGCCGACGGAGAGTGAAGGACTGGAAGAATTGGATCGCTTTTGTGAAGCGATGCTGCAAATCAGAAAAGAAATCGACGAAGTAGCTTCTGGCGCAGCGGACAAAGAAGATAATGTACTGCATAATGCACCTCATACCTTAGTTTCAGTGAGCAGCGACGACTGGACGCATAGCTACTCCCGCGAAAAAGCAGCTTATCCCCTCCCCTTCGTACATCAGGCAAAATTCTGGGCAGCCGTCGGACGGGTGAATAATTCTTATGGCGACCGGAACTTGGTTTGTACTTGTCCGCCTATGGAGTTGTATATGGAGGATTGAGTTGCGGGTTGTTGAGTTGCGAGTTTTCGGGTTGCGGGTTGTGTTGATTAGGCATCCTGCCTGAATGGGTTGCGAGTTTTCGGGTTGCGTTGTGCAGGTATCCTGCCTGCGATGGTTGCGGGTTGTTGGGTGTTGAATTGTGCCGCATGAAATACCTATTTGCTTAATCCGTTCCTAATGGTTATTTTTATGAAAAAACTATGTCAATCAATTTAATCACCAACAAACCTGTCTATAATTATAGATGAAAAATAATAGCATGCGTATATGAAAAACACTTTATCCTCTATGTCTGTAATTCTCCTATTATGTGGATTTACAATCATGAGTTGTTCAGGGACTAAATCTATTGCTGACAAAAAAATACGTGTAGCTAATATCGATTTAAGCCATTGGAAAGTGACAATTCCTACTCCAAGACAAGATGGCAAGGCAATGGAAGTCAGCCCACCTGAAATATTTGATTACGCTAATAATGACGCGTTAAAAGAATTTATGTACAACGATTCAACAGATGGTTCGATTGTGTTTCATGCCTATCCAAGCTCGACTACCGCTAATACAAAGTATTCAAGATCAGAACTTAGGGAACAAATGGAGTCTGGGAGCAATTCTAAAAACTGGACATTTAAAGAAGGAGGACGTATGAAAGTTAAAATGTCCGTCCCAAAAGTTTCTAAAGATGCCAACGGAAAGTACCATAGAGTTATCATTGCCCAAATTCACGGAAGACTATCCAATGAACAAAAGGAATTAATTGGTCAAAAGGATCATAATGCACCGCCCATTCTAAAGATTTATTGGGATGGAGGTAAAATAAGAGTAAAAACTAAGGTGCTAAAGAACCGTAAAGCAACTGATCTAGAGATCTTAGATAAAGATGCCTGGGGAGATGATGAGGGCTATAATTTTGAAGTACCTGTCGATAAAAAAACATTCACACTTGAAATTATTGTATCTGAAGGTCGAATGGAGGTTGTATTGAATGGATTTCAAAAAGCCGTTTATAAAGGTGTGGATATCGACCGTTGGGGAATTTTTGAAAACTATTTCAAGGTGGGGAATTATTTTCAATCTAGAGACAAAGGGGCTTTTGCAAAAGTAAAAATTTACGAATTAGAGGTTAGTCATTAAACTTTAGTAATCTAATAGAGCTAAGAATCGAAGCAAATATTATTTTTATTATGGGCGTTTCAGGTGTTGGTAAAAGCACCATAGGCCACCTATTACATCCGCAAATTTAATACAAGCACAACGTGACTATTTTGGTGCGCATACCTACCAAAGAAAGGATGATGATTCAAATAAATACTATCTACTATCATACTGATTGGAAAACAAAAAATTATGACAAGTGCAGAAAATAAAAAGTCATTCCTGAAAAAGATAGCTGATACGATTTTAAGTTTTGGTCCTGGAATTTTTGCTATTGGATATACCATAGGAACAGGAAGTGTAACGTCCATGATTGTTGCTGGAAGTGAATTTGGAATGCAATTATTATGGGTGCTTTTGTTGAGTTGTTTATTCTCTGGCGTACTCATCTTTGCTTATGGTAATTATGCCCTAATTACTGGTGAAACGGCACTTTATTCATTCAAAAAACACTTTAAGTTTGGAAAAGTCTTAGCAATCTTAATTATTGTGGGGGTCACCTTTGGACAATGGAATTCACTAATGGGTATTCTAGGAATTTCATCTAATATTATTTTTGAAATATTAACATTAAGTTTTGAAGGAATACAATCGGCTCAATATGAAATAACCTTACTCATCGCGGTTATCATCATCGTTACTTTTTACCTGCTTATGCTAGTCGGGAAGTATACTTTTTTTGAAAAAATATTAATCATCTTCGTTTCCATAATGGGCTTTTCATTTTTAGTTTCTTTCTTTTTCGTACAACCACTTCCAGTTGATGTAATTAAGGGTTTGATACCAACAATTCCAGATGTGCCAGGTGGCAAAATGTTAGTCGCTGCTTTTGTCGGCACCACTATGGCTTCTGCAACGTTTTTGTCTCGTCCCTTATTTGTAAAAGGAAAAGGATGGACGATTGAAAATTTAAAACAACAAAAAAGAGATGCCATCACTGCTGCTGTTTTAATATTTATAATTAGCGGTTCTATTATGGCCGTTGCTACAGGTGCGCTGTTCTATAATGGTCAGGAGGTTACTCATGTATTAGATATGGCCAATACCTTAGAACCCGTAGCTGGCAAATGGGCGGTGACTATTTTCTTTTTTGGAGCATTAAGTGCAGGTTTATCCTCTATCTTTCCTTGTTTATTAATTGCGCCATTATTAGTTGCAGATTATCAATCTGGAACGATAGACACCAATTCGCGTCAGTTTAGAATAATTACGGCTATTGCTTGTTTAGTGGCATTAATAGGACCAGCCTTTGGTGCAAACCCTATAGAAATTCAAATTCTATCACAAGTCTTTAATGTATTTGTATTACCAATAGTCGTACTTGGAATTATACTTATACTTAAGAGTGAAAAAATCATGAAAGATTATAAGACCCATCTAGGGGTTTACATAGGCTTGTATGCCGCCTTATTCTTTTCTCTAGTGATTTCATACAACGGAATTTTAGCACTCTTAGGTTATTGATAATAATAAATGAACCTATAAATAACATGAATAATAATAAATTAGCTGGAAAAAACATTCTCATAACTGCTGGAGCGCAAGGTATTGGCGAATCAATTACTAAACATTTTATTGATCGTGGAGCCAATGTTGCCATCCATTATTTTTCCAGTGCCGATACCGCCAAGCAATTGATGGCGTACGCAATCAGTAAAGGACAAAAAGCAGTCGCTATAAATGGCGACTTAACAAACGAAGCCGATGCAAATTCCTTGCTTGAAAAAGCAATAGAGGCACTTGGAGGACTGGACATTTTGATCAACAACGCAGGTTCACTTGTTGCGCGTAAAAAATTGAACAACATAGATACTGAATTTTGGCACAAGGTCATGGATATAAACCTTACATCTATGATGTTTGTAACCCGGGCCGCAGCTCCTCATTTAGCGAAAAATAAAAACAGTAGTATTGTTAATTTGGCCTCTCTTGCAGGACGTAAAGGTGGGCACGCAGGCTCACTGGCTTACGCTACCAGCAAAGGAGCTATCTTGACTTTTACAAGAGCACTATCCACAGAATTGGGTCCTCAAGGTACTCGAGTCAATGCCGTTGCTCCCGGTCTTATTTTGGGTACTTTATTTCATAACACCCATACAACAAAAGCATCAGCAGATGCAACAACGGCTGGCATTCCAATACAACGGGCAGGTAATGCTGCTGACGTAGCTAGAGCGGTTTTATATCTGGCCTCAGAATACGACGGCTTTATTACCGGTGCTACGCTTGACATCAATGGCGGAGTTTATAATATGTAATGATTTACAATCAATTAATCAATATGAAAAATCGTATTAAATTAATTAGTTTACTTCCTCTTTTGGTATTTCTTTACTCTTGCACCAATACAGTTGAATCCCCCATCAACGTTGATGAGGTATCTCCTTGGTGTATATTAGGTTTTGATGCTTTAGATAGAACGCCGAAACAGCGTATTGCTATGTTAAAGCAAATGGGCTTTACAAAATATGGTTATAATAAGGGGAAAGGAGACCTGACTACAATGAAGGAGGAATTCAAACTCGCCAAAGAAAATAATATTGAGATCACCTCAATATTTCTGTGGTTAAATGCCAAAAGAGACAGCATCGGTACATTGAGTCCAATGAACCAAGAATTGCTGAGTAATTTAGCGGAAGTAGACTATAAACCAACCATTTGGTTAAGCTTTAGCAATAATTTTTTTGAAGAACTTAATCAAGAGCAGTCTATAAAGCTATCTATTGAAATGATTGAGTTTATCCAATTAAAAGCCGATGAAGTGGGCTGTAAATTAGCACTATACAATCATCATGGTTGGTTTGGGAATCCTCATAATCAAGTCGAAATTTTAGAAAAGTTAAACCGACACTCCATAACGATGGTATACAATTTTCATCATGCTCAAGCGTACGTAGACGAATTTCCTGAAATTGTAAAAAAGATAAAGCCTTATTTATCTTATGTCAATCTGAATGGTGTGAAAAAGGAAGGACCGCAAATTTTGCCAATAGGTGAAGGTGATTATGAATTTGACATGATCAAACAGCTACTGGATGAAGGCTTTAATGGACCTTGGGGCATTTTAGGACATATTAAAACCGAAGACGTACAAAAAATTTTACAGCGAAATATTGACGGATTGAATTTATTGAATTCAAAATACATTATGGAAGAAGGAAAATGAAAACAACACTTGAGTTGCCAATGTAGCACAGACATTCCTGTCTGTGTGTGTTGTTGAGTTGTATCGCATGAAATACATATTTGTTTAATCCGTTGATAATGGTTATTTTTAGCCTTGTGCAGCCCTTTGAATCATCTAAATATTTAGTGCAATGACTTTCGGGTAACTTCAGAAGGCAGGCTTACTGGTAAAATCATTTGGGAGTTCTTCAGAATGAATATATATGCCATATTGCGTATATGCAATTCTCGACAACCAAAAAAACAGAAAAAACCGTACCTTTCGAGAAAATTACACAATCATAAAAAAATAAAATTTGAAACAGAAAAGGGATAGATATGAAATGCATAAATATTGGGGAAAAAAGCCATCCAATTACCTTAAATCATTGATTGAAAAATATTCAGAAGAAGGCGATACTGTACTTGACCCTTTTTCAGGTTATGGTGTCTTTTGTTGTGAAGCGTTCATTCTTAATCGAAATATTATCTCGAATGATCTTAATCCAATTGCACACTTTTTAAATGAGCAACTATTAGAAAAAGAAGTCAATTTATCTTTACTTGAAAAGCAATGGAAGAAGATAAAATCAGAATTTGAACCTTTTAATAAAAAATGGTTTGAATGGATAATTGACTCTACCTCCGTACAATTAATTGCAATTTTAAGAGATAAAAACAACATACCAATTAAAGCCAAATGCAAAAAAAATGGAGAGAAAAGAACTATAGAAATCGAGTTATCTGCTGAAAAAGTTCAAAACTATTTAGAATTTGAAAATAATTATGAAATCACAGATTGGTTTCCTAAAGAAAAATTAATACAGAATTCAAGAATTTCGGCAAAAAAAGGTATGACCGTTGCAGACCTTTTTACCAAAAGAACCCTCGCTTGTCATGCTCGCCTACTGACATTAATTGAAAAATATTCTAAAGGCAAAGAACAAAAATTACTTAAAGTGGCTTTTACAGCAAATTTAGCAAATTGCTCCAGACTTGTTCCTCCAATTAAAAGTAGAGGAGAAATGGCTCCAGGTGCATGGATGACAGGCTTCTATACAGGAGAAACGTATTTAGAAAATAATGTACTAAGGTATTTTGAAAACAGACTCTCAAAGGCTCTAAAAGGAAAAAGGGATTACTTACAACAATTCGGAGATTGTGGTGAATTGAATTTTAGTCCAACCGAATACAAGAATCATTTCCAAATAACTCAAAATGATGCAAAGCAACTTAACATTGAATCAGAAACAGTAGATTATGTTTTTACGGATCCTCCTTATGGGGATGCAGTTCCATATTTCGAACAAAGTGTGATATGGAATTCATGGTTAAAATTATCACCTGATTATAAGAATGAAATAGTAATCTCAGATAGCAAAGAAAGAAAGAAGAATACTACTTCTTTTGAAAATGAAATAAATTCAGCATTTTCGGAGATTAGGCGTGTTCTAAAACCAAATAAACATTTCTCTCTAACCTATCACTCTCTTTCGGGATTAGAATGGAAGGCTATTACAAATGCATGTATAAAAAATGGGTTTGAATTAGTTGATTATGAATGGTTAGTTCAGAAGTCTTTCACCCCAAGGCAAATTAATAGGCTTAAAAGTATTAAAGGAGATGTATTAGTTACATTTCAAAAATCAGATTTACCAGGTGAATTGACCATTAATTCAGACATAGAAATTTATAAAATATTTTTTAATCTTATCGAAAAGTGGCTATCTCATGAACCTTTAGATACCAACGAAATTTTTCTCCGAATTATGAAAATGGTTTTTACAGATAAAATTCTAATTGGAGAAGTTGATTTGCTAAAGTTATTAACCGAGAACTTTGAATTCTCTGAAACACAAAAATGGATACTGTATGACGAACTTGCCGTTTAGTGAACTTGATAATGCATTTAGGAATAATGACTTTCCAACGATTGAAAACGATAGTAGAGGCATTCGGTTTTTAAAGTTAAGAAGTATGTCTCGCAAAGCGGCAATGGAGGAGTTTTGTGCGCAGCATAATATTAATCTTGAAGGGATTAATTCAAAAAAGTATTTTTCTCATGTTTTTGAAACGGATACCATAACGGATGCCATGATTAATACTTTTATTAATCAAAAGTATGGAGAAGAAAGAGAAGATCGGTTAACAAATCAAGACTACTTGGTTGACCAATTAAACAGGCTACAAAATTTTGACTGGAGCGGTTCTTTTGGAAATAGTTTAGAGAAAAACATAGTCAATAATTATGTTAAGAAAATTAAATCTTATGAACAAATAAATGAAGAAATTGAGGGAAATCTTTTAAACAGTTTGAGAGGATATACCCTAAATTCATGGTATAATCATTGGACTTCAATCATTATTGAAGACTTATTCAAAGACCATGAAATTGTATTGCCAACAGTTGGCTTAGTCAAGAAAATTGATTTTTTCATCAATGATATACCTTTTGATTTGAAGGTTACATACTTTCCCGAACAACTTTTAAAAGACAAATTACGAGCGAGTGATTATGGAAACGAATTAACCAAATTAAAACGAATTTGTCGCCAATTAGAAATCTACATTCCGACAGACCTAAAAGATAAAGCTCTGAAACTACATCTTCATAATGTTGTCTCTGAAGACCCAAGACCAGAAGCAAGAGAGTTTATTAGTGAATTGAAAAGACAAAAAAGAACAATAATAGAAGATGCAGAAGATAATCCAGCCGAACTAAAAAAATGGTTTTATGAAAATCAAGGAGAAGCGAGGTTTGATGCCTCTAATAGATTCTTTTTGGTTCTAACCGATGAAACTGACATGTCTAATAGTTGGAAATTGAAGCGCAATGTTGTTTTTCTGCGAGATAAGATAAACGAACATCTAAACAATTTTTCAATGGATATGCCAAGCCTCGAAACCGAATTTTATTGGCATAAAGACCAACAAACCTATAATTGTAAATCTGATATTCTATTCTTGAAATATAGCGATTAATAGGTACAAAACATGCCTAGCACAAGTTGAGGCACTCGCCCCAACTCAACCATCACTAAATTTGTCCAACAAAATCCAAAAAGACTTTTTTATGCCGTTCCATATCCATATCAGCAGAAAGTGATACGCGGACAATATAATCTTTGTCGCCTTCTTTCGTTGTCCCTTGAGTAGAGGTGGCTGGTATCGTCCAATAACATCCTTTTAACTGTCCATAGCTCACACAATTTTTGCTTTCATTGGGGATTTCCGTAATCATTAAATGGATTAGCTTATAATTTAAGACTCTTTTATAAGCTTCTTTTTCTTCCGCAGTATTGCCTTTAGTGGGAAGATCTAATGAAAACACGGATGGGGTAAATCCTTCTTTTGCCAATTCTTCTGAAACAAAATTGATTTTCGCGCTGGGCAAAGTGTCCTGGATAAAATTTACAAATTCACGTGTATGCTTATACGCCTCATGAATTCTTTGTTTCATTGAAGGCAATTGTTTGGCTAAGATTTCAACTTGAAGATTTGTAGCCTTATTATCACAAAGTTTTAAGTGCATTTCTATTTTGTCCATCAAAGTTTCTGTTTTCTTATTTCCCACACAGTAGCCAGCAGTACATAGTCCGCCACTTGGAAATTTCGACCCACTCACATACGAAATAGCTCTAAGCTTTGATAGTATTTCACCTTCATCTAAGAAGTGTACATTAGGACAAAATGTTTGATCTAAAATAAAAACGGGATCTATCGCCACTTCACCTTTGCTGGTTTTGCGTGCTTTGCTTAAAACAGCCTTTAGCTCTAGAAGCGCTGGCACTTCAACTCTAGGGTTGGTTGGAATTTCAGCGATGATATAAGGGATAGCATCTTCCTTTGCAATTTTATCCAAAATTACATCAATACTTTGCACCATATCATGATCTCCATCAACAGGTAGATCCAATACTTCAACATTATCAATGCAAGCCGCCACTCGTCTTGCCTGGTCATTGGTGCCACCATAACAATTTGGAGGAACAATAATTTTGATTGCCTTTCCTTTATGTCTTTCTAGTGCGTGGTCAATGAGTCCCATTAAAATCGCATATTGAATAGATAATCCGCTAGAGCCAAGTAATGCCTTTGTTTTTGTACCCGTAATCTCCTGAATTGAATCTAAGACCAATGCTTTGTTTGTCTCTGCATTAATTTCTTTTTTATCAAAAGAAGATGCCGCTGTTAGAGATTTTAAAGCAGTCAGGCAATTAGCTGGCGTCATGGCGATGGTCTCTCTTCTTCGGACATGCTGAATGTCTGAGATATAGCTTTCATTCTGTTCACCATTCACCAATATAATACTTCCAAGGGAAGCATGAATATTGATAAAAAAGTCAATTCCAGCATCGAGTGGGATGGCTTTGTCCTTAGGAGTAGCAATTTCATCTTGCTGTGAAACAAAAACGATACTGCCGTCATCCTGATAGCTATCGGAAACGGAAATATCTTCTGGGTTCTCCACTTTCTTTAAGTCAAATGTATAGCCATACACACGCCGCAGTATTTCTGCATCAAAAGAGTCTGGTAAGGCATCCGTATAGAGGATTTGGGTGTTTTTATTCTCTAATGAGTTTTTTCTGAGAATTGCCAAAATAGCAATCGTCTTTGATGAAAAACTGATTACATTTTTTGGGTTTAGGTGATTTGACTTAGCAATTGCCCATTCTAGCAAACAAGATAATGGATGACCTAATCGAATATAGTCGAAAGCAGTGGGCAATTCACTAAGTGCCGATGAGGCAGCATTATTGTCCTTAAATAAATTTTCAAACTGTTCTAAGAATTGGGTTTTAGCCAATTTTTCATCATAAATATCTAGTCGATGAGTGGTTAGACTCAACCAAGTCTTTGGCATATTTTCTAATACCTCGTTAATATAATTCAGCATCTTATTGTCTTCTATAATTTCTACT
The DNA here is from genome assembly GCA_937951615.1 of uncultured Saprospiraceae bacterium. GTDB lineage: Bacteria > Bacteroidota > Bacteroidia > Chitinophagales > Saprospiraceae > JAHDEO01. The sequence goes on along the minus strand of CALFBH010000072.1, from coordinate 20,574 downwards.
TTTAAATAAAGCGGTAAGCTACATTAATTAGATTTATTTTAAAAATCTTATAAGACGTTTTGTGACATTTTAGCCACGAATGCACGAATCTTTCACGGATTGTTATTCATCCATAATTCGTGCATTCGTGGCTAAATTTTTTAAAACTGTGCAATTTGTTACTAATTAATATTAATTTCAATCATTCGAGAGTTAAGTTCCTATACACTTTTGCTAAATTGCCATTCAAATTGAAAAATGATACAACCTACAAACATGAGATTTTTTAGAACGCTTTTACAAATTATAATTCCATTATTTATCACGATTCAAGCCTCTGCTCAGGACTGGAGAAGTTTCTATGAATTTACCAATTTTGATAAGTATAAACAAGAAAACATAAAATATGAACCGCTCGCCGCGGACGAAAAGCGAGTGGTATTTATGGGAAATTCTATCACAGAAGCCTGGGTAAACGCAAGACCGGATTTTTTTAAAGATTCTAATTTTATTGGAAGAGGCATTAGTGGACAGACCACGCCACAAATGTTATTGCGTTTTAGAAGAGATGTAATCGACCTTCGACCTAAAGTAGTCGTTATTTTAGCAGGGATAAATGACATTGCCGAAAATACGGGTTATACGCCTATTGATTTAATTGCCGAAAATATTATGACCATGTCGGAAATTGCAAAATTTCATGATATTAAAGTGATTATCTGTTCTGTTACACCTGCTATTGCTTTTCCATGGAGTCCTGATTTACAACCTGTCCATACCATCATGGAATTAAATACGCTCCTTGAAGCATATTCCAATAAAAATGACATTCCCTATGTTGATTATCATGCTGCCATGAAAGACAAAAACAATGGCTTACGCGTACCAGATTTTACTGCTGCGGAAGATCTGGTTCATCCAAACGAGGCAGGATATATTGTGATGGAAAATTTGCTTCAACCTGTTATTGAAAAAGCATTGGGTTTTTCGGACTTGAGTGTAAATGCTTTCTTTTCAGACCATGTCGTTTTACAACAAAAAGAAAACGTAGCAGTTTGGGGAAAAGCACCAACAGGGCATACCGTGCAAGTTGAAGGAAGTTGGGGTGAGCAGGCAATTGCCACCGCAGATAAGCATGGCACTTGGACACTTCAATTAAAAACCCCAAAGGCTGGAGGACCTTATGAACTTAACATTAGTTCAACAAATACAGCCATTCAAATTAATGATGTCATGATTGGTGAAGTTTGGTTAGCATCAGGTCAATCGAACATGTCGATGCCGCTAAAGGGCTGGCCACCAAGCGACCCTATAAACAATTCTTTAGCAGAAATTGCGAATGCTACATATCCTGGTATCCGTATGTTTAAAGTTGCAAATAAATTTTCTATGGAAGAAGAAAATTCTTTTGAAGGAAAATGGGATGTATGTACGCCAGCGCTTGCCGCTGATTATAGCGCGACTGCTTACTTCTTTGCACAACGACTACACCAGAAATTAAAAATCCCTATTGGTATCATTCATACGAGTTGGGGCGGAACGCCTGCGGAGGCCTGGGTCAGCAAAAAGCAAATAAAGAAACTGGGGGATTTTGAAGAAATAATCAAAGCCATAGAAAATCCGGAAAGAGAACGATTGACAAAAGAATGGTATGAGCAGTGGAAAAAAATACCGATCCCTAAAGAAGTGGCAGATTGGAACCACATTGACCTCCATGATGACTATATCGCCCAAGCTGAATATACACCTAAAAACTGGTCAACGATGGACTTGCCTGGCAGACTCGACTTATACGATGAAAAAGATTTAAACGGGGCATTTTGGTTTAGAAAAACGATTGAACTGGATGATATTTCTTGCGATTATACATTTGTTATGGGATTTGCAGATGATACAGATGTCGTATTTTTTAATGGAGAAAAAATTGGTGCTACAACCTATGATTTTAGTAATACAAGAAATTATCCTATCCCAAAATCTTTACTGAAAAAAGGAAAAAACACTGTTGCTATTCGCATCATTGACACCGGCGGCCCGGGTAGTATTAGTGATGATATAAAACTCACGAATGAAAAAAATATAGATTTTCCATTGAGCGGTCAATGGGATTATGCCATTACAGCAGAAATTTTTAATGACTCTATTTATCTTTATGACTTAGAGCAACTAAACCTAAAAGAACGCCCTCATATTATTTATCCTAGTCCTCATTCTCCATCCTCTCTTTATAATGCAATGATTCATCCGCTTGTTCCTTTTAAAATCAAAGGTGCTATTTGGTATCAAGGTGAATCTAATGTGGGAAGAGCGGAACAATACAAACAACTTTTTCCAACTTTGATTAAGGATTGGCGGGCACAATGGAATAATGATTTCCCATTTTATTTTGTTCAAATTGCTCCATACGAATATAATCGCAGTGGAGATTCTAATCTTGATGAATCACAAAAATTAAGAGATGCTCAGCGTCATACTTTGTCACTAGAAAAAACAGGTATGGTGGTGACCTTAGATATCGGCAATAATAAGAATATCCATCCTGCGAATAAACAAGATGTAGGGCAGCGACTTGCAGGCTTGGCCTTGGTCAATGAATACGGAAAGGATGGAATCCCTTCTGGACCTTTGTATAAAAGTTCTAAAGTAAAACGCAAAAAAATTATACTGGAATTTGATTACATTGGCTTGGGCTTAACAACAAAAGATGCTGATTTAATGGGATTTGAAATCGCAGGAGCGGACAAGAAATATGTGCTTGCTCGTGCGAAAATTATTAGGAACAAAATTGAAGTGAGTTCTTCAAAAGTTTCAGCACCAAAGTTTGTTCGCTATGCTTGGCGAGATACAAGTGTTGGAAGTTTGTTTAATAAAGAAGGACTGCCAGCCTCCTCTTTTACGACAGAATGAACATTTGCTTAATCCCTTGATAATGGTTATTTTTATTTTGGGACTTATTTAGAGGAAATATATACGCGATATGGCTTGTATACAATTATTTTGTGTGCTATGAAGAAGAAAAATCAGTGACGAATAAATGAAAAAGAGAGGTTACTCAATCTTAATAATACTAGTTAGCTTGTTTGGATATTTTTATTTATTCCTATGGCAGGGCTATTCATTAAAGGCAGACAAGGTAATTCAGGCAAACGTTGAGGAAATTGAAAAGTATGAATCAATGAAAAACGCTTTGATAGGAAATTTAGATTACATCATTCCTAAATACTCTAATAGGAACGTTAGTCAAAAATGTGAGAAGAAGTTATTGTTTAGTAGAGGCAATCGGACAGCATGGCTTGGTTGGGAAAGAGATCATCCTGAATTAAATAAGATTGGAAAAGGCTACGGTGAAGATCTCTTTTATTACATAAATATCTACGAAAACAAAGCAGTATACTTTAAATCAATATTTAGAGGAAGAAAAATTATGGGAGATTTTTTGCATCATCATATCGTTTATGAACCTGATGAAAATGAATTGAATAAAAAGTATTTGCAGTGTGAATACGAAATAAAGAAGAAAGATAAAATAATGGAAAATTGGTATTACATTATCGTTCAAATTAATTAATGAAAAGCACAACACACAACAACAAATATGTACACGCACATGCTGCTAAACGCTCGCACGTCGTGTTACACTAACCGTTCACTTCCACCAATAAAAAAAGACAAAACCGAGCGATAAAACCGAAAAACAGTTAATTTTGTTAGAGTAGAAAACGAAATAACAGAAAGTATGAAAAAGGAAGAAGAAAGAAAAGAATACGAAGAAAGTTTAAAAAATTACAGAGATATTAAAAATGTAGTAGACACAGCTAGAGAAGAAGGCAAAATCGAGGGCAAAACAAAAGAAAAAGAGGACGTAATAAAAAGGTGCATGGAAGAAAAAATGACATCCGAGGCTATTTCAAAGATTGTGAATTTATCAGTATCAGAAGTCAATAAAATAATCGAGATTATTAAAAAAAGAAAAGAAGGCGAGAAGTGAACATTGTGTACACGCACATGCGGGCTAAACGCCACGCACATCGTGTTACACCTAACCGAGGCACAAGAAAGATAAACAAATGAAATTTTAATTTGAGTTCAAATGTGAATTGAAAATGAAAGAAACACCTCAAAAAATTGAAAAAGTAGAATAAAACATTAGCTTTGTGATAGTATCAAATGATAGTATCATGAAGCCACCATATGACATTACGACAAAGATTTTGAAATTACTTACTTCAATCTCAGAAAAACTTGGAGAAGTAAATGCAATTCATATAGATCGGCCATCACCAGAATTAAGAAAAAGGAATCGAGTAAAAACAATTCATGCCTCTTTAGAGATCGAAGGAAATACGCTAACTGAAGATCAAATCACAGCTATAATAGAAAATAAGAGAGTAATAGGCCCGAAAAAAGATATTCAAGAAGTATTAAATGCGATTGCAGTATATGAATTGCTACCTAAATTAAATCCATCCTCCTTAAAGTCTTTTCTAAAAGCTCATAAAATATTGATGAAAGATTTGATAAATCGGCCAGGTGAATTGAGGAACAAATCGGTAGGAATAGTTAAAGGAATAGAAGTAGCTCATATTGCTCCACCCTATGAAAATTTACCATATTTGATGAAAGATTTATTCGGCTATTTGAAAACAGACGAAGATCCAATCTTAATAAAGAGCTGTGTTGTACATTATGAAATCGAATTTATCCACCCATTTATTGATGGAAATGGAAGAATGGGTAGGCTTTGGCAAACATTAATGTTAATGAAAACATACCCAGTATTTGAATATTTACCATTCGAAACAATCATAAAAGAAAGACAAGAGACCTATTATGAAGTATTATCTATTTGCGATAAACAAGGTAAGTTGACTATTTTTATCGAGTTTATATTAGAAGCTGTGTATGAATCATTATCAAGTTTATTGGATATACAAAATAGAATATTTACATCAAAAAATAGGATTGAATATTTTTTAGAGACATATAAGGGTGAAGATTTTTCTAGAAAAGATTATATGAACATGTTTAAAGATATCTCATCATCAACTGCCAGTCGAGACATCAAAAGTGCAGTTGATAAAAAGACTATAAAAAAAGTGGGAGACAAAAGAATGACAAGATATAAAATAGTAAAAAAATAAGCCCGCTAGACACGTCACCTAAGAAAAAAACGCCCCATCAACCGAGATGTAAAGTACATGAATGAACACAAACTACTATTAATCACCCCACCCTTCACACAGCTGAATACGCCATATCCGGCCACTGCATATATCAAAGGTTTTCTGAATACCATTGACATAAAAAGCCATCAAATTGATTTGGGAATAGAGACGATTTTAGGCTTGTTTTCTCAAGCCGGATTGCAAGAACTTTTTTCTATTTCCGATGAACGTTTGAATGGGGCTTCCAAAAATTCGAGAAGAATCTACGCGCTGCGAGACCATTATTGCACGACCATTGACAGTGTCATCGCCTTCTTGCAAGATCAAGACCCGACACTTGCGCACTTGATTTGTGAACGCAATTTCCTTCCTGAAGCGTCAAAATTCGATCAACTGGAAGACCTCGAATGGGCATTCGGTACGATGGGTATCAGGGATCAAGCGCGGCATATTGCGACTTTGTATCTGGAAGATATTGGTGATTTTATAGTGGATGTCATAGATCCGCATTTCGGTTTTAGTCGCTATGCGGAGCGGCTGGGCATCTCGGCATCTACATTCGATGAGCTTTACGCTGAATTGCAGCTACCCAATAGCTTCATTTCTACGATGATGCTTGCCATTTTGGACCAACAAATTCAAAGCAGCCAGCCCAGTCTAATTTGTATGTCTGTGCCCTTTCCGGGAAATCTTTTTGCTGCTTTAAAATGCGGTCAGTATATCAAAAAAAACTATCCAGACATAAAGATTGCCCTAGGTGGCGGTTACCCGAATACAGAACTAAGATCACTATCCGATCCAAGGGTTTTTGAGTTGATGGACTTTATTACTCTGGACGATGGCGAAACGCCCTTATACACCCTTCTTCAATACCTGGACGGTAAAATCGAGCATGATTTTTTGAAAAGATGCTTTATGCTCGTCGATGGCAAAGTAAGCTATTGCAATGGCAGTCTGATGTCAGATGTCAAGCAAGAAAAAGTGGGCACGCCCGACTATGCGAATCTCCCGCTGAGGCGCTATCTTTCCGTCATCCAACTGACCAATCCCATGCACCGATTATGGAGTGATGGCAGGTGGAATAAGCTCACCATGGCGCATGGTTGCTATTGGGGAAAATGCACCTTTTGCGATATCTCTTTGGATTATATCAAGAATTACGAAGCCTCCTCTGCCGTCACTATCGTGGATCGTATGGAGACGCTTATCGCACAGACTGGGGAGCGTGGATTTCACTTTGTGGATGAAGCGGCACCGCCAGCATTGATGAAAGCCATTGCCATAGAAATCTTGAAAAGAAAACTCGTCACTAGCTGGTGGACGAATATCCGATTTGAGAAAAGTTTTCATCTCGATCTCTGTCGCCTCTTGGCGGCTTCTGGCTGTATAGCCGTTTCTGGAGGACTGGAAGTAGCTTCCGATCGACTTTTAAAGTTGATCGCTAAAGGCGTCACCATCGAGCAAGTCTCCCAAGTAAATCGCAACTTCAATGAAGCGGGTATCATGGTTCATGCCTACTTGATGTATGGTTTTCCTACGCAGACCGACCAGGAAACCATCGACTCCCTGGAAGTCGTCCGACAGATGTTTGAGGAAGGCATACTGCAATCCGCATTTTGGCATCGTTTTGCCATGACAGCACATAGTCCTGTGGGCATGGTTCCCGATAATTTTAAAGTAAAGAACCTCACGCCTACTGGCAGTTTTGCAAATAACGATTTACAACATGTCGATCCAAGTGGTGGACAGCATGATCTTTTTTCGGCAGGCTTAAAAAAATCATTGTATAATTTCATGCATGGCATCTGTTTGGATTATGATCTTCAAGAGTGGTTTGAGCATGAAGTGCCGCCTACGAGTATCGAAGAAAATCTCATAGAAAGCTATTTGGACGCCCCCAATGTACGGGAGCAGAAAGGCGGACAGCAGTTGCTTTGGATAGGCGGTCCAGTGCATTATGACAAGAACCGAAAAGCGCTTATCATGTCCGGCAAAAGAGAAGATCACTTCATTTTTTGCGCAGAACGGGAGGCACTGTGGCTCCTGAAAATGCTTAACCAGAGCACCGCTCAATCACAGACTATCGTGCGGTATAAAGATTGGGAAGCAGATTATAAGGCATCAGGATTCGATGATTTTGTACTTTATTGGTTTGGTCAAGACATGGAATTTTTGAAAGACATTGGTTTGTTGGTTTTGTAGTTTTTTATGCGATTATTATCGGACATAAAAATATACATGCTATTTTTCTAAATACCTTAGTCCACTTTCACCAGCTTTACATGATCTATATAGGTCAGCCCAGGCGTAGCACCGAGCTGGAAATTGATGATACAATTGGATGTATTATTATCCGCTTGAAAAGTAAAGGTATGATGATTCCAAAAAGGATCAACATCAATAATTTCAGAAACAAAAAAAGTACTGGTATAACATCGAACTGTACACACCTTCCGTACATCCCCTTTTATAGCAAAAGAAAATTCATACATTTCACCTGCTTCCAATTCTATTCCCGACTGTTTAAACTGCACTCTCCAGTCATTCGCTGAGGCTGTAGTCACATCAATTAAGGCAGCATTATTGGCTTCAAAGTAATCATTGGACACCCAGTTTGCCGTTCCTGGCGTAGTGCTTGAAAAGGTACTCGACCAAGTAGCAAGGCTTCCTTCAAAGCTCGGATTTTGTATAAGATTAGTCTGACAGTCGCGGATGTCAGCCGTAAAATCTCTTGAAGGCTCTACCGTAAAACCCGAATTTAATAGGACACTTTCTTCTCCTCGAAAGTTGACTTCAAGGCTGTTAGGGTTTACTGTCCCCATCGAAGCTACACTATCCGCACTGTAAGTTCCTAGTGGTATCGGATTACCATCTATTACTGCCTGACTGTAATTATCGCAAGGAAAACAATCGCCACAGAACCTGGTTTCGCAACTCAATACCTCAATTGAACCCATCGAAATTTGCTCCATTCCGTTTTGGTTGTAGGTATATTTGATGTTGTACAAGCCGGGTCCTACCAAGTTTGCATCAAAGTCAAACGTTCCATTATTTTTATCCACCACTCCTCCACCAGCGTATTCGCCATTGAGGTTTTCACCAAAGGATAATTGCTCCACAATTCCGTCCGTTTCACAAACCGTAATGGCAAAATTCCAATCATCAATGTCCTGCGGACTGGTATAAATTTTTATTTCTCCTAAGCCAAAACAAGTTCCACCAAAATTTTCTTCGCCTGTAATGAGCACATATTGGGCATTGATGCCATCAAAATTTATCCCCCGATAGCCTTCATAAAAAGAGGACGATAAGGCTTTGGGAATATCAAAACTCCCCAGTGCCAGCCACGATACACCATCTTGCGACAACTCTATCTTCATCTTTTTGAAGCCATAAGTCACAAAGTCAGGATGATTGATATTCCAGATATGCACATTATACAAATCATGAGCCGCGCCTAAGTCATACATAATCCAGTAGCCGTCACCATTTGCAGGATTTGGGCTGGCGGTTTTAGTACAACTTAGCCAACTGTCTGTGATATTGGTGCTGTGGCGGTCGGGATAACATTGTGCAATCAGACCAAAAGAGAGTAGGGAAAAGATTATAATTAAAGTAGTTTTCATATTTAAATCGTCAGCTGAATTATACATAAGGTTTCAGAATTCCTACGGGATGTTTTTCATTGATATAATCATAAAATTCTCCAATATTGGGAAATACATAATTCAGTTCGGAAGCGGGCACTCCAAACCATCCGGCAATTTCTCCAAAGTATTCTTCCGTTGAAATACCTGGTATCATGCGTCCGCGCGGCTCTGCGTTGAAGGGATTGGCTGCTCCATAGGATAGAGAAGGATATTGACCGTGTACTAGTCCGCCGTTGATTAGATTTGTACCTCCGACCGCATAGACATGTCCGCCCCAGGCATGGTCGGTACCACTGTTATTGCTCGAAATTGTTCTGCCAAATTCTGATAGTTCCAACAACAAAACAGAATCTTGCATATTAATCTGTTCCATCGCACTGGAAAATGCTTCAAGTTCAGGATCAACCAAACCAAGCAGGTCATTATGGTCTGCAAGCAGATTATCATGAGCATCCCAGCCACCTACACCAACGAAGAAAATCTGGCGAGATGCGCCGAGTCCGTCCTTTACGGAAATTGTTTTTGCAATCATGTCCAACTGACTGCCCAAAGGAGAACCTGAAAATTGATTAAAGGTAGTCGCAGAAGAAATAGCAGAAGAAAATATAGCATGAGCGTCCCGTGAACTTCTCAGCACATTTGCATAAGTCTGTTTGAAAATATCATTATACTGATGTTCCATAAATCCGCGCAAGCCCGCTGTCCTCGCCTGATTTCGGTCGTCAGTTCCTTCATAGCCCGTAAATCCTACACTACCATTCGGCGTAATAGAATATTCGCTTTGTGTATTACCAATTTGAAAAGTATTGATTCCGCCCAGCGAAATCAGCATACTTACATCTGTATTGGAATTTTGGTCATTGATTAAATCAGCTATTCGTCCCCCCCACCCTATTGCGGTACGCTTGTCTGTAATAGAGGTCTGCCACATTTCCTGCTGATCGTTATGAGAATATAAACCAACTGGCAAATGCAGTCCATTATCATAATCCGCCTTGGTCATGGTGCTTTTCATTTTTGTGCCTACATTGGCAACAAATGCCGCTTTGCCTGAATCAAACAAAGATTGTAAGCCCGACAAAGCAGGATGTAAACCATATAATCTGCCAGTAGGATCAGGCGAAGCCAGATTCAAAGACAGCAATGTATTTTGTGCCAGCGCGATATTACCTCTGGCATTTTGATACTCTAAATAATTTGCAGCATCATTTGGAATAAGTGTATTAAAACTATCATTCCCTCCAAATTTGAACAGCACAACGATCGCTTTATAATCATTACTATCCAATACTGAGCTATTCGAAATCGCAGCAGCATTCATTGCTTTTAGCGAAGTCAGTGTACTGGCAAATGACAAATAGCCCAGTCCTGCACAACTCGTCTGCCCTAAAAATCGTCTGCGTGATATTTTATTTGAATCTTTCATCGTCTCTTTTTATCGGATAATCACAAAATCAGGTGAAATAAGGGTCAGATAAATAGCAAGTTGCAAACGGTCTCTTTCCGTCGTTGCCAGATAAGAAGGTGTCCAGCTTCGGTTCAGCGCATCTCTGATAATCTGGCGGGTATGGTCTGACATGGCACCTGCGGTGAAATGTTTATCCAGCCAATTGATATAAAATTCGTAATCGTATATTTCATCCAAATACGAATCGAAATCCAGCATCGTATATTCAGAACCGCACCACCGACTGGTCAGCGAATTTCTGAGAATGTGTCCTGAACCAGGTCTCGGCATCGTCCATTGATCCACCTGGTTGGCATAACCTGGTGCTGTTACTTGATCTAGTATTTTAAACTCCGGCGCAACTAGTCCCATTTGCCCAATTGAACCCTGAGGCTTATCATCAGGATTATAAAAATTGAATACGCTGGGCGAATATATAAATGCCTGCTTGGTACTGTTTCTAAAATAGGAATCTTGATTCCAGTAAAACATATCATCAGAAGGTCTGAACACATCCATCATTCGTACAAAATGTGTATATCGTAGCAGCGGCTCCCTCATTTTTCCATTTTTATCATCCATTTGATAAGTACATGCGCGTGCCTCATCATCCATTAAAATGGCTTTGACCACTGCAAACAAATCACCCGCTTCTCCGCTACCATTATCCCTGAATACATTCGCTACACGCGCCACATAAGCCGGACTAGGATTCGATTTAACTAAGCGTTGTATCAGTCGGTAAGACATAAAAGGAGCTGTATTTGGATGAACGATAAGCTCGTCAACAGCCATACGAATATCCTGCAAACCAGTCTGCCCAGCAGGAACGGTAACATTATTTAAAAGGTATTTCTCGCCAAGTTCATGCTGACTTTCATATAGAATCATGGGAACCGTTTTATCCACACAATTACTCGCCATTCCAAAACTCAATTGGGCATTAGCACAGTGCGTTTGCGGATAAGGAAACCATAGTCCACCATAGGATAGTCCAGTGAAAATTTTCGCATATTCGGCAATATCATAATTATCATAAGTGGGTATTGGATTGCCATTGGCATTCATTTTTTGCGTTCCATTCGTATTCAGTTCCCAGAGTCCGATGGTAAATAATTGTAAAATTTCTCTGGCGTAGTTTTCATCCGGAAAAATGAAGTTAGCTGTGTCAGTTTTAGGATTATTGACATGAGTCAGGTATTCACCCATTGCCGGATTGAGTGTGATTTCGTACAGCAAATCTGCATAATTGCCCAAAGCATGGCTTTGCAAAATATCATAATAAGCCACCAGCCCATCGCCTTCACCAGAAAAGCTGCCGCCTGCACGAGAAACCACAACTATCTGCGAAAGAGCCTGCGCCACTCGTTGTCTTAGCAAATCCTCTGATTCGGAAACAATTTCCCACCAGCCCAGGGGTACAAAGGATGCTGGCGTTCTGGGCGGATCACAAATGCTGGGATTGCCACAAGCCATGCAGGAATCCTTCACCACTTCAGCAATAGCGTACATTCTCGGAGACAAAGAATCTACTGCTAATGTAGCCTGATTATTGAGCCAGTCTTCGATACCCATGCTGAGTAGCTGATCGACATGATAGTCATTAAAACCTAGTGTAGATTGCATCAAAAATCGGGATGCTTCATAATAATCGGCATCCAGTCCGCTGCCATTCATCGTATTTTCAGGAGCTGGATTCATTTTCCAGATGGTATCGGACAAGTAGTCACTACTCGTCACCGTTACCCCCTGCATATTACCAGCTCCGAAGTATTCTGGTGTCTGGGCACTTAGGACAGAATAGGTCATAACAATCAGGAGCCCTGTTAGTGGTATTAATTGCTTCATTCAGTTTTAGTTTATAAATGATTTTCGTCAAAATTATACATTTCTAATAAAAAATTACAATTAAAATATATTATTTTTTCTTAGTTTTATAATAAGAGAAGATTATTGTCAAATTGTGTTATTTTTATGTACTTTAGAAAAAAAGTAAAAGCACATTATGCTATACCATCCACTCATCTTAAAACTCAACAAAAATCCGCATCACTTCCACAAGCTGGAAAGTGCCGATTATATCATCAAAGCCTATAATCCGCTTTGTGGCGATCAGTTTACGATTTACCTGCAAATGGATGGAGAGGTGATTCAGGAAGCGGCTTTTCATGGTTATGGCTGTGCGGTGTCGAAGGCTTCTACTTCTATGCTGGTACAAAAACTGGAAGGGCGTAAATTGGAAGATTTCAAAGGCTTGATGGAAGAATTAGAATTGGTCGTTGGTGAGGCAGATACTGGTCTATTGCAGCATGAAGACCTGAAGGCATTTGAGCAGGTTCGAGATTTTGCAGGGCGGATTTCCTGTGTACGGCTGGGCTGGGATGCATTGCGGGATTCGGTGATTGGTGATTGGTGATTGGTGTATTGGGTTGCACTTAACCCAAGTTGAAATAGTAGCCCCCAATTTTACATTTTCACAGCCAGTAGTTTATAGTGTTTATGAAGTTTACATAGTTTGATAAAGACGTATTTTGCTTCGCAAAATAATCACTATTGTATTAACCTTGTAAACACTATAAACTTCTTTGACCAGCGTTGATAAGATTTGGGGGCTACATATTCAACTTGGATTAAGACATTTGACAACCTCGTCTGAATCTACATAAATTTATACAGATTCAGACGAGGTTCTTTTTTTTATTCGTCTGAATCTATGTATCTTGGGCAGATTCAGACAAGGTTCACTAAAATAAAAAGATGGATGTTCAATTAATTGGTCGCCAATCAGAAAAGAAAGTCTTAGAAAATGCCCTCAAATCAGCAGAAGCTGAGATGATTTCTGTTATAGGAAGGCGACGGGTAGGTAAAACATTTCTGATTCATAATGTATATGCAGGACGTATCGATTTTGAAGTTTCAGGTATTCAAAATGCGGAAGGTGACGAGCAACTCAGAAATTTTGCCGGCTCCTTAAAAGAGTTTTTTCCTGAAGTGGTCATCCTGCGTCCTCCCAAAGACTGGCTGGATGCTTTTATGCTACTCATTGAACACCTCAAACAAAAAAATAAAAAGGAGAAATTAGTGGTATTTCTGGATGAGATTCCCTGGCTTTCTACCCACAAGTCCGGTTTTCTTCGCGGATTAAGTTACTTTTGGAACTCATGGGCAGTCCGTCAGCAAATCGTTGTGGTACTTTGCGGTTCTTCTGCTTCGTGGATGATTCGTAAAATTCTTCGCAGTCACGGTGGCTTACACAACCGCGTCACCAAACGCATTCGTTTAAAGCCTTTTGATTTGCAGGAAACAGCATGGTATCTGCAAAGTAGGAACATTCACTTTGACCCTTATCAACTGACACAATTATACATGGCACTCGGCGGTATTCCGCATTATTTAAAAGAGATTGAACCGGGGCAAAGCGTCGTACAAAATATCAATCAAATCTGTTTTAATGAAAATGGCTTATTATACGATGAGTTTGTCAGTTTGTATCCGGCCTTATTTGAACATGCTGACTACCACATTGCAGTCATTCGCGCCTTGTCTGCGAAATATACGGGCATGACCAGAACAGAAATCATACAAGCCGGTTTGCCTGACGGCGGACGCCTTAGCCAGGTGCTGGAGGAATTGACTGCTTCCGGCTTTATTCATGCTTACCCCACTTTCGGCAAAAGAAAAAAGGATAAATTATTCAGACTAACGGACGAGTATTCTCTCTTCTATCTTAGGTTTATTGAAAAAAATAAACATGACAGCAGAGATGCCTGGAATGCGCTTAGTCAAACTCAGACTTATAAAATCTGGTGCGGCTATGCCTTTGAAAATATTTGCTTGAAACATACTGCCCAAATCAAAAAAGCCCTGGGCATTAGCGGCGTTTATTCTATTACTTCTTCTTTTTTTAAAAAAGGGACAGACAATACGCCCGGTACGCAAATTGATTTACTTATAGATCGGAATGACCAGATTATCAATCTTATAGAAACTAAATTTTATAATACCGAATTTAGCATCACAAAGGAATACGCTCAAAAACTCAGGAATAAAATACAGGTATTTCAGACAAGTACTGGAACACGCAAGCAATTGTTTTTAGTTGTAATTACACCTTTTGGACTAAAGCATAATAAACATAGCCTCGGACTTGTAAATAATGATGTGAAAGTGGAAGTTTTATTTGAAAAATTGTAGAGGGTATTGGGTTATTAAGAACGCACATACACACCTCCAAAAACAAGTTTCTATAAAAAGACTTATATTTGTACAAATACCTTTCTCATGGAAAACTCTTCCCTATATTTGGACAAAGCAAAGATGCAAACAGAATAGCCGCAAATATAAAAGAGAGACCGCTTCATTGCAAAAAGAGATTTTACAAAGTAAAAATAAAATCTCGCTTCTCGCAATAAAATGGTCTCTCCTCTCGCTCTTAATTCTGTAAAAGCTAAAAATTTACTCCGCTCCCAACAACTGTCGCGCAATTCTGCGACGAGCATCTTTAGCATTCACGCCTTCAAATCGGGTAAAACGCTTCAAGCCGGAGAGCAACATCCGTTTTTCGTCGCCTGCTGCCCAGGAACGAATACAGTTGCGACCATTAAGTGCCAAACGTTCTACTGCATCACCGATATAGACTTTTGCCATGTCGATTTCGTGCTGACAAGCCTCCTGTCCACGTTGGCTAATAAGTTTTTCGGTGCGTAACATGACAGATTCTCCTACATAAATTTCGGTAATCATATCCGACAAATACATCAGAATTTCCTGCTCGTCTTTGAGCGCTTTCATCAGTTTTTGTACCGTAGCTCCCGAAGTCATCAGGAAGGCTTTTTTCATGTTTTTAATGGCTTGCTTTTCGGCTGTAAATACTGAACCATTACTACCATTTTCGCTGAAATCTGGCTTAGACATCAATTCTTTTTGGACTGCCATCGCGGGCGTCATGATGTCGAGACGACCTTTCATGGCACGTTTCATCAACATATCCACCATCAGCATCCGGTTGATTTCGTTGGTGCCTTCAAAGATGCGATTGATACGGGCATCGCGATAGGCACGCGCCATTGGTGCTTCTTCTGAGAACCCCATGCCGCCATAAATTTGCAAACCTTCGTCCACTACGTAATCCAAAACCTCCGAGCCTGCTACTTTCAACAAGGCACACTCTATAGCATATTCTTCGGCTGCACCCAATAGAGCTTCTCCGTAAGACTTGCCTTCTGCCAATAGCCTTTCTTCTGTTTCCTGAATATTATCTGTTGCGCGATACACTGCAGATTCAACGGCATAAATACGAATAGCCTGTTCTGCCAGCTTGTGCTGAATCGCACCAAATGTACCAATAGAGCGTTTGAATTGCTGACGCTCATTGGCATATTGAACAGCGTATGCAGCAACTATTTTGGCTGCGCCAATAGCACCTGCTCCTAATTTGATGCGCCCAATATTTAAAATATTAAAAGCAATATGATGTCCTTTTCCGATTTGTCCCAGTACATTTTCGACGGGTACTTTTACATTTTCAAAAAAGATTTGACAGGTTGAAGAACCTTTGATACCCAGTTTGCGCTCCTCATGTCCACGCGATAGACCTTCGTAACTTGCTTCTACAATAAAACCTGTAAACTTATCGCCATCGACCTGCGCAAATACCACAAAGACATCCGCCAGACCACCATTGGTGATCCACATCTTCTGTCCATTGAGGATATAATGCTGACCATCTTCGGATAATATAGCTTTGGTTTTTGCAGCCAGTGCATCCGAACCAGAACCTGGCTCAGTGAGGCAATACGCAGCTTTCAGTTTTCCAGTTGCGAGATCGGGCAGGTATTTGTTTTTTTGTGCTTCATTTCCAAAATAAAGAATCGGCAAAGTCCCAATACCTGTATGCGCTCCCATTGTCAGGGCAAATGCACGACCAAGCGACTGGACTTCCGTCAATAGCATATTGGTCAGAAAGTCCTGTGCAGAACCACCATATTCTTCGGGAATAGATGTGCCGAGTAAGCCCAGTTCTCCAGAAGCTTCCAGTAATTCTTTCAGCAATTCAATGTCGTGTTTTTCCAGTTGCTCATCAACAGGCAACACGCGCTGTGTGATAAAATTTTGCGCCATCTCCGCCATCATGCGCTGCTCTTCGTTAAAATCCTCGGGGATAAAAATGCTGTCTGCTGAGGTTTCAGCTACGAGGAATTCTGCTCCTCGTAATATCTTTTCTTGTACTTCCATAGTTTTACTAATGATGAATTATAAATGATGAATGATGAATACTTTTCACATTCATAGATGTATGATCTTTTACAAAGATACAATGCGTGCATTGAAAAAACAATGCACGCATTGCTTTTTTTTACGATAATTATGCCAAAATGCTTATCAGACTATAGGTAATCAATGTATAGCCAATAAATTACCCCTAATTACCCAACCATTTTTATTTGTCTTGCGTTTAGAAAAATAAAAACTGGGATTTTTGTAGCTCCCGCCTTATTTTAAAATTTAAGCGCAGCTTCTATGATTTTCTTAATTAACAGCATTTATCAAAAGCAGAAAACTCCAATCTGGTATGTTTTAGCCTATCTACAACCACTCAAATCGCTGATTTCTGGTGTACCACCGCCCGTTTCTTAATGAATTTCTTTCCATTGCTTCATTGTCTTATTGTTGATTTACAATCACACAATTTTCTCTATTAGTCTTATAAGTTTTTATTGGTGACTAATTACCAGTCACCCAATCACTAATTACTACATTAAACAGTTATGAAAAAATGTCTTCTTGCAGCCTTCGGCCTGTTGGTCGGCTGTGCAATACCTTATCTTACTAGTCTTAAAAACGATTTTATTTATACTTGGGATGACGATGTTTATGTCGTAGAAAATCCTGTGCTGATGGATTGGTCAGCAGCTCATTTGGAAACCATTTTCACCACTGAATTGGGGGCAAATTATCATCCGATTACTCATTTATCGTTGGCTTTGGATTACCAGCTATTTGATGGTCAGCCCTGGGGCTTTCATTTGATGAGTTTGTTGTTTCATCTCATTTGTGTGGGCTTGGTTTTTTGGTTGAGTTATTTATTATTTGATAAAAATGTGTGGGCAGGATTAATCAGTGGACTGGTCTTTGGGCTGCATCCTATGCATGTCGAGTCGGTTGCCTGGGTATCCGAGCGAAAGGATGTTTTGTTTATGATGTTCCTGCTGGGTGGGCTGATTGCTTATCATTATTATATTCAAAAAAAGCGGCTAAAGTGGCTGTTGCTTTCTGTTGTGTTGGTAGTTTTATCCATGTTGTCCAAGCCTGCAGCGGTCGTTTTTCCGGCTTTACTCTTGCTTTTAGACTGGTGGTATCGGCGCAAATTAGACTGGTGCTTACTATTAGAGAAAGTTCCCTTTGGGCTATTATCGCTAGGATTAATTGCATTGACGCTGCATTTCCAATCTCAATATGAAGCCTTGTCCAAAATGCATATTTACGCCTTCAATGAACGGCTGATTTTTGCCTGTTATAGCTGGCTTTTGTATCTCGGAAAGTTTTTTGCACCATTGTCTTTATCGGGTTTTTATCCTTATCCGCCTTTAGGTGCGCCTTTACCTTTTATTATTCGTGCATCTCCTTTGCTGCTTATGATTTTGGTGGGTTTAATGATTTGGCAGGGTTGGAAATCTCGTTTACTAGGTTTTTCTATGCTGTTTTTTACCGTGAGTCTGTTGCCTGTTTTGCACCTTATTCCAGTCGGCAGTTCTATTATTTCTGAGCGATATACTTATCTGCCTTATGTTGGGCTGGGCTTTCTCGTCGCAGGTTTCGTTTTGTTTTCAATGAAAAAATATCCCAAAACACTGCCTGTGCAAACGGGTGTACTGGCAGCTTTAGCTATGTTGATGGCTTTTGGTGTCTGGCAGCGTTGTCAGGTCTGGCAAAATGATTTTACCTTCTGGTCGGATGTCATTAAAAAACAGCCTTTGTCTATCAATGCTTATACCTATCTCGGCATGTATCATCATAGAAATGGCGAGTTTGATAAAGGCTTGGAATTGTTTAATCAAGCATTGGATTTGAATCCTGACTACTTAGAAGCCCTTATCGGGAAAGGAATGGCATTATACGAAAAAGATAAACTGGAAATGGCAGCCGATTATTTCTCACTAGCCCTCCAACAAACACCTGAGCATCCAGATTTATTGGCTCTTCGTGGTGAATGTTATCTGCATCTTAATAAGTATGATAAGGCTTTGTCGGATTTCAATGTTTATATTCAACTACATCCTGATGACCCGTTTGTGTATCATCAACGCGCCTACGTGTATGCCGTGCAAAACCAACGTGAACTCGCAAAAAAGAACTGGGAAACGGCGATTAGTATGGGCTTGAAAGATGCTAATGCTTTTTATAATCTGGGTTTGTATTATCATGAAGATGGGAAGCAGGAAATGGCAGCTCGTTATCTGAATCAGGCGGTAGAACTGGCTCCAGATAATCAGGAATTTAGGACGGTGCGGGATAGTGTGTTGTGATTAGCTTTCAAATTGTATCTTTACTGTGGTCAAACACAACCTTTCATCTACCAGGTTTATGAGTTCACTGTTGTGATTAGCTTTCAAATTGTATCTTTACTGTGGTCAAACACAACAACCATACATCCTCCGTTACGCCCTCCGCCGTTGTGATTAGCTTTCAAATTGTATCTTTACTGTGGTCAAACACAACTCACAACTTAGAGAGTTAGAACGCACAGCAGTTGTGATTAGCTTTCAAATTGTATCTTTACTGTGGTCAAACACAACGCAAAGCGACCAATGTTGTCTGATTTGCGCGTTGTGATTAGCTTTCAAATTGTATCTTTACTGTGGTCAAACACAACCCCGGTCCAAGATGGAACCAGGTCGTCAAAGTTGTGATTAGCTTTCAAATTGTATCTTTACTGTGGTCAAACACAACATTCATAAAACATAATAAATGATTCAATTAGTTGTGATTAGCTTTCAAATTGTATCTTTACTGTGGTCAAACACAACAGTTTCTAAATCTGTTAAACCAGCATGATTGTTGTGATTAGCTTTCAAATTGTATCTTTACTGTGGTCAAACACAACTTATTATCGGCTTGCTTGGGTTACGCCTAGTTGTGATTAGCTTTCAAATTGTATCTTTACTGTGGTCAAACACAACCCATTGCTCTTTGAAGGTCGTCGTCAGGTGGTTGTGATTAGCTTTCAAATTGTATCTTTACTGTGGTCAAACACAACTTCAAGAAGTGCAACTCAACAAGCTATAAGGTTGTGATTAGCTTTCAAATTGTATCTTTACTGTGGTCAAACACAACAAACGTATTGTATTATGATGTAGATAACATGTTGTGATTAGCTTTCAAATTGTATCTTTACTGTGGTCAAACACAACCCTTTTATCTTAAATGATTTCAAGGTATGCGTTGTGATTAGCTTTCAAATTGTATCTTTACTGTGGTCAAACACAACCTGCTTTTCATTATCTTATAGGCATTCTTTGTTGTGATTAGCTTTCAAATTGTATCTTTACTGTGGTCAAACACAACTTTCATTTATTTTCAAAAAAACTTGCATGGGTTGTGATTAGCTTTCAAATTGTATCTTTACTGTGGTCAAACACAACGCGGATATGATTTCATTTATTTACCGTCCCGTTGTGATTAGCTTTCAAATTGTATCTTTACTGTGGTCAAACACAACTTTTCGGTTTTTGCTGTGCCGTCATCATTGTTGTGATTAGCTTTCAAATTGTATCTTTACTGTGGTCAAACACAACTCATACCTGTCCACTACTGTAATGATTTCAGTTGTGATTAGCTTTCAAATTGTATCTTTACTGTGGTCAAACACAACCAAATTACATCACTCAATGCGCCTGTCATTGTTGTGATTAGCTTTCAAATTGTATCTTTACTGTGGTCAAACACAACAACAGTAAAATTTTACGAGTTGCATTGGAGGTTGTGATTAGCTTTCAAATTGTATCTTTACTGTGGTCAAACACAACTCACACCATTGAGTAAGTCCATTGTCTATGGTTGTGATTAGCTTTCAAATTGTATCTTTACTGTGGTCAAACACAACAGAAAGGCGTAATAACTAAAAGAGAATTAGGTTGTGATTAGCTTTCAAATTGTATCTTTACTGTGGTCAAACACAACTTCATTTATAGGATTGAAAAACCCGAGTGTGTTGTGATTAGCTTTCAAATTGTATCTTTACTGTGGTCAAACACAACATTTCTGGAATGTTAGAAGTAGTATCGAGTGTTGTGATTAGCTTTCAAATTGTATCTTTACTGTGGTCAAACACAAC
>CALFBH010000071.1 GCA_937951615.1 uncultured Saprospiraceae bacterium | reverse complement strand
TCCGTCACAATCTTCAAGTCCAAGCACTGCTGGTCCTGTAATCTCAACATCTGTATTTATTCCACAACTTGAAGTCACGTTTGCATTTGTAGCGTTTATTGAAATATCGGCGGCACATTCTACTGTTGCATCGGCTGGTGCAGCTATCGTTGGCGCAGCATTATCTATTGTAAACACTTGCTCACATAGACTTATTCTATCACAATCATCAGTTACCTGATGGATATAAGTATAGGTAGTGCCAGGGCAATTTTCATCACCACTGATAATTGGATTAGAAACATCAAGATTGCCTGTCAGTCCACAACTCACAGAAAATGTCGGTGTACCTACGACAATATCACTAGCACACTCCACTATTCCTCCTGCCGGACAGGCAATTGTGGGTTCAGCATTATCAATTGTAAATACCTGATCGCAGGTAAACACCTCTCCTGTTGTGGGATGAGTTGCTAGATAAGTATAGGAGTAGGTTGTATTATCGCAATCTGGTGTTCCATCCACGATTGGCCCAGCAATGAAATTAACTTCCTCTACTCGTTCCGTAAAATATCTAATATCTCCAAACCTCAAGGAAAATTCTGTACCATCGGGTATTGCACCTCCCAAAGCTCCAGAATTCTGGTCGTTACTATCTTTTAAATCTATCGCCCATTCGCCTAGTCCATTTCCGAGTCCTGCGGGATTAAACGTTTGTGTAAATACGTAAGGTGTACCGCCATTATTCCCAATACATCCTGCAATAGGACTGATAAATTCTATCACATTCCCAAGCGGGTCTGTCACTCTGATGTCTATGTCTGACTCACAGGACACCCCTTCTACTCTGAGAAAAAGCCTCAATTCGACACAGGTAATCGTTGTTCCTGTAGCAACAAGCGGATTGGCAAGTCTTAGTATGGTATCAGCATCAGAATACTCTCCTGTTCCCATTATACCAACAAAAATATCATCATCAAAAAATTCCTGCTGAATATCTCTAATCGTAAAAGTAGCTACTCCTGGCGTGATGTCTGTTTCGCATTCGACGATTTCATTAGCAGGACATTCTAATGTAGTGGGTAATTCTTCGCAGACATCAATAGGTTGCCCAAAAACAACTTGAAAGCCCAAAAACAGAGCTAGTCCTAACATAAATCTAAGTGGCCAATAGGCAATTTGCGTTGAGTTTTGCATTGTGTGAATTTTAATAAAAAAGTAAATAAATTTTTATGCCAAAGAGGAAGATTTGGGCGAGTTGTAATTCTCAAATAAAATAATATGTAGGATATCGTAAAGTAATAGCTTTCAGTATTTGCTATACAAACATTACAAAGGAGTGGATTCCCGAGCGATTTTATTGATTTTTATGGTATAAGCTATTGGCAAATACACCTAACACACAGCAAATATAGTATTAAATATTACCTTTTAAAAGAATATTATTATTTTTTTCACACAAAAAAACTGGCACTAAATAAAAGAGAAATATCCAATAATTAATTTGCATTCAATTTCATTCTCAAATTATGCGTATAGAGTAAATCATTCATTTCCAATGCTTAGAAATAGCGGCTGGCATCAGCATTATCAATACGCGTAGTGGATAGTGAAGCACTAAGTCTAGCTTGTCAGAATATGATCATTTAGGTGGGTGCTATGGGATTTTCCATTTTGGAATTTTATTCGTTCTTAATTCGTGCATTCGTGGCGAAAACGAGTTATTGGCAATCGGGATATTGGTGATTCGTAATTCGTTTAATTCTAAAATCGAAAATGCTTTTCTAAAAATAAAAACGCGTAGATAAAAGCCATCCAGACATAAGAATAGCCCTTTAATCGTAAATTAGCCGGCTCTCCATTTTGCCATTGAATCACCACATTATCGCTGATGGCTGCAAATAATACTTCGGTTGTAAAACCAAAGCAGACAAAAAATAAGATGTAAAAGCAGAGTTTTAAATTCATTGAATGCTTAAATTCTACTTAGCTTTTATGAGCAATCGTTGTGAAAGTTCTTTTCCACTCTGCAACACTACAAAATAAGTTCCAGCAGACAGTGCTGAACTATTGAGAATAATATTTTTCAAACCCGGTGTTTGCTGGCTATACTGGCGCGATAAAACAATTTTACCCGACACATCAACAATTTTCAAATTTAGATCAGTCGTTTCCTGGATAAAATACTGGATGTATAATTCGTTGCTGAATGGATTGGGATGTGCTGCAAAAAAGACCATATTATCCGCTTCCTGAACACCAACGACTGGATTGGGACGCGGATCGGGCGGAGCTTGTGTGTAGATGACATCTGGATTGGCAATAGCAGCTCCAGTCGCTTCTTTGAGAAAACGTGTCCCGGAATCCGTGCAATAACCAGCCCCATAATTTTCGACAATAGATGGATTTTCTACTGTATTCACATAATACCAGTCTGCTTGTGTGCGCTGTTTGTTTAAGTCCAAAATAATGTATCCGTGTGGCTCTAGATTTACGTATTTAATGTGATCATTAAAAGCCTGAATCAGTGTAGCTCCTTGCTCAAAAGGTAAAGAAAAAGAAGTGACACTTGGTGCTACAAATTCCACGCCGGCAGAGTTTGCGCCTGTATTTGGATCGTAAGAGGAACGTGGCAAATCATTTGCCCAGGAAGAGTGAATATCACCTGTGACGACCACTACATTTTCAACGCCATTTGCAAAAATAGCATTATATAAATTTTCTCTTTCGGCAGGATAACCATCCCATTGATCTTCATTGATACCTGCCCCAAAAATTTCCAGTGGTGCCATCATGGTCTGGTTACACAAAACCTGCCATTGGGCATTTGAATTGCTCATGCCATCTACCAGCCAGTCAAATTGAGCTTGTCCCAACATCGTGCGATTCGGGTCATTATTGCTCGTTCCGTCCTGCTCATTACGCCCGATTAGCCGGGTATCCATTAGATGAAAATCGACCAAATCGCCATAACTAATCCGACGATAAATGCGCTCGTCATTGGTTGGGTCGGGTTTGCGAAAAGGCATCCATTCGTGGTAAGCCTGTATGCCTGCCGACTTGCGATCAAACCAATCGCCCTCCCCTTCTGCCGGATTGTGATTGGATGCTCCGCCATTCCAGGCATCATTGGCTGTTTCGTGGTCGTCCCAAACACTCATCATCGGGTATTGCTGATGCAAAGTTCGCAGGTTTGGGTCACATTTATAATGAGAATGGCGCAGTCGATAATGACTTAGGGTAATCGTTTCATCCAATGGAAACATCTCCCGCACATCGCCAAATTCTCCATCTCCATATTCGTAAATATAATCGCCCAGATGAATGACAGCGTGTATATCGTTTCGGTTTACAATACGTTCATAAGCATTAAAATAACCATGCCCCCAACTCGCACAGGACACCACCGCAAAACGTAAACTATCCACATCCCCTACAGGTGCAGTACGGGTACGTCCGCGCAAAGAATAGCGGTCGTTTGCTTTAAATTCGTAGTAATACCAAGTGTCTGCCTGCAATCCGGTGACATCCACTTTTACGGTATAATCTGCGCTGGCATCCGTTGTCACCATGCCCTGCTGTATCACCTGTGTCATGCCTGTGTCCAGTGCAATTTGCCACTCTACATCGACTAGTGTTGAGTCGGTCGTCACTCTTGTCCATATCACTACCGCATCCGACAAAGGGTCACCAGAAGCAACGCCATGATAAAAAGGCTCAAGCGCGGGATCTACGTCTGTTCGGCTGGGAGAATTTGGACCTTCATTACCGTGCTGGGCAGTTAAAGATAAATTACTGAGGATCAAAAACAGTAAGGGGAATAAGTAAGTATATTTCATAGCAAATAGTTATAAGAACAATATACTGCAAATATACTTTTTTGAAATTTGATGACAAACAGTGGGTGGGTTTTATACTTAAATATGACAAAGGGGGGATTAATTACTAATGCACTAATTACGAATTACCTTCAGCTTATGAACTTTTATGCCAGCAGATATTGTTATCATTATTCAAATAATTAAAAGTAGAAAAATGAAAATCAGAAATAAAATTGAATGCCATTATAATGAAAAGAAATTTTCACGTATCACTCGGAAAATTACTAAAAACCAGCGTGAAATAACTCGTGGTTATATTATTGGCTTTTCAGACAGTTTTATCGCTGTACAATTAACTGAAGATTTCAAATTTGCAGGATTCAATATTTTACCCATCGATCAAATTAAAAAAATTCGATTCAAGCATATAAGTAAAATCTTGTTTGATGATAGATATATTGATGTTTTCAGCAAATACGTAAGGGGACTTTGAGTTACTAGTGCTTTCAGCACTAAGTTTTAGTGTATATTAGGGAAATAGGAAAATATCGAATATCGAACAGATGAATATCGAATAACGAAGTAAGTGCCTGGACTCAACTAAACGCCACTTTCAATTTACATAATTGGCTTGTTGTCAATATTTTTTTGAATTTGAATTTGACGTTTGGATTTGTATTTCCACTTAGTAGTTAAGATGGATAATGAACATTTAGTAAGGAAGAAATGTCAAGTAAAACTGGAATACTGAGGTGAATTGTATGGCAAAACACTTCGAAATTCGGTGTTCGAAATTCGTTATTCGAGATTCAAAAAAATATACCATTTTATTTAGTGCGGATGGCACTAGACTTTATTATTCATATATCCTATATAAAGTCAGAACAAAGGAACATTCCGTGTCAGACTCATTAATGGTACTTAGGAATGGTAAAAAATAAGGGAATCACAATTTTGCGACAAAATAGAATACAATTTATGCTTGGAATGTATAGTTGCATATATTTACATCAAAGTCTAATGTAAATTATACCTTTTCCCCTGTTCACCTTTTACCAACTAATTCAATATACATGTGTAAATTCACCGAAAACGAAATAGCACAAATCCGAAAGGGAGACAATACGCCCTTAGGCAGAATATATGCTGAAAATTATCAGGATATGCTACTTGGTTTAAGTGGTAAAACCAAATCTCAATATGCCGTGGCAGATATGGAAGATAAACTTCAGGACGCCTTTTTTGTGCTTAGAAAAAAAATCTGGGAACCCACATTCAAAAACGAAAACATCTGTGGATTTATCGTAAATATAGCCTATAATAAACTTCGTGATAATAATAAAAGACAGAAACGGATAACAGGATTTGATGTAGATGAAATGGAACGGTACATGTCGAGGAAGAAAGATACCGAAGAAGAAGGTCTGGACGATGAACAACTCCGACAGATAAAAGCCATACTCAAGGCATGGAAAATGCAGGGAACGGCTTGTGAAAAATTATTAACATTGCTCTGGAAAGAAGAGAGAAAATTAAAGAATATTTGGAAAGAATTGAAATATAAGAATTATGATACGGCAAAATCGGCGAAATCGAGATGCGTAAAAAAGCTAAAAGAAATAGTGGATGATTTGCTCAACAAATAAAGAGCCGAGGCTCTAAAATACAAGTAATATGACAGATAAAGAGACACTCATAGAAAAATATCTGCACGGCGAATTGTCAGAGACAGAATTTCAAGAATTTGAGCAGCAGGTGACAAGTGATGCCGACTTTGCAGATGAAGTGAAGCTGCGCTCCGTCATTTTTGCGAAAGCTAAAAGTGATTTTAAACAACAATTGCGCGATGCACATCAGGCAAAAGAGGCGACTCCTTCTATTCCAAAAATCAAACCTTTGTATTATGTGAAACGCATTGCCGCAGTCTTTATTTTTGGGGTGATTGCCTTTGCTTTGTATCATTTTTTGGGTAAGACCAATTCAGGCGATTTAGCAGATACTTATTTAGCAGAAACACATACTGACCCGACAGTCGTCATGGGCAAAACGGATGATGAAAAAGCTTGGCAACTGGCAGTCGCTGCTTTTCAACAAGATGATTATGCAAAGGCAGTTAGGTCCATCAAAAATATCCCGTCACCAGATACGGAGCAACAGTTTTATCTGGGCTTAGGCAATTTGTATCAGTCTGATTATCTGGCAGCGATTGCTGCATTTGAATCCCTGATTCGTTCAGAAAACCGTTTTGCGGAAAGCGCGAAATGGTATATCAGTTTGGCTTATTTGAAAAACAATCAGCCAGGACAGGCTAAAAAGCATTTGCAAGACATCGTGAATGTTTCTTCCTGGAAAGCTAAAGAAGCACAGACTTTGCTGGATACCTTGTAAATTGTTGAATTGGGAGCAAACAGTTATAAAGATTCTTCCAAAACCAAAGCCGCACCTGGGCCTGTACAAAACAAGAGGTCTATAATACTCAGATTGGGTAGGAAGCCATGCTTTTCAGCAAATACCTGTGCGTAAGGAGTCGGTGTAAAATTAGGGTCGTTTTTTTGACGATGTGGCTTAGGATGAATGCCATTGCGAAAATCCAGTATATCGGCAGGCGGCTGTTTTTCGTAGGCACTGGTCAATTGTATAGCAGTGTCCAGTCCAAGTAATTCCAACATGCAAGCCGTCAATTCAACATTAAAATCAAAAAGAAAGTCATATTTTTTTTCAAAAAAAGGTAGGAGTTCATCTGCATAATGTTCAAAAAACGGCGCACGCCCATAACCCGACCGAATAGCCTCCCAATGTTGATGCTGCCATTTTTGGCTATAAGCAATCCGCACATCTCGTATCGACTGCCCATCATGCTTACCTTTTTGTAGTGGAATGCTGAGTCGCAGCAGCCCATGAGATCCTGCAATATGACACCGATTGCGGTACGAATGTTTGACATAGTGTTCGTGTTGCTCAATATAAACAAGCTGTTCATTACACCATTTCGAGTAGTACTGAACAGGAGCTAGATATTGTATTTCTAATAGAATGGGCATTTTGTTGTCGTGTTGTCGTGTTGTCGTGTTGTCGTGTTGTCGTGTTGTCGTGTTGTCGTGTTGTCGTGTTGTCGTGTTGTCGTGTAATGATACAATTCCGCCATCATACAATTATGCAATTATGATTTTTTTTTGAAAAAAAATCCTGCTTCGTGAACTTTTTTTTCCGCTAGGACGTATTTATTGTCGTCGCACATAGCGCCCCACTTTATAATTTAAATCTAAGATGATTCAGAAGATTCAACATATCAATTTTAACGAACAGTTTAAACGCTTTAAGCAGCAGGAACAGCATCTGTTCTTTGGCTATAAGCAGGCGTTTATAATGTTTGTATTTGAACCTGTGAATACCTGATAGCTCTCCTCAAAGGAGTTTGTAGCTGTCAGTCATGCAGCTACGAATTCAAAATCTTTCTACAAGTTTTTCCAATCGTATCTGCGACTTTTTAAGTTTAAGTTCAAGACTAAGTTTAAGTTTAAAAACTTACGAATCAGTTGCCTACGGCAACCTATGTTTAAGCTTAATCTTAAACTTATTAATCTGGCAACAAGGCGATCGGGGTGAGCGCGTCGGTTTGAAGCACCGAAGGGCAGGGTTCGACTCCCGTGTTGCCACTCTATTGAATTACGAATTACGAATCGTTGAATTACGAATATCGAAGTACAAGTGGAAGCATTGCGAAGCAATTCTGTATTATTTCACCATTCGTAATTCCCACAGCCCGGTGGTCTAAAGGCTAAGATACATGACTTTGACTCATGTGATATAGGTTCGATTCCTATCCGGGCTTCTAAAGAAAGATTTCAAATAAAGAATATCGAATAATAATTGCAAAGAAGCTTTCAGTATTTTTCAATTCATTATTCGATATTTTCTTGCTCCGGTAGCCAAATTGGTTAAGGCACCTGCCTTTCGAGCAGACAATTGCGGGTTCGAATCCCGTCCGGAGTACGAGTTAATTACGAATCGGAGAATTACGAATTACGAATGTATAAATGGAATTGCGCTGCAATTCATCTTAATAATTCGTCAGTAAAATATTCGTAATTCGTAATTTTCAGATTCGTAATTAAAAAAAGGCGAGGTGGTGTAATGGTAACATCCCGGTCTCATAAGCCGGAGGCTAAAGGTTCAAATCCTTTCCTCGCAACAATGTTGGAAAATTCCAAAAGAAAAAATCCAAATCTCAGGTAATAATTTGGCTTTGCCAAATTCTATGTTTTGGAATTTGTAGTTTGAATTTTGGAATTTTTCAACCAGCCTCGTAGCTCAATTGGCGGAGCACCGGTCTTTTACACCGGGGGTTATGGGTTCGATGCCCATCGGGGCTACATCATAAAAGTCCTTGTAGATTTTATTCTGCAAGGACTTTTTTTATCCACCTTTAAAAACTCCATTATTTTTATGACACAAACATGTCAAAAAATATCTTATATGATTTGATTCGACTTAAATAATTAATTAATTTGGCACTACTCAAAATATTTCATAACATGTTACTCGTTGATTTTAAGTCATAAAAGATCAAGTAACTGCTCTCTTCCATAAATTGCGACCAGCAAAATTCTTTTCATTTATTTTTTTCCATAAAAATCTATCATAATGAATTACATTGAACTCAAATCAATTTGCTGTTTTATTATGGCATTTACACTCGGACATCTTAATGCGCAAACACCTTGTGTAAGCGGTAATGCTGCTGGTTATCCCTGTGATGCCATCGACCTGATGTCTGTGGTATCTCTTTCAGATATGGGTTGTTCTAGAGCCAATGATATTTGGGGCTGGACAGACCCACAAACCAGCAGAGAATATGCGATCTTTGGCTGTACAGATCGAACTACTTTTATAGATGTTACGAACCCCGCAAATCCGATACTTCTTGGCTCGCTGGCTACACATTCGAGTAGTTCGTCCTGGAGAGATATGAAAACCTATGCCAACCATACTTTTATTGTCAGCGAAGCCTCTAATCATGGAATGCAGGTCTTTGATCTTACTCAACTCAGAAATATCAGCAATCCACCAGTTAATTTTTCTGAAACTGCTTTCCTCGGAAATCTTGGTAATGGACTGACCATCAGCAATTCTCATAATATTGTCATCAATGAAGGTTCGGGCTATGCCTATACGGTAGGAAATGGCGGCGGATTATGTGCTGGCGGACTGACTGCCATCAACATTAGTAATCCGACGAATCCTGTCTTTGCAGGCTGTTTTGAACAAGATGGATATACCCATGATGCACAATGTGTCAATTATATTGGACCCGACAGTCAATATGCAGGTACAGAAATTTGTTTTAATTCTAATGAAAATACGCTGACTATTGTTGATGTAACAGATAAAACAGATATGACGCAAATTTCCAGAACGGGTTATACGGGGCAACGTTATACGCATCAGGGCTGGGTGACTGAAAATCATGAGTATTTTTTAATGAATGACGAATTGGACGAGTCTAATAATGGTCACAATACCCGAACATATATCTGGGATGTCCGCGATTTGGACAACCCTATTTTCATGGGATATTATGAAGCCGCTGATGCCGCTATCGACCATAATTTATACATAAAAGGCAATCTGGCTTATATGGCAAATTACAGAAGTGGACTGCGGGTTGTTGATATTTCAGATATTGCCAATGGTAATCTTTCTCAAGTGGGTCATTTTGATATTTATCCTTCCAGCAATTCTGCCAACTTCAACGGCGCGTGGAGCAATTACCCTTATTTTGACAGCGGGACGATCATCGTTAGTGGTATTGAGCAGGGGCTTTTTGTTTTAAAATTAGCGAACACCGCCCCTACCTGTAATGACGGTATTCTCAATGGTGATGAAATTGGTATAGACTGTGGTGGACCGGACTGTCCAAGCTGTCCGGCGGAAGATTGTACCTTATATGATTTTGAATCGAGTGTGGTTTCTTATGACCCTAATGGTCAGGATTTCGGCACGGCTAGCGTACAGGATAATGGGGCAACTGTATTTATGGAAGGCAATGTCTGGAAAGCAGTTGAAATCAATTATACCATAACGCCCAATACCGTCATCGCATTTGATTTTAAAAGTACGGCACAGGGAGAAATTCACGAAGTCGCTTTTGATAATGATCTGGCATTTGCACCAGAAAACAGGATCGTCGTGTATGGCAATCAGGGTTATTCCGGCGATTTCACCAATCCGACTTATAGTGGCAGCGGCAACTTTGAACGCTTTGTCATACAGGTGGGAGCAGGCACTACAGGCACGTATCAATATCTGGTACTCACTGGAGATGACGATGCCAATGCAGCAGCCAATTCATATTTTTCCAATGTACAAATCTATGAAGATTTGAATGGCGACCTGACCTGCAATGAAACAAGTATCGATCTGGACATTTGCGTATTGGAAGAAGCGATATACGATCCGGTTAGCAATACGATGAGCAATACATTGGAAACATTGGGCTTACTGCCAACTGCCCAGCCCTTCAATCAAGCACCCTGGAATTACCTTGGTACAGAAACCAGAAGTATCTCAGATGTGGTGGATTGGGTATTGGTATCTTTCAGAACGGGTATGGCAGTCAATACGGAAATTGCCAAAACAGCGGCTTTATTGCAGGCTGACGGTTGTATTTATTTCCCTGATGAAAATGTACTACCTAGTAATTTAACAAGTACATCGGTCTATATAGTAATCGAGACTCGCAATCACCTTACGGTAATGACGCCACAAGCTGTCAGTGTAGCGAATAATACCTTATTATATGACTTTCGTCTTGCAGACAGTTATAAAAATGCTACCAGCACAGGACAAAAACAATTATCTTCTGGAGAATGGTGTATGTTGTCCGGCGATATTGATCACGATCACGACATCAATGGAGCAGATAAGGGCATTTGGGCAAATTTAAATGGTAATTTTGAGGGTTATTACACCAGCGATATCAATCAGGATGGCGATGTAAACGGAGCTGATAAAGCAGATTGGTTAAGGAATAATGGCTTATATTCCATCGTACCTAAATGACGGATGGATTTGTTCCCGAAAACAGACATAAGGACAACCTGCCTATCTGGATTTCAAATTTTATGACATAATCATGGCCCAAAAGCAATGCTATAATTTGAATCACAACTAATAATTCAATAGCTTGTTGTCTTTGCCCACACATTTTTCAAATACATAAATTTTTATTATGATTAAACACATTAAGCGACTACAACATTTTTTCTGCTTACTCATTGTCGCAGCTTTATTTTCCAATGTACAAGCTCAGACCCTCTGCACAGGCGGCAGTGCTGCTGGCTACCCCTGCGGTGCCATTGATTTGATGGGTTTTGTCTCTTTAAGCGATATGGGATGCGCAGAGGCTAATGACATCTGGGGTTGGACAGATGCTCAAACTGGCAATGAATATGCCATTTTTGGCTGCACCGACCGAACTACTTTTATAGATGTTACTGATCCGGCTAATCCTATTTTTCTCGGGTCATTAGCTACACATAGCAGCAGTTCTCTCTGGCGCGACATGAAAGTTTATGCCGACCACGCTTACATTGTCAGTGAAGCCGTTGGACATGGTATGCAGGTTTTTGACCTGACTCAATTGAGAAATATTACTAATCCCCCCGTCACTTTTAGTGAAACGGCTCACCTCGGTAATCTTGGTAATGGATTAACACTCGGCAGGTCTCACAATATTGTTATCAATGAAGGTTCTGGTTATGCCTATGCGGTAGGAACTGCTGGATTATGTGCAGGTGGACTGACCGCTATTGATCTCAGCAATCCTGCCAACCCTGTTTTTGTGGCTTGTTTTGAACAAGATGCTTACACACACGATGCGCAATGTGTCAATTATATTGGACCTGATGCTCAATATGCTGGCACAGAAATTTGTTTTAATTCCAATGAAAATACACTGACTATTGTCGATGTAACGGATAAAACAGATATGACTCAGATTTCCAGAACGGGTTATCCTGGTGTTGAATATACCCACCAGGGCTGGCTGACGGAAAATCATGAGTACTTTTTGATGAATGATGAATTGGACGAGTCCAGTAATGGTCATAATACCCGTACTTACATTTGGGATGTTCGGGATTTGGATGCACCTGTTTTCATTGGCTTTTATGAGGCGGCTGTTGCGTCTATTGACCATAATTTGTATATCAAAGGTAATCTGGCTTATATGGCAAACTATAGAAGTGGGCTGCGGGTCGTTGATATTTCTGACATTGCCAATGGTAATTTATTAGAAGTCGGTTATTTTGATACTTATACGGCCAGTAATTCAGCACAGTTTAATGGCGCGTGGAGTAGTTATCCCTATTTTGATAGTGGGACAATTATTGTCAGCGATATAGAGCAGGGGCTTTTTGTTTTAAAATTATCTAACGCCGGCCCTACCTGTACTGATGGCATTCAGAATGGTAATGAAACTGGCGTCGACTGTGGTGGTCCCGATTGTCCAATCTGCCCTCCGACCTGTACAGACGACATTCAAAACGGCAATGAAACTGGTATAGACTGTGGTGGACCGGATTGTCCAAGCTGCCCAACCTGTAATGATGGTATCTTGAATGGTAATGAAATTGGTACAGACTGTGGTGGTCCTGATTGCATAAGCTGCCCAGCAGAAGATTGTACTTTATATGATTTTACAGGGGCAGTCGTCAGTTATGATGCTGGTGGAAATGACCAGGGTACAGCAACAATACAAGACGCAGGAGCTACTGTTTTAGTAACAGGTAATGGCTGGAAAGCAATTCCTATCAATTATACGGTCACTCCAACGACTGTCATTGAATTTGATTTCCAGAGTACTGTAGAAGGAGAAATCCATGAAGTGGGTTTTGATAATGATTTGACTTTTGCTCCTCCACATCGTTATGTTTTATACGGCAATCAGGGCTACTCAGGAGATTATGTCAACCAGACTTATACTGGCAGTGGTGGCTGGGAACATTTCACAATTCAGGCAGGCACCAACTTCACGGGAACTTTCCAATACCTTGTACTCACAGCAGATGACGATGCGACGGGTAATGGCAATTCTTATTTTAGAAACCTACAGATTTATGAGGATTATGATGACAACCTGACTTGTACGATAGATCTCAGTTGTCCTTCTATTTTATCTTTGACAAATCCTGTATCTACAGGCATATATTCAGCGGGCGTAGAAGTGAATTGCAATACAACTGTTGATAATCTTTCATCGGTGAAATTTATAGCAGGTCAGGTGGTAAAACTGGAAAATGGTTTTGTTGCACCAGTTGATACACGTTTTGAGGCTAATATTGGTGATTGTCAGTGATTAGTGATTAGTGATTAGTGATTAGTGATTAGTGATTAGTGATTAGTGATTAGTGAAAAATAAAAAAGCACGGACTTTGTCCGTGCTTTTTTATTTTTCACCAGTTACTAATCACCAGTTACTAATCAACCAGTTACCAGTTTACCAGTTACCAATCACCAATTTCTCTGTGCGATAATAACCAGCATGTTCTATAGTAATTGTATAGAGTCCTACGGGTAGTCCGGCTATATTGAGTTCTATTCGATTGATACCATCTTGCATATCATGCTCTACGAATTGAACAGTACGTCCATTCATATCATGCAAAGTTGTAAGCACAGGGTCGTTAGTCAGGTCTGAAAAATTTTCAAAGACAATAGCTGTTCTATTTTTTGCTGGATTCGGATAAACCTGAATAACCGGCTGATCAGCCTCTACAATTCTGGCATTTCTAATCTCTGAATATTCATAAGTACCATCCCAGTCCCACATTTTCAGGCGATAATAATAGCTTGTATTCATGCTAATTTCATCATCCAAGTGGCTATATCCAGCACCTTGTGCTTCTGAGCCTCTCGCATTCACCCATGCTATCCCATTGAAATTCACACCATCAATAGCGCGTTGAATCTCAAAGCCTTCAAAATTGACTTCGGAATCTGTTACCCAGTCGAGACGTACTGCATTACCTGTAGCCGTCGCATCAAAAACTGATAATTCTACGGGTAGTGGGTCTATTCCTTCAACGAATCCATTGTTTAAGGTAAGCACATCAGGTGCAAAAGCACCGTCGGTCACTTCTACCACTACAGGTGAGTTCGTAAAAACAATGTTTGCCCGTCCTTCTTGCAATACTTCAAAAGTCAATAAAATGACATCATTAATACCTGCTAGAGCGGTGCCTGGAAAATCGCCCCATGAAAATCCTAATTTTTCGGAATCATTGGTATTGAATCCCATAGTGGATAATAAGGGACTTTCGACGGATTGAAGTTCTATCAGGCTGCCGTCCCATTCCAAAGTTCCCTGAAAACCTGTTATCTCTGTCGGCAAATCGGCCGCCGTCAAGGCAATAACAACTTCATCACCGACATTGGCACTCTCTCCTGCTACACTCAGCGTAGCAGCATTCACGTTAATCGCAAAAGTAAGAAGCACAGAAATACAAAACACAATAGAGGAGAATTGCTTCATCATACTTGATTTAAATAGTTTGGAAATAATAATGTGTGTAAAGAAAACGGTCAAAAAGCAGTTCCTAATCTTAAAGTCTCCATTATATGCTGCCAATTTTTTTAGTCGGGCTAAAATTTGGCTATATAATAAACTGAAACTATTGATTTGAAATCTGTCTTTTGACCGTTCCTCTACTGCAAAAATAGGGATTCTTAGCATAAAACAAAGTTTTATGCTATTTTTTATTTTACGTTCAACATTTTAATGCTGGACATACTAGCCTCAAATTGCAATTTACAGGTGTATATACCTGCTGGATAATGATTGGCTTCTGCCCATATTAAGCTCTGATTGCCTGCTGCAAAATTATTTTCAACCTGCCATATTTTTTCTCCCAACATATTATAAATCAATACACTCGCTCTGCCTGAATGAGGTAGATAAAAATTAATGGTGGTTTGCTCTGTAAAAGGATTGGGGGTGTTTTGCAATAGCTTAGCCCCTTTTTCTTCCACTACAAATTCAATATCAGTAAGCGAAACAATCTCCAGCAAACCATTGTCAGAAAGAAATTCTACCTGTTCGTAATTGCTGCGATAAGCCAGCCTTGGAGTGACCAGTGAATTAGTAGAAATATCAGATGACATGCCTACTTCTCCGATGACCTTAAATTCTAATTCATACAAGACAGTATTATCATCGAGCGTAAGGGGCTGATTAACAGAATTGAGCCATAATGAAGTTAAATATCCTGGCTCTGCCAAGACTTCATTGAATACAAATCCTTGCTCAATAGCTGGATGAAGTGCTGTTGCACCTTGAAATTCGAGTATGTTGGCATCCCAACTATGCGTCAATTGCCAGGTCAGTATATCATTGATGCCTGATGCTGTGATAGGAATACTTAGCACTTCTCCTACTGTTGCCTGATGATCTGCTATTGAAAAATAAAGTGATGCTCCAGCAGCAAAACCACCAGCAGGATTATAAGTACTATTGGCATCACCTGCTTTTACACCTATAAAATCCTGTCCGGGCAACATGGTTTCCAACATTTCATAATCTAAAAATTCTTCATAATCACAAGGAGCATTGGGATCAGGAAATGTCAAATCTGCTGGAACAAATCTCCAATTTTTGCCATGCGGAAAAGCTGGCAATAAGCCTAAAATCACGCCTTGCGTAATCGCTAAATCAACCGACGAAAGCGCACAGGATTCATTGGCATCCATGGCAATCACGCCATAAACATCCAGATTAATTAAGTCTAGTATATGCGCCTGTGCTATCGCGAGGTCGACAGAGGTTACCCCATTTGTAATCAGCCCTTCTTTGACTGGCGTAACGGTGTAGTCTCCACCAGAAGTCAGGTTTTCAAAAACATAATTTCCATCAGCGAGCGTGAGTACATCCTGTGTATCTGTACCCGACAATTGAATACTTACATCCGCTATAGGACTGACACCGTCTCTGTTGAAAATAGTTCCACTTAGTCCAACTTCTTCAGCTGCAAAGACAGTGATATAAATAGTCGCTTCATCACATGTGCCATTTGCTGCGCAAACGCTATAATTAATAGGATCAACTTCCCCAACAAAACCAGCTGCTGGTGCAAAAATAATCGTGCCGTTAAAACTATTCACCAATATGCCCTGTGTATTCGGAATGGCATTTAATAATACAATTGTACCCGGATTAAAGGAAGAACCTACAGGAGCAATATCATTACTCAAAATATCTATTGTGATAAAATCGTCTGTAACGACTGTATCATTCAATGCTGTTGGTTTTTGTAATACTGTAATCGCAATGATTGCTTGTGCGCAGGCACCAACATCTGTACAAACCTGATAAGTGGCTGGTGTCACTCCGCCATAAAATCCCAGTGCCGGTATAAAAGTAAACGTTCCATCTCCATTATTGGTCAGTCCCCCTTCATTAACCGGGATATTAGACAATAAACTAACCGAAGAAATATCAATAGTCCCGCCTGCTGGTGGGCTGTCATTATTAATCACGCTAAAGATGGTTATTTCATCCTGTACCGCATTTACAAAATCACTGCCCGCAGTAGGAGCTGCATAAACTGTAATAAAAATAGTTGCTTCTCCACACAAACCATTGCTTGCACACACCTCGTACTCAATGGGCTGCACATCCCCTGTAAAACCAATAGATGGTGTAAAGCTCAGTGTACCATCTCCGTTATTGCTTAAGCTGCCCTGAGGATTGGGTACTGCTGTCAATAGGTTTACACTGGCATTATTCAGGCTTGAACCTGCCGGTGCTACATCATTTGCTACCACACTAAATGTCAATGCTGTATTTTGATACACTATGATTTCATCATCATTTACAGATGGTGCTTCTGCAAGTACATTAATCGTAATAAAAGCCTGATCGCATAAGCCATTAGTCGCACAGACTTCATACGTTACCGTATTTACTCCGCCAATAAAACCTGCTGCTGGTGTAAAAGTAATCGTACCATCTCCATTATTTGTTAGCATTCCCTGATTTGCAGGTACTGTTCCCAGTATTTGCACACTGCTGTTATTCAGGCTTTCACCTGCCGGTGCAGTATCATTATTCACCAAACTAAAAGTCGTTGCCTGACCTGCCGCAGCAGTTATAAAATCATTATTCGCCATAGGAGATTCGCCCACTACAGTAATGCTGATACTTGCTTCATCACACAAGCCATTACTGGCACAAATCTCATAGTTCACTGGATCAACTGCTCCGACAAAACCCGCTGCCGGAGTGAAAGTCACTGTACCATTCCCGTTATTTATCAGCGTTCCCTGAGTCGTTGGAATAGTAGATTGCAGGCTGAGACTATTTACATCCAGGGTTTCATCAGCCGGAGCTACATCATTATTTATAATATTAAAAGTCAGTGCAATGCCAGCATTTGTCTGTGCTTCATCATCTGTCGCAACAGGCGGTTCTGAGCCGCCACAATTCAAGTCAGCAAAGCAAACATTCAAATCTTCAATAATTCCTTCTGCTGCTGCAGATAATCCGCCATTAAACATCTGCCCAATAAATATGGGCGGAAATATGCCTCCCTGATGCCATTTAATTTCTAAACATTCATTAGGATCCAAAATGTCAAAACCAATTCGACCAACACTTGTCCAGTCTGTTGCCGACAATTCTATCCCATTATTACTGAGTAGCTCTACATTATAAGATATAATTGTATCCGAACTTCCATTTATATTATGACTCCCATAAAAAGCAGAACCTGTTGGGGTTTGAATAAAACCAGAAACATCCAACTCTTCTGCTATGAATGGATCATCGACAGCTTCCCGATTAAAAGACATCCGATAATTTTGATCGGCAAGTTCAAAAATATTTGCAGCACTATTGGATTTAATTTCAATATCTACAAAAACCTGATTAGCAACACAATCATCTACTGAAAACCGAAGATCATATTGTCCGTTTTGGGCAAACACTGCGCTCGTAAATAACACAAAAAGTGTTGCAGAAAAGAGGAATTTTAGCATGTTTAATAGTTTTTAAGTTTAAGTTTATCCCGATAGTTATCGGGAATGTTTAAGTTTAACACATATCTTTGTATTAGAAATACTGCCAAATCACCAGAATGGAAATTGGGTGTTTTTCATTTCAAAATAAAGTCTAATTTACAAGGGATAAGCGGGCAAGGCTGAAGTCCGTTTTCGGATGATGTTATCGGGGGAATTATTTATACAACACTGCAAAACTAATTTTATTAAATATAAAATTCAAAATTTTTTCAATAAATGATATACGCTTTATCTAAAAAGGACAAAAAGCTCGTTGGTCGCATCAGGCTGAATGGCTCAAAAAGCATTAGCAACCGAGTCTTAATCATCCGTGCGCTTTCAGGTAAAAATTTTCCTATTGAAGCCCTATCTACTTCTGAAGATACCGTCGCTTTGTTGCGTCTGTTGGCACACGAGGGAGAAGAATTGGACGCTGGCCCTGCCGGCACGACCTTCCGATTTCTGACCGCTTATCTTGCTTTGCAGAACAATACAAAAATTCTAACGGGATCGACACGGATGAAGCAACGCCCTATTGGTATCCTCGCAGATAGCCTGAACCAAATCGGCGGGCGTATTGAATATTTGGAAAAAGAAGGTTATCCACCCTTAAAAATCCATCCGCCAGATAACTTGGCAACAGAAGCCCATTTGCAAATCCCTGCCCATGTCAGCAGTCAGTTTATTTCTGCTTTGCTGCTCATTGCACCTTGTCTCCCCAATGGACTTCGGCTGGAATTATTGGGTAAAATTGTATCACGTCCCTACATCGAGATGACCTTGCGTATTATGGCGCATTTTGGTGTTTCACATAGTTGGTCGGGGCAGACCATCACCGTCCTCGCTCAATCTTATCAGTCTCGTCCTTTTACGGTGGAAGCAGACTGGTCGGCAGCGTCTTATTACTACGCACTAGCTGCTTTTGCCGATGAAGTTGATTTGTACTTGGATGGTTTGCACGAGGAAAGTTTGCAAGGCGATGCTGCTATTCAGGAGATCATGACTACTTTTGGTGTTCGCACAATTTTTACAGAAACGGGTCTTCATTTGTCTAAGACAAAAAATAATCCTGAAACTTTTGAATATAATTTCCTAAGCTGCCCAGACATTGCGCAGACGCTGGCAGTCGTGTGCGCCGGCACCCAGTGCAAAGGCAGTCTTAGTGGACTGGAAACCCTGAAAATAAAAGAAACTGACCGCATTGCTGCGCTCATTCAAGAATTGCAAAAAATTGGTATAAAAGCTCATGAACAAACCCCTGATGGATTGGTGGTTTCTGCTGCCTCCCCTAGCCTTCCATCTGGTGTTTTTGAAACTTATCATGACCATCGTATGGCCATGGCCTTTGCTGCGTTCGCGTTGGTTGTGGAAACAGTGGAGATTGAAAATCCGCTGGTTGTGGGCAAGTCTTATCCGGCATTTTGGGAGGATTTACGGGGCTTGGGTTTTGAGGTTTTGGAGAAATGAGAGAATGGGAGAAATGAGAGAATGAATGAGGAAATGAGAGAATGAATGATAAATGATAAATGTTCAAAACATATTTACAAATTCACCCATTTCCTCATTCATTCATTCATCCACTCATTTTAATCAAACAAGGCTTTCATTTCTATTGAATCTTTTACATTTACCAGCGCGTATTTATTGGGTTGAATACCAAATGTTGTAATCATCGTCAGGAACAGGGTTTTACGGGTTTTGGTTTCTGCTCTGAATACATCCAGTTTGTTTTGCAAGTTTTCGGCATAGGATTTAGTGATCGTAAAAGTAGATTCAGAAAATTTAATCTCACAGATATTGATAACCCGGTCATTTCTGTCGAAGATTAAATCAATCTGCGCACCACCTTCTATCTGCTTGCTTCGCCATGCTGAGACTTCTGTATACACCGAACTTATGCCCAGCGCTTTTTTAATCGCACTAGTGTGGTATAGGCATATTTGTTCAAAAGCATAACCACTCCAGGCTCTCCACTTTGGGTTTCCGAGTCGTGACAGCCAAGTGCCTTCACCCTGCGCTTTTGAATGCCGAACAAATGTGAGGTAAAATAAGGTGTATTGATCGCTCAATTGATAAAGCGCATCTCGATTTGTTTTTCCATACGGGAAGTACTTTTTTATAAAACCAGATTGCTCCAATTCACTCAGCACAACACTTAGATTTCCGCCTTCTTTTATACCTGATTTTTTCACAATTTCTTTTCGGCTTAAGCCTTTAACTTTATTCGCCAAAGATTCTACAATTGCGACATGTCTAGTATATTTTTTAAACAAAGATCTGTACAAATCAAAATACTCTTCATGCAATAATCCGCCAGGTGTAAAAAACAATCTGTCTATGTTTTGAGCGATGCTTCTATTTACTTGTATGTTTTCTAAATAAAAAGGAATCCCGCCAACAGCCATATACAATTCTAATAATTGATACCGATCAAAGTCCGCTCCTTTCGCTTGCATGAACTCCTCTGTTTCCTTTAAGGTAAATGGACGAACAAGTATTCTTTCCGTTACTCTGTTGTGCAATCCTCCCTTATCTCTGATCAATTTTTTAATCATCCAGGAAGCTGCTGACCCGCAACTGATTAAGAGTATATCAGAACGATAAGCAGCCCAGCCATTCCAAAAATGCTCTAAGCCCGTTAAAAAATCCGAGCCATGTGTATCAAACCAAGGCAGTTCATCAAAAAAAATGACTTTTCGTTTGT
The DNA here is from genome assembly GCA_937951615.1 of uncultured Saprospiraceae bacterium. Taxonomy (GTDB): domain Bacteria; phylum Bacteroidota; class Bacteroidia; order Chitinophagales; family Saprospiraceae; genus JAHDEO01. Next base: position 43,340 of record CALFBH010000071.1, on the reverse strand, counting down.
GTTTGCTTTTAGATAAAAACTGAATGAGTATCTGAAATGCTTCTAACCAGCTTTTAGGAATAGGTGTTTTTTCGGCATGAGCATCAAAGAGCGATAAATAATTATGAAAATTTCGAAGCTGCTCTTTGTTTGTCGTATTGGCGAGAGCGGTCATTCTAAAAGTAAACGCTCCCTCAAATTGTCGAGAAACCAAAAAAGTTTTACCTACTCGTCTTCGACCATATACAATGGCAAATTCAGATTTTTTACTCTTATACAGCCTGTCAAGCATTGCTATTTCAAGCTTTCTTCCAATTATTTCTTCTTTCTTCATTTTCTCAATTTGGGCGATAAGTCCTTTAAAAAACATAGTTACCGCCCAAATTTAGCACTTTTTGGGCGATAAGTCTATTTTTAAACCTAGTTATCGCCCAAATTCGATTTTTTCATCACTTCTTTTTCAGACTCATTAGGAAGGCAACAACTTTGGCTTTCAATTCAGGATCATTATTAAATTCAACAGTCTGCCTTGCTAGTTCTGGAATGTCGCTTTCATTAACAATCTTCCTAAGCTTCTTTCTAAACAATTTCTTGGACTCACTGAAAACCTTATGATAAATTTCCGTTTGTTTTTTCAAATAGATTTCAGCTCTTTCTAAGACCTCTTCTACTTCTACTGATTCATCGACTAAACCTATAGCTAATGCTTCATCACTATTATATAGTTTTGCCTGCTGGACAGCTTTCCATGCTTTTATTTCGCCCAAATGATAAGCATAGACATCACAAAGCATTTCAGGAATTTGCATGTGCATTTTGAATTCGTGCATGCCTACGACATGTTTAGCTCCTTTTCCCATTACCCGGTAATCCGTACATAAGGTAAGTATAGTTGCTCCTGCTGGGGCATAACCTGTAATGGCACAGACTAGTGGCTTTGAAAAATTCACCAATGATTGTGCAGCATACATATAGGACTCCCAAAAATTAAGGTGTCCTTTTTCGTCCATTGTTGCAAGGCTCACCACATCCAAGCCTGCACTAAATACGTGGGGACGGCCGGTTAATATCGCCCCTTTTATATTTTCGTCCTTATCTAAAGCATCAAAGACTTTCTTTAAATCAAGAAGCAAAGGCGTATTGATAGCATTGACCTTTCCATTGGTCAATTGGACAAGGGCATAATCATCCTTGATTTCAATTTCTAGGGTATCTGCTTGGTATGACATTTTCTGTATGATTACTTAGTTTGAAATATTTCGTGAGCAAGGATACTATTTTTTAGTCTTAAATGGAAGTCGAATCGTTTTCATTTTTGTCCCCTCAGATGTTTCAAATTCCTCAAAAGTATTTTTTTCTTTATGATATTCAGTATCCTCCAGCTCTTCAATCTCCAATATAGGCGCAGCACAAACATCTTTTCCTTTGAAAATTTCCATCCATTCATCTCTTGTTTTGATTTTAAAAAAATCTTCTACTTCCTTTTTTGGGAACACATTTACCATCGTCTCCATGTCTTGCGATCTTTTCCATGTTGGTTTCCCAATGACTTCACAGAGCTTGTTCCAAAACTTCAATTCCAATGCTGCAATAGACAACCATTTACCATCAGCGCATTGATATGCAGCATAGTTCACCGTTGTCTTGCCATTGATGATATTATATTTCCGGTAGTCCAGACCGCCTTTATACAAGGCATAAGGAACAGCTAAAAACGGATTCATCGCATCTGCTAATGAGACATCTACAAAATTGCCTTCTCCGGTTTTTGCTTTTTTCAAAAGTGCTGCCTGCATCGCCATGACTGCCATATAAGCCCCACCAATATCTGCAAATTGCGTATCGGGAACACTTGGTTTTCCATTTTCATCTTTTAATAAACTCATGATTCCAGCATAAGCCAAATAATTAAAATCGTGCCCTGCTTCATTGGCATAAGTATTATCCTGCCCATAGCCGGTCAAAGAAACATAGACCAAACCCGGATTTATTTTTTTCAAGTCTTCATAGCCAAATCCCCAGGCATCCATGGCTCCTGGGCGAAACTGCTCTATTAAAGCATCTGCATTTTTTATTAAATTCAGTATTTCAGTCTTCCCTTTTTCTGTTGAATAATCTATCATTTTCATCACTTTATTATGATTGAGCTGATGAAAAAGAATGCTTGCACCGTCCACCTGTACCCCACTGAGTCGCACATAATCCATTCGTTTGGGACTCTCAATCTTAATCACTGTTGCCCCCATTTGAGCTAATAGATGAGTAGCAAGCGGACCCGGCAATAGTCTTGTAAAATCAATTATCGTCATGCCTTCTAGTAAATTCATTGATATTCAGATATTTTTAATTTTATTTAATACCATGTTTACCTTTTCTTAAGTGATTCAATAGTAAGTGTACTAGACAAAAATAATGATTACACAGAAATGAAAAATACAACATTGACCAATCCGCTTCAAGGTACAACTGATTGCAACTGCTATTTTACTCAGGTTTTGTTACAAGATAAGCTACAGCATTGGGAATGTTATATTCAATCGTTTATTTTTTAACGATTTTTATTAAATATTTAAAACAATGATTATGAAAAATTTAAATATCTACACAAACACGCTCCTAATCGCAATATCCACTTTATTTCTATCCGTAAATATCCACGCACAAAGCACCAGCAATTTTTCTACTGGTACTACATTCACGCAATACTCCTTAGACCCGTGGGGCAATACTGCGGCCATAGAGCGGGGCGAAAATCTGCTCCTCAACTCCACTAAAATAATCAACCAACACCTCATGGGCTTCGGCGCATTAAACCCCGAACCTTATCCCAACAATTACGATTTTAGCACCATCGAAAGACGCATCGGTAATGACACAGGACTGGGAGATGAGGCAGAGACTATCGTACTGACTGCCTGTTGTGCGCCCGACTGGATGAAAGGCGGCACCCCTGGCACTACAGATTGGAGCAGAATAGAAATCGCCCCTTTTCCACAACATTTTGACGATTACGCAGACTTGGTCGCGGAGGTGGTGAGGCGTCCCGAATTTTCCAACATCAAATACGTGCAGGTATGGAACGAAATGAAGGGGTTTTGGGATGTATCGCGCAATAGGTGGAATCACGAAGCCTACACCGATTTGTACAACAAGGTTTGGACTGCCGTAAAAACAGTACGACCCGACATCAAAATCGGCGGACCTTACGTGGTACTCGGTAGCTGGGGCAGCAATACGACAGGGAGTGGTCAGTGGTTCAGCTCAGATGTTGGCGGTGCCTGGGGCAAATTTGATTCGCGTGATATAGCTGTTGTTGAATACTGGTTGCAAAACAAAATCGGCGCAGATTTTATCACCCTTGATGCTTCCATTACAAACAGAGACAACATCTATCCAGTCAATCAATTTGAACGCACCAAAAAATTTGCGGATTTTATGACCTGGTTGCGTAGTCTAGATAATTCAGCTTATCCGGGAGCAACAAGCTTACCTGTTTGGTGGGCAGAGTGGTATTCGATTCCCGAAAACAGCAACGCAAGTCAGGCAGAGAAAAACGCACTCATGACCACTACATTGGTGCAGATGATAAAATCCGGTGCTTCGACCGCATTAGTTTGGGGACCACAAGGTGACACCAACGGCAATATGTTTCCGCTTGCTTTGTTTACAGACACGCGCATATCCAGCGGTGGACAAGCGACTATATTTCATAGCACACAAAAGTATCTGTACGACCATTTTTCAGCAGGCACGACACTTCTTAATGCCAGCACCAATAATACCAACATAAAAGTATTGGCAAGCAATAACAAAACCCTACTCGTCAATACCACCAATAGTTATCAAACACTCACTTTTCGCGGACTTACGCTCGCATTGCAAGCCTACGAAGTAAAACTAATTGATACGCCTCAAATCGGTGGTGGCGACAATTGTAATTTACTGACCAATGGTGATTTCAGCAACGGCACAACAGACTGGTCGAGTTGGAGATGTAACACCAATATCAGTTCAGGTGCATGTCGCATCACCAACATCCAAACCGTGCAAAACGCCTGGGATGTAGCATTCGTTCAGGGCAACTTTATATTGGAATACGGCAAACAATACGAAATCAGTTTTGATGCCAACTCCATTCAAAACAACAGAGCGATTAAAGTGAAAGCCGGACTTAGTGAAAATCCTTATACCAATTATCATTATCAAACTGTTTATTTAAATACAAATAATCAGCGTTTTACTATACCATTTACCATGTCGTACCCGACGACTACGAAAGGGCGTCTGGAGTTTCATCTTGGTACAAATACCAGTGGATTGGTATTGGATAATATTCGCCTGAAACCCACAGCCGAAGATTGTCCGAATGAATGTGAACAAGTCAAGAACGGAAGCTTTACAGAGGGATCAACGGATTGGTATGTGCAAAGATGTACCATTACCCCAACAGGCAATGGCGCAAACATAGACATACCTTATATACTGGATAACTTTTGGGATATTGCGCTAAAACAACGCGGACTGACTTACGAACAAGGCAAAGAATACCGCATCAGTTTTCAGGCTAAAGCCGATGCCAATCGAAGTATTCACGTAAAAGCAGGCAAAGCAAGTGCGCCATACACACAGTATCATCTTGAAAAAATTGAGCTGACTACTGCACTTCAAAATCATACTTTGACCTTTATAATGAACAACACGACAGACAGCGATGCTTTCTTAGAATTTTTCTTTGGAGACAGCACCACTGACTTATTTTTGGGTGACATCAGCCTGGAAGAAACAGGTTGTGACGGTGAATTTCGAGAAGGCTCATTCAATGACATCATTAGCCATTACGAGGTTTTTCCAAATCCCGTTCATGATAATTTGAATGTATCACTCCATTTAACGGACGGATACAATACAGGCATCATTCGCTTATTTGATTTAAACGGACGCATCATTCTAGAGGAAGAAAAGGCATTGTCTGCCACCAATCAACTTCAACTGAATATTCAGGCGATACCCGCAGGGATGTATATGCTTCGGGTGGACGTCGGTGGATATTTTCTGACGCATAAGGTGGTGAAACATTAGTGAAGTTAAACATTTAGCCTACATTTATATGCAACTGTTTTTGTTGTATAATAATCTTCTAATTATGACAAATAGTGAAAATGAAACATATAATTAAAGCATCATTATTGACATTAGTCCTGTCCTGTTTATTCTTTTCTCAGATTTTTTCGCAGGAAACAGGCTGGAGCAAAATGAAATTGGGCGCTGGCGGCTGGCTGACGGGAATGACTATACATCCGAGTGGTTCGCCTATATTTGCGCGGTCGGATGTCAATAATGCCTGGAAATGGAATGAAAGCACTGGAGAATGGAGTCCTGTCATCACATCAAGTAGTATGCCGTCCGACAGAGTGGATTGGCACCAGTACATGGGCGTGTTGAGTATTGCCACTGCGCCTTCCAATAATCAGGTGGTCTATATGGCTTTTTATAATACTATTTTCAAAAGCACCAATCAGGGCGACACCTGGGCCAGCACGAATTTTCCAGGCAGCAACGATAATACCATAGCTACCATGAGACCCAATGACGATCCCAGCAAATTAAGCGGTGAACGCCTTGCCGTAGATCCTGCCAATCAAAATGTGGTCTATTTCGGAAGTATCAATGAGGGTTTATATACTACAACCAACGGAGGTACAAACTGGAGTGTCGTCTCTACTATTCCTGCGGGTACTGCGGAAAGAGGCGTTCGTCAAGTCGTTTTTGACCCAAATAGTGGTACATCCAGCGACAGGACGAATGTCATTTATGTAACAGTCGATGGTGCAGGTATTTACAGAACGACCAATGCAGGCGCGAGTTGGAGCAATATTACATCGGGTTCAGGCTTCGATAGTAGTGTTCAATTTACGGACATGGAAATTGCAGCTAATGGCCATATTTATGTAAGTGCCATCGGGAAAGGATGTAGAAGATATACTGGAAGTGCCTGGGAAAATGTCTCCCCGCCCACAGGCGCACAGATTATGGAAGTAGCAGTTGATCCATTTGACAACGACAGAGTCATCCTAAAAGCACAGGGCAATCAGCCATTTTACAGAACCAATAATGCAACATCAGCCTCACCTTCCTGGACAAGTCTTTCCTGGGACACCCCCAATTCCGATGTTCCCTGGCTGTCCTGGGAAGGTTTGGCTTGGATATCGGAAGGCGAGATTATGTTTGACCCGGCCGTACAGGGCAGGCTTTGGATGGCTGAAGGCATTGGTTCGTGGAGAACCGCAGATATTCAGGATAATAATATTTCATGGACAGGTGTATCCAAAGGTCAGGAACACATGGTCAATAATGACGTCATCGCACTCCCTGGTGGTAATGTGATAACAGCCGTTTGGGACAGGTCTATTTTTGTAAAAAATCAATCCAATCTCAATGAATACGCTGACCGCTATTATCCGAATGTCCGCTTCAATTCCACCTGGGATTTGGATGTCAGCCCTTCCAACCCCAATTTTGTTGCTGCCATTACGGAAGACCACAGATATTGTTGCTATGACAGTGAACATCGGCGTTCCGGTTATTCATTGGATGCTGGACTCACCTGGACGGAGTTTGGTTCCATGCCCGAACCCAATAATCAGGAATCCATATACGGCAATATCGCAGTAGCTGCCAACGACATTAATAATATGGTCTGGGTACCATCGTTCAACAAAACACCTTATTACACCACCGATAGAGGCAACTCATGGACGGCGGTAAATCTACCAGGCAATTCGGGCAATTGTTGTATGCACGCTCATTATCTTCAAAAAGAGGTGCTGGTCGCAGACCGGGTGTTACCCAATACATTTTACATTTATGATTGGGGAAATGGAATCATCTTTAAATCGTCGGACGGCGGGGCCAACTGGTCGGCGCAAGGCACGGTACCTGCATGGGCATGGCACGCCAAACTCCGCACGGTAGAAGGAAAAGCCGGACACCTCTTGTTTGCACATGGATTCAGAAGTGATTACGCTTCCTATAATGCCATTCATGGCGTATATATTTCAACGGACGGCGGACAGACCTGGAACGAAATGTCCAATACAGATAAAGTCAACAATGTCACCACAGGAAAAGCTGCCCCTGGCTCCAACTACCCGACGATTTTTATTCAGGGAGAAGTCAATGGCGATTTTGGCTACCATGCGAGTACCGATATGGGAACAAACTGGACGAAGATCGGCACTTATCCGCTAGGAAATTTTAACTATGCAAAGGTCATGGCAGGCGACCCGTACATCTACGGACGCTTGTATGTGGGACCCGGTTCTGACGGTATATTGTATTATGATACCAGCGTGAGCTGCCCCCCTGTAGCTACGACTTGTGACGATGGCAATCCATATACCGACAATGATACAGCCGATGGAAATTGTGGCTGTGCTGGCACTTGCCAACCTGTGAATACACCCTGCGATGACAGCAATCCAAATACACAAAATGACGTACTGGATGCCAATTGCAATTGTGCGGGTACGCTGCCAAGTACTGATGTATGCAATGCTGTAACGCCTCCAATAATAGATGGTTTCGGTGGTGAATGGTCAGAAACAAGCTACGCTTTGAGCAATATTTTATTAGGAACAATCAATTCACCAAGCGACCTTTCCGCTACTTTTCAAATTCAATGGGACAATAATTATTTATATGTTTTGGGAAATGTTCAGGATGATAATTTGATCAATGATTCGGCAGCGGAGTATCAGGATGATGGCATTGAGGTTTTTATAGATGGTGGTAATGAAAAAGGCACGACTTATGACTCCAACGACCACCAATTGATGTTCAGAGTAAACGATAATGACATTCATGATTATTCGGGCGGACAGGTCAATCCTGCGGGTGTGACCTTTGCACAAAATGCTACGGCTACGGGTTACACAATGGAAATACGCATTGCCTGGTCGTTCATCGGAGTCAATCCTGCGGGTGGGATGCCTCTCGGTATTGATATCCAGGTAAATGACGATGATGACGGCGGCGACCGCGATAAAAAAATGTCGTGGAACGCCCTCATAGACCAATCCTGGAATGACCCCTCGACCTTTGGAACGGTAACACTAAACTTATGTACAGTATTTTCCTGTGCTACACCAGTAACGGTCAATCCGCCGGGCAATAATTTGGCAGCATTGGTGGATACTTACCCGGAAGGAACTTGTTTTTATTTTCCAAATGGCACTTATAATTTTGGTAATGTGTATCCGAAAAATGAGATGAAGTTTACCGGAGAATCAAGAATAGGGGTACAAATTAATGGCAATGGTTTTGAGAATGCCTTTCATGGAGTCAGTTCAAATGTGGAGATAAAAAACATGACATTCTATAATTTTAATAATGATGCTGGACAATCTTTACAGGAACAGGCACCGATAAGGGGATCCAATAACATCTGGGCGAATGAAGGCGACCCACTTGCCGATGGCTGGCTGATAGACAATATCGAAAGCCACAGCAATATCGCATCGGGTCTTTTCTTAGGACATAATTTTACCGTGACCAACAGCATTTTTAGGAATAATGGAACAACGGGCATTGCAGGAGATGATTTTTTGGGTGGCTATATTTTTAATAATATTATTTATGAAAATGGGGACAGTCAGGCAGGCGGTGCGCTCGTTAATGGTGGAGGCATCAAAATCACCAAAGCCGGAAGTCCCGCTAATCCCGTTATTATTGAACAAAATGAAGTGTATGATAATACCAATGTCGGCATCTGGGGAGACGTGGCTTGTCATGGTTTTAATGTCATTAATAATTATATTCACGACCACGTCAGTCACGGTATTCTCTATGAGATTTCTGACAATGCCTACATTGCTGATAATACACTCTTGAATAATACTCCAAATTATTCTGGCTTGCCAGGCGATTGGAGTAGAGGCGGTATTACGATTGCCGAATCAAAAGATGTTTTGGTCGAAAACAATACGGTGACCAATTCGAGAGGCGGTATTGTTGTTCAGCAAACCTATCGCCCTTCTGGTTCGTTTGAAGAAACTTACTTTGCCCAATTTGATGATTTGACATTAGTGTGTTCTGATATTATCATTCAAAATAATACCATAAACGGCGCAAGCGAAACAGGCATTGGCAACAGCGAATCCGGAGCAGGTCAGTTAGATAATAATTCTAACATACAATATATATGCAATACTTATGACAACCCCAATAACATGACTTTTTACTGGATAGATGGTCAATCACTTACTTACGCACAATGGCAGGCAGCCGGCAGAGACAATTGTGTCGCTTGTCCCGATGATGATAATGACGGTATTTGCAATGACCTTGATGTATGTCCAAATTTTGACGACAACCTCATCGGGCAATCTTGCGATGACGGCAATCCAAATACTATAAATGATGTGTATGGCAACAACTGTATTTGCACAGGCACGCCTATACCAACGGGAGATAACCTGTGCAATATCCTCACTCCGCCAAGCATAGATGGCATTGGCAATGAGTGGTCACAAACGGCTCATAACATCACCAATGCCTTATCAGGTACAATCAGTTCGCCAAACGATTTGTCAGGTACTTTCCAAATTCAATGGGACAATAATTACCTCTATCTTTTTGGGAATATTCAGGATAATAATTTGATCAATGATTCGGCAAATATTTATCAGGATGATGGCATTGAAGTGTATATAGATGGCGGCAATGAAAAAGCCACGACTTATGACGCAAACGACCACCAATTGATGTTCAGAGTGAATGATAATGATGTTCATTATTATTCGGGTGGGCAGATTAACCCTGCGGGTGTGAATTTTGCACAAAGCACTACAGGAACGGGTTATGCTATGGAGATTAGAATCGCCTGGTCATTCATTGGAGTCAGCCCTACAGACGGGATGCTTATCGGCATTGATGTACATGTAAATGATGATGACGATGGAGGCGACCGCGATAAAAAAATAGCCTGGCACGCTACCATAGACCAATCCTGGAACAACCCTTCCTTATTCAACACGATGGAGCTTAGTTTGTGCAATGATGTTGTAGGAATGGCTTGCAACACCATCAATAATATGACCAGTTTGTATGCCAGCAACCTTGCCGCAACAATACAAAACAATACAGCCCTAAGGGAGGAATATATAGAGGCTCATCTGTCATTAGCCGAACTTGTTTTAAATTCAAACGAAAGTGACCCTATAAGACAAGATGTTTTTGATTGTTATGTTGATTTGATTAATAGCTATCCTAATTATTTTAAAAAAGGTACAGTATATGACACGAATACAGAAAACAATCTTGCCTGGATTAGAGAACGGATACATCGTACAGTAGCGGATGCATTGCCACTAACTACTGCACGAAAGACACTCATTGCTAATACGTTGAATTTGACAGGAGTTTATCTTGAGGTTTGGAACGATTTCGACTTATTATTAGCGGATAATTCGAGTTTAGATCAAGCACAAAGCGATTACATATACACTATTTTTAGTCTGGTGCCCGAACAATTAATAAACCTGGGATTACTTTCATTTAGAGATTATCTGGGTGATCCACCAGTAGCCAATGTAGGGGCAATACCCACTTTTTTAGAAGGCACAAATTCTGGCATCAATACATTTAGTTTTATTATCGGTACTGCTCCGGAAAACCAATTTCCAGGCGATATCAGTAGTGGTATTACGGATGTTTTTTGTGCCGCAGCCGCACACGAAATTAATCATATCGTAGAAGATTTCTACGTCGAAAATAATATCGCGTTTAATCAACGTAAAGACCAACTCATTCAACAGGCCGGAATAGATAATCTAAACTATCTACGCAGCATGTTTGCCAATGATTTTTTTGTTAATAATCCATGGGAGTTTATTGCTTCTATTGCTAATCAATGGTTTACAGACTCTAAAAAAACCATTGAACTGGGTTTGCTCCGATTTGATAACGGCAGACCCGAACCGCTTAATCAAGCCTTATATTTTGTTGATCTTTACAGTTTGGGCAGCAATCAGACTATATTTTACACAAATGATGAAAATTGCAATATAGCAAGCACTAATCCTGAAATTGGAAGAGACCAAAATGGCAAGGTCAATTTCATCTGTATTGATGGTACGTCCTATTTTTTCGATTTAGATGCTTCTGGTAATGTAATAAACTATTCTACTAATCCTTTTTCTTGTATTGATAATAATGCGAGTGTTGATTTGGACATCTGTGTATTATTGGAAGCTTGCTACGATTCAGGGACTGGATTGATGAGGAATACATTGGAAACTATAAACCTACTCCCTTTCACACAATCTTATAATGCGCCACCCTGGAATTATACCGGTACAGAAACCCTGGATGCTTCTGGTAATGTAGACTGGGTACTCGTTTCTTTCCGCACAGGTACAGGAGTAGAAAGCCAGATTGCTCAAACAGCAGGCCTGTTGCAGCAGGATGGCTGTATTTATTTTCCTGATGATAATGTATTGTCGAGTGATTTAAATACGCCAGTGTACATTGTTATTGAGCATCGCAATCACTTAGTTGCGATGACACCGCAGCCTGTCAATATTCTGAATAATACGCTGGTTTATGATTTCAGGAATGGCAACAGCTATGCGGGTGCGGGAGGCTACGGACAAAAACAACTGGCAACAGGTGAATGGTGCTTATATGCTGGTGACATTGGTTTCGGAAGCCTTAGAAGTTATGACATTAATGGAAGCGATAAAAGTATTTGGGAAACCACCAATGGTTTATTTGATGATTATTTACCTGCCGATCTTGATTTAAATGGAGATGTTAATGGAAATGATAAAGCGGCATGGGCTGAAAATAACGGTGTTTTTTCAAGTGTGCCGAAATAATTTCTCCAAAAGACACTCTAAAAAAATAGCCAAAACATCCATTCTGAAAGAGACGTGATGTGGTTATCACCGCAGCGTGTTTCTTTTACATGCTCAATGAAAATGTGGCCGGAGACCGACGGGTTTTCGGTGCATTTTCTTATGCCAAAAAACATGAACAAAATAAATAGACTACTATGAAAAAGATGACCACAACACGATTCATAGCTTGTTGGCTATGCCTATGCCCTGTTCTTTGTATGGCGCAAGACAGATATAATGACTCCCTCGCACTTGTCGCTTTGTACAGTGCCACAGACGGTGCCAACTGGACGAATACCTGGGATTTGACACAAGCTATTGACAGTTGGTATGGCGTAAACCTAAATGGAAACGAAAGGGTAAATTACTTAGATTTATCTGGCAATCAGCTTAGTGGCAATATGCCGCCTGAAATCGGAAATCTGACGGATTTAGGCGGGTTATATCTACATGGCAATAACCTGACAGGTAATATTCCTACAGCGATTGGAAATTTAACGGGTTTATATACCTTGAATTTGTCCTTTAATCAACTCGCTGGCAATATTCCTGTCGAAGTCATGACACTAAGCACCAATTTGGGGTGGTTATATTTGGGAAATAATCAATTTAACGGCAGTATTCCGCCCCAATTCGGGAATATGACCAACTTGGTAGTACTTGGTTTAGAATATAATGAGCTCTCTGGAAATATTCCGCCTGAAATCGGAGATATGACCGATTTGCAAGGTTTAAATTTATCGGCCAATCAACTTAGTGGAAGTATTCCACCCGAATTTGGAAACTTAACAAATCTGCAACATCTATATTTGACTTATAACCAACTTACAGGTAGTATTCCATCCGAGATTGGAAATCTGACAAACCTGATATCATTATATTTGTATCATAATCAACTTACAGGCAGTATTCCGACGACTATCGGGAATTTGACGAATTTGAAAATCCTATCTGCGTACCGCAACCAACTTACAGGCAACATTCCGGCTACGATTGGTAATATGACAAACTTAGGGGAAATCCTTTTAGCCAGCAATGAACTCAACGGCAGCATTCCAGCTACTATTGGGGATTTAGATAGCTTGACTGCATTGGTTTTGTCGGACAATCAACTCACAGGAAATGTTCCGCCTACGCTTGGGAATTTATCAAAATTAACAGGGCTATTTTTAAATACGAATGAACTCACAGGTAGCATTCCGGTAGAACTTGGAAATTTAACCAAGCTGACCGGCTTAGTTTTATATGACAACGAACTTACAGGCAGTATTCCGGCAGAACTTGGAAATTTGACAAATTTAATAGACCTGAATTTGAGCAGCAATCAACTTACGGGGGATATTCCAACGACCATCGAAAGTTTAATAAATTTAGAACATTTAGTATTGTATCATAATCAACTTACAGGCAGTATTCCAGCTATGGTTGGCGATTTAACAAACTTAAAGTCCTTGTGGATCTCAGCTAATAACTTAACCGATACCATTCCAAACCTCGGAAACTTAACACAGTTGGAACGATTGGATTTAGCCTATAATGAACTCAGTGGTAACTTTCCAGATATTGGGAGTTATAATTTGAAAGTATTAGCTTTTCAGAGCAATCAAATAACAGGAAATATTCCGAGTATCATCGGTAGCTTGACTGGCTTGACATATTTTAGCATAGCCGATAATCAAATTAGCGGTAATATCCCTGATTTTTCCACTTCGCCAGGTTTACTGATTTTACATTATTATAATAATAGATTTTCACATGAAGACATCGCCACCAATCACAACTCCAATAGTTTTGTCAGTGATTTCGCCTATGCTTCCCAATATTACGGCAATGAACAATTCCACACCGATACAATAGGGAAAAAGGTTGTCCTTGCTCCCGACCCGCCTATCCCTTATGATGCCCCTTCGATTATTTGGTTGCAAAATGGCTGGTATAAAACCTTTGCGTACACGCTGAATGATACCACTTATACGATTGCTTCTTTAGATACGACAGATATTGGCGCGTATCAATACCGTTTTATTGATTCTACCCTTACGCCTCTGGTTGAATTTTATTCGCTTCCTGTCAATAATTATGTAGATGGGCTGGACTTGGAGGGAGAACCCATTACGCAGGGTGAACTTATTATAGAATATGGTATAGAGAAAAGTCAGCTTGAAATAGATAGTATCCGCAATGAACTCTCTACAGATTATGGCGGCATTATATTGGATTCCTGTGGTTGCAAAGTAAAATTGAACTTATGGAAATTCGGAGAAGATAATATTGATCTTGTAAGAGAAAAAATTAGTATTGATGGTGTTCACGAGAGAAGAACATCTTCTACAGAAATTGATGGGAATCGCAATAATCTATTTGTACCGGATTATACGGAGGCAGAATATATATTCATAGGCGAATCCGTCAATAACCCGAATGATACGACTAAGGTTGTCGTGGGACTTATTGATACCGGAATTAATGTGTATCATAATGCCGTGTATGATAATCTTTGGAATAACCCAATCGAAAAGAATGGCATACCAGGTATTGATGACGACCAAAACGGCTATGTTGATGATGTATATGGTTATGACTTTATTCGTGATTCGCTCATGCACGACGCTCACGGACATGGCACCAAAGTAGGCGGTATTATTACGGCAAACACACCAGAAGATATGGACATTCAGGTGATGCCGGTGCGGGCATTTAATGAGGACGGGCGTGGCTCATTATTTGATATGTTGTGTGGCTTATACTATGCCATTGAGAATGGGGCAGATATTATCAATATCAGTGCAGGATATAGAGGCGAAAAATCGACTATTTTCCAAAGAGCCTTGCAGTACGGTCGAAACAATGACGTGATTTTTGTTGTCGCAGCAGGCAACGATACCTTGGATTTGAACAGGGTTAATTATTGGCCTGCTACCTTCGCACGAGATACTATTTTGGAAAACACTGTCATTAGCGTTACCGCAATTGATAGCACATACCAATTGCTAGAATATGCAAACTATGGTGATACGACAGTCATGATTGCTGCATTTGGTCAAAATGTCCTCGCACCCGCAGGCTATGACTTGGAGAGTTTTGATTACATCGGCGGTACGTCTGCGAGTACGCCTATTATCTCTTTGGCATTGGGCATGGAAAAGATTAAATATCCAAATAAAAGCCGTGTTGCATTATATAACGATTTTCTGAACAATGCTGATATTTCTGCTGATTTAATGGGGCTAGTCGAAGAGGGGCGTATGCTCAATTTCCAAACCCGCCAACTTTCCAAACTAAAAGTGTTTCTCGAAGGTGCTTTGCTCAATACCAATAGTACAAATAATCCAGAAATGAGAACGAACCTGAATCAAAGAGGCTTATTGCCCGGGCAAAATCCGCTAAGTCCAGTAAGTACCCCTACCCCACCCGGGCAACCCTATATAATTGCTCCCTGGAATTATACAGGAACAGAATGGGGAAGTACAGATTATTATATGGATGACAGGGTTGATTGGGTATTGGTATCTCTCCGCACAGAAAAGGAATCAAGCACCGAAATATACCGTACTGCCGCCCAAGTCAAAAAGAATGGAACAGTAGAATTTTACCGCCCGATTATGGATTTGACGGGTATTGCCGATTCGGTCTATATCGTTGTAGAACATCGCAATCACATGGCGGTCATGTCACCTGAAAAAATACCTATTTATGATGGTCGTTTTGTTTATGACTTTACAATAGAAGATTCTTTCCGGAACTCGGCTGCGATAGGGCAGGTTGAAATTGCACCTGGAATATGGGCAATGATTGTAGGAGACGGTTCTCAGGAAAATGACTTCCCTTATTACGACATCAACGGCAACGACAAAGCGATATGGGTCAATGAAAATGGTAACTATGACCAATATACGCCAAGCGATTATGATATGAACGGCGATGTGAACGGCAACGACAAAGCAATATGGGTTCTCAAAACAGGGCTTTTCAATCAAGTGCCGAAGTAAATGCGTTAAATGTATTAAAATTTAATGTTTAAATGTTAGATTAGCAGACCAAAATAATTACGGTAATCGCATAAAAATATTTTTTAAACCACTAAAGGCACTAAAGGACATGAAGCCGATAGCTATGGGCTTGTATAGTGTAAAGAACACGAATGAATTTTCCTTTGTGTTCTTTTCATCCTGTTAGTTTTAGTGTTCCTTAGTGGTTAGGAAATGGACACGTATAAGACTAATTTACTTTTATGCGGTTAGCAAACCAAAACAATTTGCTGATGTACCTTCGTGTCTTTTTATTGGTCTTTTGTTTGGCGCTGTGCATTGCCTGTATAGGATCGCCTGTCGACAGCCTGCACAGAACGGCTACTTCCTTGTATGTGAACGGCTATTATACCGATGCTTACCTTATTTTTAATAAAAATCTGACTATACAGGAACAACAAGAACATCCGGATAATGAATTTTTAGCGCGTACTTATCGCAATATCGGTATGTGTTTGTTGGAGCTAAACCAACTTAAAAAAGCAGAAAAACACCTCGACCAGGCTGTTAGTAGATATCAGCAAATTATAGAGCAAAACAAGGGAAATTCAAATGATAAAAACCGCAATCGCCTCGGGGTGTGTTATCAACATCGTGCGCGTACTATGCGTCGTAAAGGAGATTTTAAAAGAGCAGCAGACGATGCTATTCAGGCATTAAGCCAATTCAAACTCGTCAATAAAGTCAATAATGTCGCCAGAGTCAATAATATTTTGGCGAATATTTATATCGACACCCGAGAATATGAAAGAGCAAAGATACTTTGTGAGACAAGTATCGCAGAATATGAATCTAGGGATGTAGATAGAAATGCATTAGCGGATATTTATCATACATTGGCCATTGCCAACATAAAAAAAACTGAATATCGACAGGCTATAAAAGCTTATAAAGAGGCCTTGAAATTTACAGGACATCCAGTTGATTCTGCCATAACTTATTCTAGTATTGGTCTTACTTATTTACAAATAGGAGATTTAGTTAAGTCTGAAAAATACCTGGATAAGGGATTGGAAATAAAACAGAAAGCTAATAATAACAATCCGTATCATTTTTCTTATGCAGGCATTATTGAAAATTTTGGCGACCTGAAAGTCGCACAAAACAAGCTTGATGCGGCCCTGAATTATTACCAACTCGCGCTCATTAACCTTACTGATAATTTTCGCGATAAAAACCCCAATAAAAACCCGGAAGCAGAAAACGATCATTACATTTACAACAAAATAGACCTTGTCCGAGCCCTCCACTTGAAAGCAAAAACAGCTTTTAAATGGTATAAAAAAGACAAAAAAAAGAACAAAAAATACCTGACACTCGCCCAAGACACCTATAATACGGCCTTCCAATTCCACAACCAACTCCAACAACAAATCGTCACCCAGGAATCCAGATTATTCCAGGCAGAAGTCATTATTCCTTTTATTGAAACGGCATTGGAAGTAGCTTATGAATTGCAAGAGATTGGAGAACCATCTGCTGAAACAGCTTTCCAATTTATGGAAAAAAGCAAAGCAACCGTTTTACTACAATCCATCAACGAAGCGCAGGCTTTACAATATGCCGGACTGCCCGACAGCCTACTGGAACAGGAAAAAGACCTGCGTATCAAGATCACTTTTTATAAAAAACAAGTCAATGATGCTCGACAATACGAGGCAACAGACGACATCAAGCAGTATGAAGCCTTATTATTTGAACAACAAAACATTTACGATCGGCTGGTTCGTGATTTGGAAAAAAATCATCCTGAATATTATAAACTGAAGTACCAACAAAGCAATAATAGCCTGGAGGATGTACAAAAATACTTGGATAAACAAACGGCCTTATTAGAATATTTTGTCGGCGATAGCAGCATTTATGTACTGGCGATTGAAAAAAATACAAGCCGACTGTATCAGTTGGAAAAGCCTGAAAACTGGACGACAACACTAAGCAATTTTAGAAGATCTATTACCAATAAAAGCGAAAGAGAAAATGGACAATTATTTACAGAAAATGCCCACCTTCTGTATCAATGCTTGTTGGGAAAACCACTTGCAGATTTGGCTGCCGACATCAAACACCTGCAAATTATCCCTGATGGAGAACTGAATTATATTCCTTTTGGCTTATTGCTGACGAAGCCTGCACCCGACAAGATTAAGTATTCGGACTTAGCTTATCTGCTACACGATAAATCTGTCAGTTATGCCTATTCTGCGGCTTTATTATTGGATACAGAGCATCAAAATCGCCATCAGGCATCTGTATCTTATGGTGGTTTTGCCCCTGTTTATCTTGATGCTGAACATCAGGATTTGCCAGAAGGGCGGAGAAGAGTAGAACAGATGGCAGGAAATTTCAAAGGTGAAATTTTTGTTGGAGAAGAGGCTGATAAAACGAAATTTATTGCCCAGGCTGCCCGATTCAATATTCTGGACTTGTCCATGCACGGCGTTTTAGACGATGAAAATCCATTATATTCCAATTTAGTTTTCTCCGAAGACAAACTCTATGCCGCTGATTTATACAACATCCGACTGAATGCCAGTCTTGCCGTACTCAGCGCTTGCAATACCGGAACAGGAAAAATCAAAAAAGGAGAAGGCGTAATGAGTTTGTCTAGGGCTTTTACTTATGCCGGATGTCCCAGTTTGTTGATGAGTTTGTGGTCTGTACCAGATGGAAGTACGGCAATTATAATGGAAAAGTTTTTTGAAGAACTGAACAAAGGGAAGCCCAAAGACGAAGCCTTGAAAAATGCCCAACTCAGCTATCTTGCAGAAGCGAGTCCTGATAAAAAACATCCTGTCTACTGGGCTGGATTTGTGCCTTCTGGCGATATGCAGCCTATTGGTTTTAGTCCGGCGTCGAATTACTGGTGGCTGATTTTACTAGGACTATCCTTATTGGCTCTTGTATTTTATTTGAAAAATAATTCTAAAAAATTATAGGTTAGGCTTTGCCTGCCTATTGCCAATACAATAAAAAATCATTAAATTGTTTTTTTTTGTTAGATCAATAATTATTACACTATGAAACATTTTACTTTAATGCTCTTTTTTATCGTTTGTTGCTCAATAATGAATGCGCAGCAACTAAGCAATTCTCTAGGAGCTTCTTCACTGGATGAACTGCCTGCCCTATTTGTGGATGTACCTACTAATGTTTTTAACTACGAATGGCAGGGAAACTGGCGAGAGGGAATTGAAGGTAATAAACTGTTGAGTTATGGTAATTACATTAGATTGAGTGAGCCAGAGCTAGAAAGTCAGGACAAAACAGATAGAATCGCTAATATTTTCATTGGATATTACGGCGATAAAGATCGGAATATTCGATCCGAACCCGTACACTTTCCTACCATGTCCAATGGCATTGATGGAACAAATAACACTTATGATTATTCAATAATGCCTCGGATGCATTATAGGATGGTCATGAGACTGCCGCGTCTGGTATCCTCAAAACGATAAATGTATAAACATCCTAAATTCGCGTACTTCTTTCTCGGATAATACCTGAATGATTTGTTTAAGCTTGTCCATTCCGTATCAATATGCCTTGATAAATGCTTGTTTTAAAAGTCCGTATAAAAACAACTTAAGCACTTGTAAATGAATATTTTATTTATGTTAAACAAGGGACACTAAAGTCTATTTTTCATAAAACATGGTTTGACTTACACTTATAAATAGGCTTATATTTGTGACACAAGGTCTTGTAATCTATTCAAAACAATGTAAAACTTTTTAAAAGGCCGTAATAAAGCTCCCTTCCACATATTAAGCGTCGAATTCTGATATAGAGTTCGACGTTTTGTTTTTATGGCTCAAAAGTGGACGAAGACAGATAAGGCAAGTCTATTCAACCAATATAAACCCAGCCCAAAAATGTGGAAGTTCATTGCGTTCTCGCATCTCGGTTTTAGTATTATAAAGTGCAGTAGCTGCATCTTGTTTGTGCTTCAATAAATTGGTATAAAAAAGAATCATCATGTCTTTGGTAATGGCGTCGTCGACTGGCCACAGGCTGACGAGAATGGCATCCGCCCCAGCGAGTTTGAAGGCACGTTGTAAGCCAAATACTCCTTCGGTATTGTGTATGTTGCCTAAGCCTGTGTTGCAGGCAGATAAAACCACCAAATCAGTGTTGCTTAGATTTAGAAGAGTCACTTCCTGAGCTGTGAGAATACCGTCTTCTTCAGAGCCATTAATCTGTTCGCCTTTTGACCAGGAATGATTGGCGCCATAGAGCATAAGTACAGAGCGTTGCAATGGGTTTTTGGTCAGACTTAAACGATCTTTTATACCAACTGAGGGCTCATTTTTTGTTGTATCATCTTCTACAAACATACCATGCGTAGCAAAATGTAGGATGTCGGGTGCGTGTTTTCCTGTAAAGTATTGTACAGTATCTTCTGTTGCAGCATCAATCGTGAGTATGGTCGGCTTGATTTTCGATTTTTTACAAATTTTTCCGATAGTTTTAACTTCTTTTAGCGTTTCTGGGAGTGGTTCGACTTTATTGCGGGTATTTCTACTGCTTCCTATGGCAAGGCTTTCTTCTTCTTCCTGATAATTTACCTTATCTTTTAAATCGTAGAGGATATGTCCCATCAGTACAGCATCTTTATACGTAGGAAGCGTGCTTTCTTTTTTGTTGAAATCACGCATGTCTGTATAATAACGGAATCTATAGAAGTCAGCTAGATACTCATTACTATTATTTTGTAATAAGCCAAAATCTACCTTATGCAGCAAACCACTGGTAGATAGATGTATCTTATCTATCCCATCTAAATGTGGCTGAAGCGGCTGCCATACTTCTCGGTAGAGTAATTTGCGCTGCCTGTTATTTTGCGTATAATTTGGTCTGCCGTTTTGCTCATCTATTTTAAATAATGGAGCAAGGCTTTTTTCATTGACGATAGCAATAAATTTTGGAGCTACCAGATCTGGACGGATAAGCACAGCATAATATAGCAGAGTACTATCCACTTCATTATAGAAATGAATGAAGTCTATTGTGGCTTCATTGGGTTGTAGTTTTTGTTGTATCTCCTGCCATTGCACAATAGGATTGTCCAGTCTTGAGTTGAGCTGTTCGTGTTGCAATATTTTACGCGCCAGTTCATCCCGTTCACCTTGCATCGTTTCGAGATCATACCCTTTTTCTGCTCTTTTTTCTAAAGGCAATAACTCAATATCTGATATTTTTTGACTGATGGATTGGAGTTCATTACTTTGTTCGATCAATTGTTCGTCATTCGTTTTATTGATGATGGAACGTACTGACCTGCCATAATCCAGTGCTAGTGATTTAGTATTGAGGAGTAGGTTGGCAACCAATTCATAGAGCTTATCATTTCCATGTATCGCAGCATATTGGTAAAGATACCGACGATTAGCTAGTGTAGCGTCCAGATAGGCTATGCGCTGTTCCGCTGATAAATAAAGATAATTTTTATTGAGTTGTTCTATACTCGCGGGTAGAGCAATATGCAGCATAGAGTCTGCCAGTTCATAATTGCCCATATCTGCATAAGTCTTGGATAACATAACAGAGGCGTCTATAACGAAATCATGATGTGTAGGGAATTGCCGAGAATAAATATCATGGCCTTTTATGTTGTAGTCAAGTGCCTGTTCAAGATCTCCTAGTTCTCTAAGTACATCACTCATGTTATAATAAGAAGTCGCCAGTTCAGGATGATGTTTGGAAAGGTGTTTTTCTTTAATCTTTAAGGATTTTTTATTGGACAGCAATGCTTTCTCCAAATTGCCCATATTCTTATGGAATACTGCCAGATTATTATGTACTGCGGCAAGTTCAAAATGTTCTGGACCTAAGTCACGTTCCTTAATTTCGAGGGTTTTTCCGATAAGTTCTAAAGCACGGGGATAATCATCTAAGTAGTGGGCGATTAGGGCAGCATTTTGATAGGAAGCAGCCACCTCGTAATGTTCATCACCGAATAACTCGATATACATTTCCAGTGACTGATCAATGTATTTAAGTGCTTTATCATAATCGCCCAATATCATGTGAACTATTGCAATATTATTATAGGATTTGGCTAAGTCGACGTGAGGGGCTTCCAGTTGGGAAACACGAATATTTAAGGCCTTCATATTCGACTCTAAGGCTTCATTATAGTTGCCTGATAGTCTAAGTAATTCAGCCAGATTATGATAAGATTTTGCAATATCAGTCGAATTTTTTTCCGCTTGGCGGAGATAGATATTCAATGATTTTTCGTTGTATTCAAGGGCTTTTTCATAATTGCCGAGTATTTTATGGTAGAGGGAGGAGGCATTATAAAAATTGGCAACATCAAGGTGATTTTTTCCCAATAGTTCAATTTGTATTTTATTGGCTGCTTCATTGGCTTGCAGTCCTTTTTTGAAGTTGCCAGATTGGCGATAGTGTAACTCCAAATCGTGATAAGCTGCAACGACATCCAAGTGTGTTTCGCCTAATCTTTCGATTCTGCTTTGTAGGGTATCTTGTTTTATTTGCAAATCCTCAGGTATATCCTGACCCTGAATATTGCTGAATAAAAGAATAAAAATAAAAGAACAAAAAAATGAAAAACGCATAGTCATAATTGTCGTTTATAGTGGAGGTAATTACAGAGAATAACTTCAAGTATCTACCTATTAGTAGACTAAAACCTTTAGTTTCGTTGCCTGTATGTCAAAAGAAGCAATGAAAACTAATGAATCCTAAGTGGCAGAGTTCAAATAGTTTGTTTGAATTCTAAGTCTTGTTTTTTAATACTATGCGAATACCGGTTTGACAAATTTACAAGATTAAACTCATTTTTTTGTTGAAAATGATAACCAGTCTAATACTTTGACTATTATGTAAGTGTAAATATTGTTGTGCAGCTTTGTTTTTCTTGTTCCCTAAACCATTATAAAATATGTTTGCTAAAAAATATACAGCACGCTCCATTATGGAGGGGGTGTTAAATTGCGATTTAAAAACATATAAATATCTGGATGCCAATTTTCGTTGGAAAACGATTAATTATGTGCGTAAAAATTCGGGTACAAAAGAAGATGGAGAGGAATTGTATAATGATGTATTGTGCAGTATTTATCTGAATATAAAAAAAGGGAGTTATGATCCTGATAAGGGGACATTTCAGAGCTATTTTATGCAGATTGCCCACCATCGCTGGAATGACTGTTTGCGTAAGCGCAAACAAATGGAAAGAACAGTAGAGCTCAATGAGCAAACAGATTATGCGGATGTGAAAGAAGATGCGGATATGTATATGACGCTTGTTCAGGCAATGAAAAAACACCTCCACTGTCTGAAAAAAAATGAACAGGAATTAATAAAATTATTTTACTACGAAAAAAAATCAATAGAAATGGTTGCTCAGCAACTGGATATGTCTGGCGATTATGTAAAACTCAAATTGTACCGAACTCGTGAAAAACTGAAGAAAAAAATACACGAAGACCCCGAATTCAGGCATTTGTAGCTGCCCATTTTTACCTTCATCTGAAAAGCCTAAACACGACTAATTATGCAACCGGAACATACAAAATATGAATGGATAGATGCTTACATCAGACAAGAGCTGAAAGGAGAAAAACTGAATGCTTTTGAAGCTGAATTAAAAAAAAATGAAGCCTTGAGAAGAGAAGTGCAATTTCGTCAGAGCATCGATGATGCATTTCAGTTGGAAAAGGTAGAGGCAACTATTCAGAAAGCCAAATCAGATCCATTACTTGAAAATGCCAATGCACTAAAGATAGAAAATCCTGAATTGGAAAATGTACACGATGTCATACACCGAGCGAAGTCTGAAAATCTATCCTATAGAAAAAAATTGGTCAAACGCTTGGCAGTGGTTGGTCTAGCAGCATCCGTCTTATTGCTGGGCTGGACTGCAAATCAGCATTGGATAGGAGGAAATAATCTGGATAAATGGGTGGATCATCATTTTTCAACACCTCCGCAAATCGAATTGAACGATATCGCAAATATAGAAATAGAGTCAGTATCTGCCAGAAATGATGAAATTTTGGATTTACTTGCTGAAGCAAAACGTGCTTATAAAGCAGATAAGCGAGCCGATGTATTAGTAAGCTTTGGCACATTGCGAAAAGAATACAGTTATGAAACAGATGCAATGTTGTTGTACGAAGGGCTTATCTATTACCAAGAAAATGAACTGCTCAAAGCTGTTGAGACATTGAAGCAAATCACAAATAGAAATTCAGCGATGAACCATGAAGCGCATTGGTATTTGGGACTGATGTATTTGAAAATGAATGAAAAAGATGAGGCAAAAAAACACTTTAAGAAATTGACAGCAGCATCTGGAAAATATGGGAAGAAAGCGATAACGGCACTAAAAAAATTGAATTAGAAGATGAAAATAAAGCTGACCTTCATCTGTTTAATATTTGCCCAAATCATCTGGGCGCAGTCAAAGCATGTTAGTTTTTCGGGAGATGTATTGACGATTGGTGTGCATGGGCGGACAGGATGCCAGCCACCCGGCTCCACGATTCGGCTGGTGGAAGGAGGAGAGCTGGAAAAGATTATGGATGAGACGGCAGCCGAAATGATAGGAACGGGATTTGTTTATGCTTATAACGATGAAAAATACATTATTACCTGTGCACATGTGGTGTATAGAGCAGCTGAAATAAAGGCTTATGATGCCAGATATAATGCCTACGAACTTGAATTTGTAGGAGAAGATGCATTTTATGATTTGACAGTTTTAAAATTTAAAAAGCAGAGAGATGCTTCAAAATTTAAGTCCGTTCAGTTGAAAACTTCTCCCGTCATTCCGGGCACCTTAGTCTGGAGTGTGGGCTACTGGAATAAAGATGGCACATCCAATCGCAGAGTAGGTGAAGTCATCAAAACAGATGCCATGATAGAAAGCGATGAGGTGGTGGTAGGTAAAATTGGTTTCATCGAAAGTACTGCCCGTTTATTACGAGGCTATAGTGGAGGACCGCTGTATAATTTTGAAGGTGAAGTGCTCGGTATGAATACCAAGCGACATAATGGTTATGACAAATACTATACTTTACAAAGCAATATTTTACAAAAAAGTGTGCACGAAATTATTGATTGTGGTGGAGTAAGACGTGCCTGGCTGGGGCTTCGGTTTTCCCAGTCGAATACAGCCGATAAAGCCGTAATGATTGATGCTGTACTAGAAAATTCGCCAGCGATAAGAGAGCAAAGTAACTTACTACAAAGTCAAATTCGAAAAATTGATGGGCAACGTGTAGCGAATATATACGATGTACTAAAAATCATGGAAAGTATAGAGCCAGATACAAGAATAAGTCTATCTGTCCGCACACGCAATAATCAATATCGGAAGATAAAAATAACCCCCCAGGTTATTAATCACGAGCGACTACGGCAAATTGCCCGATTTGCCATCCAGGAAAATACAGGCGATAATTGCATTGATATTATTGAACAGGGAACACATGTCACCCTAATTAAAAATGATGAAACGGAGCTCAACATAGAAACCGTGGGCTTCAGATTAAACGAACAAGATTATCTGATTTACTGCCTCAATGACCTTGTACAATTTGGCACCCTCACCCGACTGCTGGGACTCTATGGTCGGCTGGAAGTAGATGATGATAAAAGACATTATTCCCCCTTGAAAATTCGACTTTCGCCCGAGCCTGAGAAGCGGGTACTTTATTACTAATTGACGCTTTATTTTGCATTCAGGACTTCACCTTCATAGGCGGAGAAGGGGCTTGCTATGTATTTGCTCAACGATTAAGAACCTAATTCATATTATTCAAAAATAAATAATTTATTTCACAACATTTTAAATCTTTTTTATGAAACTTTTTAAGTTAAAATTTATGTTCTGTGGTCTGTTGGCTACAATGATTCTTGCTTTGGTAATGACTTCCTGCGAACAGCAAACGCTCATTACTGAATTAGAAGAAACGGCAACTATTGAACGTCATTATTTTGCTCCGCCAATAGGTTTTGACAACAAAGCAGAAGCAGAAATGAATGCTTATTTTGAAAATCTGACTGCTGAGGAAACAGCAAAACTGGAAGACAGTTATAAAGTAAGCAGCTATCTGCAATCTATTGACAAACTGGAAAGAGTGAAGGCTTCTATGGCAGAAGGAACTTATTATGTAGAAGTTGATTTAAGCAGATTTTTAACTGCTACTCAGCTGGAAGTACTGACTACGTATGAGGTTACAACTGAATCGGATGCCAGATGTGGCAACTGGAGCCGTTGGGCATGTTACAGAAATTCACCCTGGTGTAGCAATGGAAGAGATTTGGTAATTGACAGAAGATGGTGCGGTAGCGGATACCAATATACTGGATACTGCTCGTCATGCAATATTTGGTAGGCAAGTATAAGTATTAAAAGGTTTAGGGAGTTCAACAGCTGCACCTGACTCATCAGGGTGCAGCCCTTATACCTTGTCAAAATTAAGATATATTGACTTTGGCAAGGTATGAAGAGAATTAAAAAACAATGATAGTTAAACTAAAAACACCCTGAACTTCCAATTTTAATTTATTTTAAAACATTGATTATGAAAACATTAAAAATCAAATTAGGGCTTTTTAGCCTCTTGGCGATACTCGCCGTTTCAGTCTTTTTGACTTCTTGTGAACAAGACACCATTACAAAACCGACAGATGTTATTTCGGCGCAGGAGATGCTTGTGGCGGAAAACGTTACAGATATTGATGAACAAATAAGGATTTCAGGGGAGATGAATAAGGATTGTGTAAAAAAGTACTTCGTTCCTTTTGATAATAAAATAACAAATGCAGAACAAGCAAGAAATCATCTTGCGAACCTTTCCGATGAAGAAAAAGCAAAATATCTGCTAACTGAAGAGCAAATTGCAAATAGAGATCCTAATGATTATTGTGATGACTGGGATGTCTATTGTGAACCTTTTGTTTCAGACTGTTACTTCACTACATGTTTCAAAATGCCTGCCTACAAAAGCATATTTAGAGAGTGTGCGTGGGGATTCGAGTCGCATTTTTATTGCTGGTTTGACTGTAATTAGTCGTTTTAGGTATGAAAATTTCCTAAGTATTTTAAAAGCTGCGTCCAAACATCAGGATGCAGCTTTTTATGTTGACAACTGAAACTTGCAGTTGGTTGAGCGGAGTCGAATGGGATTCACGCATGCGTGGCAAAAAGAACACCTCACCTTGGTTGAATTTGAGTTCGGAATTGGCCATTAATTGGTTCAGGTGCCAAAAAAATAATTTTCCATCCGCCTATTTCGCAAAAGCGATGGGTTTAAACCCATCGCTTTTGCGAAATAGGCGTGCAAATCAATTAATGGTCAATTCCGTTTGAATTTGACGTTTGAATTTGAATTTGTATTTGTATTTAAAAAGTAGCCCTTACACTAGCCCGACCCAGATGCACCACCGGATTCATCCCCGTCTTACGCCCTTCATAAGAAATATTCATCAATACATTGCGGGAAATGCGGCGTTCAAAAGTCAGATTCCACAAGTAATTTTTGCCATTTTGCAAACCTTCCAGCATCGCGTATTCCACAGGCGTATTGGGCAAACCAGTATAATTGACATTGACAAAAGAAAAGCCAGCGCGAATTTCTGACTTAGAGACTTTATTATAAGTGACATTCAAGCTGGCATCATTGCTAAGTGCAGTTTCCTCTGCGTCGATACTGTTTTGGCGATTGGAAAAAGCGTAAGCCAATTGTATCCGGGTATGTTTTTCTTTAAATAATAACGTCAGTTCTGGCTCGATGGTAAAAAAGCTGATGTTATAATCTTTGGTCTCAAAAAACTCGGAATCATTATAACGACTGCCCTGCGCGACAAATAGTTTTGTGCCAACTTTCTTACTTGGATTCCAACGCCCCTTGATAGATTGTTCAGTACGCCGACGGGCTTCATAACCTGTAGTGAGGATAAGCCGATTTCGACTGTCCTGCATAGCAATTTCAAAACCATATTTAGGGTCGAGTCGGTTAAAGTATAAAGTGTTCCGAATATTGGCAGCCAGCGAAACCAAGGAAGTATCGGAGACCTGCAACTGAAATGGATTCCAGGGCAGAACCTCAGAAGATTCCAGCGTCTTACGTGCAATTTGAAGGGTGGATTGTGTCGCAAATTTGGATAAAAATCGCAGCGACTTTTTCTTGCTATTGCGCCATATTTTAACAGGATTAAAGCCAAGACTCTGACTGAATTTTACATTATCGGAACGAATAAAATCATTGGTGAAAGTCGTCACACGAATATGGTTGGCATTGTCTTGGAAATTGGAAATTTCAAATTCATCCAACTGCTTGATGCCATCCTCATTTCGGTCTATCCAAGTGTAAGTACCTTCGCCAGGATTCACCTGTACGTAAGTGTATTCGATGCGCTGTTGCTGTCCTGAACCCAGTTCATAGACTGTATTCCCACGCAGCAGTCCGCCCTTGATATTGAGCAAATATTCGAGTCGTCCGAGATAGGTTTCCTGCGGGCGTTCCTGTGTCAGCAAACTGTCTTGAATATAGAGATTTCGATAGGTCAGGTTCCAGCGCAATTTGGAATGTTTGTACTTTGCCCAAAGCCCGTTTACATTCACTTCGTCGGCAATAGTTGTCAGTGCAAAATCAGTGGTGTCGGGCTTATAATCGAAGCGGCGGGAATACTCTGTTCCAAAACTAAATTCCTGCGATTCTCCACTTTTCAAATAAGCTCTAAACAAATCGTAATAAAAACTATTGTTCAGTAATGTATCAGAGCCAGAATTGAACCGACGATTATCTTCCCGTTCTCCATAAACACCTATTTTCCAGTTATTTATTTTCTCAAAAGTCTTAGACAATTCAGCTCGTGGGCGAAAAAAACGGCTGTCCTGTTGCAAGCCTTCTGACGTCAGATAACTACCAGAAATATCCATTTCATAACCCTTTCGGGCAATGCGGGCCTGCGCAGCATGTTTGAGCCCAGTATAGACGGAATCTCGCAAGTAAGTGCCCAACTCATAGCGTAAATTGCCAACACCTTTTTTATACAAATTGAAACCGCCACGCGCCAGATGTTCATTGATTTTAATGGACTTATCGGTATTCCAGTCTCGCTGAAATTCTACTGCCCGATAAGGGTCAATATCCTCAAAATTAGCATCGACAAATTCGTAATCGAGAAAGGTTTCAAGTGTTAATGCGTTTTTCTTTTTGGTACTATCCTGAGCGGCTTTTTTATTGAGTGTAATGTTGTTCAAATAACCTGTTCGCACAGCCAATCCTGCATTATCCTCAGCGTCCAATTCTGAGAAAGTGTTCAGGTCTGTATTGCTCATGGCTACCTCTGCCATAAGGGAAGAATTGGCGGTGATTTGATAGCTACCACCTAGTGTATAGAGTTGTTTTCGCTGTGGCGCAACGAGTCGGATAACAGGTTCATGGGTTCCCTGTGGGATACCAAAAGCATCAGGCTCGACCCAAGCATAAATGCGCCCGTTGGCAGAAGATTGTACTGGAATATAATTGCCTTGTCCAATACCCAATTCGCTAAAACGCAGGACATATTTTGCACTGTCTGGATTAGTGGTATAAATGAAGACGCTGTCATAAGCCATCCCGTTTGTCAGGGTATCCACCATGCGATACATGATACGATTGGCATCAAAACCTTCCAGCGTATCCACACTTGGGAACAGCCGGTTTTCAACATCATCACCAGCTTCACTGAACAACTGCCGCTGATTGGCAGTCAGTTCATCTTGTGTAGATTGATTTTTCGCATCTTGTTCCGAAAATACATTTAAATGCAAATTCAATCGAGGACTTGCATAGTCTAGCCCTGTACCATAAATAGTTCGCAGATAATTATCGGTCGAATAAGAAAACTCGACTGCAATACGGGAGTCTTTGGTGATGAGTCGATTGGCAGTAAAAACAATTTCACCCGCATTATAATCAATGACATAATCATCCTCCGAGCCGCGTTGCAATAAAGCGCCATCAATATATACTTTCTCTGTACCGGCCAATACGATGAGGAAACGTTCGTTATTCGCACCTGTGAGTTTATAAGGCCCTTGATTACCTTCTAGTCCATTAAATGTATTGCGCGAAAACTGCCCACGAGATACTGCGCCATTTAGTCGTCCGGTCAATTCGCCTTTGCCTATTTTTCTGCCCGTTGTTAGCGATAAGCCCTGTAAACGCCGATAATAATTCATAAAATAACCCTTTGGACGTGCGATTTGATAATCGCCTGCAATGAGGGTGCTTTTATCTTTTTTCAACTGTATAAATACCTGGTCAAATTCCTGTAGCTGGCGGGTATTGCCTTCAGGTTGTAATGGAATATTATTATCAGAAATAGCCGCCAAAATTTCAATATCATCCCCAATATCTCCAGCCAGTTGAAGATTGAAACTTGAATTGAGAACTAAATCCTGGCTATTGCCAAATGAAATGCCCCGCGCAAAACTCCCGCTATAATCGAGTCCCTGAAAATCAAAAACCTGGGGATTTGCCGTATAAGGATCGTAGCTAAAAATGTAATCGGAAAAGTCCTCCCGACCGATCCAGGCGGTGTCTTTCCGGTTGAGGCTCGCGCCTAATGCAAAAGGCAAAACACGGAAAGTAGCTTCTAGTCCATCGGGTGCATCCGGCTTATCAGCCCAGATGAGCAAGTTGTTTTGAATGTCGTATGTTGCAGCGTCCAGAAAATCGCCCGTCCTTTTATTTTTAATGGTCACAGTCGCAGGAATGACCGTGAAGCTGTCCAGTGTCAGGGTATCTGCAATGACTGTAAAGGTAATGTTTCGCCAATTGGACAGAGAGTCGATGGGGTTTTGTTGTGCCTGACTGGGTGAGCTGGGCAGTAGATATAACAAAGTCATTGCAATAATCAGCAACTGATTTTTGAAATAATGTTTTACTAATTTTTGCTTTGTGAAAACTGTCACTATTTGTATTCCCGTCTGTTTCGCAAAAGCGGTGTCCCGTATAGCTGTCGGGATAAACCCACCGCTTTTGCGAAACAGACGGCGTATTTTTATTATAAAGGTGATAAAGGCTTGACCACTTACTAAAACTACAAAAGTCGTGAAGTTATTTTAAAAAGAATAAACAATCTCGCAATCAAACGATTCTACAATTCCAACAATCAGTCCACTTCCAAATGCCAGACCACCTCGTCATGCAAACAACCACCTTGATAACGATTGAGGAGATAGACATGCAAAACCTTATCGGGCCAAGTCGCTCGATATGCCCCATAAAAAGGAAGATTGCCGGGAGCTAAGACCTCATTGTCCACCACAATGAATGGAATAATATCAACCTGTACAGTAGAATCAGCTACAGCAAAACCCATGACTTGCCAGTCTGAAAGATTTCTGGATACCAAAAAGTCATAATTCGTAGAATCATCAGATAAGGTCGGATTACCATCATAATAACAAGTTTGAATAGCAGGCAAGGCAACTTCAAAACTATCCGTACTCACACAATTTGCGATAAGCGAATCCAGACTAAAATAATAATTTGGACCTAGGTCGCATTGAATATAAACGCCACCATGATAGATTTGAGCATTGGGCGAAGGGTCTTCCAAATCGCAGGAGAGGAAAGAGAGTAGGGCAAGAAAAGCGGATAGCATCAGTCTGGTATTCATCGTATTATTCAGCTTTGCTTGTCTTGTAGAATTGGAACTTGTGCTTGCCTGAGCGAAGCCGCCTGCAACAGATTATTATTCCAAGATCGTGCCGTCTGTACTCGTCGTGGCATCACTTACATCAGTAGCCGTACTGTCTTCAGCAGTAGTAGGATAGGCGTAACTATCTAGGATCAAGGAGATAGAGTCGCGAAGGTGTTCAAAATCTGGTCTGAATTTCTTAGGCATAGGCTCAGGGGCAGGGAATTTGAGTCGGCGGTGATTGACTTGTTTGCCATTTTTCCAGAAGCGGAAACAGACGTGCGGGCCAGTTGCCATACCTGTGCTGCCGACATAACCAATCGTTTGTCCCTGCTTCACTTTCTTGCCGACACGGATGCCTTTGGCAAAACCATTCATGTGGAGGTATTGCGTAGAATATTTTTTGTTGTGGCGTATTTTGATATACTTGCCATTGCCGCGTGTATAACTGGCTTTGGAAATTGTACCATCACCGACTGCCATGATGGGTGTGCCACGAGGAGCAGCATAATCGGTACCGAGGTGCGCCTTGCGCCGTTTTTTGATCGGATGCCAACGCATACCATAGCTGGAAGAAATACGAGAATATTTTAAAGGTGCGCGAAGGAAAGCCCGTTTCATAGACTCTGCTTCACCGTCATAATAACCCACAAAATTATCGTCATCTGGCTCGTAGTAAAAAGCGTAAGTGTCATCATCATAATGCCGGAATTGTCCGCCATGAATACGACCGACGCCTATCCGCTCACCATCTATATATTGTTCATCAAAAATCACTTTGAAACGATCACCTCTTTGTACGTGGTGAAAATCAATGACCCAGCCAAAGACATCTTCCATATTTGCGGCAAGCTCCATAGACAGGTCATTATCCATCATGGTATTCCACATAGAAGACTCAATCACGCCACTCGCAATTCGCTCCTTGATTTCCATTTCGCGCTCTATTTTTATAGCATTTGTTGTATCACGCAAGTCATAGACCACATAGAAATATGGCCCTGGATCATAAATAAAATATTCAGCAGTAGGAACAGAATCTCGATTCAGAAGAACGAAGTATTTTTTGCCGACCCGCAGATTACGGACGTCGAAAGTCTTTTTAGCTTTGCGAGAAAGTTTATCAATCTGTTGGTAAGGGACATGGTATTTATCGAGTATATCACCAAGGAATTGGTTTTTACGAATCTTGCCTTCCACCATATCCAGTGAGTCGACAATAATACCGTAACATTCTTCTGGTCCAAGCGGAAGGTCTGCTAATGCAATGCCACGTGGTTCGGATTCTTCTTGGTTATTATACAAATAAACAGTTGCTGCGATAGCAGCAATTACCGTCAATAACACGCCCATCACGAGGGCTACTCTTTTCTTGTTTAAGGCCACTTACCAGAATTTGATTTTTTCGCAATAGGATTGTCTGAACATATCACGGTTCAGACAAATTTAAAATGGTATCCACAAATATAGTCAAAACAAAGAGCTTACCGAAAGGGATGGCTTCATTTTATAAGTCCTTAACATATTTATTTATGGCTAAACTTACATTGAATCTAAGGGTTTAGTCCATAGTCGATGGTCGATAGTCCATGGCTAGAATTTAACAATATTCTTGTTTTTATAAATATTACACGCATTTTGCAAAGCAAAATATGAGCTAAAATAATGATTCGGGGAATCATTATTTTAGTGAACCGCTTGCGGACGGGCTGCCAAACGCCAAAAGATGAAGTTATAAAATAGCTATTTATTTCTTACAGAATACTAAGGCAACCATCGACTATGGACTATTGACCATCGACAAAAACTAATAAATCACAACGTCTTTAAGATAAGCTTCTCCCAGCTCTTCATTTATAATCTTTACAATCTTATCTTTTCCAAAAGTCAGTTCCTGTTTTAAAGAAGAAGAACTGATCGAGAGATAGAGGATTTCTTTTTTCAATACAATTTGAGTCGTGTAATTGGCAATAGTCTGTCCCATCACCTGCGGCCACATGCTGACGATTTTCGCCTGCAACACTTTAGGCTTTACGCCCTTGCTGTTTACAAACTGCTTTAAGACATCTTTTAAAGTATCGTCATTCGCATTGCGCATATTGTTATTTTTTCTTGTCCTTTAGTTGAACGGGAAATGAATGGAAAAGTTGGAAAATGGATTGCAAATATAGGAAAGAGTTGTGAAAGCAGGCTATAATAGATATTATAATCTGCTTTCCGTGAAATTTAAATACGTTCTTATAATTATTGATTTTATTAGCAATCATTTCCATCGCAAACCCCATCGTTATTGGTGTCTTCCTGTGATTCGCAACTGCCACTTTGGTTGGTATCCCAACATGGATAACAGTCTTGGATGCTTGTATTAAGGATACCGCCAGGCTCTATGCTGAAACCAGACCCAAATTGAATCGTCTGTCCTGCTTCGAGGCTTACATTGCTGCCGGAAGTGACTGTCCCTGATGAAATAATTAGTCTGTTGGCATTGGTTAAACCATTCGGGAGAGCTATGACACCGAGGTCAATAATTTCATCGCAGGCTTGCCAGGTGACACTGCAACAATTTGAATTCCAAGTAGGATCCATTGTCTCACTGCTGGTGTTTGTACCAAGCGCGCCATGAAAGTTGTTTGGAGAAGAATCGCATACTGTCTGTCCTGTACCTTCATCCATTTTCCAGTTTGCTATCAGATTGGTTTCACTTCCGGATAAAAATAAACTTGCATTATCTTGTATCTGTATTGCAGTACGAGCGACATTCCAAATCCGAATATCTGAAATTGAACCAAGGAAAGGATTGGAGCTTACATTATCATCGCCAATGATTAGCGTGTTGCCGGAAGCAACAGATGGCGTGCCTGCAATTGTTTTTGTACCAATTAACTGACCATCTATATAAAATGAAAGAAGGCTGCCTTGTCGACTTACAGCTACATGATGGCATACTCCGTCCAGTAAACTGGCATTATAAGTACCATTATCACAAATAAAATAATTGACTCCGTTTAGCTGTACCATTAACATTTTAAATGTGGTCGGTGTACAACCATTCCATTGATTATGTAAGCCAAAAATTACACCGGGTGATGCACCGTTTCTGTTTGAAAAAATGACAGGATGTGTGTTTTGATTGAATGTATTTCCCTGTATCCGGGCTTCAAAAGTAAAGTCCTGTGTGCCAATACTGTTTAAGGATGTAGCTGGTGCCTCAACTCTATCGTCTCCACCATCAAAAAACAGACAATAATCGGTGTTGTTTTCATAATAATTGCAGGCTGCGGAGGCATTTGTAAGTTGAATATTTACACCAGTATAAGGACAGATGAAATCAGATGAATCGTGATGATATGTGATACAGTTTTGTGCGACAGGAGCTACGTCAAAAGGAGGTGTACCGTTACATGAAAATATATTGCCTGCGGGCTGTGTTATGCTACCCTGTGTCATTTGAATACAGTCAAAAATCCAAAAGTCCACATTGGTATTGCCGATATTTTGATTACATAAGAATTCAAGTCCGTCTCCGTTTGCAGCAACATTATCTCCCCAAGCCTTAAAGCCTGCATTATTACCTTCTGAAATATTATTATAGACTACATTATGTCCAAAAACTGGACTAGCATCGGGATTGTTGGTGTTGATGGTATTGTAAATGTCAAATCCATGTGTCCAACCCGAATACCCTGGGTCTTTTTTGCAGTAGTTCTCGCTTATCTGAAAACCCGAACTGTTATGTGGGACTATACCATAAGAACTTGAACTTGCAGGATGCCCTATGATTATTTTATTATTGGTGACTATACTTTCATTATTGACATCATAAAGCCTGATAGCTGTTTCATTATTATAAAATTCAGCATCGATAATTTCTAATTCTAAATTATTACTTGCATTGACTGCCGTTGCATTAATGCCTTGTTTTAGGTTTTTGAATATACATTTGTCATTGCCATTTGAGTGGACTGAAAAAGTAGATTCTGATGTACTTATTCCATCTCTGTAGTCAGCCATTGAGATGCCTGATCTCTTATCTTCAAAAGTGCAGCCTTTTATGCGAACCCCATTGACACCAAACATGGTTATAAAAGGGCTATTGCTACCACAGTTTGCCGTGTCTATCCAAAAATTACAATCAGTAAAAGTGCTGACATTATCTATTTCTATACCGCCTACAATATTTTCATAACTTAAAAATTGAGCAGCTCTCCGATTATTAATAAATTCGGAATTTACTGCTTCTATAATGCCACCCATCTGAGACCAGTCCGTAGCTAAATTGGGTGTGGTTTCATTTACGCCAAGTATATTGATGGCATTTCTTGCATTTGATAAAGTACTACCGCTAATAAATGCTTTTCCCTGAAAGGCTGTAGTTTGAGGGGCATTAGAGTTTCCTTCAATGGTAATTCCATCCCAACATGAATCGTCACAGAGTGTAGTCATCTCAGAATTGATGACATTGAGTTGGGCCGTTGGGTTTACAATAATTCTTTTGCCTTCTGCAAATTGTATTTTTGCGCCTGTAATATCTAAGGTTACGCCGGGTTCAATAATGACATCAGAATAGATTACTTTGTTGTAGTTCCATGTTGTATTACTTGAAATCCTATGGAATCTTCTTACAGGTGTTAAGGCATTTAAGGAAGTTTTATAGACGCCGCGTCCGTAAGTAGTAGCGTACAATTCATTATTACAATAATTAATATCCAAATCTGTCGTCCATGTTAGCCCTAAATTTTCAGTAAAACATACCCACTGACTCATGGTATTATCTCTATAATAAACACCTGCATCCGTTCCTGCAAATAGTAAATCATTTGAGTTTTTGAAATATTCCAAGGTGTTTACAGGTAAGTCAGTGAGTCCGGGAGAGTAATCAAAAAAGTTGAATCCTCCATCGAAACTCCACAAAACCCGCAAACCTGTCCTTGTCCCTGAAATGCTTAGGATGACTATGTTTTCATCATAAGGTGAAACGACAATGTCCTCAATGCTAAGCCATCCTATTGAATTAGTCAGAGAATTTGTATTGCTATTGTATGTTACATTGCTATTACTCAAATCTATCCAGTTGAGTCCTCCATCAATCGATTTTAAAAATACGCCACTCTGTCCAGGTGCTTTACTTCCATGTGAGCCGAGATAGATGACCTTCGAATTGGATTCTGCTATGCCAATAGCACCGATTTCATTCATGTATTGACCTGGATTATTTCCTGTAACGTTGATATTTAAAGGTATGATGGTAGAATTAGGAGGAGTACTACAATCATCGTAAATAATAAGTCTTGCATAATTTGGGTCACAAGGTCTGGAAGGATTCCATGAATGACAATTATAATCATCTCCAAAGTATAATTTACATTGATTGTCAGAGTTTAATTCGAGTGGTCTTCCAAACTGCCATTGACTTGTATTAAATATCTGTGTACCCCAACTGCCACAAATGCTATTGAGATTTCCTTTTTTGACATTAGGATTTGTGGAAAAATAGACAGTAGAATTATCGGTATGATTTATTTGAATATTACCACCGTCTCCATATCCAAACTTGCACCAGCTCCCTCCTGTATAGGCAAAAGAATTATTGTGCATATCGCCTTTAGCTATCTCTACATTTACGGATTGCGTAATACCCAGTCCCCATACTTGTTGGATAGGCATGCTTGTTCCCGAAACAGGTCGGTGCGTTACAGCACCCGGTGAGTTGATAGAGGAAGATGTAGGATCATAAGTTGTAATGGATACTCCACCATCATTGGCTACTGCAAGGAGTTCATTTCCTATGGCATCAAGTCCAATAACTTTCATGTCTCGGATATCAGCATGTTGCGAAGACGAATTCGCAGAATGGAGTACTTTGCCGACATAATCCCAGACCTTCATATAAGTTTCTCCCAGATAAACTAAACCTGTTTGAGGAGAATATTCCATGTCCAATTTTGTGCCACCGATTATTGAGTTGGTTTCTACAAGCCATGTCAGCCCACCATCCGTTGAGCTATATAATGTGTTGTTATTATTGCCTTTAGACCTAGCGAATATGACACTTCCATTATAGTCTGAAACAGCAAGATTCTGATTATTTCCTACTGAAAACGCTGGTAAACTACCTGTATTATCAGTCCAGGTAAGAGGAAAGCTACACGAACCAGATTTTGGTGCATGAAAGATAGCAGCACCAGCATTATTATAAGGGGAGTTTGTTGTTAATACTAATGAATTGGAAGTTGCTGTAAAATCGACAAGTTGTAAGTTTGGGTCATATGGGGAGCTAGCACCTGTCACTCTATCTATATATTCCTGTGGTGTGTGATCTATCCAAGTAATACCACACCATTCCCATAGTCTATCATGCGTTCCATGTTGTCTTTCAATTAGAAAGAAATTAGGTAAAATTGAGCCTGGATTGCCAAGATTATCATAATTGTAATATAAGCCTATAATATGAGTTTTACATGGATCAAACCCGGGAAACATTGTACTCCATGGAAGCCAAGTGTCCCCATTGTCCGGAGAAGAATAGAGTCCAGCAGAAGTGCCATAATCTCCTGTATGTCCAATGCCTGTAGAAATCAGAATATCATCTGGACTATTCGCGTCTCTTAATATTTCAGTAATTCCCAATCCGTACTCATTCAGTCCATCGGTTTTTGGAATCCACTTCGATGTTGCAATATCAAATTTAAATAAACCTCCAGAAGGCAGACCCAATAGTGCATTTCTAGCAGGTTCGGAATTGTTGATTTCTCTTGGGTCGGGACTTACTCTGCTTACAAAGCCGTTCCATTGTACATTACCTACTTCATAAACGTAGTCGCTTTCTAACTGCCAGTTTGCTAAGTCTTGTCCTGGACAGGCATTATTACATACAGACCTTATTGCTCGTTGATACGGAATAAGACTGTTGTTTTGGTCTAATTTTTTTTTAATTTTTGCTTCATATCGAAGGTACTTTTTAGTTGCACTAGAGTCTTCTTCCATCAGGGTTCTGAAATAGCTTTCCATTGCTGCAAAATAAGCTGAATCAGTGGAATCAATTTCTGATTGTCCGTAAAGGCTATGTTCTGTTACACAAGAAGTGCATAGAATCAAGAGTAGGATGAGTTTTTTCATGTTATGTTTTTTTTATAAAAAGATAGAGATAAATAATGTATTGCTACATGTTATATTTTTTATAAATATACAAGTAGTTGATTAAATATCATTATTTTTTATAAATTGTTACCCCCCGCTGAAGAAATAGTTTGGTATGAGAAGTTGCTACTGAGTCGGTGTAGACTTTTGGACAATTGAGGCAAATCTATCCAAGCTCCGATTTACCCTTAAAAAACCACCAGCCGCCACAAGTCAAAAGCAAGCCGACCAGAAGCAGTCCCAGCCACAATTTACCATTCCCAGCAGCACTTTGGATAACATGCCCCTCCCCCACATAAATAAATGCGCCCCAATAATAAGGCGTGGCTTGTGTGTTTTTGGCTTGCGCCAAATAATCAAGTCGGGCTTGTTGGAGGGCTTCATCGGCGGGGAAGCCGGAGCGGAGGTGCTGGTAAAAAAACTGCATGATGTCGGCAGTTGATTTATCATTGACTGACCAGAGACTTGATACGAGCGCGGGGACGCCTGCATAGGTAAAGCCGCGCGACAAACTCATCACGCCTTCGCCTTGTTCGTATTCGCCTAAGGCAGTTTGGCAAGCACTGAGGACGACAAGTTGGGCATTGAGGCGCATGGCATATACATCGCTGAGCAGGAGGGTGTCATCATGAAAAAAGATGGCGGGTGGCAGGAGTGAATCGCCTGCGCTGGCATGGGTAGAGAGGTGGAGAATTTGATAATCGGGGGCTAAAGTGCGGTAATTTTTGAGGCTGGCTTCCTGACGAATTAGTCTTTTGCCCCTAAAAGTAGCGGCGATTTTTTCACTGCTTTTTTCACTGTATGTTAGGTTTTGTTGTGTGGGATGATTGTCGAATATAGGGGCGATAGCAAGTAGAGATTGTTTAGCTGTATTGCTTTGTTTTTGCTTTTGCAAAATAGTGGCGGAGTAAGCATAAGCTGTTGTATATTTTTTAAACAAGAAGGGAAAGGTCTTAGGCAGCAGACTATCCGTCTTATCGGTCAGTAACAATTCAAAAGGCAGAAAATTGAGCGTTTTGTCTGGGACGATAATCAGCTTTTTGATGTCTGATGAAAGGTCGAGTGGCTCAATTAAAATTTGATGCAAATCATGCCCCAATTGCTGATAAGTTTCCCGTTCTTCTTTGTTTTGAAATTTTCGAGCGGCTAATAATTCTGTAATTTGTGTCCGTAAATCCCGACTTAATTTCTGCTTTTTAAATACAAGTCCTTCTTTTTGTATGATAAAAGTATAGAGCTGATTATCGTGGAGATAATACGCTAGCAATGCAGTATTTTCAGCTAAATTCTTCTGTATTTCATGGGGCGTAATGGGGGCAACTTCGTGAACGAGTTTATAATACGCAGGATATTTTTCATTCAATTCACGTTCAATGGCTTGCAACTGACGCTGAATGGCGAGGACGTCTGCATTGAGTTGGGCCTTGGGAACTTTAGCTGTTTCGACTTCTTTTTGCAGGTAATTTAGCTTGCCTTTGAGGTCATAACGCTGGTTTATGAGTGTATCGCTGATGTTGGAATACCCTGCGGCTTCTTTCTTTTTGATTTCTTCTAGTAGGACGCTGGATTTGCTCATTTCCGCGAAAGCGAAGGCTTTTTCTGCATATTTTTTTTGCTGCGTTTTATCGAAAAGTTCCCAGGCAATCTGGATGGCTTTATGCTGGAAAGACTGGGCTTTGTTTTGAAATAATTTGGCTCGTTCGTCAAATAGTTGCTGCTGAAAGACAGAGCGAACATAAAAGGCATAATCGTAAGTCTCCAAAGTTGCTTCCAGCCATTTGAGTTCGGCATTCGACTGATAATTTTCGTAAAGAATGTCTGCTTTTTGCAATAGCACAGGCAATAAGTCAATTTCCGAACGGATAGAATCTGAAGCATTTGGCAAGCTGACCAAGCTGTTGTTTATTTTTGTGTTTCCCGTAAGGAAACTAATACTCTGCTGTGTAGCTTCGAGTGCCTTTACGACCTGTTTGTCTGCCTGATAGGTCGCAGCTATATTGCCCCATACTTTTGCTTTGTCTAGGAAATTGTCTTTTGGGTAAACCGATAAAGCCAGTTCAAATTCTTGAAGCGCAGCTTCTATTTTATATTTTTTTGAAAATATTTTCCCACGTAAATGATGAATATTTCCTTGCTGTACATCGTTTTTTATGGCTTGTTTGTCTGCATTATTCACTCGCGCTAAGGCACTATCGTATTGTTCAAGCTGATAGTATGCTCTGGCGATGAGTATATTGATGCCAGCAATATATTGTGTTTTTTGTTTGCGGAGCGGTAGAATAATTTCTTCTGCTTTTTTGAAATATTGAAGTGCTTTTTCTGGCTGATGACTTTTTTGATAGCAAATAGCAAGGGTGGAAGTCGTTTGATAAACTTTGATGGGATTGACTTCACCTTTTTGGAATAAATACAGGGCATTTTCGAGATAGGAAATCGCAGATTTATAATCACCTTGCTGCTCGTAGGCTTTGCCAATATTATTATTGATTGTTCCACGATCTTGATGGTTTTTTAAGGGAATATGCTCAAGTGATTCTATATATGTAGCTGTGGCTTTTTTATAGTGACCAATAACTTCAAATTCATAACTGGCCATGTTCAGCTTGGCATAAAAATATTCAGGATGACGAGTAGATAAATATTTTTGAGCTTCTGATAGACAATAGGTGACATTTTCGCGGTACTTATCGGGCTGGACAAGTTCTTTATAACAATAGGTCATACCATTTAAGGTGTAAACATACTTTTGCAAAAGTTTAGCTTTCTTCAAAAGTGGAATAGCAAGTTTGGAATATTTTAGGCAGGTGTCAGGATTATAATAGGTGGAATCGGCAAGGTAATAATAATGTTCTGCGAGTAAAGAATCTTGTTTAGCTTGAGATTGTGCAGACATACAAATGGCACACAAACATAATACACTTAGGCTGGAAAAACGATACCAGTTCTGTTTCGCAAAAGCGTAGGACTTCAGTCCTACGTGCAAAAGATAGGCTGCTAAAAAGCTGATTTTTATAAATATCTTAATTGTGTCCTAGTGTTTTATTCCCAGTTATTTGTCTCGAAACATTTCACAAGTTTCTGTCCCTTGTACAGGCAATGGAATGATGTCAATATGCTCGGCGGTGGAGGGGTGTGCGTTTTGCTTTAAATTGTAAAAATACATTAAATCAGGCATATTCTGTTCATAGTTGACTTGTGGAGGAAATTTATCGGAATTAGACTCTTCGGTACTTTTTGTTTCCCTGTGATCGTGGTCATTATGCTCCGCAATATAAGTCACCATAATATATTCATCCTTAGTGGATAATTGATTAGGATCGTGAATAGAAATTTCAGCCTGCAAAAGCGCAGAACAGGAAAAAGACTGTCCGGTATCCATACCAATGTCGGTGCAAATCAAGCCATAATCTGTGTGTTTAATCGTAGCGTCTTTTCGTTGAATGACTTCAAATTTCTTCTGGTTTTCATCCCAAAGTGAAAGGTCGATGTTGGCATGTGGTTTTACATATTCTGCTTTGCCCGGGGAAAGAAGTGTTCCGTTTTTATAAATTAAAGTGACGATTTTTACTGGAGCTGTGGGGTTTGGTGCGCAGTCATAATCTGTGATGCTTTCGCAAATACCGGGTATATTTTCGCAGTCATCAATAATAGAATAAATCATCTTATGTTTGATGTAATTTGCCTCCTTGATGACTGGACAGCCGTCTGTAGACTGACTATCAATCATCATAAAAGCCGAACCAAACATCATTTCTCGCTGACCGCCAACTCCCGAAATTGTATGACCTCTCGAAAATAAATCTTCTGGACAACAGTTGGGGAAATTTACAGGTTTTATATCACAAAAATCTGTAAACTCCATTTCTAACTGGCAACAAGAAGTATCTATGTCTGTTCCCAATTTATAGTATTTATAAATATTTCCTCCTGCTGCAATAGAAGTGTCAGTAGGCGAAATATCCTGATTCAAGGCTCGACTGACAGGTTGGTGAAAATCAATCCGAAAAATAGTTGAATGCCAACTAGCTTTTCTACTTGGCAGCTTGTTTTTATTCAGCTTTTTGACTTGCCAGACGTAAGAGCTATTGGTGTTTAATGCGAGGTCGCTCATGCTTACCGTAATTTGTGCAAAAGGTGCTTTATGCGTCCAGACAGCTTTGTTTTTAATAGCTTGTTTTAAATCCTGCCCTTCCTGAACTTCACATAAACGAATCTGGTACCATTGTTTTTTCCTTGTCTCTTTTTCTGCCCATTTAAAAGTAAGCATTGGCGTATTCTTAGCCAGATTAATGGAAGCACCATCTGCCGGAGCAATAAGTTTCTGTCCATAAGCCAGCGTAGTGCCGAGCAGGAAGGCTAAAGTAAAAAATACGTAGGTTCTCATAGTTTTATAAGTTTAAGTCGAAGTTTAAAACATACTATGTGTTGCCAAAAGCAATACCCTTTCAATACCCAGTAAGAATTTAAACTTAAACTTACTTAGTAGTCTTTCAAGTTAATATTGTCGGGTGATTAGGATGGTTTCATTGTTGAAATTGCTTCATTGCTATTGTTTTTTGCTGCGCAAAAAATCACGATAACAATTTAACAATCATAGCAATAGAACAATTTGCACCAAAAC